>JAUIAU010000013.1 GCA_030425185.1 Alphaproteobacteria bacterium
GGTGGGGAGCAGGGTCTGCCCCCCGGCCAGGAACTTGCCGTCTTCCGCCCCGGCCATCGCGGCCGCGGCGGCGTCGACGGAGGCGGGCTTGTGGTAGGTTGCCTCGTACATGGTTTCCCTCCTCCTACTCGGCGGCCTGAAGCGACGCGGTGGACTGCAAGGCCATCCACACCTTCTGCGGCGTGGCGGGCATCGACAGCGCGTCGGTGCCGATCGCGTCGGTGATCGCGTTGATGACGGCGGGCGGGGCGCCGATGGCCCCCGCTTCGCCGCAGCCCTTGATCCCGAGCGGGTTCGAGGGGCAGACGGTCGTGTTGTGCTCGATCGTGTAGAACGGCACGTCATCGGCGCGCGGCATCGCGTAGTCCATGTACGAGCCGGTGATCAGCTGGCCGTCCTCGTCGTAGACGACTTGCTCCAGCAGCGCCTGGCCGATGCCCTGCGCCACCCCGCCATGCACCTGGCCTTCGACGATCATCGGGTTGATGATCGTGCCAAAGTCGTCGGCGGCGGTGAACTGGATGATCTCGGTGACGCCGGTGTCCGGATCGACCTCGACCTCGGCGATGTAGCAGCCCGCGGGGAAGGTGAAGTTCGACGGATCGTAGAACGCCCCCTCCTTCAGGCCCGGCTCCATGTCCGGCGGCAGGTTGTGCGCGGTGTAGGCGGCCAGTCCGATCTCATGCCAGGCCAGCTTGCGGTCGGTGCCCTTCACCTTGACCTCGCCGCCCTCGATCACGATGTCGTCCTCGGACGCCTCGAGCTGGTGCGCGGCGATCTTCTTCACCTTGGCCTCGATCTTGTCCATCGCCTTGACGATGGCGCTCATGCCGACGGCGCCGGAGCGCGAGCCGTAGGTGCCCATGCCGAACTGCACCTTGTCGGTGTCGCCGTGGACGATGGAGACGTTCTCCATCGGCACGCCGAAGCGGTCGGACACGATCTGCGCGAAGGTCGTCTCGTGGCCCTGGCCGTGGCTGTGCGAGCCGGTCAGGATCTCGATGGTGCCGACCGGGTTGACGCGCACTTCGGCCGACTCCCACAGGCCGACGCCCGAGCCGAGCGAGCCCACCGCCGCCGACGGCGCGATGCCGCAGGCTTCGATGTAGCACGAGTAGCCCATCCCGCGCAGCTTGCCGCGCGCGGCGGCTTCGGCCTTGCGGGCGGCGAAGCCCGCCACGTCCGCGGCCTTCATCGCCTTGTCGAGGTTGCCGCCGAAATCGCCGGCGTCATAGGTCAGGATGACCGGGGTCTGGTACGGGAACTCGTTGATGAAGTTCTTGCGGCGCAGTTCGGCCGGATCGACGCCGAGCTGCCGCGCGGCCACCTCCATCGCCCGCTCGATCATGTAGCAGGCTTCCGGACGTCCCGCCCCGCGATAGGCATCGACCGGCACGGTGTTGGTGTAGACCGCCTTCACGTTGCCGAAGATGTGCGGGATCACGTACTGGCCCGAGTAGAGCGTCGCGTGCAGGTAGGTCGGCGTGACCGACGAGAACAGCGACATGTAGGCGCCGAGGTTGGCGATGGTCTCGATCTTCAGGCCGGTGATCCGGTGATCGGCGTCGAAGCCCAGCTTCACGTTCGAGATGTGGTCGCGGCCGTGGGCGTCGGTCATGAAGGCCTCGGACCGGTCCCCCGTCCACTTGACCGAGCGCTGGGTCCGCATGGAGGCCCAGAGGCAGGTGATTTCCTCGGGGTAGATGTAGATCTTCGAGCCGAAGCCGCCGCCCACGTCAGGCGCGATGACCCGCAGCTTGTGCTCGGGCGCCACCTGGTAGAAGGCCGACAGCACGAGGCGGGCGACATGCGGGTTCTGCGAGGTGGTGTAGAGGGTGTAGTGGTCCTCTGCCTCGTCATAGGTGGCGACGGCGGCGCGCGGCTCCATCGGGTTCGGTGACAGGCGGTTGTTGGTCAGGTCGATGTCGACGACATGCGCGGACCCGGCCAGCGCGGCCTCGGTCGCCTCTTCCTCGCCGATCACCCAGTCGAAGATCAGGTTGCCGGGGGCATTGTCATGCACCTGCGGGGCGCCCGGCTGAAGCGCCTTGTCGGCGAAGACGGCGGCGGGCAGTTCCTCGTAGCTCACCTCGACCATCTCGGCCGCCTGGCGGGCGAGCGCCTGGCTCTCGGCGATGACCACGGCCACCGCGTCGCCGACGTAGCGCACCTTCTCGGTGGCAAGCGCCGACCAGGCGCCCATGTTCATCGGCGAGCCGTCGCGCGACGAGATCGCCCAGCCGCAGATGAGGTTGCCGATCCCGTCCCCGGTCAGCTGGTGCCCGTCGAGAACGTCGATCACCCCTTCCATCGCGAGGGCGGCCGACTTGTCGATGCCGGTGACCTTCGCGTGGGCGTGCGGCGAGCGCACGAAGGCCGCGTAGGCCTGGTTCTCCATGCGGATGTCGTCGGTGTACTTGCCCTTGCCGGTGATGAACCGTCTGTCTTCCTTGCGCTTGACGCGCGCGCCGATCCCGGTGCCCATGTCTGCGACCCTCCCTATTCCGCGGCCTGCGCCATGCCATCCATGCGGGTGGCGGCGTCTTCGATGGCCTTGACGATGTTGTGATAGCCGGTGCAGCGGCAGATGTTCCCTTCAAGCTCCTTGCGGATCGCCTCCGGGGTCAGGGCTTTGCCCGCCGCCTTGTAGCGGTTCACCATGTCCACGCCGGTCATGATCATGCCGGTGGTGCAGAACCCGCACTGCAGACCGTGGTGCTCGTTGAAGGCTTCCTGCATCGGGTGGAGTGTCTTGCCCGACGCGAGACCCTCGATCGTGGTGACCGCGCTGCCGGAATGGGCCACCGCGAGCGCCGTGCAGGACTTCACCGCCCGGCCGTCGAGATGCACCACGCAGGCGCCGCACTGCGAGGTGTCGCAGCCGACATGGGTGCCGGTCAGGCGGAGTTCTTCCCGCAGAAATTCGCTGAGCAGCATGGTGTCGGGCACGTCGCGCGACACGGACTTGCCGTTCACAGTAAGTGTAACCTGGGTCATCGGCGTCTGGTTCCTCCCTTGCCGCAGGGACCCGCCTGTCGTCGGCGGTTGCCCCCTGTTGGTTCATGGTGGCGCACGGTCCGCAGCCCGGCCGCGTGCGCCGGCGGTCCTAGGCCGACGGGCCCGCCGCCGCGTCGGTCTCGTCCTCGTCGGACCGGGGGGCTTCGGCCTCCGGGTCCAGATGCGCCTGAAAGGCCTCGAAGAACCGGGTGGCGAGCTTCGTGGCGGTCGAGTCGATGAGACGGCTGCCGAGCCGCGCGAGCTTGCCGCCGACCGTGGCATGCACTTCGTAGGACAGCGTCGTCGAGCCGTCCTCGTTCTCGGCAAGGTGCACGTCGGCCGCGCCCTTGGCGAAACCGGCCACGCCGCCGTTGCCCTCGCCCTGGATCGTGTAGCTTTCGGGGGCGTTGATGTTGGCCAGTTCCACGGTGCCGGCAAATCTTGCCTTCACCGGTCCGATCTTCTGCACAACCTTGGCCTCGAAACTGGTGTCCGAGGTCTTGTCGAGTTCTTCGCAGCCCGGAATGCAGGCCTTCAGAACAGCCGGGTCGTTGAGCGCCGCCCAGACCTCGGTCCGCGGTGCCCCGATCCGGTATTCACCGGTCATATCCATAGTTTATCCCGAGCTCCCGGAGCGGGCGCCCGGACTCCTCCCTGTCGTCCTCGGAAAGCCTACCGCGAACCGGCGGTCTGGCAAGGGGGATAATTTCAGACGATCCGTCGCAGGCCGGGGCGACGGCAACGACCCGCGCGCGCTCAGGCCGCGGACCGGCCCGGCGGACGCGCCAGAAGGGCCGCGAGCTGGTCGAGGCTCTGCAGCGAGTGGCAGGCATAAAGCCCGCTGACATGGGGCAGGAGCGCCCGGATCCCGGCCGCTTCCGGGGCGAAGCCCTCGTAGCGCAGCAGCGGGTTCAGCCAGATCAGCTGGCGGCAGGACAGCGCCAGCCGTTCGGCCTGCCGGGCGAGATGCGCCGCGTCGCCGCGTTCGAGCCCGTCCGAGATCAGCATCACCACCGCGCCGCGCGTCAGCACCCGGCGCGACCAGTCCTTGTTGAAGCGCTCCAGCGCGTCGCCGATCCGGGTGCCGCCGTGCCAGTCCTGCGCCTCGCGCGCGACGGCCTCGAGGGCGGCGTCCGGATCGCGGCGGGACAGGGCGCGGGTGATGTTGGTCAGCCGCGTGCCGAAGGTGAAGGCATGGACCGCGCCCCACTGCCGCCGGGCCTCGCTCCTGGGGGCGACGGAAAGGGCGTGCAGGAACTGCATCATCATCCGGGCATAGCTGCTCATCGAGCCGGAGATGTCGCAGAGCACCACGAGGTCGGGATAGCGCGTGCGCGGCTCGGCGGTCACGAGCTGCTCGACCTCGCCGCCGCGGCGGAAGGCGGTGCGCAGGGTGGCGCGCGCGTCGACCCGGGGGCCATGCGCGGCGCGGCGGGTCCTGCGGCTTGCCAGCGGCGGCAGGGGCAGGCGCAGCGACCGGACCATCCGGGCCGCGGCCGCACTTTCGGCCGCGCTCATCTGGTCGAAATCCATCCTGCGCAGGGTTTCCGCCTCCGACAGGCTGAACCGCGCGTCGATCTCCAGTTCCTCCCGCTCGGGACCGCGCGGGGGCATCTCGGGCTGGTTGGTCAGCGACTCGGCGGCGCGGCGCTCGGCGGCCTTCTTCTTCGCGGGCGGCGCGTCCTTCTTCACCGACGGCGACAGCATGTGGATCATCCGCGCGACGTAGTCCGGATCGCGCCAGAACAGGGCGAACAGCCGGTCGTAGAGCTCGAGGTGTTCGGCCCGGGTGATCAGCACGGCCCGCAGGGTGTGGTAGAAGTCCTCGCGCCGCGAGAAGCCGACCGCCGCCAGCGCCCGGACTGCGTCCTCGACCTGCGCCGTGCCGACCTTGACCCCGGCCTTGCGCAGGGCGCGGGCGAAATGCACCACGTTGTCGGTCAGCCGACCCTCATCCGGCATCTGCGGGACCGGGCGTTCCATCGCGGTCTCAGGACGCCTGCGCCAGATGCGTGCGCGCGGTGTCGAGGATGCGGGCCGTCTCCGAGCCCTGCACCCGGGCGATGTCGTCCTGGTATTTCAGAACGGCCCCGAGCGTGTCGGTGATGATGTCCGGCGACAGGGCCACCGTGTCGAGCGCCAGCAGGCAGCGCGCCCAGTCGATGGTTTCCGCCACGCCCGGCGCCTTGAAGAGGTCCTCGGCCCGCAGCGCCTGCACGAAGGCGATGATCTCCCGCGACAGCGTCTCGGCGGCCTCGGGCACGCGGGCGCGCAGGATCGCCATCTCGCGCTCGAAGCTCGGATACTCGACCCAGTGATAGAGGCAGCGCCGCTTCAGCGCGTCATGCACCTCGCGGGTCCGGTTGGAGGTCAGGACCACGATCGGCGGCGTCTCGGCCCGGATCGTCCCGATCTCGGGGACCGTGACCTGGCTGTCGGACAGGGCTTCGAGCAGGAAGGCCTCGAACGGCTCGTCGGTGCGGTCGATCTCGTCGATCAGCAGGACCGGCGGGCCCTCGGGATGGGGCTGCATCGCGTCGAGCAGCGGCCGCCGGATCAGGAACTCGTCCGAGAAGAGTTCCTTCTGAAGCTGCGCGCGATCAGCGGACCCGGCCGCCTCGGCGGTGCGGATGGCGATCATCTGGGCGGCGAAATTCCACTCGTAGATCGCCGAGGCGGCGTCGAGCCCCTCGTAGCACTGCAGCCGGATCAGCTTGCGTCCAAGTGCGGCGGCCAGCGCCTTGGCGATCTCGGTCTTTCCGACCCCGGCCTCGCCCTCGAGGAAGATCGGCTTGCCGAGTGTCAGGGCCAGGAAGACGACCGTGCCCAGGTCCCGGCCACAGACGTAGTTCTGCCTGGAAAGAAGCGCGATCGTCTCGTCGATGGACGTCGGCCCGGTGCTGCTCTCAGCGCTCATGCATCCTCCCTGCCACCGTCCCGGGGCGGCCTCGCTGGCCACAAGGCTTAGCGCGGCCGGCTCGGGCTTGTCCATCGGACCGGGGGCAGGGCGGCGGGTGACGGCGCAGCGCGCCCGTCAGTCGTCGAGCCAGATCGGGTTCGACCACGCCCGTTTCCCGGCGCGGTCCATCACCGTCACGCGGATCCAGGGCGAGTTGGCGAAGCGGTCGAGCGGCACGTCGCCCTGGGTCAGCGACGACCCGTGCAACGCGGTCGCGGCCGACCCCTGACCCTGCACGATGATCGCGGCGACGGCCGAACAGGTGACCCGCAGGGTGTTCCCCTCGATCTCGATCCCGCGCAGCTCGGGGCCCTGGCTGGAATAGTAGGCCCCCGCCTTGAGCGCCGCGAGCAGGGCGTCGGGGGTGTTCTCCTCGGCCTTCACCATCACCCAGCCGCCGAAATGGTCCGGCTCGGTGAAATGCGCGTCGTCGGTGGCGATCAGGTCGAGGCGGCGGCCCTCGCTCAGCAGCAGGTCGAGCGTGTGAAAGCCGTCCGGGCGGTCGCAGCCCATCGCGCAGCCGTGGTTGTAGACCTCGACGGCATGGGCCGCCTCGAGGCTGCGCGCGTCCTCCAGCGTCAGGCCGGACCATTGCGGGTGCGCGATGGCTACGAAGGCCCCGGCGGCGCGGGCGCGGGCAGCGAGGTCGGCCCCGCTTTCCTGGCCCTCGACCGGCAGGAAATGCGGGCTGTGCGAGGGAGCGAAATCATCGGGCAGGCCGACGGCGAGGATATGCCACAACTCGCCATTGGCCATCGCGCCGGAATGCAGCTCGGCGCCGAGGATCGTCGTGAAGCCGTTGCCCCGGAACGGGCGCGTGTCGACGATCGGGAAGCCGTAGAGCCCGACGAAATGGTCGGTCAGCGCGAGGAAGTCGTAGCCCTCGGCGCGGTAGCGGCGGCAGACCTCCTCGGGCTCCAGCGCGCCGTCCGAGCGGGTGGAATGGGTGTGCAGGTTGCCGCGCCAGAAGCGTCCGGGGGCGGTGAAGGCTGGGATCATGGCGGACCCTCCGATCTGGTGCCGCGTCTCTTCCACCGCCGTGTTACACCGTCGTGACAGGCCCGCGCCATGCCGGACTTTTCGTTCCCCGGCCGCGTGCGCCGGGGCCGCCCTACATCGTGCGCAGGGCAGCGATGACGGCGTCGATCCGGCCCTGGTTGCTGTCGATCAGCGCGCCGATCTCGTCCCGTTCGGCGCGCAGCAGGCCGTAGCCTTCGACCCGCACGTCGAAGATGGCCGTGCGCCCGCCGCGTTCGACCACGAGGAACTGCACGTTCAGCGGCGCGCGCGTGGTCAGGTTGGCCCGGGCGAGGACCTCGACATAGCTGTTCACCGGTTGCGACCGGAGCACCTCCAGCGATGCGCCCCGCAATTCGGTGAAGCGGCTGGCATACTTGCGCGCGAGGTAGCCGGTGAAGGTGTCGAGGAACATCTGCTGTTCCCCCCGGCTGAGCGTGCGTCCCGTCGGCCCGAGGACCGATCCGGCGATCAGGCTGAGATTGGTGAACCTCTCCAGCAGGGTCCGTACGCCCGAGACCCGCGCCGCGGCCGAACCACTTCCCGCGACGACGCGCTGCAGCTCGTCGGAGAAGCTGAGGACCAGCGCTTCGGCGGCTGCGATGGCGTCTGCCCGGACGGTGCCGGGCAGGCCGAGCGCCAGTGCTCCCAGTCCCAGGCGGAGCGCATCGCGGCGGGTCACAAAGGGGGCTGACACGGCTTGGTCCTCCAGGTGTCGACAGCAGACCGAAGGCCCATGGGCCCTCGGCAGTGCCACCCTGTCGGCCCGATCCCCGGCTGTCGAGGCCCGATCCCGCCCCGTCGCCGACTGCGGCACAACCTGTAGCCTGTCGGTCCGCATCCTATCGGATGTGCCGTTCGAGTGGGGCGCGCCCCGCCCCGGTCAGGCGACCGGCACCTGCGGGACGAGGCTGGTGCGGGTCTCGCGCAGGGCCTCCCGGCACGCGTCGGCGACCTCGGTCAGGCGCGGTGTGCCCGGTTCGCTCAGCGCGTCCTCGAGGGTTGCGAGGGTGGCGCTGAGGGCGTCGAGGCCGAGCATCGCGCAGAGGCCGCAAACCCGGTGACTGGCATTGGACAACTCGGCGATCCGGTCGGGGTCCGGCCCCTGCGCGACGGCGTCGAGCAGGTCCTCGGTCTCGAGAAAGACACCCTGCAACAGCCGGGCGGCTTCCGCCTCGCCGAGGCCCGAGACCGCCTCGGCCCAGGTGTCCGCCACGATCGTCTGCCGCTCCGTTCCGGGCGCCGGTTGGGCGGCCTTTCGCGCCATGTCGTCGAGGCAGGCGCGCAGCTGGTCGGCGGTCACGGGTTTCTTCAGGAAGAAATCGATCCCGGCAGCCTCCAGCCAGGGGCGATCCGCGTCGCGGACGTGGGCCGAGACGGCGCAGATCTTCGCCCGTGAAGACGGCCCGCCGCCACTGCGAATCCGTTTCGCCACATCACCGCCGGAGACATCCGGGAGGTTCAGATCGAGCAGGATCACGTCGTATTCGAAGGCTTCGGCCTCGGAGATGGCCTCCTGCCCGTCCGAGGCGGCCGCGACCGCGCAGCCGAGCTTCGCCACCGCGTCGCACAGAAGCTGGTGATTGGCCGGGTGATCCTCGACCACCAGCACCGTGCGGGGAATGTGGTCCCCAACGTCGGACGCCGCTGCGGGCGGGGCCAGGGGTGCGGCGGGGGTGCGGTCGCCCTCCATCCGCTGCAGAAGGGCCTCGGCCCCGGCCACGGCGTCCTGCGCCGCGGTGCGCACCCGCCCGAGGTCGGCGCTCAGGCCGGCCTCCCCGGAGGCGTTGTTGTCCATCGCCTCAAGGCTGCCCAGCAGCGTGTGCAGCGGGGTGCGCAGCGTGTGGTTGACGCTTTCCTGGAAACTGCGTCGCGCCTTTTGCGCGGCGGCAGCTTCCTCGCGCGCGTGGCGGAGGTTGGCCTGCAGGCGGACCGAGTCGGACAGGTCGGTCAGGCCGACGAGGCACAGCGTTTCCCGGTTGCTGAGCCCGACCTGCGAGACCCGGATCGCAACCGGAATCGCGGTGCCGTCGAAGCGTTGCAGCGACCATTCCGTGGTCGTGTCGGCGGTGCGCAGGTCGTTCGCATCGGCCAGCACCGCGCCTTCCGTCGGCGCGTCCGGCGGTGCGATCCAGCCCTGCAGCCGCGTGCCCTGAACGGGGGGCTCGGGGCTGCGCAGAAGCTCCAGCGCCATTGCATTCGCACTGCGGATGGTGCCGTCGCAGTCGCAGATCAGCAGCGGGATCGGCGCGGCCGAAATCGTGGCGCGCAGGTTGTCGCGTTCGACCTCCGCCAGATGGAGTTGCGAGCGCAGCCGGCGCAGCGCCATCACGAGAAGCAGCGAATGCGTCAGCAGGGCCGCAAGCAGCACGTAGAGCCCGGCGAGCACCGCCGACATGCGCTGCACAGCAGACCCGAAGGCGACCTGGTCGCGCAGCGTGGCGGTCTGGATCGCGGCCATCGTCAGGCTCCTGTGCAGTCCTTCGACCTGCTCACTGTCGTCCAGCAGGCTGTCGACCAGCGTGGGGGGCAGGGACGAGGTCTCGTCGAGACGGCCCGCCACGGTGTCGCGGTACTCCCGCACCCGGGCGAGTTGTCCCTCCGCGTCATAGGTCAGGGTGTCGAGGGACCCGGCATTTTGGAAGAAGGCCAGAAGGATGTCGACCCGGCTGTAATAGATGTCGAACCGGCGCCGGATCTCGCGGTCGAGGTCGTCCTGCAATGATCCGGGCTTGACCGACGCGACACTGAGGGCGCGCTGGTAATGGTAATGCTCCAGCTCGATCTGGCTGGCGAGCCAGGCGACGTCCTCGCGATCCGTGCTGCGGAGCGCGGTGAGCTGCGCCCGGGCCGTGAACAGCCCGAACGAGACAGCGGCGATGCAAATGGCCACCAGAACCAGACCCAGCGTGGCGCTGCGTTCCGGGGCCCGGCCCATGGACCGGAGAAAGGCGCGGAGCATGTCAATCAAGCGTGACGTCGATTTCCACCAACTGCCACACGCTGCGTGACAACGCGAGGTCGGTTCGGTAGGTCTCGTCGGCATCGAACGGGTAGAGTATCCAGAGCGGCCCCTTCTCGCGCAGCGAGAACGGCTGACCGTCGCGGCGGGTGGCGACGATCGGGAACTCCGGCTCGACGGCCTCCAGCGGAACCTCGGTGAAATAGTCGTTCGAGGCGCGCAGGATCATCGTGCCGGACCGCGCCGTGACCCCGGCGTCCGCCAGCACGCTCTGCAGGGACGGACCGCTGAAGGTCTCGGCTCCGGTCGTCCACGGGGTAGCGGTCGTGAACTGCACTTGCGGCAGGGCCTCGAGATCGGCGCGGGCATAGGCAACACTGCACGGTTCGCTGTCCGGGGCGGCGATCCGGGCCTGCAACAGGACCTCCGGATCCGACCCGGCCTGCGCGGTAACGGCGCCGAGCGACAGCAAAATGCAACAAGCAAATCTGAAGACTCGGCTCATGGGTTAGGCTCCTCAACACAAACAAGATACCGGCCCACTCTATAGTATAGGCGCAGGCGCGTTGTTCATATCTTTGGATATTCCCGGCTGGACCAACTAACTTCGCCCTGCATCTTTGGGGCGGACGGGGGGGGGGGCACGAAGCACGCCCCGCGCCAAGCACAAGAACGAGGCAGAGCATGGTCAACGAACAGCAAGAGACGCGCGGCAAGACCGCCGCGGGGTCCGGTCCTGCAGGCTTGTCCCTGCTGATCGCCGACGATCATGTCCTGCTGCTGGACGCCGTGACCCAGAAACTGTCGCAGGAGCCCGACATCACCCTCGACGTGGTGACGGACTACGACAGCGCGGTCGCGCGGCTCGATGCGCATGGCCCTTATGATGTCCTGCTGCTCGACGTGCGGATGCCCGGGATGGAGGGCCTCTCCAGCATCCAGAACGTTGTCGAGCGCAACCGGCCCGGCGTGACCGCGATCTTCTCGGGCGAGGTCTCGCCCAGCGTGGTGCGGAAGTGCATCGAGACCGGCGCGCGCGGGTACGTCCCCAAGTCGATCAGCCTGAACTCGCTGTCGAACATCATCCGGCTCCTCGCGTCGGGGCAGGTCTTCCTGCCTGCCGACATCAGCCTTGGCCGGAAGCGTCCGGGGGCTTCCGAAGCGGCGCGCAGCATCACCGACCGCGAGGTCCTGACCCTGCAGCTGGTGGCCGAGGGCAAGACCAACAAGGAAATCGCCTATGCGCTCGATGCCACGGAAATGACCGTGAAGATGATCATGCGCCAGGTATGCACGAAACTGGATGCAAAGAATCGCGCCCACGCGACGGCAATTGCCAAGGCGCAGGGCTTCATTTGAGCAATCCCATGTGCGGCGATCTTTGGACTACAGCCTTAATTTCCGTGGACACGGGGTCATGTGGATAAGTATGTTAATAATGTAAGGAAGGATCTGAACACGTTTCCCTGTTCACCCGAGAATTTGCTCTTCTCGCCTCACAGCCTTACATTCCTGCACTCGACCTGGGCAGCGCTTGCGCTGCCCATTTTTTTGGTTGGGATTGAATTCGGGGAAATGAGAACCGCATGTTCCGGAATCTCCATGACATGAAGATTCCGTTCTCGGGATAGGAGAAACCTGGAAAAAGGGTCAGGCCCGCATGCCTGCGGAGACCAGGCCGGACCGCTCGGCCCTAGTGGCGCAACGCCGCCGTGGCGGGGCGCCCGGACGCCCGGCGGACCGCCCCGGTCGGGAACATGACGACCGTGGTGTCCTGTTCCAGCATGCGCTTCTGCCAGATGACGTTGTTGGCGCAGGCCTGCGACAGCAGGTCGAGCGTCTCCAGCACGGGGCCGGGCAGGGCGATCGTGGCGTCGCAGATCGGCAGCCTGTAGCTGTCGGTCGAGTTCTGCGTGAACCCTTTCGTGTGGACCAGGATGACCATCAGGCGCGGATTGGCCTGCCGGACCGAGATCAGGTCATCGACCACCGCATTGAGCGACTTGAACGAGTCCAGATCGACCAGCAGAACGCCCCCGGCCGGGGCGATCTGCGACAGGAACGAGGCGTCGCGCAGGTGGGACACCTCCCGCAGCCCTGCGCTGAGCAGGGAGGCGAGGTCGAAGAACTCCGGCGCCAGCGCGCGCTTTGCGCTCCACACGAAGATCGTCGACGGCACGGGCGCATCGACCGACACGTCCGACCGACCTCTTCCGAAAACATTCCATCGCATGGGCTTCGCTCCTTCGATCTGGACGGGCAGCGGGCGTTCAGAACGCGCCGGTCGACATCATCCGGCTGTCGATGGCCGGGCTCGGCCGCCGGAACATCGGGCGGAGCGGGCGCTGGAAGTCGTCCATCGACATCATGACTTCGACGACGCGCAGGATCGCGGACGCCCGGTTCGGCGCGTCCAGCTTCTGCCGGAGGTTGCGCACGTGCATCTTCACGGTCGCCTCGGCCAGACGGGTGCCCTTGGCGATTTCCTTGTCGGTCAGGCCCTTGCAGACGAGGCGCAGGATGTCCTCTTCCCGGGCCGTCAGCGCATGGATGTTGCAGGCGTACTGGACCACGGAATCCGGGATGACATCCGCGCGGCCGTCGCCGTCGAGCAGCGACAGGACCGAAACGAAGAAGCGATCCAGTTCGAGGCTTTCATTCCGGTTCACCCAGGTCTTCACTGCCGGGAACCCGTCGGCCCGCACACGTGTCTGGTCGATCCGGTCGTAGATGATGAAGAACGGGGTTGCGTACGACAGGGCCCGCAGCTTTGCGAGGTTTTCCGCCCCGCCGGCCTGAAGCGTATCGAGATCCGCGATGCAGGCCATCATTTCACCGTCGCGCCACAGCGAAACGAGTTCGGAAATCGTTTCGACGACAATCACGCGATCGCGGGATTGGGCGTCGGCGAGGGACAGGAGGCGGGCCGACGTATCAAGATCTCGTGTTACCAGAGCAATCATATTATCACCTTCTGTCCGTTACGCTTCTTTTCTTGCTATCGAACTATAGGCCCCGCACAAAAGCGGTATACCCTATCGTCCGATAGCCCGGATTTCCGAAGGGGTTTCGGAAGGTGCAGATCGTATCGCCGGGGTGGTCGTTTGCGCTGCTATTCGTGCTCAACTGGCGCTTGCAGGCCCCGATCAGAAGATTCGCAACGAATACATGATTGCCCGTCGCAGGCGGCGTTCGAATCGGTGCGCGAGAGGGGCGCTGTCGCCGTTGTCATAAAACAGACGCGAGTGCCGAGAGGCCAATTCAGCGGATTTACCGGAAAGATCAGCCGGGGATATATGAAAGCAACTCCGGACGTATCCAAAGACACTCTATCCTAAGTTGATTGCCCTGCGCGAAAAGCGTCGGACATGGGCGCGGCGGGGGGCGCTCGGCACTCGGCAAGCGCATGCCGACGGGCAGGCGACCGGTTTGCACCCCGGGTTTGGGTCCGATATGCGCCGGCGGGCCGAAGGTGCGGGACGAATGGACCAGCAGGACAACACCGTTGCTCCCCCGAAAGCGCGGGCAGGCCCGGTCAGGCCCTACGGAGTCCTGACCTATCGTCAGCGCGTTCTGGTGCGCCTTGCAGCGCTGGTGCCGGCAATCGTCGGGCTGGTCGTGGCCGTCCTGATCGGGATCGGCATAGATCGGGACGAGCGCCGGGCGCATGTCGAGGATCATGCCGCGCTGGCCGGCGACCTGATCGACTCGCGGCTCGACAAGCTGCGGGACCTGGCCGAGTTCTGCGCCACGGCCCCGGAACTGACGCGGGACTTCGACCTCGACCGGCTTGCGCAGACCTGCGGCCGGTACGCCCGGAGCCTGCGAAGCTGGTTTGTCGTGGTCGCGCTGGGCGACCAGCATGAGCAGATCATCAACACCCAGTCCAACGCACCCGAGGTCCTGCCGCGTTACCCCCGCACGCGCGAGCACGTCCAGTTGATCGCCACCGAGACCCGGTCGCGGCAGAGCGGCCGCGCCGAGATCAGCGACATTTTCGGCGGCCGGATTTATGTTGGCGGCATCATCGCGGCGGGTCGCTACACGCGGATGGCCGATGGCAGACCTGCGATGGTCTATGTCGGACGCGCGACCGAGAGCCTCTATGCCGAACTGTTCCGGGTCCTCATCGAAGACCAGCACGCGCTTGTGGTGATCGACGGCGCAGGCCGGGTGGTGGGCGCGTCCCCGCAGGCCGGCCGCTTCGTCGGGGCGGACCTGCCCGACTGGATGAAGGAGCGCGTTGCCGCGGGGCGGCCCGGGTCCGTACTTGCCCAGCCGGGCTCGGGATCAGCCCCCTATCTCTGGAACGTCGGGTTCTCCCCGCTCGACGTGGCCGAGGGCTGGATGATGGTTTCGGCGGAACGGTCCGGTCATATCGGCCTCCGCTGGTCGCTTTTGTCGGAACAGTCCGCGATCGCGGCGGGCGGGTTCGGCATCACGCTGCTGCTGCTCTGGCTGGTCGGGTATCGGGCGCAAACGGCGGCGCGGCTCGCCCGGGCCGACCGGGCCGAGGCCGAGGCGCTGCAGCGCGACCGCGAGAAGTCCCGGTTCCTCGCCTCCTTTGCCCATGACATCCGGGGGCCGATGGTCGGCCTGCTCGGCACGCTCGAGGCATTGCGCGCGACGATCCGGCCGCCGGTCCCCGAACTGGACGGGGCCGAGCGCACGGCCGAGAACCTGCTGCAACTGATCGACGACATCCTAGAGTTGTCCTTTCTCGGCTCGGGCGAGATGCGACTGACCCCGACGCCCGTGGATCTCAGGCGGATGGGCCGGGACGTTCTCGACGGCCTCGAGCCGCTCGCGACCGCGAGGGGGCTGGCGTTGCAGCTCAACATTGCCCCGCCCCGCCTGCCGATGGTCGAGGTGGACCGCGTCCGCCTGCAACAGGTGCTCGCCAATCTCGTCTCGAACGGCGTCAAGTACACGCGCGCAGGCTCGGTGACGCTTCAGATCACCTCGCGCGAGATCTCCCGGGCCGAGGTCAGCGTCCGGTTCGAGATCCGCGACACCGGCGTGGGCATCGCGCCGGAGCTGATGTCCAACATCTTCAAGGAATACGGACGTCTGGAGCAGCCCCCGGGAAACCAGCAACCGGGCTTCGGCCTCGGCCTCGCGATCTGCATGCGCATCCTCCGGGCGATGGGATCGCGCCTCGACGTGCACAGCACGCCCGGCGAGGGCTCGACCTTCTTCTTCGATCTCCGGCTGCCGGTCAGGCCGGCCTCCGGCGCGGCCGAGGACGACGCATCCCTGTCGGGCCAGACAATTCTCTTTGCCGAGGACGAACCGGCCATCGCGGCCCTGACGCAACGAAAGCTGGAAGGCCGGGGCGCGACGGTCGTTCACGTGCCGGACGGCACCGCCGCCCGCGCCGCGCTCGAGACGCTGACGCCCGATCTCCTGCTGCTCGATCTGCAGATGCCGGGCCTCGACGGGCTGACCCTGCTGCGCCAGCTTCGCGCAGAACCGGGCGCGCGGCCGTTCCCGATCTTCATCCTGACCTCGCATATCGGCGACCTTAGGGCCGAGGAGGCCAGGACGGCAGGCGCGGATGCGACTTTCACCAAGCCGGTGCAGGTCGAGGTCGTCGCGGCGGAACTGAGGCGGTGGCGCACCCGGCAGGAGCCCGTCGCGCGCTGAGGCCCCGCGTCAGCGGCGCAGCAGGCCCGTCAGGCGGAACGTGCCGCGCGTGCCGGAGGGGGCCGGCGGCTCCGGGTCCTCGGGCACCGGGTCGCCCCCGGCGGGCTCCGGGTCTTCCATCCGGGACGCGTCTGGACCGTCCTCTACCGGCGTCCCGGTCGGCGCCGCGTGCGGGGCCACCGACTCGGGCGGCGCATCGGGCGCGCGCACCGGGGCCTCCGTCAGCACGCCGATCCCCTGCAACAGGTGCAGGTGCCGCGCGAGGGTCTCCAGCGCCGCTGCATCGCCGCTCAGGCGGGGGAAGGCGAGCGCCAGCGCCGCACGCTCGATATCGGCCTCGGTCACGCCGTCCTCGTCGGTCTTCCTGCGGGCCGCGAGGTAGTCGCCGACCTCGATGAGCCCGGAGACATAGCTGCGCATGGCCCGGGTCAGGCCCGGCGCCGCCGGGTCGAGGCCCGCGGACAGATCGAGCAGCGAGGTCTGCGCCCCGTCCCGAAGGCAGAGCAGCGACGCGACGGTCCCATCGCGGGACCGTCCTTCCAGGAACAGGCCCGCGTCGAGCAGGCCCGGGATGTCATCGAGCGGCAAGTCCATGTCAGGGCATCCTCGTTGCGGCAGCGGTCGGGACGGGCTCAGCCGTCATCCTCGTCTTGGTGGTCATGGTCCGCATCCGCGTGCTGTTCGGTGTCGGGATCCTCGGTAACCGTCGGCGCTTCGATGCGCGGCACGTCGCCCCGGCGATGGATGCCGCCGTCGAAATGCGCCCCGGACTCGATCGCGATGGTCTGCTGGAAGATGTCGCCCTCGACGCGGGCGGTGGAGGCCAGACGCACCTTGAGGCCCGTGATCTTGCCCGAGACATGACCGTTCACGACGATGCTGTCGGCGGTGATCTCGCCTTCGATCACGGCGGTCTCGCCGACGTTCAGGCGATGCGCTTCGATATCGCCCTTCACCCGGCCTTCGATGTCGATCTCTCCCGAGGTCCGCACCTGGCCGGTCACCGTCATGTCCGCCGAGATGAACGACGGCGCAACGCGCCCGGTTTCGGGGGCGCGCGCCTCGGGCGAGGCCGCGGCGCGGGACGGGGGCATGGGCGGCCGCGGGACGGGCGCGCGCGGGTAGCTGTCGCCCGGGCTGACAGGGTCCGGGCCATTCGATCTGGGTTTCGAGAACATCGCCGACGTGTCCTTTGTTCATGACGGCCGCACGGCGGCCGCAAGTCCTCCACTCCTGCTCGTCGGTCCGGTCACACCGTCTCCGGCGGTCGCTCCGAGGGGTCTCGGGCCGACGGCCTCCGCGCTGTTTTCTCCGGCTCCATCTTGATGCCCGCGCCGGTTCCGCTTGTCAGCCCGTCTGAAAGATACCCGAAAAGATAGGACCTTAGGGCCGGATTGCCGGGTGCGCGGGCGGCGCTTAGCGTTTGAATCTTGCTGCGTGCCGACGGGGCTGTCCCGGTCCCCGCGCGATGTCCGACGCGGACCGGGCGCAGGCAAGTGAAAGCGGTCGGGCAGGGATGCAGACGGATGCGGGGTCGCCCGTGATCACGACACTGGCGCAAGAAACGCGGTCTCTGCCCAGCGAACTCGACGGTTTCGTGACCGGCATCCTCGTTGCCCCGGCCGCCATAGAAGGGGACGAATGGACGGACGTCCTGATCGCGTCCTTCGATCCCGACCTCACCGACACGCCGGAGAAGCGGCACCGGATCCGGGACATGCTGCTGCGCCATCACGACGAGCTTGCCGCCGACCTCGACGGCCGGGCGTGCTTCCGGCCGGTCTTCGAGACCGGCAGCGACGGGACGATCATCTGGGAGACGTGGCTGCGCGGCTTCTGCCGGTCGATGCCGCTCCGGGATGACGCGTGGATGGGGTTCGTCCGCGACGCGGCCCCGACCGCGCTGGCGGCGCTGGAAATCCTGATGCTCTTTCACGAGCTGGAAAGCGGCAGCGGGGACTTTTCCGATGCCGAGGCCGATCTGGCCCAGGCGCAGGCGCCGGGCCTGATCCCGGACCTCGTCCTGCTGATCCTGAAGGAGTCGCGCAAGCGGGTCTGCCTCGGGGATCTCGGGCTGCAGCCGTCGGCCCGGGTCATTCCCTTTCCGCGCAGGTCGGCCTCCGGCACCAACCGCTGAGTCGCAGTCCCGTTCCCCAAGGCGTCCGGGATATCGTCGAAAGGCGGGGGCGCCGGGTGTCATTTCGGGATTCGCCGACGACACGCGGGACCGCGACGTCAGAAAGCTGTCCACAACTCTGTGCATAACCCCTGAAACCGCCAAAAACTGTCCACAACCGCCTTCCGGTCAGGTAGCGGAACAGCCCGGTTCCCCTTTTGCTCAGAACCCGGAGAGGCCGACGCGGAACGAGCGGCCCGGTCAAGGCGCGGGACAGCGTCAGAACAAAACGAAAAGAAGCGGGTGTGCAGGCAAGGTCAGTGGGGAGACCAGCGGTGATGACAGGCAAGAGCAATATCGTGAGCTTCGCGACGACGGCTGCCGTGCAGGACGTCCTTCCGAGCGAAGCCGAAAGCGAGGTCGGGGACGACGCGTCCGCTCCGGACGCAGCGCAGGAGGGGGCCCTGCTGCTGCAGGATCCGGTCGGCGCGTCGTCCCCGGTTTCGTCCGACGAGGACGGGGACACGCCCGGCGAGGTGCGTCCGGACGAGGTCGCCCTGGCCCTGCGGGTGCTGCGGGCGGCGCGCCTCGCCCCGGAGCTGGCCGAGGCGCTCGGCGACACGCCCGACTATGTCCGCGACCGGATCGTCGCCGATATCGCGGCCTGCGCGCGGGCCAACCGGCCGGCCCAGGTCGGCGAGATCGTCGGGACCCATCTGACCCCGCTCGAAACTCCCGAGGGCAACCTGCACCTGCGCCGGGTCCGGCGTCTGGGCGAGACGGCGGAGACCGCGTTCCTCGACGCGCAGCGGGGGTTCACCGACCTCGATATCGAGCTCCTGGCCAACGACGTGATCCGGGACGTGGCCACCCAAACCCTCGGTCCCGGGCGCTATGCCGGATCGGACGTGCGCTTCGTGATCTATGGCAACGGTACGGTGCGGGAGTTCCCGGGAGAGGTCATCGGCCGCTCCTACCGCACCTATCGCAGCGTGCCGGACTTCGTCTTCGCCGCGCTGGAGCGGGTCGACTGGTGGCGGCTTGATCGGTCGGCGGGCACGCCTGCACCGTAACCGGTCGCGGCCCCGTCACCCGGCGGGACTGTCCGGACCGGCCGCCTGCAGGCGGTCCATCAGGTGCCGGGCCACCCGGAAGAACGCGTCGCGGTCGGCGGGCGGGACGCCCTCGAACAGGCGGTCCTGCGCGGCCTCGGACAGGGTGCGGATGCGGGCGATCAGCGCGTGGCCCTCTCCGGTCAGGGTCAGCGCGTTGGTGCGGCGGTCGGCGGTCACGCGATTCCGGTCGAGCAGTCCGGCCGCCTCCAGCGTCTTGACCAGCGCGGTGACGCTCGACTTCTTCAGAACCACCGAGGCGGCAAGGTCGCTCTGGGAGATCCCGGGGTTGAGCCAGACGATCAGCAGCACCCCGATCACGCCGGGTTCGACCTCGACGGCTTCCCGCAGCGCGCGGCCCTCGGGGCGCAGCAAGCTCTGGAGGGTGCGCACCATGAAATGCAGGTCCCGGGTCAGGGGGCCGAGTTCCACGGCAGCCGGGCCTTTCGGGTCACTGTCGGTCACGGGCGTTCCTCATCGGTGCTCGTCCAGACGTAGCCTGCCGTGTTCCGTCCGTAAAGCGCGCATGCCCTGATATTAGTTCGACCGTCGAACCTTATGTGGCCCGACCGACAAACACCGCGTTTCTGCAGTGCGGCGAAAGCTCCACCTGCGAGGCATCAAGCCAGTCCTGCGAATCCGATTGACAGGTGGCCAATATGGTTCATCATGTGAACTATCAAGCCCTGCCGGGGAGAGGAGGGCGTGGCTGAGTTCACAAGGACAAGGGGAGGAGTCCATGTCTACATCGTTCAAGGCGACGGCACTGGCCGTCACGCTGGTGGCGGCCAGCAGCGGCGCGTTCGCCGCGGAGCTTCGGCTCTCGGTCGAGACGCCTCCGGGCCACGTGCGCAACCTCGCCGCCGAGCGCTGGGCCGCGGCCATTGCCGAGAAATCCGGCGGCTCGATCACCGTCGAGGTGTTCCCGGCGGCGCAACTCTACCGATCGGCCGATGCGATCCGGGCACTGGCCTCCGGGGCGCTGGACATGTCGATCCAGGCCTCGCCGACCCTCAGCCAGTTCGAGCCGAACCTGTCGGTCATCACCCTGCCGATGTTCTTCGGGGCCGACCGGGACGACGTCCGCGCGATCCTCGACGGCCCGCTCGGGGACGAGCTCTGGGGCATGGTGGCCCGGAAGGGCATCGTCGTGCCGGACGGCGGGCATTTCGAGTTCGCGCCGAACAACTCGGCCTACACCGCCGGCAAGGAAATCGACAGCTACGCGGACCTCGCGGGCGTCAAGCTCGCCACGCCGCCGTCGCCCGTGGTCGTCGCGATCATGAAGGAGATGGGCGCGGCCCCGCAGGCCACCCCGCGCGCCGAGATCGTCCTGCAGCTGACGCAGGGCCAGATCGACGGCCTCGGGTCGGTGACCGATCTGACGATCACCGGCGGCAAGCTCTGGGAGGCGGGCATCGACCACGCCTTCGCCGACAACGCGGGCTGGGGCGTCTACATCCCGCTCGTCTCGAAGGCAACGCTCGACAAGCTGAGCCCGGAAGAGCAGGCGATCATCAACGAGGCCTGGGGCGAGGTCGTCGGCTGGGCGCGTGACTACGCCGCCGAGGAACTGGCCAGCGCCCGCGCGGTGAACGAGGAGAACGGCGTCACCTACCACGACCCCGATCCGGCCGATATCGCCGCGATGCGCGAGAAGATGGTCGCCGCCCAGGATGCCATCGTCGAGAGCAGCGGCATGGATGCCGATTTCGTCGCGCGCGTCGGCACCGCGCTCGCCGCCCGCTGATCCTCCCCTGCGCCGCTCCCGGGCTCTTTCGGGGGCGGCGCGACCACGGGCATCGCCATGATCAACCGCATTCTCGGACTCTGGACCCGGCTCGAGGCCGTCCTGATCGGGCTGCTTCTGCTGGCCGCCCTCGTCGTGTTTCTCGGCGGGGCCGTCCTGCGCACCCTCGCGCCGCTGCATTCGGTGGACTGGGCCGAGGAGGTCGCGCTCTACGGGATCATCTGGGCGACCGCCCTCGCGGGGTCGTCGCTGGTCGCCGAAGGCCGGCACATCAACACCGAGGTCTTCCTGTCGATGCTGCCGCCGACGCTGCGCATCGCCATCGGCTGGGCGATGACCGTGCTCTCGGTCGGGTTCTGCGTGGCGATGATGGTCTACGGCTGGCAGGCCTTCGAGTTCGCCCTGCTGCTTGACGAACGCTCGGCGTCCTCGCTGCGGGTCGAGCAGGGCTGGGCCGTCTTTCTCGCCCTGCCGGTCGGCATGGCGCTCATCATCGGTCGGGTCGGCCTGATGCTGGCAGCGGGCCAGCGCCCCTTCGCCGGCGACGGCGCGTCCCACCAGAGTCCGCAGAGGTAGGTCCCCGCGATGGAAGCCGTTCTCGGCCTGTCCGGCATGTTGGTGCTGATGGCGCTTGGCGCGCCGATCTTCGTCTCGCTCGGCGTGGCGGCGCTGGTGATGCTGTCCTTCGAGGGCCGCCCGCTGATGGACGCCGCCGCCCATTCGATCAACGGCATCAACTCGACCACTTTCCTCGCCGTGCCGTTCTTCGTGATGGCCGCGACCTTCATGCAGAAGGGCGGCATCGCCCGGATCATCATCGAGGCGGCGGAAACCTGGGTCGGGCACTACCGGGGCGGTCTCGGCCTCGTCGCGGTGATCGCCACCACGCTCTTTGCCGCGATCAGCGGCTCGTCGGTGGTGACCGCGATGGCGATGGGAACTTTCCTGATCCCCGCGATGGTCGAGCGCGGCTACGACCGGCCCTTCGCGATCGGCCTCGTCGGGGCGGCGGGCACGCTGGGCATCCTGATCCCGCCGTCGCTGTCGATGATCCTCTACGGGCTGATCGCCGAGGAAAGCGTGCCGCGGCTGTTCCTCGCCGGGGTCGTCCCGGGGCTGATGCAGGCGACGCTGCTGGCGGCCTGGGTGGTCTACTACTCGCGGCGGAAGGGCTACGCGTCGGGCCGCAAGGCCACCCGCGAGGAGTTCATCCGCAAGAACCTCCGCGCGCTGCCCGCCGTCGCCATCCCGCTGTCGGTCTTTGCCGGCATCTACTCGGGCTATACGACCGTGACCGAAAGCGCGGGCGTCGCGGCGGTCGCCTCGGTGCTGGTGGCGATCTTCGTCTACCGCGAGGTGCGCCCCTCCGAGGTCTTCGCGATGGCGACGGAAGGGATGAAGTCGGCCTCGGCGGTCACCTTCATCGTGATGTTCGCCCTGCTCTTCGCGCACTGGATCACCGGCTCGGGCATCCCGACCGCGCTCGTCAACTTCGCCATCGCCCGCGAGCTGGAGCCGTGGCAGTTCATGCTCGCGCTCAACCTGATGATGATCGTGCTCGGCATGTTCCTCGATGCCGTCGCGGTGATGCTGATCGTCACCCCGATCGTCCTGCCGGTTCTCGACACCCTCGGCATCGACCCCATTCACTTCGGGATCGTGCTCATCGTGAACATGGAGATCGCCTTCCTCACCCCGCCGATCGGGCTCAACCTCTTCGTGCTCGCCGTGATCGCGAAAGCGCCGATGTCGGAAGCGGTGCGGGGGATGCTGCCTTTCGTAGGCATCATGGTGATCTTCCTGCTCTTCATCACCTACATTCCGGAGATCGCGCTATGGCTGCCTCGGACGTTGATGAACTGACCCAGGACTGGGACCCCGCCGACCCGGCCACGCAGGCCGACTACCCGGCGGCACACGCGCAGGTCCGGCAGCGGACCCCGGTCGCGTGGTGCGGGCGCTGGGGCGGGTTCTACACCCTGATGCGCTACGACGACGTGGTGCAGGCCAGCCGCGACCCCGAGACCTTCACCGCCACCCGCATGACCGTCATCCCGAGCAGTCCGCGCAAGGGACTGCCCCGGTTGCCGCTCCAGAAGGATCCGCCCGAAAGCAACCGCTTCCGCAAGGGGCTGAACCCGTTCTTCAAGGAGAACCGGATCGGGGCGCTCGAGCCGCAGCTGGTGGCGCTGGCGGACCGGCTGATGGCCGATCTCAAGGCGGCGCCCGCCGCGGCGGATTTCTCGGGCGGCTTCGCGCAGCCGTTCACGCAAGGAACGCTGGGGCTGCTGCTCGGCCTCGACCCGGACGAGGCCCTCGAGATCGGGCGGCTCTCGCACGCCTATGTCGAGGCCGTGCAGGGCGAGGACCTCGAAACCGCCGGCCGCCTGTCGCGCGAGGTGGACGGCTTCGCGATCCGGCTGGTGGCGGACCGCCTGCGGCAGCCCCGCGACCCCGGCACCGACATCGTCAGCGGCCTCGCCGCGACCCGGCCCGAGGGCGGCCCCTACACCGATGAGGAACTGGCCGGGATGGTGCGCCTGATGCTGATCGGCGGCCATGTCGTCCCGCGCAACTTCCTCTGCTCGGTGGCCTGGCACATGGCGACCCACCCCGGGCATGTCGACCTGCTGCGCCGCGATCCCGAGGCGTGGAAGCCGTTCATCGAGGAACTCTTGCGGTTCTACCCGGCGAACCAGGCGCTGGTCCGCGTGGCGACCCGCGACACCAGCCTGAGCGGCGTCGCGATCCCCGAAGGCTGCCCGGTGGCGCTGAACTTCCTCTCGGCGAACCGGGACGAGGCCGTCTTCGAGAACGCGATGGAGTTCGTGCCCGACCGCAGCCCGAACCGGCATGTCGCCTTCGGAATCGGCCCGCACATGTGCCTCGGCGTCGCGCTGGCCAAGGCCCAGACCCGGATCGTGCTGGCGGCGCTGCTTGGCTGCGACGGGCTGGCGGTGGTGGGCACGCCCACGCGGGCGAAGTGGACCGAGTTCGGGATCACGGCGCTCACGCTCGACCTGCGGGCCCGCGCATGACGCGCCCGGCCGATTTCGACGTGCCCGAGGCGGAGGATTTCGACTCCCCGCACGCGCTTTTTGCCGGGTTGCGCCACGGCTGTCCGGTGGCGTGGTCGAACGACCTCGGCGGGTTCTGGGCGGTCACGCGCCATGCCGACGCCCGCGCGGTGCTGGAAGACTGGAGGACGTTCACCACCACGGTGCAGAACGTCGTGCCGCCCGTCGCCACGACACAGCGCCGCCCGCCGCTGCACCTCGACCCGCCCGACAACATTCCCTATCGCAACGCGATCCTGAAGCACCTCTCGCCCGAGCGGCTGGAGGGGTGGGGGCCCCGGATCGAGGACATGGTCGCGCGGTTCCTCGACCCGTGGCTGGCGAAGGGCGGCGGCGATATCTGCGCCGAGTTCTCGTTCCTGCTGCCGATCGCGCTGCTGGCGGAGTTCTTCAATCTCGCGCCCGCCGAGGCCGAGCGCATCCGCCTTGTCGGCGCCGAGTTCAACATGGCGTTGCAGCGGCAGGACCTCGTCACGCTGCGCGCCAAGTCGGACGAACTCTACGACATCGCGCGCGCGCTGATCGAGGACCGGATCGCGCACCCGCGCCCGCCCGAGAGCGACCCCACCGCCAGCCTGCTCGCGGTGCGGGTCGATGGCGCGCCGCTCGCCCACGACCTCGTGCTGGGCGCGCTGCGCCAGTTCCTGCTGGTGGGCATCATCGCGCCCACGACCTTTATCGGGTCGATGGCGGTTCACCTCGCGCGTCACCCCGAGCACCACGCACGCCTGCGGGACGCGCCCGACCTGGTGCCCGAGGCGCTGGAGGAACTGCTGCGGCTCTACACGCCCTACCGGGGGTTCGCCCGCACCGCGCGCGAGGACACCGTGCTCGGCGGCCGCCAGATCAGGGCGGGCGACGCGCTGGCGGTCGTCTTCACCTCCGCCAACCGGGATGCCGAGGTCTTCGAGGACCCCGACACCTTCCGGCTCGACCGCAGCGCGCGGGACCTGCTGACCTTCGGGCGGGGGCCCCACATGTGCCCCGGCGCGCCGCTTGCGCGTCTCTTGCTGCGCGAGGTGCTGCGGCAACTGACGGCGAAGACGGCGCGGCTGGAACTGACGGGCGATATCGAGATGACGCGCTGGCCGGAATACGGCCCGCTCCGGGCCGAGGTCCGGGCGATCCCGGTGGGCGGGGCCGCGAACAGCTGAGGTCCGGGACGCCCGTCCGCGATCCCCTCAGCCCGTCCGTCCCGCCACCTCGTCGAGCGCGGCCCGCACGCGGGCCTCGGTCGCCGCGCGGTCCCACTGGCGCGGGTCCACCATGTCCGAGCGGATCTCGACGACGCGCACGCCCGCCGCCGTCAGCGCCTCGCGCGCGAAATGGCTGCCATATCCCGAGAACCGGTCGTGTTCCGGCACCAGCATCACCGCCACGTCGATCCGGTTGCGGCGCGCCTCGCGCACCAGCCATTCGTTGACCCAGGGCGGCTGGTGCAACTGTTCGTTCATCGCGGACACCCGCGCGGCCAGCGCGCGCAGCGGGTCGCCGTGGTCGGCCCGGATATAGCCGTCGGCGGCGAAGGGCAGGTACATCGACCACGCGAAGACCGCGCCGTGGCTGTCCTCGAAAGCGGCGTAGAAGCCGGTATCGAACCACAGGCCCGCGCCGATCCACATCATCCGGATGCGCTCGTCCGGGCAGACGGCGTGACCGCTGCGGATCCGGTCCACGACCTCGTCGTGGAAGGCCTGCACATGGGCCATGGCCCAGTCCGAGCCCCGGTGCCACTGCGGGATCATGACGTTCGGCATCTGCTCGGAAATCCGCATCGGGACCTTCGGCGCGTCCGCGATCATCGCCGACACCTTGTCGAACAGCCGTTCCTGCGCGTCGATCCGGGCCATGTAGGCGGCGAACGCAGCCGCATCGAAGCGACGTCCGGTCAGGGTTTCGAGCGCCGCGATCAGCTCTTCCATCTCGGCCACCATCAGGTCCAGCCGGGCGGTGCCGTAGAACGCTTCCCAGTCCGTGCGGGCGCGGTGCCACCAGTCCGGCGCGGGGTCCGGAACCGCCGGAGCCGACAGCAGGTGCAGCGGCGCGCCGGTCAGCTCGGACCAGCGCTGGAAGATGCGCGGATGCTCGTCGGAACTGGCCCGCGCGCAGAGCAGCGCCGGGGCAGGCAGCCCGCCCCAGGGCTGGCGGTCCGTGTCGCCCTCGATCTGCGCCACCAGCGGCAGGCTGGAATAGCGCGGCAGATGGGGGTGGAAGCCCATCTCTTCCATGCGGTCGAAATAGGACGGTGCCAGTTGCTTGGCCGCGATGACCGCGGACCACCACTGGTTGGTGACAATCGGCACGTCCATCACGTGGAACAGTTCATGCGGCGTGTCCGCGTTGACGAAGGCGTAGGACGCGCCATCCGCGATCCGGGTCCGGAGATCCTTGACCCAGGCCTTCTGATACGCAGCGGCGTCTGCGGCACAGGTCATGCGAGGGTCTCCGCCATGCGTTGCCGGGCCTCGGCGCACCAGGCGGCATCCGGGCGGAAGGGCCGGAACCCGAGGTCGAGGAAGCGGCCCCCCCGGCCCTCGACCGCCCGGCGCAGCAGGGGAACCTCCCAGCCGAACGCGTCATCCGTCGGGGCGACCGACGAGATCACGAGGTCCGCCCCGGCGATACCCTTGCGCAGCGCGTCGGTGAAACGGTGCGGCGGCGTCGCCCGCAGCGCCAGCGGGTCCGCCGCGAGCGCGTCGATCAGCGCCTCCGGGGTGATCTCGTCCGGTGTCCACAGGCTCCCGGGGTCCGGCCCGTACTCCTGGCAATCGGCGACGATGCGGCCCGCGCCCGTGCAGAGGTCATGCAGGACCGGGATGTCGCAGGCGGTGCCTACCAGCGCGATCCGCGGGCCCTCGGTCGGGGCGGCCGGGACGGGCAGGTCCTTCAGCGCGGCGCAATGGTCGTCGGCGGTCATCCAGCGCCCCGCGTTCCGCGCCGTGAAGCTTTCGGCGCCCCCCGGCGGCAGCGCCGCCAGGGCCGCCGCGCGCTGCCGGTCGGCCTCCAGCGCCGCGGCGAAGCGGTCCGGGTCGGGCCGTGCGCCGAGAACCGCCTGAAGCCTGTCGGTCAGCCGGGCCAGTTCGCTGCGGTTGAAGCGCGCGATGGCCGCGCTCAGCCCGTGGGTGAGGTTCCAAAGGTGCAGCGCCGGGCCCCGGGACGGCACATGCCCGAGGCGGCGCATTTCCCGCGCGTACTGGTAGGCCGACAGCGCCGCCACGTCGTCGCGGGCGAAGATCAGCAGCGCGAACCGGTCGAAGGCCCCCGCCGCGAACCGGTGCAGGAAGCGGGCCGCGAACGGGTCCATGAAATCCTCCACCAGCGCTGCGACGGCGGGCACGGTGGCTCCGGTCCCGGCATCGTCGAGGGGGGGCGCCTTGATGTCGACGCAGCGCGCACCTGTCGCCTCGATCAGGGGCAGGGGGACGCCGCTGCCGAACACGCCCACGAGGCCGCCCGCCGGGGCGGGGACGCCATCGGCGCGCGTGGCAAACGCCCGTTCCAATGCGCTGGCGTCGGTCAACGCGCCTTCTCCCCGTGGCCAATATGGTTCACCATGGAAACTTGTTGTCCCGCCTGTCAACCTGCGAAATTTGACAGGGAGGGCGGATGCCGACTAGCCAGAGATGTCTGGCAGGAGCGAACATGACCGATCAGCCCGAGGACCCCGCCGAAGCGGGCATCCGCCTTGGCCACCTGGAGACGGACCTGTCCTTCGTGACTCGGATCCTGCGGACGCAGATCCAGGAGCGCAACGCCCGGTTCTACCGCGCCCACGGCGCCGCGGGCGGCGAGGTCGCCGTCCTCAGCCTGATCGCCATGAACCCCGGCATGACCCAGAAGGACCTTGCCCGCGCGGTCGTTCTGAAGAAATCGGCCCTGACAAAGCTGGTCAACGAGATGGACGCGCAGGGCCTGATCGAACGCCGCAAGGAGTGCGCCGATCTTCGGTTGAACGCCCTGCACCTGACCCCGCACGGGCAGGAGCGCCTTGCGCGGATGCGGCCCGAGATGACGGCCCTGCAGGAGGCCCTTCTCGCGCCGCTGTCACCCGGCGAACGGGTGATGCTGTTCGAACTCCTGTGGCGCCTCGTCGGATCGCTGGAGGGCCCGTTCGGCGACGAGGGCGGCTCCGACGCTTGACAGGGTCCGGAAGACGGTTTCATCTGGAAACCATTGTTTCGTGGCCGGAGGAGGGGAGGGGTCATGCCGAAACCGCTCGAAGGCGTGCGCGTCGCGGACTTCAGCCATGTCATCGCGGGGCCGCTCGCCACCCAGTTCCTGAACCTTCTCGGGGCCGAGGTGATCAAGGTCGAGCCGCCCGCGGGCGATCCGATGCGGTTCTATACCCGCGATCCGGCCCGGCGCGGCCGGGCGGACCCCTTTGTCGGGGCCAACGCGGGCAAGAAGTCCGTCGTGCTCGACCTCAAGTCGGCCGGGGGCCGGGCCGCGGCGCAGGCGCTCGTCGCGACCTGCGATATCTTCGTCGAGAACTTCCGGCCCGGCGTGGCCCGGCGTCTCGGCCTCGGCGCGGACGAACTGACCGCGCGGCACCCGTCGCTGATCTACTGTTCCGTTTCCGGCTTCGGCCAGTCGGGACCGATGCGCGACTACCCGGCCATCGACCAGGTCATCCAGAGCATGTCCGGGCTGATGCTGCTCTCGGGCCATGACGGCGATCCCGCGCAGCGGATCGGTTTTCCCATCGTCGACACCTACAGCGCGCTGATCGCGGCCTTCGCCATTGTCGCCGCCGTGGCCCAGCGGCGCGGCGACCCGCAGGGCCGCGGGCAGGTCATCGACGTCTCGATGCTCGACGCCACGATGGTGATGATGAGCTCGGTGATCGTCCCGATGATGATCTCGGGCGAGACGCCGGTGCGCGCGGGCAACCGGGGCTTCTCCGGGGCGCCTACCGCCGACACCTTTCCCACGCAGGAGGGCGAGATCACGATCGGCGCGGTCCAGCCAACGCAGGTTGCGCGGCTGTTCGCGGCCCTCGGCTGTGACGGCCTGCTGGACGACCCGCGTTTCGCCACGCCCGACGCGCGCATGACGAATGACACCGCGATGCGCGCGGAACTGCTGGCGCGCTTCGCCACCCGCACCGCGGCGGAGTGGGAGGCCGTCCTCGCCGAGGCGGGCGTGCCCGCGGGCAAGGTCCGCCGCCCGGACGAGGCCCTCGCGCTGCCGCAGCTCGCGGACCGGGACCTCTTCGTCGATCTCGACACCGGCGAGCGGGTGCTGAACGCCGGGTTCCGCTTCGCCCGCGACGGACCCGGCCTGCGCGGCTGCGCACCCGATCTCGGGGAGCACAGCGCCGAGATTCTCGCCTCCCTCGGGGTCGCCGCGGTGGAGCGAGAAACCTGAGGCCGGTTTCTTTCAGCGCCGGTCCTCGCGCGCCGCGATCAGCCGTCCCGGCGCGCGGGTCCGGTGTCGGTCGGCAGGCGCAGCGCGGCCTCGAAGCCCGACGTGCTGCCCGGACGCGGCGAGGTCAGCCGCAGCGGGCTGCCGATCCGGTCCGCGATGGCCGCCACGATGGCGAGGCCGAGGCCGCTGCCCTCGCTGCTGGCGCCTGCGCGCTCGAAGCGGCCGGTCAGCCGGTCCAGCGCCTCGCGCGGCACCGCCGGCCCGTCGTTGGCCACGGCAAGCTCGCCGTCGGCCGACAAGGTCACGGTGACCGGGCCGCCCGGTGCGCCGTGGCGCAACGCGTTCTCCACCAGGTTCCGGCAGAGGATGGCGAAGGCGTCCGGATCGATGTCGGACATCACCGGGATGTCCGGCACCTGCAGGCGGATGCGGTCCGCGGCCCCCGATCGGCCAAGATCGTCGGCCACGATGCGCGCGACGGCCCGCAGGTCGGCGCTGCGGTCGAGGCGCAATTGCCCGCCCTCGGCCCGCGCCAGCTGCATCAGCCGTTCCGACAGCCGCGTCAGCCGCTTCAGCGTGGCCTCGATATCGGCGGCCCGCGCCTCGATGGCCGGATCGGAGGTCTCGGAGCGCAGCCGCTGGGTCTGGGCGATGGCCCCGGCCAGCGGCGTGCGCAACTCGTGGGCCGCGTTGGCCGCGAAGCTGCGCTCGGCCTCGAAGGCATGGCGCAGCCGGTCGAGCAGGCTGTTCAGGGTGCCGGCCAGCGGGGCGATCTCGGACGGCAGGTCGCCGGTCGGGACCGGGGACAGGTCGCGGGCATGGCGGGCTTCGAGGTTGCCGCGGAACCGCCGCAGCGCCCCGAGGCTGGTGCGCACCGCCAGCACGATGGCCAGCAGCGCGACCGGCAGGATCACCAGCAGCGGCAGCCCCAGACCGATCTGGATCTCGCGGGCAACCGACGCGCGATGCTCCAGCGGCTCGGCGACGGTGATGCGGACGGTGCCCTGCAACGCGGCATCGCTGTAGAGCCGGTGGGTGTCGGTCTGCCGGAACCCGGTGCCGTCGTAGGGCGGGAAGACCTCCGGGTCGGCGGCATGGGATTGCAGCAGCACGCGGCCCTGCGCGTCGCGCACGACATAAGTGAAATACTCGTCATGCGCCCGCACCGGGGCGAGGCGCTGGGTGATCCCCTCGTCCTCGCGGCCCACGATGTCGGTGACGGCCAGCGGCAGGATGCGCTCGGCGGTCTCGCGCAGGGCGCTGTCGAAGACCTCGTCCATCTCCTCGCGCAAGAGCAGCGCCGTCGTTGTCGCCGCCCCGACCCAAAGGACGGTCAGGATCAGCCCCACCGACAGCCCGACCCGGGCCTGCAGGCTGCGCGGCAGTCTCATGGCTTGCCCAGGCGGTAGCCCAGCCCGCGCTCGGTCACGATCACCGCGCTGCCCAGCTTCTTGCGCAGGCGGCTGACATGGACCTCGATGGTGTTGCTCTCGACCTCGGCATCGAAGGCGTAGAGCTTTTCTTCCAGTTGCGCCTTGGACAGCAACTGGCCCGGGCGGGCGAGGAAGGCCTCGAACAGCGCCCATTCCCGCGCGGTCAGCGAGACCGGCTTGCCGTCCCGGTGCACGCTGCGCGCGGCGAGATCGACGTCGAGCGCGCCGTGGCTCAGGATCGGGTTCGGATTGCCGGTATAGCGCCGGGCCACCGAGCCGATCCGGGCCGACAACTCGGCCAGGTCGAAGGGCTTCACGAGATAGTCGTCGGCCCCGGCGTTCAGCCCCTCGATCCGGTCCGACACCTGGTCGAGCGCGGTCAGGATGATGACCGGCGTGACATCGCCCCGGCTCCTGAGCGCCTTCAGGAACGTGATGCCGCGCCCGTCGGGCAGCATCAGGTCCAGCAGGATCAGGTCGTAGCCGGTGCTGCGCTGGGCGTCGCCCGCCGCGTCCAGCCGCTGCACCCAGTCCACCGATTGCCCGTCGGCGGCGATCTGGTCGCGTACCGCGGCGCCCAGCACCGTGTCGTCCTCGATCAGCAGGATGCGCATGGGGATGTCCGTTCCGTTTCGTCCGGTCCTGCTTGGGGCTGCGGTCTGACGCAAAGCTGACGAAGGCCGCGGGCCCGCTTCAGGTTGCCGTCAGGTTCGGCGCGCAAGACCGCTCCCAAGATGGCCGCAACGAGGAGTTTGGCCCATGAGACGGACGCTGACAATTCTCGCGCTCGCCGCACTTGTCCCGGCCGGCGTGGCCCGGGCCGACGAGGACTGCTTCGTGCCGATGGCCGACTGGCAGCCGCGCGACGCGGTCGCCGCGATGGCCGAGGCGCAGGGCTGGACCGTGCGGCGCATCAAGATCGACGACGGCTGTTACGAGGTGGACGGGCGCGACGCCGAGGGCCGCAGCATCGAGGTGACGCTGCACCCGGGCACGCTCCGGATTCTCCAGATCGAATACGAAGACCATGACGAGGACGACCGAGATCGTCCCATCGTCACCCGGAAAGGAGACGACGAATGACCGACACTTCCCTGCCGTCCGGGGCCGCCGCCCCGGCGACCGTGCGGGTCTGGGACCCGATGGTGCGGGTGTTCCACTGGGGGCTCGTGGCGGCCTTCGCGGTGGCCTGGCTCAGCGCCGAGGAAATCCAGACCGTCCACGAGTTTGCGGGCTACACCGTGGCGGGCCTCGTGGCCTTCCGCCTGGTCTGGGGGCTGACCGGCAGCCGCTATGCGCGCTTCACCCAGTTCGTGAAGGGCCCGAAGGACGTGCTGGCCTACCTGCGCGACATGGTGCGCGGCAGCGAGCGGCGGCACCTCGGGCACAACCCGGCGGGGGCGGCGATGATCGTGGCGCTGCTGGTCACCCTGTCGGGCACCGCCTTCACCGGCTGGCTGATGGAAGAGCCCGAGCGCGTCGCGATGCTGCCCGACCTGCCCGCGATCGTCGCCCCGGCCTTTGCCGACGAGGACGGCGGGTACGCGGCCTATGGCGAGCGTGGCGGCGTGGACGGCACGCTGAAGGAGGTTCACGAGACGCTGGCGAACCTGATGCTGCTGCTCGCGGCGCTGCACGTCGGCGGCGTGGTGCTGGCCTCGTTCCGGCACGAAGAGAACCTCGCCCGTGCGATGGTCACAGGCCAGAAGCGCGCCCCCGGCGAGCACGACATCGCCTGACCCCGAGTTTCCTCCCTGGCCGACTGTCCCTTCGGCCCCTCTGGCCCCGCCCTCCCCGGCGGGGCCTTTTTCGGTCCGGACGGCGTTCCTGACGCCAAGCTGAAGCGGGTTTTCCCGCGCCGTCAGGAAGCGCTCAGGTCCGCCCCCCAGGTATCGGGACAGCAGACGACAAAGGAGACCCTGCAATGAAAAAGATCCTCGCACTTCTCGTGGCCTCCACCGCCCTGACGGCGACCATCGGCGTTCCGGCCTGGAGCGCCATGCAGGCCCCCGGCGATGGCGTTCGCGGCCAGATCTCGGCGCTGATGGAGCGGGCCGGCGACAGCCTGCCGATCGTGCTCGCCTCCGACGACGACGACGATGACGACCACGACGGATACCGCGCGTCCGGGCGTTACGGCCATGACGACGATGACGACGACTGCGACGATGACCACGATGACGACGACTGCCGCGGCTCGGCCGCGAACCCGGCCCCGGCCGGCACCGTGGCCCCGCCGCAGAACGGTCTCTTCGGCTCGGGCGCCGCGCCGCAGGTCCGGACCAACTGAACCGCCGTCGCTCCAACCTTCTCCGAAAAGGACCCCCCGGAATGAAATCGCTTCTCGCAACCCTCGCGCTGACCACGGCGCTCACGGTCCCCGGCCTCGCCTCCGCGCGGCCGGTGACGCTGACCACCACGATGGCGAACTACGGCGGCCCCGGTGCCTATCTCGCGCTCTACGTCACGGATTCCTCGGGGGCCTATGTCGGCAGCCTGTGGATGGCGGGCGGCAAGTCCCGCTACTACGAGCACCTGCGCGACTGGTACCGCGCCACCGGCGGTGACACCGCCCACATCAACGGGATCACCGGGGCCAGCGTCGGCAGCGGCCGGACGCTGGAGATCAGCCTCGACCTGTCGGACGCGCTCTTCGATGCGGGCTACACGCTGCACATCGACGCCGCCGCCGAGGACATGCGCGACAGCCCGAACGAGGTGGCCGTACCGCTGACGAAGGCCGGCGCGGGCACGCCGGTGCCCGGCCGCCGCTACATCGCCAGCTTCACCTACGCGATGTGAGGGAGAGGGCCATGATCCGCGCACTTCATCGCTGGCCGGGTCTTCAGGCCCTCGCGCTCGTCGGCCTACTCAGCCTGAGCGGCGCCGCGCTGTCGGTTTTCCCGGCAGCCGAGCGCCTCTCGGCGCCGCAGGCGGCCTCCGACCTGACCGTCGGGACGCTCGCCGAGCGGATCCAGGGCGCCTATCCGGGCGTCGAGCAGATCCGCCGCGCGCCCTCCGGGCGGATCACGGCCTACTGGTTCGACCAGGGCACGCCCGGGGCGGCGGTGATCGACCCGGCGACGGGGCAGGGGGTGGCCTCGGCCGACCCCAACGCAACCGAGCGCTGGCTGACCGACCTGCACCGGTCGCTGTTCCTCGGGGATGGCGGTCGGATCGCGATGGCGGGCGGCGCGCTGGCGATGCTGATGCTCACCCTGTCGGGCGCGGCGCTGGTCGCGCGGCGGCAGGGCGGCTGGCGCTACTGGTTCGCCCGCTCGCGCGGGGCGCTGGCCGGACGGGTCCATGTCGAGATCGCCCGGATGGCGGTGTTCGGCCTCGCGCTGTCCTCGGCGACCGCGCTTTGGATGACCGCCTCGACCTTCGGCCTCGTGCCGGACGGCGGCGCCATGCCCGCCTTCCCGTCCGAGGTCAGCGGCCAGACCGGCGTCGCGCTGTCGAAGCTCGAAGGCCTCGACACCCTGCCGGTCTCGTCCCTGCGCGACCTCAGCTTCCCCTATGCCGGGGACGAGACCGATGTCTTCACCCTGACCACCGATCGAGGGACCGGCTACCTCGACCAGGGCACCGGGCAGATGCTGGCCTGGGCCGATCTCGGCGGCTGGGAGCGGGTGTCCGAGACCATCTACATGCTGCACACCGGGCAGGGGGCGGCGACGCTCGGCCTCGTCCTCGGCCTGCTGGCGCTCAGCGTCCCGGTCCTCGGGGCCACCGGCAGCATCGTCTGGCTGGCCGCCCGGCGCAGCCGTCCGCGCCTGCGCGGCAACGTCCCCGCCTCCCGGGCCGAGACGATCGTGCTCGTCGGCAGCGAGGGCGGCAGCACCTGGGGCTTCGCGGCCACGCTGCACGCGGCCCTGACCGAGGCAGGACAGAGCGTCCATGTCGGCCCGATGTCGGGCTTCGCTCCCGCCCGCTATGCCCAGGCCCGGCGCATCATCCTACTGGCGGCCACCTATGGCGACGGGGCCGCGCCGTCCTCGGCGAAGGGCTTCCTTGACCGCCTCGCGAGCGCCGGGCCCGCCGGATCGGTTCCGCTGGCCGTGCTGGGCTTCGGCGACCGCAGCTTCCCCGACTACTGCGCCTTCGCCGGCGACGTGGCCGAGGCCGCGGCGCGGCAAGGCTGGGACATCCTCCTGCCCCTCGATACCGTGGACCGGCAGTCGCCGCAGGACTTCGCCCGCTGGGGCCGCGCGCTGGGTGCGGCGATGGGGATAGAGTTGCACCTTTCGCACCACCCGGTGCAGCCCGCGACGCAGGCGCTGACCCTCGTGTCGCGCCGCGACTACGGCGCCGAGGTACAGGCCCCCACCGCGATCCTGCGCTTCGCCTTGCCGCGCGCCAGCCTGTGGCAGCGCCTGACCGGCACCGGCTTCGTGCGGTTCCGTGCGGGCGACCTGATCGGCATCCTGCCCGAGGGCAGCCCGGTCGCGCGCTTCTACTCGCTCGCCTCCGCGCGCCGCGACGGCTTCGTCGAGATTGTCGTGAAGAAGCACCCGGGCGGGCTCTGCTCGGGGCAACTGACCGCGCTCGAGCCGGGCGACAGCGTGCCCGCCTTCCTGCGGCGCAATCCCGGCTTCCGGGCCGGGCGCGGGCGGACGCCGCTGATCCTGATCGGGGCGGGGACCGGCATCGGACCGCTGGCCGGGATCGTGCGCGGCAATGCCCGGCGCAGGCCCGTCCACCTGTTCTTCGGGATGCGCCACCCGGACAGCGACTTCCTCTACCACGACGACCTTCCGGACTGGCAGGCCGACGGTCGGCTGGCGCGTCTGCACACCGCCGTCTCGCGGACGACCCGCCCGCGCTACGTGCAGGATGCGCTGCGCTCCGAGGCGGGCCAGGTCGCCGAGCTGATCCGCAACGGGGCCCGGGTGATGGTCTGCGGCGGACGCGACATGGCCGCGGGCGTTGCCGAGGCGCTGGGCGACATCCTCGCCCCCGCCGGGCTGTCCCCGGCGATGCTGAAGGCGGAGGGGCGGTATGTCGAAGATGTCTACTGAGGCCGGGCGGATCGCCCTCAACGGCCCGACGATGGGCACCCGCTGGTCGGCGCTCTTCCATGCCGGGCCCGGCTTCGACCCCGCCCCGGTCCGCGCAGCCCTTCAGGCCGCGGTGGACGAGGTCGACGCCCAGATGTCGACGTGGAAGCCCGACAGCGACCTGATGCGCCTCAACGCGGCCCCGGTCGGCGCGTGGTGGCCGGTGCCCGCGCGGCTGGCCGAGGTTCTGCGCCTCGGTCTCGGGATCGGGCGCGCCTCGGGCGGCGCCTTCGATATCGGGATGGGCGATGCGGTGACGGCCTGGGGTTTCGGGCCGGAAGCCGCCGCCCCCGAGGGCATCCGCGCCGCGATGACCGCGCCGCGCCGCCCGGCTGACGCCCTGCTGGAGCTGGACGGCGATCTCGTCCGCAAGACCGGGCCGATCGCGCTCGACCTCAACGGCATCGCCAAGGGCTATGGCGTCGACCGGCTGGCCGAGGTGCTGCGCGCGCACGGCATTGCCGACGCGCTGGTCGGGATCGACGGCGAGATGCGCGCGACGGGTCTGCGGCCCAACGGCGCGCCATGGACCATCGCGGTCGAGGCCCCGGACCCCGACCGCCGCGCGCCGCAGGCGATCCTTGCGCTGCAGGACGCCGCCGTCGCCACCTCGGGCGACTACCGGCACTGGGTCGAGGTGCGCGGGCGCCGCCTGTCGCACACGATGGACCCGGGACGCGGCGCGCCGCTGGTCGGCTCCCCGGCCTCGGTCACCGTGGTGGCCCGGAGCTGCGCCGAGGCGGATGCCTGGGCAACCGCGCTGATGGTGCTCGGGGTCGAGAAGGGGAGGCACCTGGCAGAGCGATGCGGCCTCGACGCCCTGTTCCTGCTGCGCGATGATGACGGCAGCGCGCGGGGCGTGGGGGTCGGGCGACTGTTCTCCGGCGACCTCGCGGCGCTGGCCCCCGCCGGAGACGCATGAGACCTTGGACACGACGCCCAGCGACCGCCTGAAGACCGCGCTCCTGCTCGGGGCGACGACCGGCCTCGTCGCGGGGCTGGTCGCCTATGTCGCGGGCCGGGCGGACCTCGCCGGGCTGATCTGGATGGCGGGCGTGCTGCCGGCGCTGGCGGCGCTCGTGGTCGAGATCCTGCGCAGCCTTCGGTCGGGCGAGATCGGCCTCGACATCGTGGCCGCACTGTCGATGACGGCCGCGCTGGTCTTCGGCGAGATGCTGGCCGCGGCGGTGGTCGCGGTGATGTATTCCGGCGGGACCTTCCTCGAGGCCTTCGCCGAGGGGCGGGCCCGCCGCTCGGTGCAGGACCTGCTGTCCCGCGTACCGCGGACCGCGACGCGCCACCGCGACGGCGGGCTGGAGGAGGTACCGCTCGACGACATCGCCCCGGGCGACCGCCTGCTGATCCGGCAGGGCGACGTCGTGCCGGTGGATGGCCGGGTCACCTCCGGGATCGCCTTCGTCGACACCTCCGCGCTGACGGGCGAGTCCCTGCCGGTGCGGCTGGCGGCCGGGGCCGAGGCGATGAGCGGCGTCACCAACGCGGGCGAACCCTTCGACCTGACCGCCACGCGCGAGGCGCGCGACAGCACCTATGCCGGGATCGTCCGGCTGGTGGAGGCGGCACAGGCCTCGAAAGCGCCGATGTCGCGGCTGGCGGACCGCTGGTCGCTGGGCTTCCTGCTGGTCACCGTCGGCATCGCCGTCGCCGCCTGGGCCCTGACTGGGGACCCGATCCGCGCCGTGGCCGTGCTGGTGGTGGCGACGCCCTGTCCGCTGATCCTTGCCGTGCCGGTGGCGCTGGTCGCGGGCCTGTCGCGCGCGGCGCATTTCGGGGTGCTGATCAAGGGGGCCGGACCGCTCGAAACGATGGCCCGCATCCGGACGCTGATCCTCGACAAGACCGGCACCCTGACCGACGGCCGCCCGCAGATCGTCGCCATCGCCAGCCGCGAGGGCCTTGCGGAGGACGAGCTGCTGCGGTTCGCCGCCACGCTCGACCAGGCCTCGAAACACCCGGTTGCGCAGGCCATCGTCGCTGCCGCAACGGCGCGCGGGCTGCCGCTGCCGGTGCCCACCGAGGTTGTCGAGCGTCCGGGCGAAGGTCTGACCGGCCGTGTCGAGGGCCGCGCGGTGATCGTCGGCGGCGACGGCTTCGTGACCGCCGAGGTCGGCGCGGGGCAGGCGGAACTGCCCGCCCGGCCCGCGGGATCGGTCCTTGTCGCGGTGGCGGTGGACGGGCGGCTGGCCGGGCACCTGGTGATGTCCGATCCGCTGCGCGAGGGGGCGGGGGCGATGCTCGACGCGCTGCGCCGGGACGGCATCGGGCGCATCCTGCTGGCCACCGGCGACCGCGCCGAGGTGGCCGAGCGGGTGACCGAGGGGCTGGGCCTCGACGGGGTGCGGGCGGGCCTGACCCCGGACCAGAAGGTCCTGCTGGTCCTTACCGAGCGCAAGAACGGCCCGGTGATGATGGTCGGGGACGGGGTCAACGACGCGCCCGCGCTGGCCGCCGCCGATGTCGGCGTGGCGATGGGGGCGCGGGGGGCGGCGGCCTCGGCCGAGGCGGCGGACGTGGTGCTGCTGGTGGACCGGCTCGACCGGCTCGGGCCGGGCATCGAGATCGCCCGCGGCGCGCGGGCCATCGCCCTTCAGAGCGTCGTTGCGGGCATCGGCCTGTCGGTTCTCGGGATGATCGCGGCGGCCCTCGGGTATCTCAGCCCGGTGCAGGGCGCGCTCCTGCAGGAAGTGGTCGACGTGGCCGTCATCCTGAACGCCCTGCGCGCCTTGCGCATCGTGCCCCGGGGGCCGGTGACCTGAGCCGGTTCGCCCGGCCCCGGATCAGCCCGCCCCTCAGATCAGCCCGTTGTCCCGCGCGATCATCGCGGCATGGGTGCGGTTGCGGGCGTTCAGCTTCCGGCTCAGGGTCTTGACGTGCAGCTTGACCGTGACCTCCTGCAGGTGCAGCCGGTCAGCGATTTCCCGGTTCGACAGACCTTCTGCCAGCCCCTGCAGCACCTCGCGCTCGCGCGGCCGCAGACCGGCGTCATCCTCGCCCTGATTGTCCTGCAAAAGGTTGTAGGGGAAGTATATTTCCCCCGAGATCATGAAGCGCACGGCGGCCGACAGGGACTTGGCCGGCATCGACTTCGGCAGGTAGCCCCGCGCGCCCGCGGCAATCGCCGACTGGATCGTGTCGGGCCGGGCGTTCGCCGACAGGATGCCGACCGGCGTTGCGCCTGCGGCCTTCTGCATGCGGGCCATCCCGTCGAGGCCGTTCATCCCCGGCATGTTCAGGTCGAGCAGGATCAGGTCGAAGGGGCCGTGGGGGCCGAGGGCCGCGATGGCGGCATCAAGCGTGCCTTCGCAATGGATCTCGAGGCTGCCGTCCGAGGAGAGAAAGGCCGCGATGGTCTCGCGCACCAGGCTGTGGTCGTCGGCCAGAAGCAGCCGCGATGGTCCGCCGCCGGTCCGTGCAGTGCCGCCTTGCCCAGGGTCACTCTCCCGTCGAGACGTCATGATTCCTCTCGGTGCCCGATTGTTATGTCTGATAGCGATATAAGGTGGATCGTTCCCCTGTTACAGGCATCGACCGGGGAGTATCGTCACTCATTAGATCATCGAACTATCCAAAAGGATAGGGCGGTGTCCGTTTGCGCCTGAGACAGGCTTATCCAAAGTATGGCATTTTGAGACTGGAATTTCAAGGAACGCGGGCGCGGAGGAGCGCCCAGGACTTCGGAGGATTTACAATGGGAACATTGCTGAAGCGCCTCGGCGCCGTGGCACTGCTCGGGGCCGTTCTCATCGGCCAAGGCGCGCCGGTCGCGGCGGCCGGGGTCCTGGCACCCCCGCAGGACGAGGTGCTGCTGACGGTGTCGGGCGCGATTGCCGAAACCAACACCGAGGCGGGCGAGGCCGTCTTCGACAGGGCCATGCTGGAGGAACTCGATCCCGTGATCGTCGAGACCTCGACGATCTGGACGGACGGTGTGCAGCGCTTTCGCGGTGTTCCGCTCGTGACGCTGCTCGACAGGCTGGGGGCCGAGGGCACCATCCTCCGCGCCCTGGCGCTGAACGATTACGCCATCGAGATCCCGGTCTCGGATGCCGTCGAGGGCGGACCGATCATCGCCTTCGAACGCGGCGGTGAACCGATGTCGGTGCGCGACAAGGGTCCGCTCTGGGTGATCTATCCCTATGATGCCGTTCCGGAGTACAAGTCAGAGCGCATCTATGCGCGCAGCATCTGGCAGCTTGTCTCCATCGAGGTTCTTCCCTGACACCCCAGCTTGACCGCACGGCCGCGCTGACCCGCTACGGGCTGACCGCCTTCGTCATCGGCACGATCATGGCGATCGGGCTGACGGCGCTGCTGTGGCTCGACCTGACGCAGCGGATCGACAAGCTCGCCACCTCGCGGTCCGACAACACCCAATGGACGATCAGCCAGCTGGAGGTGGATTACTTCCGGCTGGTGCTGGCGGCCGAAACGGCCAACCACGACGACCTCGGGGCGGTCGCGGGGCTTCGCACCCGGTTCGACATCTTCTACAGCCGCTGGCGGACGCTGGGCCGGGCCGAAGCCTATGCCCTCCTGCCGGAGGATGCCCGCTACAAGGCGGCGCAGGCCGAGGTGAACCGCGTGCTCGACGCCGCCGTGCCGCTGATCGACGGCCCGGAGGCCGAGCTTGTGGCCGGTCTGCCGGACCTGCAGGCGCAGTTCGAGGCGATCCGCGAGCCGGTGCGCACCATCGCCTTGCGCGGTCTCGACATCTTCGCCGAACAGTCGGACCGGCAACGCCGCGAGATCGTCGCCCTGATCCTGCGCACCGGCCTCGTGACCCTCGTGCTGCTGGTGGTGCTGACCATCGCGGCCATCCTGATGATCGCGGCGGGCCGGCGGGCGCGCGAGGACGCGCAGCGCATCGAGGAGGTCAACCGCAACCTGTCGATGATCGTCGAGACCTCTCTCGACGCGATCATCGTGGCGGATGCTCAGGGGATCGTGCGCGCCTACAACCCGGCCGCCGAGGCAATCTTCGGCTGGACGCAGGCCGAGATCATCGGTCGGCCGATGGCCGAGATGATGATCCCCGTTCATCACCGCGCCGCGCATGCCGCGGGAATGAAACGCTTTCTGACGACCGGCGAGCGCCGCGTCATCGGTGCGGGCCGGGTCCAGATGGAGGCCTGCCACAAGTCCGGAGGGCTCTTTCCCGTCGAGGTGTCGATCACCCACGAACGGGTCGGCGGGCGGCATGTCTTCGTCTCGTTCCTGCGCGACATCACCCACCGCCTGCAGGCCGAGGCCGACCTGCGCGCCGCCCGGGACGAGGCGCTTGCGGCGGCGCGCAAGAAGTCCGAGTTCCTCGCCATCATGAGCCACGAGATCCGGACGCCGCTGAACGGCATCCTCGGGGCGATCGACCTGCTGCAGGCGACCCCGCTCGACGAGGCGCAGGCGCGCCATGTCCGGACCCTGCGCCGCTCGGGCGACATCCTGCTCGGGCATGTCAACGATGTGCTCGACCTGACCCGGCTCGAGACCGGCACCGAGACGCTGCGACCCCGCCCGATGGACCTGCGAGCGGTCTTCGACCGGGTGCTCGAGAACCAGGACGGCGCGGCGCGCAAGGCGGGCAACCGGATGTCCGCGCTGGTCGCGCCGGACGTGCCGCCCAGCCTGCTGGCCGACGACCGCCGCCTGTCGCAGGTGCTGCTCAACCTCGTCGGCAACGCCAACAAGTTCACCTCGGGCGGAGAGATCGTGCTGTCCGCCTGCTGCCTCGGGGTCGCCGACGGCCAGGCACGGCTCGTCCTCAGCGTGGCTGATACCGGCGTTGGCATCCCGACCGGTGACCGCGCGCGCATCTTCGAGGATTTCGTGATGCTCGACCCGTCCTACGACCGCAACGCGCAGGGCACCGGCCTCGGGCTGGGGATCGCGCGGCGGATCGTGCAGGCGATGGGCGGCACCATCGACGTGCGCGACAGCGCGGGCGGCGGCGCCGATTTCCACATCGAGCTGACCCTGCCGATCGCGGATGCCCCGGCGGCCGCGCCCGCCGTGCCGGACCGGGACCGGGCCGCCGTCGGGCCGCTGTCGGTGCTGATGGTCGAGGACAACCCGATCAACCGCGAGGTCCTGCGCGCCATGCTCGAACAGGAAGGCCACCGCGTGACCGAGGCCGCCGACGGCACCGCCGGGGTGGCTGCCGCCGCGACCGCGCGCTTCGACCTGCTCCTGATGGATATCAGCATGCCCGGCATGAACGGCACCGAGGCTGCCCGCGCCATCCGCGAGGGCGGCGGGCCGAACGCCGCGACCCCGATTGTCGCCACCACCGCCCATGCCCTGCCGGCCGAGATCGCGAGCTTCCGCGCCAACGGCATGCCGCAGACCCTGACCAAGCCGATCTCGCGCGCGGCCCTCCGCGCCCTGCTGGCAGGCTACGGGGCGGACGAGGACCTTTCGCCCCCCGCCGCGACCCCCGGGGCCGGGACAGGCACGGCGGACCTGCTCGACCCGGCGAAGCTGGCGGAGTTCAGCGAGACACTGGGCGACACCCGGTTCCGGGACATGATCGCGCAGTTCGCGCAGGACGCCGCCGTGTTCGAGGCGCGGCTCGCGGCCGGGCAGGACGATGCATCGGCGTTGGCCGCGACGGCCCATAACCTGGCCGGATCGGCGGGGATGATCGGCCTGCCCGCCCTGCAAGGGCTGCTCGCGGCCTTCGAGACCGCGGTCAAGACCACCGGCGCCCTGCCGCCGGAGGCCCTGCGCGCCGACCTGCTGCGCACCAGCGCCGAGACCCGCGCCGAGCTTGGCGATCTCGTCGACGCGGACTGACGCCCGGCGGCGGCGCCCCCCTCGACGCCCCGGCCCGGCCCCGGTATCAGCGGACAGCGGACGACCGGTCCGGGCCAGCGGGGGAGGGCGGGCGCATGAACATCCTGTTCATCATGTATGACCAGCTGCGGTTCGATTATCTCGGCTGCGCGGGCCATCCGCACCTTCAGACGCCGAACTTCGACCGGGTCGCGGCCATGGGCGTGCGCTTCACCAACGCCTATGTCCAGTCGCCGATCTGCGGCGCGTCCCGGATGAGCTTCTACACCGGGCGCTATGTCTCGTCGCACGGCGCCGCCTTCAACGGCTTCCCGCTCCGGGTCGGCGAGATCACCCTGGCCGACCACCTGCGCGCGGCGGGGATGGACTGCTGGCTGATCGGCAAGACCCACATGCGGGCCGACGCGCGCGGCATGGCGCGGCTCGGGCTCGCGCCCGACAGCGTGATCGGGGCGCGGCAGGCCGAATGCGGCTTCGACGTCTGGGTCCGCGACGACGGGCTCTGGGCGCAGGGTCCGGACGGGTTCTACGACCCCGGCCGCTCGCCTTACAACGAGTACCTCAAGGCGCAGGGCTACCCGGGCGAGAACCCCTGGGCCGATTTCGCCAACGCGGGCGTCGACGAGGACGGCGACATCGCCTCGGGCTGGATGTTCCGCAATGCCGACAAACCCGCCAACATCCGCGAGGAACACAGCGAGACACCCTGGCTGACCTCGCGCACCCTCGATTTCATCGCGGCGCAGACCGGGCCGTGGTGCGCCCATGTCAGCTACATCAAGCCGCACTGGCCCTATATCGTGCCCGCCCCCTATCACGCGATGTACGGGCCCGGGCATGTCCCGCCCGCGACCCGGCACCCGGCCGAGCGCGAGGACCCGCACCCGGTCTACGGCGCGTGGATGGCGAACCGGGTCGCGCAGGCGTTCCAGCGCGACGAGGTGCGCGAGAAGGTGATCCCGGCCTACATGGGGCTGATCCGGCAGTGCGACGACCAGCTGGGCCGCATCCTCGACCACCTCGAGGCGACCGGGCAGATGGCCGACACGATGATCGTGCTGACCTCCGATCACGGGGATTATCTCGGCGACCACTGGCTGGGCGAGAAGGAACTGTTCCACGACCCGTCCGTGAAGATCCCGATGATCGTCTACGATCCGCGCCCGGAGGCCGACGCGACGCGCGGCACCACCTGCGACGCGCTGGTCGAGTCGATCGACCTCGCCCCGACCTTCGTCGAGGCGGCGGGCGGCACGGTCGCCGACCACATCCTCGAGGGCCGTTCGCTGTTGCCCTGGCTCCGGGGCGAGACGCCCGACTGGCGCGCCTGCGCGATCTCGGAATTCGACTATTCGCCCACCGGGCAGGCGGTGAAACTGGGTCTCGACCCGAAGGACTGCCGCCTCTTCATGGTGTTCGACGGGCGCTGGAAGCTGATGCACGCCGAGGGCGGGTTCCGCCCGATGCTGTTCGATCTCGCGACCGACCCGGAGGAGTTCCACGACCTCGCCAAGGGGGATGCGCACGCGGCCGAGATCGACCGGCTGTACGGGCTTCTGGCCGACTGGGGCCGACGCGCGGCGCAGCGCGTCACGGTCTCTGATGCCGAGATCCGCGCCGCCCGCGGCAAGTCGCTGCGCAAGGGCATCCTACCGTTTCTCTACGACGGCTCCGAGGTGCCGGACGACCTGACCGCCGCCTACCGCGGCCCGGCCCGCCCGCGCCCCGACGGCGACTGAGGGTCCCGGCGGGTTTGACCCGGGGCGCCGGATCGGGGCAGGGTGAGGCGATCCGCGTCGGACTGCCGTTCGATCCCGCCCCCTCGTCCGCAACGGGAAGACCGCCTGCCATGCCCCTGATCCGCCTGCTTCTTCTCCTTCCCCTGATGCTTGCACTCGCCGGGCCCGCGCTGGCCGGGCGCCACGCGCTGGTGATCGGAAACTCGGCCTATGACGCGCTCGAGGACCTGCGCAATCCGGGCTACGACGCCGCGGCCTATCACGCGGCGCTGCTCGGGATGGGCTATCGCTCGACGCTCTACACCGACCTCGGCCTCGACGGCACGCTGCAGGCGCTCGACGACTTCATGGACACTCTGTCCACCGGTGACGAGGTGGTCTTCGTCTTTTCCGGGCACGGCTGGAGCGATGGCGCAGTGAACTACCTGCTGCCCACCGATGCCCCCGCCAGCGGGTCGGACCGCGTGCTCGAACGCGCCTCGCTGGCGCTGCGCAACGGCCATAACGGGGTGCTCGACGAGTTCGAACAGCTCGGCGTCTCGCTCAGTGTCGCCATCATCGACGCCTGCCGGAACAACCCGTTCGAACCGCGCGCCGGGACCAAGTCCGCCTCGATCTCCCGCGGGCTGGCGCCGATCTCGGCCCCGGTGGGCAGTTTCGTGATCTTCTCGGCCGGGGCCGGGCAGGAGGCGCTCGACTACCTGCCCTCCGACCGGCCCGAGGACACGCTCGGCGTCTTCACCCGCACCTTTCTGCCGCGGCTGACGGCCGGGCTCTACCTGGAGACCGCGATCTCGGACGCGCAGATCGAAACCTACGACCTCGCCCGCAGTGTCGAGGGGCACCTCCAGCAACCCGCCTACTATGACGAGACGCTGGGCAAGACCTGCCTCACCGACAGCTGCTCGGACAGCGTGACGCTCGACCGTCCCGAGGACGAGGTGGCGTTTCTCGCCGCCGTCCGCACGGCGACGCCCGAGGCGCTCGACGCCTTCATCGCGGCCCATCCCGACAGCTCGTTCCTTGCAGCGGCCCGCTCGCAACTGGCGATCCTGCGCCCCGGCGGGGGCGGGACCGGCCCGGCCCCCGGGGCGGATATCCCGATACTCGACGCCGCGATCACGCTGACCGGCTACAATACGCCCGACTTCGAGAGCTTCGTCACCGCGCATGTCGGGCAGATCGCCTTTCTCCGGCTGCAGTTCGACCGCGCCCACGCGATGCAGGTGCACGACGACATCGAGGTTCTCTGCAACGCCGACTTCAACGACTGGGACAGCCCGATGGCCGGGCAGCAGTTCGCGCTGCCCTACGGTCCCGAGGGCCTCCGCCCCGGCGAGGACGCGTGGTACGATCTGGACCCGGCGCGCGTCACCTGTTCGGACCAGCGCTTCGCGTTTTCCGGGATCGAACCCGACCTGAGTTCCGCCGGTCCCGGCACGCACTGGTACCAGATCGAGGGCTTCTTCAAGATCCGCGAGGGGGCAGGGCGCTGGCCCTTCCTCGACCTGACCTGGGTCGAGATGTCCGGCGAGACATGGCTCGCCGTCGAGCGCAGGCTGCAGTGAGCGCGCCCTCCTGATAGCGCCAACAGCGCTTGCTTGACGCCCGGCCGCCGGGCGCGTCATACCTCGGGCCGACTGCCCCGCGCCCGAGGAGGCCTCCCGCATGAAACGCTCCCGCATCAACGCCATCATGGCCGAGGCCGACGAGATGATCCGCCGCCACGGCTTCACCCTGCCGCCCTTCGCGCGCTGGAGCCCGGACGCCTTCGTGGCCCGGAAGGACAACGCCCGCCACGTCATCGACGCGCGCTGCGGCTGGGACATCACCGACTACGGCGCCGGGCGCTACGACGAGATGGGGCTCTTCCTCTTCACGCTGCGCAACGGGCTCCTGTCCGACCTGACCGCCGGGCGGGGCATGTGCTATGCCGAGAAGCTGCTGATCTCGAAGCAGGACCAGCTCAGCCCGATGCACACCCATGTCATCAAGGCCGAGGACATCATCAACCGGGGCGGGGCGACGCTGGTGGTGGAACTCTACGGCTCGGACGACGCGGGCGGCTTCGCCGGGGATCGCGGCGGCCGGGTCTTCTGCGACGGCCTCGCACGCGACTTCGCCCCCGGCGAGAAGCTGAAACTCGCGCCCGGCGAGAGCGTGACCCTGCGCCCGGGCGACTGGCACGCCTTCTGGGGCGAGGGCGGCGACGTGCTGATCGGCGAGGTCTCGACGGTGAACGACGACGAGACCGACAACATCTTCCGCGAACCGATCGGCCGTTTCGCCGAGATCGAGGAGGACGAAGCCCCCACCCACCTGCTGGTCAGCGACTACCGGACGTGGCTGGCATGAGCGATCCCGACCGCTTCGCCCGCTATGCCAGCCTCGCCGACCGCACCGTGGTCGTGACCGGCGGCGCGTCGGGGATCGGGGCCGAGATCGTGACTGCCTTCGCCGCGCAGGGCGCGCGGGTCGGGCTGGTGGACCTCGACGCCGAGGCGGGGCAGGCGCTGGCGGATCGCCTGGGCGACCGCGTCGCCTTCGCGCGCGCCGACCTGCGCGACATCGACGCGCTGCGCGCCGCGCTGGCCGATCTCGCCGCCCGGCAGGGCCCGCCCACGGTGCTGGTGAACAACGCCGCCCGCGACGACCGCCACGACTGGCGCGACGTGACCCCGGAGTACTGGGACGAGCGCATGGCGACCAACCTGCGCCACATGTTCTTCGCCATTCAGGCCACCGCGCCGGGCATGATCGCGGCGGGGGGCGGCTCGATCATCAACCTCGGCTCGAACAGCTGGTGGGAGGCGTCGGGCAACATGCCTGCCTACACCACCGCCAAGTCCGCCGTGCACGGGCTGACCCGCACCATGGCGCGCGACCTCGGGTCCCACCGCATCCGGGTCAACACCGTGGTGCCGGGCTGGGTGATGACCGAGCGGCAAAAGGCGCTCTGGGCCACGCCCGAGGCGCTGGAGAAGCACCGCCAGCGGCAATGCCTGCCCGACCTGATCCCGCCGGTCTACATCGCGCGGATGGTTCTGTTCCTCGCCTCGGACGACGCGGCGATGTGCACGGCACAGAACTTCTTCGTCGAGGCCGGGTCGGTCTGAACCCGGCCCGCGCGGCTCAGCGGCCCTGTCCGCGCGCGGCCCAGAGCATGCCCCGGCGCATGATCTCCGTGACCTGCGGCACCTTCAGGTCGCGCAGCTCGTGGCCGATCGAGCAGTAGAACACCCGCCCCTTGTCCCAGCGGCGCTTCCAGACCACCGGGATCACCGTGCCCTCGATCCACCACAGGTGATCGCCCGAGAAGGTCGTGGTCGCCAGCACCTCGTTCGAGGGATCGACCAGCATGTAGTACTGCTCTGAACGCAGCCGGAAGCTGCGGATGCCCGAGACGATGGGATCGGCCGGCCGGGTGATCGTCACGTCGTAGTCGATGTAGTCTTCCTCGGGCTGCAGGTTGTCGGGCCAGCCCGGCGGGTGCGCGACGAACTGGCCGCCGATCAGGAAGTGATAGGTCGGACGGTCGCGGAACGCGTCGCCCATGTGGCCGTGCCACCCCGCGAGGCCGCATCCCGCGCCGATCAGCCGGAGCAGGCCGTCCTCCTCCTCCTTGCGCATGTTGCCGAATTCTTCCTTGTGGCCCGAGCGCGCGGAGGACCAGATCGGCACGATCAGGTCCACGTCCGCCATCCCGTCCGGGTCGGCGAGCGGGGCGAGCGTGTCGTGGACGACGACCTCGGCGCCTTCCGACACCAGCAGGTCCCGGCACCAGTCCCCGAACGCGGTGGGGGCGTGGCCTTCCCAGCCCCCGACGAAAAGCGCGGCCTTCATGCTCTGTCCTTTCCTGCGAATTCCAGCATCGCGGCCATGTCGCGGGGGCCGTAGCCCGCCGCCTCCGCCTGCCTGAGCCGGTCGAGCGCCAGCGCGGTCTGCGGCATCCCGATCCCGTGCGCCCCGGCCACCGCCAGCGCCACTTCCATGTCCTTGCGGGCGAGCGCGACGGTGAAGCTGACCGGATGCGCCGCCTCGTCGAGGTAGAGCGGCCTACGGTAGCGCAGCATGGGCGCGCCCGCGGCGCTGTCCTCGAAGACGTCGAAGGCCGCGCTGCGGTCGATGCCGCCCGCCTCGGCCAGCGCCATCGCCTCGGAGAAGGCCTGGTTGACGCCGTGCAGCAGGGCGTTGACCGCCAGCTTCATAACCGCCCCCGCGCCGCGCGTCCCGAGGCACATCACCCGGCGTCCCAGCACGTCGAGCACCGGGGCGAGGGGGGCGGCTTCCGCCTCGGTGCAGCCGGCCATCAGGACAAGCTGTCCCTCGGTCGCGGCCTGGGTCGCGCCCGACACCGGCACGTCGATCACGCGCACGCCCTCCGGCGCCGCCTGCCGCAGGGCAGCGAGGTGGTCGGGGCTCATCGTGCCGGTCTCCAGCAGAACCGTGCCGGGGGCGGCGCCCCGGAACAGCCCGTCGGGGCCCAGATGCACCGCCTCGGACGCCCGGTCGTCGGCCAGCATGACGATGACCACCTCGGACGCCTGCGCCAGCGCGGCCGGGGTCGCCGCGAGGGTCGCGCCGTGCGTGGCGGCGAAGTCTTCCGCCTTCGCGCCGTCGCGGGTCCAGACGCCGACCTGATGTCCCGCCGCGATCAGGCGGCGCGCCATCGGCGCGCCCATCCGGCCCAGCCCTGCGACGCCGACCCGCATCGGCTCAGGCCGCGGTCTCGGCGCTGGCCGCGATGCCGGAAATCGCCTGGATCAGGTTGTCCTCGGTGACGGTCTCTGCGGTGAAGGTGCGCATGATCCGGCCCGAGTACATCGCGACGATCCGGTCCGAGACGCGCAGGACCTCGGGCATCTCGGAGCTGATGACGATCACGGCGTAGCCCTGCGCCGCCAGCGCCCGGATCAGGTTGTGGATCTCGGACTTCGAACCGACGTCGATGCCGCGCGTCGGCTCGTCGACGATCAGCACGTCGGGATGCATCGACAGCCACTTGCCGATCACGATCTTCTGCTGGTTGCCGCCCGAGAGGTTGCCGACCTGCTGCTTCCAGCCCGGCGTGCGGATGTCGAGCCGGTCGCGGTACTGGTCGAAGATCGCGATTTCCGCGCCATCGGCCACGAAGGGTCCGGCCGTCAGGTCATCGACCTGCGGCAGGGTCATGTTGTCCCGGCAGTTCATCCCCAGCACCAGGCCCTGGCCCTTGCGGTCCTCCGGCACCAGGCTGATGCCGCGCGCGATGGCGTCGGCGGGCGAGTGGATGCGCACCTCCTCTCCGTTCAGGTGGATCGTGCCGGCGCTCGGCTCGCGCAGCCCGAACAGCGTCTCGGCGATCTCGGTGCGCCCGGCGCCGACCAGCCCGTAGAAGCCCAGCACCTCGCCCTTGCGGACCTCGAAGCTGACATCCTCGTAGAGCCCCTTCACCGTCAGCCCGCGCACCTCGAGCGCCACGTCGCCGAGCGCGTGGGTCGCCTCGGACCGGCTGAGGTCCAGCTTGCGGCCGATCATCAGCTGGGTGATCTCTTCCTCGTTGGTCTTCGCGGTCTCCAGCGTGCCGCGGTACTGGCCGTCGCGCAGGACGCTGATCCGGTCGGTGATCCGGAAGATCTCTTCCATCCGGTGCGAGATGTAGATGATGCCCACGCCGTCCTTCTTCAGGTCGGCGATCACGTCGAACAGCACCACCTTCTCGGCATCGGTCAGCGAGGCGGTCGGCTCGTCGAAGATCACCGCCTTGGCGTCCACCGTCAGGGCGCGGGCGATCTCGACCATCTGCTGGTTGGCGATCGACAGGTCGCCCACCCGGTCGCCCGGGCCGAAGCCGACCTTGAGCCGCGACAAGATCTCGTTGGTACGGGCGTTCAGCGTCGCCCAGTCCACCCGGCCGAAGGACTTCCGCGGCAACTCGCCGAGGTAGATGTTCTCGGCCACCGACAACTCGGTCGCGAGGCTGAGTTCCTGGTGGATGAAGACGATGCCCTTCGCCTTGGCCTCGAGCGGCGAGCGCATCACCACCGGCACTTCCGAGACGGTGATCTGGCCCTCGTCGGGCTGGTAGATGCCGCCCAGCACCTTCATCAGGGTGGACTTGCCGGCGCCGTTCTCGCCCATCAGGGCATGCACCTCGCCGGGCAGCACGCTGAACGAGACGCCGTCGAGCGCGCGCACGCCGGGGAAGGTCTTGACGATGCCGTCGAGGCGCAGGGCAGGGGTCGCGTCGCTCATGCCTTCAGGGCCTCCTTGCCCTTGATGTTGAGTTGCCGGTCGAGGAACAGCACCGCGATCAGGATCAGGCCGATCACGAGGTTCACGGTCTCGGTATCCGCCCCGATGTGCCCGAGGCCCTTGCGCAGAAGCTGGATCGCGATGACCCCGCCCAGCGTCGAGATCACCGAGCCCGCGCCGCCGGTCAGCTTGGTGCCGCCGAGCACCACCGCCGTGATCACCCAGAGCTCGTAGAGTTCGCCGTCGTTCGGGTTCACCGAGCCGCTTTCCGAGTAGAACACCACCGCCGACAGCGCCGCGAGGAAGCCGATGCCCATGAAGTTCAGCATCATGTGCGGCCCGACCCGGATGCCCGCGTTGACCGCCGCCTCGCGGTTGTCGCCGATGGCATAGGCGTTCCGTCCGTGGACCGTCCGCGTCATCACCAGCCAGGCCAGCACGGTGACGATCAGCAGCGCCCAGGTCGCGACATGCAGGCCCAGCGGCTGCGCCTCGGCGAGGTCGACCAGCGTCCAGTTCAGGTGGCTCGTCGGCTGCTCGCCATTGTACATGAACACGAGGCCGCGATAGCCCAGCATCGCGCCCAGCGTGACGATGAAGGCGTCGACACCGGTCTTCCACACGATGAAGCCGTTGATCGCCCCCAGCACGATGCCGGTCAGCAGCGCCAGCGCCATGGCGACCGGGATCACCCCGTCGCCGAGGCCCGCGAAGATCGGCCAGGTCATGCTGTCGAGCAGCACGATGGCCGCCAGGGCGAAGGTCGCCCCCACGCTGAGGTCGATGTTGCCGTTGATCATCACGATGGTCATGCCCATCGCGATGATGCCGATCGGCGCGCTCTGCTTCAGCAGCAGCAGCATGTTGTCGAGGTCCATGAAGGCCTTGTCCGACAGCGACAGGAACTCGCCCGCCACCGAGAAGAAGATCAGTTCGAGGACGATGAACCCCCAGATCGCGCCTTTCTGGAGCAGACCGCTCAGAGTGCCCGGTGCCATGATGTTCCTCTCCTCACGCGATGGGGGACCAGAGACGGCCGCGCTTGGCCGCGATGTCGAGCCAGACCGCGAGGATGATGATCACCCAGGTCACGGTGTACTGGACGTAGAACTGCAGCCCGACCAGCAGCAGGCCGTTCTTGATGAAGCCGAGGATCAGCACGCCGATCACCGTCTTGAAGATCGTGCCCGACCCGCCGAGCAGCGACGCGCCGCCGAGGATGACCGCCGCCAGGACCTCCAGCTCCATGCCCTGGCCCACGGTGTTCTGCGAGCCGAGGCTGCGCGAGGCCTGGATCAGCCCCGCCGTCGCCACGCAGAAGGACGAGGCGAGGTAGCACATGAAGACCACCCGTGCCCGCCGGACGCCCGAGAAGGTCGCCGCGACGCCGTTGCCGCCGACTGCGTAGACCTTCCGGCCGAACGGGGTCTTGGCGAGGATCAGCCCCAGCACCACCGCCAGCCCGGCGAAGATCAGGATCGGGACCGGGATGCCCAGCACGCTGCCCTGACCGAAGACGCTGAACCAGGTGCCTTCCTTGTCGGCGATGTCCATGTTCTGGCCGCCCGACCAGGTCAGCGTCAGCCCGTGGATCGCCGACAGCATGCCCAGTGTCACGATCAGCGAGTTGAGCCTGAGATACCCGACAAGGAACCCGATCACCGCCCCGATCAGCAGCGTCAGCCCGAACATCGCCGGGATCGCCAGCGCGGGGCCGATCTGGTCGTGCAGGTCCAGCACCACGATGGTCGAGAACGACATCATCGAGCCGACCGACAGGTCGAGATTGCCCGAGATCACCACGAAGGTGACCCCCAGCGCCATCACGCCGAGAATGGCCGACGAGCGGATCACGCCGAGGACGTTGTCCGGGGCGATGAAGCGCTGGTTGGCGAGCGCGAAGCCCACCATGAACAGCACGAAGGCCACGAGGATGCCCTGGCGCGCCAGGATCCCGCCGATCTTTTCCTTGCTCAGTCCGCTCATGCGTCCCTCCCTTGCCCCCTGCGCCCGGGTCCCCCCGGTGTCGGTCGTCTCGCTCATCTCACTCCCCCCGGCCCCCGCTCCGGCCTCAGACGAGGGTCATGCCGCCGTCGATCATCACGATCTGGCCGGTCATGTAATCGCTGTCCTTCGAGGCCAGGAACGTCGTCGTCCCGGTGATGTCGTCGGGTCTGGCCACGCGGCCCCGGAGGATCTCGGACGAGAATTCCTCCATCGCCTGACCGGGGCGCTCGGCGGCCCCGATCTCCATCAGGTCCTGGTCGACCTGCTCCCACATCTCGGTCGCCACCACGCCCGGGGCGAAGCCGGTCACGGTGATATCATGTTTCGCGAGGTCGCGCGCCCCCGACTGGGTCAGCGACACCACCGCCCATTTCGACGCGCAGTAGGGGGCGACGTTGTCGAAGCCCTGCCGGCTGGCGATCGAGGCGGTGTTGACGATCTTGCCGGTGCAGCCGTCGGGGCCGGGCCCCTGCGCGATCATCTGGCGCGCGGCCTCCTGCATCCCGATCAGGACCCCGAGGCCGTTCACCCCCATGATGAAATTCCAGTTGTCCTCGGTCACGTCGAGGAAATTCATCGGCTTGTTCACGCCCGCATTGTTGAAGACCACGTCCACGCGGCCCCAGCGGGCGGCAATCGCCGCGTACATGTCCCGGACCTGCGCGCGGTCGCGCACGTCGACCCCGGCGGCCATCGCCGCATCGGGAACCGCCCCCGGGCGGGCTGCCGCCGCGCTGGCGACATCACTGACCTGATCGGCGTTGAGATCGGCGAAACAGACGCGGGCGCCTTCATCCACGAGCGCCTCGCCGATCGCGCGCCCGATACCTCTCGCCGCGCCCGTCACCAGACAGACGCGTCCTTCCACTCGGCCCATGCGCTCCTCCCTTTCGCGCGGGGTCGGACGCGCGCCGCGGGGGCGCGCGTCCCTTATGTCGTAACGAAGTCGGCCTGGGCCGGGATCAGAACACCGGCTTGGTGAACTCGCCCATGTTGTCCTGGGTGATCTTCGGCGTGTCGAAGTAGTTCAGGAACGGCACGTCCTCGTCGTTGAGCACGTCGATCGCGGTCTGCAGCGCGGCCTCCGCGTCATCAACCGGCGACTGGTAGATCGAACCCCAGTACTCGCCCGCGGCCATCGCCTCGTAGCCGACGGCGAAGTTGGTCGCGCCGACGAAGGTGATGTCCCCGGCCCGGCCGGCGGCTTTGGCCGCGTTCAGCGCGCCGACGCCCATGTTGTCGTCGCCGGCGTAGACGCCGTCGATGTCGTCATACTTGACGAGGAAGGCTTCCATCACCTGCTGCGACTTCTCGCGGTTCCAGTCGCCCGGCTGGGTCTCGACCAGCGTCACGTTCGGGCAGACTTCCGGCAGACGATCCTCGAACCCCTTGGCGCGCTCGATGGCGGTGGTGTAGCCCGGCTGACCCGAGATCTGCACCACGCGGGCCTCGTTCTCGATGCCGAGCGCCTTGAAGCGGTCGCACATGATCTCGGCCGAGCGGGACCCTTGCGTGATGTTGTCCGGACCCGAGAAGGAGGCCACGAAGTCGAAGCCCGCCTCGGCGATGTTCGAGTTGGTCACGATCACCGGGATATCGGCCTGGCTGGCCTTGCGGACGGCGGGGATCACCGCCTCGCCGTTGGTCGGCCAGATGATGATGGCGTCGACTTCCTGCTGGATCAGGTCTTCCATCTGGGCGATCTGGCGGGCGACGTCGCCGCCCGCGTCGAGCACGACGACTTCCACGTCCGGGTTGGCCTCGGCCGCGGCGATGAACGCCTTTTCATAGGTGGTCTGGTAGCTGTCCACGCCCACGTTGTTCTGCGTGATGCCGATCCGCATGGTCTCGGCGCCGGCGGCGCCTGCGCACACGAGGGCAGCCGCTGCGGTGGTGGCAGCGAACGTCTTGCGAAGGGTCATGTCGGTCTCCTCCCGTTGATGACCTGTGTCTGGTTTGTCCTCCGCCGGATCGCAAGGGCAGCGAAGTGCCCCGCATCATCCGACTGGGTTCAGACTGGACATCTGGCGCGCCGGCGGCCCCCGCTGAGTCATCCAGATTGGACAGCATGATATCCAATATGGATAATTCGACCATCCAAGCCAGCCTCCAGAATGAACATACGGGAGAGGGAGACGAAGATGCCCGAGTCGGAAATCACCAGAACGAATAATTCGACCGGGCGCACGAGACGCTCAAGCCCAGGGGAGGGGGACCGACCGATGACGGTCATGAAGAGCATCAGCGATGTCCGGGGCACACACCCCGTGCGCGCGCCCGCCGCGGCGGGTGAGCTGCTCTCGACCGTCACCTTCCTCGAAAAATTCGGCGACGAGCTGCAGGACAGCCTCGAGTTGTTCGCGCCCTCGCCGCACTACCGGATGGTCCTGCACCTGCTGCGCGGCCATCTCGAAGGCAAGATCGTCACCCCCTCCGCGCTGATCGCGGCCGCGGGCGTGCCCTATGCCACCGCCACCCGGCGCCTGAAGGACCTGGTGGACGGCGGCCTCGTCGAGCAGCGCCCGCGCACCCGCAGCGGCAAGAGCTTCTCGCTGCACCCGAGCGAGTCGCTGCTTGATCTCTGGATGCAGTTGTCGGGCCGCATCCGCCGCCTCGGCGCGCAGCAGTTCGGCGGCGCGGACGAGGCCCGCGAGGCGCGCGAATACTACTACGGTGGCTCCTACCTCGAAGCGCAGGCGTTGCCGCCGCTGCAGGTCCTGACCGAGCCGCTGACCCTGCCCGGCGGGCTGCGCGTGCTGGTCCACGGCGATCCGACCTTCATGGTCATGGAGAACCTCAAGCGCCAGTTCGAGCACGCCATCGGCACCCGCATCCAGCAACGGGCCTTCTCGATCGACCGGCTCAGGGACGAGGCGCTGCGCAACGCCGAGCGCAAGACCTCCAACTACGACATCATCGCGATCGACCTGCCCTGGGTCGGCGCCTTCGCCGAGGCCGGGATCCTGCATCCGCTCGACGCGATCATGGATGTCGAGCGGCTCGATCCCGCCGACTTCCACACCGCCGGGTGGACCGCGGCGCATTGGGGCGGGCGGCCCTACGGCGTTCCGGCGCAGACCACGCCCGAGCTGCTGTTCTACCGCCGCGACCTCTTCGCCGAGGCCGGGCTGGAGCCGCCCGCCACCACCGATCAGCTGCTGGAGGCCGCGCGCGTCCTCCACGCCCCGCAACGCGGTCGCTACGGGATCGCATGGAACGCCGCCCGCGGCACGGCGCTGGGTCATACCGTCCTGATGACGATGGCCGACTTCGGACAGCCCGTTCTTGACCTCCCCGAGAGCGCCGGGGGTTTCGACACCGACCGGCTCGCCGCGGGCGGCTACCGGCCCACGATCGACACCGAGCGCGGCCGGGCTGCCGCCGACTACCTGATGCGGCTTCTCGACTATTCGCCGCCCGACATCCTGTCGATGTCCTGGTACGAGCGGGTGCGCCCCTACGCGCAGGGCCAGATCGCGATGGCCTATGGCTACACGCTGCTGGCGCCGTACTTTGAGCTCGACCCGTCCTCGCCCGCCTACGGCCAGACCGGCTACCTGCCGCACCCGGCCGCCCCGGGCTGCGCCAACCTGGCGCCGGTCGGCGGGTATGTCATGGGCATCCCGGCCAATATCGCGCCGGACCGGCTCGACGACGCGGTCGAGGCGCTGCGGGTCTTCACCTCGCCCGAGGCGCAGAAGCTCTACATCCAGAACGGCAGCCGCACCAACCCGCGCTACTCGGTCGGGGCCGACCCCGAGGTGCGACGGATCTCGCCGGTCTTCGAGGCGCTCGACGCCATGTCCTGGCGCGACGAGCTCCAGTTTTGGCCGCGCCCGCCGGTCCCCGAGATTGCCGAGATCATCCAGATCTGCGGCGAGGAATTCCACGACATGCTGCGCGGGATCTCGACCCCGCGCGAGGCGTTGCAGCAGGCGCAGGCCCGCGCCGACGCCGTCATCGACCGATCACCACCGGGTTAAGAACTGAGGGAGGACAACCCATGGACCCCACCCGCCTGAAGGGCAAGAACATCCTGATCACTGGTGCCGCCAAGGGCATGGGTGCGAAGAACGCCGAGCATTTCGCCGAACAGGGCGCGAATGTCTGCATCGGCGACATCGACATCGCCGAGGCGCAGAAGGTCGCCGACGCGATCAACGCCGCCGGCAACGGCCGCGCGATCGCGGTGAAGATGGACGTGACCAAGCGCGAGGACAACGCCGCCGCCGTCGCCGCGACCGTCGAGGCCTTCGGCGAGATCAACGTCGGTCTCTTCAACGCGGGCCTGAACAAGCCCCGGTTCTTCATGGATATCGATGAAGACAACTGGGACATGATCATGAACGTCAACACCAAGGCGATGTGGCTCGGCATGCAGGAGACCGCGCGCCAGATGATCGCCCAGGGCAAGCGCGACTATCCCTACAAGATCATCAACGTCGGCTCGATCGCCTCCCGCAAGCCGCTGGTCGACGTGACCGTCTACTGCACGTCGAAATACGGCTGCCTCGCGCTGACGCATTGCGGCGCGGTGGCGCTGGCCGAGCACGGCATCACCGTGAACGGCTACGCGCCCGGCGTCGTGGTCACCCCGCTCTGGGAACAGCTCGACAAGGACCTGATCGAGATCGGCTTCAAGGAGCGCGAAGGCCAGGCCTACGACGACATCGTGCGCGACGCGCTGCAGATCAAGCGCGTCTCCTACCCGGACGACGTGAAGGGCACCGCCGCCTTCCTCGCCAGTTCCGACAGCGACTACATGACCGGCCAGATGATCCACATCGACGGCGGCTGGTGCATCCAGTGACCCGGGCGCGCCCGGCGGGCGGCCTCCGGGCCGCGGCCGGGCGCATCGACACGATACCGACGCGATACCGACTTTAAACCGACGACCCGCCGACGCGCTGCCGGACCCGCAGTCCGGCCCCGAGGCGCTTGAAAGGACCCCCGCCATGACCCGCGCCCTGATGCCGAATTTGCTGACGCCCCAAGACCTCGAGCCCAACTGGGAGTGGCGCGACCGCCTGCCCGCCTGGGGCCACGGCTCGGTCGATTTCGAACGCCGGATCGACCATGACCGGCTGCGCCGCTACCGCCTCGCGCGCACCCGCCAGTCGCTGCAGAACTCGCAGGCAGGCTCGCTTTTGTTGTTCGATGTCAACAACATCCGCTATGTCTCGGCCACCAAGATCGGCGAGTGGGAACGGGACAAGATGTGCCGCTTCTGCCTGCTGACCGGCGATGACAGCCCCTATGTCTGGGACTTCGGCTCGGCCGCCGTCCACCACCAGCGCTACTCCGACTGGCTGGAACCCGACCACTGCCTCGCCGGCGTCGTCGGCATGCGCGGCACCATCCCGCCCGAGTTCGGCCTGATGCGCAAATACGCCAAGATGATCGCCCAGTTGATCAAGGACGCCGGCATGGCCGACATGCCCGTGGGCGTCGACTACGCCGAAACCGCGATGTTCCACGCGCTTCAGGAAGAGGGCATCAAGGTCGTCGACGGTCAGCAGATCATGCTGGCGGCGCGCGAGATCAAGAACTGGGACGAGATCCAGCTCCTGACGCAGGCCGCCGCCATGGTCGATGGCGTCTACCACATGATCTACGAAGAGCTGAAACCGGGCGTGCGCGAGAACGACATCGTCGCGCTGTCGAACAAGCTGCTCTACGAGATGGGCTCGGACGACGTCGAGGCGATCAATGCGATCTCCGGCGAGCGCTGCAACCCGCACCCGCACAACTTCACCGACCGGCTGATCCGGCCCGGCGACCAGTGCTTCTTCGACATCCTGCAGAGCTACCAGGGCTATCGCACCTGCTACTACCGGACCTTCAACGTGGGCCGCGCGACACCGGCGCAGAACGACGCCTACGTGAAGGCCCGCGAGTGGATCGATGCCTCGATCGCGATGATCAAGCCGGGGGTGACCACCGACAAGGTGGCCGAGGTCTGGCCGACCGCCGAGAGCCTGGGCTTCCCGAACGAGGACGCCGCCTTCGGCCTGCAGTTCGGCCACGGACTGGGCCTCGCGCTGCACGAGCGGCCGATCATCAGCCGCGCGGTCTCGCTGGAGCACCCGATGGAAATCCAGACCGGGATGGTCTTCGCGCTCGAAACCTACTGCCCGGCCGCCGACGGCTACTCCGCCGCCCGGATCGAGGAAGAGGTCGTCGTGACCGAGACCGGCTGCGAGGTCATCTCGCTCTTCCCTGCCGAAGAGCTGCCGATCGCCAACCGCTACTGAGACCGGCCGCGCCGCGCGCGTCCCTCGCGGGGCGGGCGCGGGCGCGGGACCGGCCGTTCAGACACCCGGGCGGGTCGTTCCCGCCCCAGACCACCGGAGGGGCCGCCATGTGCGCCACCAAGACGTCGCGGGCCGCGAAGGCCGCGCCGAAGGGCAACAGCGAAGACTACCTGCGCATGTACCGGCAGATGGTCCGCATCCGCACCTTCGAGGACAACGCCAACCAGCTCTACCTCTCGGCCAAGATGCCGGGCCTGACCCACATGTATTCCGGCGAGGAAGCCGTGGCGGTCGGCATCTGCGAGGCGCTGACCACCGAGGACAAGATCACCTCGACCCACCGCGGCCACGGCCACTGCGTCGCCAAGGGCGCCGAGTTCAAGGAGATGTTCTGCGAGCTTCTGGGCAAGGCCGAGGGCTATTGCCGGGGCAAGGGCGGCTCGATGCACATCGCCGACACCTCGAACGGCAACCTCGGGGCCAATGCCATCGTCGGCGGCTCGATGGGCATCGCCACCGGGGCCGCTCTGACCTCGAAGATGCTGGGAAAGCAGGATGTTGCCGTGTGCTTCTTCGGGGACGGCGCAACCGCGCAGGGCCTCTGGTACGAGGTGATGAACATGGCCGCGCTGTGGAAACTGCCGGTCATCTACGCCTGCGAGAACAACGGATACTCCGAGTATACGAAAACCGACGAGATTGCCGCCGGGTCGATCCGCGGCCGCGCCGAGGCCTTCGGGATCGAGGCGCACCAGGTCGACGGGCAGGACGTGCTTGCGGTCAACACGCTGACCGAGGGCCTCGTCGAGCGGGCCCGCAAAGGCGAGGGTCCGTTCTTCATCGAACTGATGACCTACCGCTACCACGGCCACCACGTCGGCGACATCAACCGCGAGTACTACCGCTCGAAGGCGGAAGAGAAGGACTGGAAGGACAACCGCGATCCGATCATCCGCTTCCGCGGCTGGCTGGTGTCGCAGGGTCTCGCCACCGAGGCCGAGATCGAGGCGCTGAACGCCGAGATCGAAGCCGATGCCAAGGCCGCTGTCGAGTACGCGCTGGCCGCCGCCTATCCCGACGGCGCGGAGGTGGACCTGCATGTCTATGCCCCCACCGACCCCTCCGTTTTCCGTCCCGGTGCCTGAGGAGACCCCGATGCGCGAGATCACCCTGTCCCAGGCCGTCAACGAGGCGCTCCGCGAGGAGATGCGCCGCGACGAGACGGTCTTCATCATCGGCGAGGACGTCGCCGAGGCCGGCACGCCGTTCAAGGTCCTGGCGGGCCTCGTGGACGAGTTCGGCACCGGGCGCGTCATCGACACCCCGATTTCCGAACCCGGCTTCGTCGGCATGGCCGTGGGCGCCGCGATGACCGGCACCCGCCCGGTCGTCGACCTGATGTTCGGCGACTTCCTGTTCCTGGTGATGGACCAGCTCTGCAACCAGGCCGCGAAGATCCACTACATGTCCGGCGGCACCCTGCGCGTGCCGATGGTGCTGCGCACCAACCTCGGCGCGACGCGGCGCTCGGCGGCCCAGCACAGCCAGTCGCTGCACGCGCTGGTGGCCCACATCCCGGGCCTGAAGGTGGCGCTGCCCTCCTCGGCCTACGAGGCGAAGGGCCTGATGAAGACCGCGATCCGCGAGAACAACCCGGTCGTGATCTTCGAAGACAAGCTGATGTACAACGACAAGGCCCCGGTCCCGGAGGAGGAGTACCTGATCCCCTTCGGCGTGGCCAACGTGAAGCGGGAAGGCCGCGACATCACGCTGATCGCCACCTCCTCGATGGTGCAGGTCTGCGAGAAGGCCGCCGAGACGCTGGCCGCCGAGGGCATCAGCGCCGAGGTGATCGACCCGCGCACCATCGTGCCGCTCGACACCGAGACGCTGATCGCTTCGGCCAAGAAGACCAGCCGCGTGATCGTGGTGGACGAGGGACACCAGAGCTTCGGCGTGACCTCGGAAATCGCCAGCCGGATCAACGAGGCGGCCTTCTACCACCTCGACGCGCCGGTGATGCGCCTCGGCGCGATGGACGTGCCGGTGCCGTTCAGCCCGGCGCTGGAGGACCTGACCGTTCCGACCCCGGAGAAGGTGGTCGAGATGGCCCGCCGCCTGTGCGCAGGAGAGATGATCCATGCCGCATGAGGTGATCATGCCCGCCCTCGGCATGGCGCAGGACACCGGTCACATCGTCGCCTGGCACAAGGCGGCGGGCGACGCGGTGGTGTCCGGCGACGTGCTGTTCGAGGTGGAGACCGACAAGGCCACGATGGAGGTCGAGGCGCAGGCGACCGGCACCCTGACGCGGGTGACGGCGGGTGAGGGCGCCGATGTGCCGGTGGGCGAGGTGATCGCCCTGATCGCGGCCGAGGGCGAGGCGCTGTCCGACGACCCGGCCCCGTCCGAAAGCCCGGCCGACACCCCGGCGGACGGCTCCGCCGCCGACGAGGCACCGCTGCCCGAGGGCACGACGGTCATCATGCCGACCCTCGGGATGGCGCAGGACAGCGGCCTGCTCGTCTCGTGGCTGATCGAGCCGGGCGGCAAGGTGGCCGCCGACGACCTGCTGTTCGAGGTCGAGACCGACAAGAGCACGATGGAAGTGCCCGCCGGGGCCGATGGCTGGCTCGCCGCCGTTCTGGCCGAGCCGGGGCAGGAGGTGCCGACCGGCCAGACCATCGCGGTGATCTCGCCCGAAAAGCCGGGGACCCCCTTGGTGCGCAAGGCAGGTGCTGTGGCGGCCCCCGCATCGGCCAAGGCCCCGGCCCCCGCGCCGACCCCGACCCCTGCCGAGGCGCCCGCCCGGCGTCCGGCCCCGCCTGCAGCCCCGGCCAAGGGCACAGCCCCCGGGGACCGCATCCTCGCCTCGCCGAAGGCCCGGCGTCTGGCGCTGGCCGAGGGGCTCGACCTCGCCCGCCTGGCCGAGGCCGGGTATCCCCAGCCCTTCCACGTGCGGGACCTCGACACGCTGCGCGCCATGCCTGCCGCCGAGGCGGCCCCGGCAACCGCTGCGGCGGCTCCCGCCCGGCACCTGACCGCCGAGGTGGACTCCGAAGCCTTCGCAGCCTTCGCCGACTGGGCCGCCGGGGAGACTGACCTCGGCGAGGCCGCCCTGCTGGCCGCCCTCGCGGGCGCGGCGCTGGGCCGCCCGGCGGTCGTCGCGGTCCAGCGCTTCGGCACCGAGACGGCCTATGCCACGACCCCCGGACCGTTGTCGGGCACCGCGCCCGCCGGGGCCGACGCGGCCCCCGACCTGCGCCTGCGCGACCTGCGCGACAGCCGCCTCGCCAGCCTGTCGCTGGGCCCGGAGGACGTGCCGGTGCTGACCCTGACCCGGCACGGCGACCGGCTGACGGTCACGCTCGAATGCGGCGCGGCCCAGCTCGATGCCCCGGGTGCCGTCGCTCTGCTGGCGGGCTTCGCCGACCGGCTCGACAGCCCGCTGCGCCACCTGCTTTGAAAAAGGACGCTCCCATGACCGCTCCGATCCTGAACTTCGACGCCCTGCCCAGCGACCTCTACATCGACGGGGCCTTCCGCCCCGGCGCCGAGGGCGCCCGGTTCGACGTCATCAACCCCGCCGACGAGACGGTGATCGCCTCCGTGGCCTCCGCCGAGATCGCGGATGCCGACGCGGCGCTCGACGCCGCCGAGCGCGCGATGGCCGACTGGGCCGCCCGCACGCCGCGCGCCCGCTCGGAAGTGCTGCGCCGCGCCTGGGAGCTGATGACCGACCGGCTGGAGGACTTCGCCCGGCTCATCACGCTGGAGAACGGCAAGGCCCGCACCGACGCGATGGGCGAGGCCACCTATGCTGCCGAGTTCTTCCGCTGGTTCGCCGAGGAAGCCGTGCGCGCCGACGGCATGATCACCCGCGCCCCGGCCTCGGGCGCGCGGATCATCGTCCAGCACAAGCCTGCGGGCCTCGCCGTGCTGGTGACGCCGTGGAACTACCCCGCCGCGATGGGCACACGGAAGATCGCCCCGGCACTGGCGGCAGGCTGCGGCGTGATCATCAAGCCCGCCTCCGAGACGCCGCTGACCATGCTGGCGCTGATGCCGCTGCTGGAAGAGGCCGGCGTGCCGAAGGGGCTGGTCAACGTGCTGCCGTCGCGCCGCACCGGGGCGCTGGTGGACCACATGCTGCACGACCCGCGCGTGCGGGTGATCTCGTTCACCGGCTCGACCGGGGTGGGGCGGAAGCTGCTGAAATCGGCCTCGGACCAGGTGCTGAAACCGGCGATGGAACTCGGCGGCAACGCGCCGCTGATCGTGTTCGAGGATGCCGATCTCGACGAGGCGGTTGCGGGCACCATGCTTGCCAAGATGCGCAACCTCGGCGAGGCCTGCACCGCCGCGAACCGGATCTATGTCCACAAGGCGGTGGCCGAGGCCTATACCGCCAAGCTGACGGCGGCGATGTCGGCGCTGAAGCTCGGCGACGGGCGCGATCCGTCGGTGGATGTCGGCCCGCTGGTCAACGCCGACACCCGCGACAAGGTCGCGGCCTTCGTGGCGGATGCGGTGGCGAAGGGCGCGACCGTCGAGTGCGGCGGCGTGGTGCCGGAGGGCAAGGGCTTCCTCTACCCGCCGACCGTGCTGTCGAACGTGCCCGAGAGTGCCGACTGCGTCCATGACGAGATCTTCGGCCCGGTCGCGGCGGTCCAGACCTTCGAGGACACCGACGACGTCATCCGGCGCGCGAACGACACCGAGTACGGGCTTGTCGCCTATGTCTTTTCGGGCGATTTCAAGCGCGCGATGCAGGTCTGCGAACGGCTCGACTACGGCATGGTCGGCCTGAACCGGGGCCTCGTGTCCGACCCCGCCGCCCCGTTCGGCGGCACCAAGCAGTCCGGTCTCGGACGCGAGGGCGGCCACGAGGGGATGCTCGAGTTCATGGAAACCCAGTACATCTCGGCAGTCTGGTAAGGGGCGGGACGATGGATCAGATCAAGGCCTCGCCCTCGGTCCGCGCGCTCGCCGGACGCAAGGGCATCGACATCGAGGCGCGCGCCCGCGAACTGGGCCGCACCACCATCGGCCGCGAGGACATCGAGGGGACCGCCGCCCCGGCTGCGCCCGGTGCCTCCGCCAGCACCGCCGCCTGGGAAACCGATCACGCCGCCTGGGGGCCGGTGACCGAAGAGCCGATGTCGCGGCTGGCGAGGCTCGCGGCCCGCAACCTGGGCGCGGCGCAGACCCATATCCCGTCGGTCACCCACCATGACGAGGCCGACCTGAGCGCCGTCGAGGCGCTGCGCCAGGGCTGGAAGGCCGAGGCGCAGGCGCGCGGGCTGAAGCTGACCGCGCTCGCCTTCCATGTCGTGGCGCTGGCCCGCACCCTGCGCGCCTTCCCGAAGTTCAACGCCTCGCTCAGTGCGGACGGCGAAACGCTGATCCTGAAGGACTACGTCCATATCGGGATCGCCGTGGACACGTCGTACGGCCTCGTGGTGCCGGTGATCCGCAACGCCGACCGGCTGGGCCTCTGGGCCATCGCGGGCCAGCTTGCCGATCTCGCCGGGCGGGCGCAGGCGCGCAAGCTCGGCGCGGACGAGATGGGCGGCGCGTCGATGTCGATCTCGAACCTCGGCGGGCTGGGCGGCACCGCCTTCACCCCCATCGTGAACCCGCCCGAGGTGGCGATCCTCGGCCTGACCCGGACGGCGATGAAGCCGGTCTGGGACGGCGCGGCCTTCCAGCCGAAGCCGATGGTGCCGCTGGACCTGACCTACGATCACCGGGTCATCAACGGGGCGGATGCCGCGCGCTTCCTGACCCATTACGCCGGGCTTCTGGCCGATCCGCGCCGCCTGCTGATCTGACCGGCTCAGGCGCCGAGCTGCACCACGCCGCCGCCCATCGCGGCGGCGTCCTCCGGGTCGTGGGTGACCAGCAGTGCCGGGATGCGGGCCGTCTCAACATGGCTGCGGGTGAAGCTGCGCAGCTCGTCGCGCAGCCCGGCGTCGAGCTTCGAGAAGGGCTCGTCCAGCAGCAGCGCGTCCGGGGCGGCGAGGAGGGTCCGCATCAGCGCCGCCCGTGCCCGCTGCCCTCCCGACAGCGACGCGGGATCGCGGTCGCCGAACCCCGCGAGCCCCGCGTCCTCCAGCGCCTGGTCGACCCGCGCGGCCCGCGCCGCCCGGCCCCGGACCGAGGGCGGCAGGCCGAAGGCGAGGTTGTCGCCGACGCTCAGGTGCGGAAAGAGCAGCGCGTCCTGGAACATCAGCCCGATGCGCCGCCGCTCGGGCGCGATCCCCGTCACGTCGCGCCCGTTCAGCACGACGCGGCCGCGCGCCCGGAAACCGTGGGCGAGATGTCCGCCGATGGCGTCGAGCAGCGTTGACTTGCCCACCCCGGACGGCCCCATGACGGTGACGACGGTGCCGCGCGCCACCTCCAGCGACAGCGGCCGGAAGAGCGCGCCCCCCGGCCCGACGATCTCGAGCGCCTCCAGTCGCAGGCTCATGCGGTTCCCCTCAGGTCGGCGCGGTTGCGGTGCAGCAGGGCCGGGATCAGGAAGGCCAGCCCGTAGGCCGCGAAGGGCAGGGCGGCCTGCAGCGTGGCATAGACCCCGACGATGCGCCGGTCCGCGCCCGAGGACAAGGTGACCGCCTCGGTGGTCAGTGTCGGGACCCGGCCGGCCCCCATGAAGAGCGTGGGCAGGTACTGCGCCACCGACACCGCGACCCCGATTGCCGCCGCGGTGGCGATCGGGTGCAAGAGCACCGGCAGCTTGACCGCCCAGAGCCGCCGCAGGGGCGAGGCCCCGAGCGCCGCCGCCGCGTTCACGAGGCGCGGATCGAGCGCGCGCCACGGGTCCGACAGCGTGATCATCACGTAGGGAAAGACGAAGAGCGCCTGCGCCCAGATCACCGCCAGCGTGGTGCCGCCGACGCCCAGCCGCAGGAAGACCACGTTCAGCCCGTAGAGGAACCCGATCTGCGGCAAGAGCAGCGGCAGGTAGATCAGCGCCTCCGCCCAGCCCGCGCGCCCGCGCCGGGCGCGGTCCTCACCCTCCAGCCACGCGACGGCCAGCGCCAGCGACACCCCGACCGAGGCGAGCGCCAGCAAGAGCGTGTTGCCGAGCACCTCGCGCCAGCCGCGTTCGGCCATCTGCCAGGGCTTCGCCGACCAGCTTTCCGGCAGCACGTGCGGGAAGGACCAGCGCCACGCGACCGACCAGACCGCCAGCGACAGCATCGCCAGCGCCCCGGTGGCGAGCAGGGCCAGTACGAGGCCGCGCGCCAGCACCAGCCCCGGCTCGAAACTCAGCCCGCGCCCGCCCCGCCGCAGCCACCAGCGCCCCAGCCGCGCCGCCGCAAGCTCGGCCGCCCGGAACAGCGCCACGCCCGCCAGCACGACGCCCGCCTGCAGGATCGCCCCCGCCGAGGCCGGCAGCAGCATCGTGATATCGGGGTCGGTGAACCAGCGCATGACCGCCACCGCCAGCACCGGCGGGGTCGAGGGGCCGAGCACCAGCGCCATGTCCACGTTCGACAGGGCATAGGACAGCACCACCCACACCGGCAGCCGGATCAGCGGCCAGAGCTGCGGGACGATCACCTTGATCCAGACGATGCCCCGCCCGTACCCGAGCGCCCGGCCCATCGCCATGTGGCGGCGGACCGGAAGCTGGCCGAGCGCCGCGAGGATGACCAGCAGCAGAAAGGGGATTTCCTTGATCATCAGCCCGATCATCAGCGCCAGGCCCCATGGGTCGTTGACGCTGGCGATATCGGGCGGACGGGTCCAGCCCAGCGGCTCGGCCAGCAGGCGCGCCAGCCAGCCGGAGGGGGCGAGCACGAAGGCAAGGCCCACCGCCATCGCCGCGTGCGGAATGGCGAGGAACGGGGTCAGCCAGCGCCCGCCGCGCCCGCCGCCGATCCGGTCATACAGCGCCGCGGCGGCCCCGAGGGCCAGCAGCAGCGACAGGACGGTCGAGCCGATCCCGGTCCAGAGCGTCAGCATCAGGCTGGTCCGCACCCCCGGCAGCGCCGCAAGCTCGGCCCAGGGCTCCAGCGACCACGCCGTGCGCCCGAGCGCGGGCAGCACGCCGAAGGCCGGGCGCAGCGTCTCCCAGAGGCCGAGGGCGATGGGGGCCAGCAGACCGGCCCCCACGGCTGCCAGCACGGCCCCGCGCAGGAGACGCCCGTCCGACCTCATTCGACGTAGCGCACCGCCCAGGCCTCGGTCAGGCGCGTCATCCACGACGGGTGCGGCTCGAGCAGGGTCGGGCCGAGATCGGCCAGCGATGGCAGCGCGGGCGACGAGGGCAGGGCGTCGAAGGCCGCCTGCGCGTCGGCGTCGAGGGTCGACGGGTCAAGGACCGAGAAGGAGCCCAGCACCTCGATGTTCTGCATGTGCGCCTGCGTGGCCGGGTCGAGGAGGAAGTTCGCCACCACCTCGGCGCCCTCGCGGTGCGCCGCGTTGAACGGGATCGCCACGAAGGAGATGTTGCCGATGGTGCCGCCCTCGGGGACGAAGACACGGGTGCTCTCGGGCAGGGTGCCGCGGGCGATGCCCGCCGCCGCCGCCGCCGGGTCGAAGGCCATCGCGATGTCGACCTCGCCGTCGTTCAGCAGCTGCATCTGCACCGACTCGTTCTCCGGGTAGGTCGCGCCGCCGCGCCACAGGTTCGGGCGCAGCGCGTCGTACCAGTCCCAGAGCGGCGCCACGGTTGCCGCGAAGGCGTCCTCGGTCACCGGGGCCTGCAACACCGCCGGATCGGGGGCCAGTTCAACCAGCGCCTGCTTCAGGAAGGTCGCCCCCATGAAGTTCGACGGCGCCGGGTGCGTCAGCCGGCCCGGGTTGGCCGCCGCCCAGTCCACCATCGCGGCCATGCTGGCGGGCGGGGCCGCGACCCGGGCGCTGTCGTGGAAGAAGACGAACTTCGCCAGCCGCCACGGGCTCTCCATGCCCTCGACCGGCACGGTGAAGTCGACGCTGGCGGCGCTCGTCTCGGACAGGTCGAGGTAGCGCGCGTTCGGCAGGTCCGCGACGAAGGGCCCGTGCAGCAGGTCCTGCTCCTTCATCGCGAGGAAATTCGGCCCGTTGATCCAGATCAGGTCCACCGACCCGCCCTCGGTCACGCCCGCGGCCCGTTCCGAGATCACCCGGGTGACGGCCTCGGCAGTGTCGGTGAGCTTCACGTGCGAGACGGTGACGCCGTAGAGCGCCTCGGTCTGTTCGCTGACCCAGGCAAGGAAGTCGTTGGTGCGCGGATCCCCGCCCCAGGCGTTGAAATAGACCGTCTGGCCGCGCGCGGCGTCGAGGGTGTCCTGCCAGTCGGCAAGCGCCGGGGCAGGGGCGAGGGCGAGGGCCGCAAGGGCAAGAAGCGTCTGTCGCATGGGGTCTCCGTGTGTCGGGGTCGGGGTGGGGTCGCGTCGTCGGATGTCAGGGGTCAGCGGTCGGGGGCGAAGACCTGCCAGCCCTGGTGCCAGCGGGTTAGCGTGGTGACGGCGCAGGTGGCCGCAAAGAGCCAGGCCAGCGCCGGGAAGGCGCCGGGAAAGAGGCACATCAGCACGAAGAGCGCGATCGTCTCGAAGCCCTCGGTCAGCCCGCCGAGGTAGTAGAGGCCCTTCGCGGGGTAGTCCGCGGCGCTCAGCCCGCGCTGGGCGGCGATGCTGGCGAAGGCAAGAAAGGACGAGCCGGTGCCGACGAAGGCCGCGATCAGCACGGCGGCGGGCAGGGCATTGGCGGCCGGGTCGGCCAGCGCGAAGCCCAGCGGGAAGAGCGCGTAGAAGACAAAGTCGAGCGCGATGTCGAGGAACGCGCCCCGGTCGGTCGGCCCGCTCAGCCGCGCCACCGCCCCGTCGAGCCCGTCGGCCAGCCGGTTCAGCGCGAGGCAGGCCAGCGCCGCGCCCCACCAGCCCATCGCCAGCGCCGGGACCGCCAGCACGCCCACCGCGAAGCCCGCGACCGTCACGCTGTCGGCCCGCACGCCCAGCCGGACCAGCCCGCCCGCGAGGGGGGCCAGCACGCGGCGTTGCAGCGGCAGGAGCGCGGCGTCGATCATCGCCGCAGGCTCGGGACGGTCTGCATGGGGCCTCCTCCGGGGCGCAGGGTTCCGCCTTGTAGACCGGATGCCCGGCCCTGCGGCAAGCCCCGCCCCCGTCGCGCGCTGTCAAACGGACGTGACCCTTGGTTACAGTCCGGGGGCCGCGCCCCGCCGCCCGCGCACCATCGCTGTGCGACCCCGCCGCCCGCGCACCATCGCTGTGCGACCCGGCCGCTTTCGCAGGCCCGCGCCGTCGCTTAGCTTTCGGACCAACGCCCCCGCCCGGAGACCCCGCCATGACCGTCGCCCAGGACCTTGCCCGCCTCAGGGACCGCTTCGCCGCCTCCGACCGCCTGCCGGTCGTGTTCCTCGGCCACGGCACGCCGATGAACGCCATCGAGGACACGGCCTACGGGCGCAGCTGGGCGGCGCTCGGACAGGCCCTGCCGCGCCCGCAGGCGATCCTCGTCGTCTCGGCGCACTGGATGACGCGGGGCTCGACGCTGGTCGATGTCTCGGCGATGCCGCGCACGATCCACGACTTCTACGGCTTTCCGGACGAGCTTTACGCGCAGTCCTATCCGGCCCCCGGCGCCCCCGACCGCGCACGCGAGGTGCTGACGGCGCTGGCCGCCCACCATGCCGAGGGCGATGACACCTGGGGCCTCGACCATGGCGCGTGGTCGGTGCTGACCTGGCTCTACCCCGAGGCCGACGTGCCGGTGTTCCAGCTCTCGATCGACATGGCCGCCGACCTGCCGCACCACCTCGAGATCGGCCGCGCCCTGCGCGCCCTGCGCCGCCGGGGCATCCTTATCCTCGGGTCCGGCAACGTGGTCCACAACCTGCGCGCGATGCGGCGCGGGGCGGGGGCCGAACCCTACGACTGGGCGCTCGAATTCGACCGGCTGGTGACCGACGCGCTCGAGACCCGCGACCTCGGCCGCCTCGCCGACCGCGCGGCGCTGGGCCCGCTGCTGAGCATGGCCCACCCCTCGGTCGACCACTACCTGCCCGCGCTCACCGTCGCCGGCGCCGCCGAGGCCGGCGACACCCTGACCTTCATGAACGACAGCATCGACCTCGCCTCGGTGTCGATGCGGAGTTTCGTGTTCGGGTGAGGGGGGTGTCGGGTCGTCAAGCCGAACGATAAGGTCATCATATTCACGCATAGGGCAAGCAGTCAGCTATTTGCAGCCGAAGGTATTGGATTGATTCCTGCTGCCGCGAGAATTTGCACTACTTTTCGGAGATGTTGCGGTAAGCTTGCTCAAGTCAGATAAGGCTTGGGTTTACGATGAGCAGCTTCACGGACACCGCAAACTGGAAGAGGAAAGACAGCACGACGCTCGCCTATTCCTACGACCATGAAGGCGAGCATCGCGAAGGCTCGTCCGAGATGGAACCACAAACTGTGGACATACAACTCGAGCGACTTTCCGTGCTTAATGAAACCTCGTGGCGCGTAAAGGACGAGAAAGAGCCGGAAAGCGAAGCTGGCTTTTTTAACCACGAGTACATCAGCGCTCTCGGCCGTCTGGACAACTGTCGCCTGCACGCGATCACGCTGGACGACAACCCAAACGAGACATCGTCGCGGATCAACGTAACCATCTACCCGGCCCCCCTAGAGAAGTTGCAGGCCACGAGCGTAGTCGACAGCTGGTCATTCTTCAGGGAAGAAGAGAAGCCTGCGGACGGCTGGCTGAGGGATGAGGTTGGCCGCATCAGCTATCACAGCGCGGGCGAATATCATGAAGACTCGATGTTCACAGCCAGTGTCCTCATCTCTCAAGAAGAGTTCGATGCGCTCGCCCACGCCATCAAGCAAGGCAACATCCGATCGGCGCGACTCAGCCTCCTCGCAGACCTCTATCACTTCGGCTATGAGAGCATAGGCGCTGGAGTTCGCGGGCATTACTACAATTATGCCATCTTGTGCCACGACGAAGGCACAAGCGCACTGTGGAGGACTGCCAAGGGCAGCGGCGGCAGGACCAAAGCCCGGCTACAGGAGTTGACCCTGGAATGGTCGCCCAAACTCGACGCCAAGATGGCTGGGCGCCGCGATGAACCCGACGAAAACGAATACATTGAGCCTGACATGGTGCCGGTTGAGCGGGACTTGGAGGAGGTAGTGGTTAGGCTGTCACAAGATGTTAACCCGCCTTATTCGTCCAAAACGGCGGGAAAGGTTGCGTGCGCCTGAAAGCGCTTTAGATTCAAGCTGCTACACTGAAATCCGCAGTAGCTACGGACGCACGCATGGGTGAAAATCTACAGCCGGT
>JAUIAU010000014.1 GCA_030425185.1 Alphaproteobacteria bacterium
ATATCCTGACCAACACCGGCGAGGTGAAGGTCGAGGCGCTGAAGGTCGGCGACAAGGTGCTGACGCGCGACTCGGGCTACCAGAAGATCCGCTGGATCGGCCGCACCCGGGTCGAGGGCACCGGCCGTTTCGCCCCGGTGCGCATCGCCAAGGGCACATTCTCGAACGAGCGTGACCTCGTCGTCAGCCCCCAGCACCGCATCCTGGTGTCGGACTGGCGCGCCGAGCTGATGTTCGGCGAGTTCGAGGTGCTGGTCCCCGCCAAGCACCTCGTCGGCACCGAGGGCGTGCAGAGCGACCCGCGCGCCGAGGTCGAGTATGTCCATATCCTCTTCGACCGGCACGAGGTGATCTTCTCGGAAGGCATCCCGACCGAGAGTTTCCACCCCGGCGACTACGCGGTGAACGGGCTGGCCGAGGACACCCGGGACGAGCTCTTCACGCTCTTCCCGGAGCTGAAGTCCGAAACCTTCGACTACGGTCCCGCCGCCCGGCTGTCGCTGAAGCGCCGCGAGGCCGAGCAGCTGATCGCCGAGATGGGCCTGCCCCGGGCGATGGTCGCCATCCACTGATCCCGGATCCCTGATCCGCAGCGGGTCCGCCCCCCGGGGCGGGCCCGTTGCCGTTCCCGGCTTTGCCCGGAAGCGTCCAAGACGCTGCCACAATCGCCTGCCAGGGTGTCTGCAAGAACAGGGCAGTCGACCAGGGTTTTGGCAGACCATGATGGGTGAACCGACCTCCACACCGCCGCGCCGCACGGGCGTGATGATCGATTCCGTCGCGGCGCTCGGCCTCGTGACCGGCTTCGCGCTGTCGGTCAGCCTCGCCGTGTCCGACACCAGTGGCGGGGCGGCCATCGCCTCCGAGCCGCAGCGGGCCCCGGCGCATGTCATCGCCGCCCCGGAAACGAAGCTGTTGCGCCGCGAGGGCCTGCAGATGCGGGTCGAGGCCTTTGCCCTGTCGGACGGCACGGTCTGGGAACGGACCCTCGTGCTGGATCAGGGCCGGGTCGCGCTGATCCACTGGACCGACCCGGAGGGCAATCCCGCCCCGCCGCCGGTCAGCTGGTGAGCGCAGCCGCGGCCGCCGCAGCGATCACGCCTTCCTCGTCGGTCGGCAGGACGAGAACAGGCAGCGAGCCCGCCCCGATCTCGCGGGCGTTCGCGGCATTCGCGGCCGGGTCGACGGCCAGACCCAGCCAGTCGAGCCCCGTCAATGCCTCGGCCCGGACCCGCGCCGAGTGCTCGCCGATGCCGCCGGTGAAGACCAGCCCGTCGAGCCCGCCCAGCGCGGCCGCCAGCGCGCCGATCTCGCAGCGGATGCGATAGGCAAAAAGCGCGATCGCTTCGGCCGCCTCCGGCGCGTCCGAGGCTTCGAGCACCCGCATGTCGTTCGACAGGCCCGACACCCCGAGAAGCCCGCAGTCCTTGTAAAGAAACCGCGTCAGGCTCTTGGCGTCATGTCCCTTTTCCTCGATCAGCCAGAGCAGGACACCGGGGTCGATCTGGCCCGGCCGGGTGCCCATCGGCAGCCCGTCGAGCGCGGAAAACCCCATCGTCGTGGCGACCGAGCGCCCGCCGCGCAGCGCCGCCATCGAGGCGCCCGAGCCGAGATGCGCGACGATCACCCGGCCCGCGTGCAGCGCGGGATGCTCCGCCGCCAGCACGCCTGCGATATGCTGGTAGCTGAGACCGTGAAAGCCGTAGCGCCGGACCCCTTCGTCATGCAGCGCGCGGGGGATCGCGAAGCGCTCGGCCTCGGGCGGCTGGGTGCGGTGGAAAGCGGTGTCGAAACAGCCGACCTGCACCGCCTCCGGGAAGGCCGCCATCGCCGCGCGCACGGCGGCGAGGTTGTGCGGCTGGTGCAGCGGCGCAAGGGACGAGAACCCGTCGAGCACGTCCAGCATCGCGCGGTCGAGCACCACGGGGGCCGCGAAGCGCGGCCCGCCATGGACGATCCGGTGCCCCACCGCCACGACCCGGTGCCCGTGCAGGTGCCGCCCGAGCGCCCCGAACACCACCGGCAGCGCGTGCTCGGCGTCGGTCCGGCCCAGCGGCGTCGTTTCGCCCGCGACCACCAGTTTCGCGGTGGCCCCCAACCCGTCCACCTGCCCGCGCAGGACCTCGGCGGGGACGAGATCGTCGGTGTAGAGACCGAACTTGACCGACGAGGACCCGGCGTTGAGGACCAGGAGGCGGCTCACAGCGCCGCCTTCCGCGCGGCATAGAGGGCCGCGACCGCGCAGGACGCCAGCCGCGCCTTCTCGTCGTCGGCCCGGCTGGTCAGGATCACGGGCACCTGCGCGCCGATCACGACGCCGGCGGCCTCGGCATGGGCGATGAAGGTCAGCTCCTTCGCCAGCATGTTCGCGGCTTCGAGGTTCGGCGCGACCAGCACGTCGGCCCGGCCAGCGACCAGCGACTTGATCCCCTTGGTGCGCGCGGCCTCCAGGTTCACGGCGTTGTCCATCGCCAGCGGCCCGTCCACCAGACCGCCGGTGATCTGCCCGCGCTCGGCCATCTTGGACAGGACGGCCGCATCGAGCGTCGAGGGCAGCTTCGGCGTGACCGTCTCGACCGCGCTCAGCACGCCGACCTTGGGGACCTCGATCCCCAGCGTCCGGGCGAGGTCGATGGCGTTCTGCACGATGTCCACCTTGCATTCGAGGTCGGGCGCGATGTTGATCGCGGCATCGGTGACGAAGAGCAGGTGATCGAGCCCCGGCACATCCATCACGAAGACATGGCTGAGCATCCGCCCCATGCGCAGGCCGCCCTCGCGCTTGACCACGTGTTTCAAAAGCACGTCTGTGTGCAGGTGCCCCTTCATCAGGGCCTGCGCCCGTCCCTCATGGACCAGTGCCACGCCCCGGGCAGCCGCCGCCGAATGGTCCGGCAGGTCGATGATCTCCAGCCCCGAGATGTCCGCGCCGATCTCGGCCGCCGCCGCCGCGATCAGACGCGCATCCCCGATCAGGATCGGCGTTATCAGCGTATGGTCGCGCCCGAGGATCGCGCCCGCCAGCGCGTCGGCCTTCTCCGGCGAGATGACGGCGGTCGGGATCGGCGGCAGCGTCTCGGCCTGCGCCAGAAGGCGGTCGAACTGGACATGGCGCTCGACCACGAGGCCCGGCACGCCGGTCGCGTCGAAGACGGTCTCTTCGGCAGGGGCCATCACCTCGGCCTCGCCCTCGACCAGCAGGACGCCGTGCGCGGTCTCGACGCGCGTCGCCAGCCGCACCAGCCGCCCCGGCCCGAGGTCGAGCACCCGCACCGTCGTCACCAGCTCGTCGCCCGGCTGGGCATGGCCGTGAAAGCTGAGCGTCTGGCTGCGGTAGAGCGTGCCCGGCCCGGGCATCCGGTTGCCCAGCACCGACGAGATCAGCGCCGCCAGCCACATCGAGGGCGCGACCGCCTCCGGCACCCCGTCGCCGTCGCCATCGGCATGCGGCAGGTGCATCGGGTTCAGGTTTCCGCTGGAATGGGCGAAGACGTAGAGGTCATCGGCCACGCAGAGCCGCCGCCCGGTCGCCTCCTGCCCGACGCGAAGGGCCTCGAACGGGATGGAACGGAACTCGGTCATGGCGCGGCCTCGGTGAAGATGCGGATTGCGTTTCGCGCAGGGGTTGCACGGAAGCGTAACGATGTGGTGACCGCCCGCAAGGGGCGCGGCGACAGGGCGCAGCGGTCTCAGGTCAGGCAGGCCGGGTCGAAGACATAACCACCGTCGAGCCAGTCGAGGATCTCGGCGGCCATCGGCAGGGCGGCATGCGGTTCCACGCGCGCGCGCAGCGCCGCCCGGCCCGCATCGCCCAGCGCGTCGTAGCCGGTGCGCGTCATTGCCTCCGCGATCTCGGCGATCAGGGGGGCGAGCACACCGGCCTCCGCAAAGCCCGGATCGAGCCGCCCGTGCCACGCCGCAGCCGCGCGCGACAGCGCGATCCGGGCGAGATGCGGCTGGTTCATCGGGTTGACCGCCACGCCCGCGACCTGTGCGGGCAGGTCCGGCCCCAGCGCCCCGGGTCCCAGCGGCAGGAACGGCGCGCGCGCGCGGCCGTCGTTCGACAGCGCGTTGTCCCACAGAACCGGCCTGCGCCCGATCCGCCGGGTCACCTCGGCCAGATGGTCCGCCGGGTAGCGCTCGGAAATCACCTTCGGCCCGGTCCAGAACAGGTCGACCTCCTCGGGCAGCCCGGCGGCGAGATCCTCGAGATAGCGCGGCGGCGGAGCGCCGAAGACCTCCGTCAGGATCGGATCGTCGGAATAGTACCCGGGACAGACGATCGTCCGGGGCGCGACGCCCCGCGCCAGCACGGCCTCCGCGATCGCCAGGTGGCGGGCGGCCAGGTCGGGCACCCCGCCGGGCGCGTCATCGAAGAGCAGCCCAAGCAGGTCCGGCTCCAGCGCGGCGATCGCGTCCAGCTTCGCGTCGAGCAGCACCCGCTCGGCCGCGAAATCGTCCGGGTCGAGTTCGTAGGGCGACACCCCCACGCCGAAGGCGATCCCGGCGGCGCGGGCCGCGTCTCGCAGCGCGTGCAGCTCGGCCCGCACCGGGGCATCCCAGGGGCGCCGCCACTCCATCCGCAGCGCCCGGTCGGACTTCGGCGCGTAGAGGTAGAAGCTAAAGCCCTGCCCCGCCAGCCAGGGCATCAGGCCTGCGCGGGCCGGCCAGCCCCAGTCGCGGCCGAAGAAGCCCTCGATCACCCCCAGTTCCGCCATCGCGCCCTCCTGCCCTGACAGGCGCACCCTGCCCCGGCGCGCGGGCGGGGCCAAGCGCCCCCTTTTCCGCGCTGTCCTCTGCGGGCAGGGTATGACCAAGATCGAATCGCACACCCCCGGACGGCCCCATGACCCCGATTTCCGAAGAAACCCGCCTGCGCGAGCGGATCTGCCTGCTTGCGGCCTCCCTCCATGCCAGAGGGCTGGCGCATGGCTCGGCCGGCAACATCTCGGCCCGGCTCGACGACGGGCGGCTGCTGGTCACGCCGACCGGAAGTTCGCTCGGGTTCCTCGACCCGGCCGGGCTGGCCCTGCTGGCCCCCGACGGCACGCACCTGTCGGGGGACGCGCCGACCAAGGAGGTGGCGCTGCACACGGCCTTCTACGAGGTGCGGCGGGCCCCGACCGGGGCGGTCGTCCACCTGCATTCGCATCACTCCGTGGCGCTGTCGCTCCTGCCGCGCGTCGATCCCGAGGACATGCTGCCGCCCCTGACCCCCTATCCGATCATGCAGCTCGGCCGGGTGCGCCTCTTGCCCTACCTGCGGCCCGGCGACCCCGCGCTCGGCGACGCGATCCGCAGCCTGCCGCCCGAGGCCTCGGCCGCCGTGCTGGCAAACCACGGTCCGGTGGTGGCGGCGGAAACGCTCGACAAGGCGGTGTTCGCGATGGAGGAGCTGGAGGCCGCCGCGCGGCTGACCATCCTGTGCCGCGACCAGTCCCCGCGCGCCCTGACCCGCGCGCAGGTCGAGGCGCTGGTGAAAGCGTTCAGGATAGAGCTCTGAGCGCCGGGTCGCCGGTTACCCGGTGACCACCACCCCGCCGTCGATCACGAGGCACTGGCCGGTCATCGCGCCGCTGGCCTCGGACGCGAGGAACAGGCAGGGCGACACAAGATCAAGCGGCGAGAGGTGCCGCTTCAGGCACATCTTCTCCATGTGGGCGTCCAGCGCCTCGGGCGTGGTCCAGAGCGCGACCTGCTTCTCGGTCAGCACCCAGCCGGGGGCGAGCGCGTTGACCCGGATGTTGTCGGGGCCGAACTCGCGGGCGAGCGCCCGGGTCAGCCCGGTGATCCCGGCATTGGCGGCGACATAGGCGGGGTAACCCGCGTTGCCCATCATGTAGCTGGTCGAGGTCAGGTTGATGACGGCACCCCGTCCGAGCGCGCGCATCCCCGGAAGAACGGCTTGAGCTGCGAAGAAATACGCTTTGAGATTAATGGCTTGCGCCCAATCCCAGAAGGCTTCGGTCACGTCGAGGGTGTCGTGGCGCTTGTCGTTGCCCGCGTTGTTGACGAGGCAGGAGATCGGCCCGTGCGCCTCGGCGGCCTGCGCCAGCGTGCGGCCCAGCGCCTCGGTCTCGGTGATGTCGCAGGGCAGATAGAGCGGGGCGTTGCCCGTCACCTCGGCCATTTCCGCTGCAAAATCAGTCCCGTCCGAGCGCTGTGCGAAGGCGACGCGGGCCCCCTGCCGCAGGAAGCCCTCGGTCAGCGCCGCCCCGATCCCCGACCCGCCCCCGGTGATGAAGACCGAGGCGGTGGCAAGATCGGGAAAGGTCGCGGCGGGCAGCATGGCAGGGTCCTTCGGGGCGTCGGTGCAACGTCGGTATAACGTCGGTATCGTGTCGGTGTCACATCGGTGTCACGTCCGTCCGGAGTGCCGCAACGGGGCGCGCGGATCAAGCCGCGCCACGCCGCGCCCGGCCTTGGCAGGGGCAGACGGCGGGGTATGGTGACGGCATCGCCGTCTGCCCGAGGAGCGCCGCCCCCGTGTCCCTGTCCGCAGCCGCGCCGTCCCCCGCCGGGCGGGCTGAACGGCTCGTCGCCCACGTCTCCCGCCATTTCCCGGCCTGGACCCTTGCGGCCTGCGCCGTGGCCTCGGTCGAGCGGATCGGCGAGGCCCTGCTGCACGACGGCCCGTTGTCCGACGTCCGCGGCAACGCCATCACGCAATACGCGGTCAACTGGGTCGAGCGCGGCTTCACAAAGCGCGCGGTGGTGGGCACGGTGCTGCATCCGGTGCTCCGGACCTTCGATAACCCGGAGGCGGCGATCTTCTGGGTGATGGTCGCCTTGACGCTGGCGAGTGTCGTTGCGCTGATCGTGCTGACCGAGCGTGCCCTGCCCCACCGGGACGGCGATGTCTTCACGGCGCTCTTGCGCTGTGCGCTGGCGGTCGGCAGCGCGGGCGCGGTGCAGGTCGTCCATGACTACGGGCGCTTCGACGCCCTGAACCTGCTGGTCCTGATCCTCGGGATTCGGCTGGTCCTGCGCGGCCGGACGATCGGGGCCGCGGTCTGCGTCGCGGTGGGCATCCTGATCCACGAAGGCTTTGCCCTCTACGGCGCGCCGCTCGTTCTGGCGGTCGGCTGGCATGCCGCGCGCGGCCGGGGCGCGCTGCAACGCCTGCTGCCGCTGGGCGTGGCGGCGGTGCTGCCAGCGCTGGCGGTCTGGCTCTGGGGCAATTCCCCGTCGGCGGCCGCGCTCGATATCGGCACCGGCGGATATGTCTGGGCGCGCGGGACGTTCCAGCCCGGTGCCCCGGACAATTGGGCCGAGGCGCTGGGGCTCGTGGTCTGCTGGGGCGCGGTTCTGGTGCTGGTCGGGCACGTGTTCCGGGGCGGGCACCGGCTGCGCGAGCCGCTGTTCTGGGCCGCGCTCGCGCCGATCGCGCTGTGCCTGTTCGGGATCGACCTGGGACGCTGGCTGACGCTGACCTTTCTCGGGCTGGTGATCTCGGTCGCGGTGCAACGGCAGGCGCTCGGGCGGGACTGGCCGCCGCCCTGCCGGGCGGTGCGGCTCGCGGGCTACCTGATGTGTCTGCCGCTCGGCCCGCACGGGGTGACCGGGGTCTGGACCCGGTGGCTGTGAGGGGGCGGCCCGGACCCCGCCGCTCCCTGCCCCTGCCGCGTCGGTTTCCGGCAAGCCCGGGGCGGGCGTGCGCGCGACCGTGCGCGGACCGGCAACCGACCAGAGGACCCTCTCCCCCATGCGCACCCATGCTTCGGCCGTCGTGATCGGGGGCGGCGTGATCGGCTGCTCGATCCTCTACCACCTCGCCAAGCTGGGCTGGACGGACGCGGTGCTGCTGGAGCGCAGCGAACTGACCAGCGGCAGCACCTGGCACGCGGCGGCCAACATCCACGGGCTGCATGACAGCACCAACATCAGCCGCCTGCAGCACTACACGATGACGCTTTACAAGGACCTCGAGGCCGAGACCGGCCAGTCCTGCGGCGTGTTCCAGCCCGGCTCGCTCTACCTCGCACAGACCGAGGCGCGCGAGCACCAGTTGCGCATCCAGGCCGCCAAGGCGCGCCGCTACGGGATGAACTTCCACGAGGTCTCCCGGGCCGAGGCCGAGCGGCTGCACCCGCTGGTCGACTTCGACGGCATCCGCTGCATCATGTTCGAGCCGGACGGCGGCAACGTCGATCCCTCGGGCGTGACGAATGCCTATGCCGTGGGCGCGCGCCAGCGCGGGGCCGAGATCCACCGCTTCACGCCCGTCACCGCGACCGAGGCGCAGCCGGACGGCACCTGGATCGTGCGCACCGACAAGGGCGACATCCGCACGCCCTGGGTGATCAACGCCGCCGGGCTCTGGGCGCGCGAGGTCGCAGCGATGGCAGGCGTGCACCTGCCGCTGCAGCCGACCGAGCACCAGTATTTCGTGACCGAAACCATCCCCGAGATCGCAGCCCTCGACCGCCGCCTGCCCTCGGTCGCGGACCGCGACGGCGAGTACTACCTGCGGCAGGAGGGCAAGGGCCTGCTGGTCGGCGCCTACGAGAAGGACGTGCGCTTCTGGGCCGAGGACGGCACGCCGCCCGGCTTCGGGCACGAGCTGTTCCCCGACGACCTGGAGCGGATCGAGGAGAACATGCTGCGCGCCATCGACCGGGTGCCGGTGGTCGGCAGCGCCGGGATCAAGCGGGTGATCAACGGCCCGATGATCTGGTCGCCCGATGCGGCGCTGCTGTTCGGGCCGGTGCCGGAACTGCGCGGCTATTTCTGTGCCTGCGGGATGATCCCGGGGTTCAGCCAGTCGGGCGGGGTCGGCAAGCTCGCGGCCGAGTGGATGGTCGAGGGCGAGCCGAGCCTCGACATGTTCGGCTGGGACATGGCGCGCTTCGGGGACTGGGCGGACCGTGCCTTCACCAAGGCGCGGGTGGCGGACCAGTATGCACACCGCTTCAAGATCCACTTCCCCGGCGAGGAGCGCAGCGCGGGCCGCCCGGCGCGGACCCGGCCCGCCCATGCCATGCAGGCCGGGATGGGCGCGGTCTTCGGGCTGAACACCGGCTGGGAGCATCCGCTCTACTTCGATGCCGCCACCCCCGACAGCGCGGGCTTCACCCGCCAGCCGTGGTGGGACAGCGTCGGGCGCGAGGCGCGGATGCTGCGGGAGGCGGTCGGCGTCATCGACATCTCGAACTTCGCCAAGACCCGCGTCACCGGGCCAGGGGCCGAGGACTGGCTGAACGCGGTCTTCGCAAACCGAATGCCGCGCGCGGTCGGGCGGTCCTGCCTGACGCCGCTGATCGGCCAGCGCGGCGGGGTCGCGGGCGACTTCACCGTGACCCGGCTGGGCGAGGACGAGTTCTGGGTGCTGGGCTCGGGCATGGCCGAGCGTTTCCACCAGCGCTTCTTCCGGGCCGTGCCGCTGCCCGGGGACACGCGCTACGAGAGCCTGACGCCGACCGTCTGCGGCTTCAACCTGGCCGGGCCGCAGGCGCGGGCGGTGCTGGGGCGGATGACGAACGCGGACCTGTCGAACGCGGCCTTCCCGTTCTTCCGCTCGGCCCGGATCACCGTGGCGGGGGTGGAGGTCGTGGCGCTCCGCGTCAGCTTCACCGGCGACCTCGGCTGGGAGCTGCACTGCGCGGCGGAGGACCAGGTCCCGCTCTATACCGCGCTGCTGGAGGCCGCGCGGGACGCGGGCGGCGGACCGGTGGGCAGCCGGGCGCTGATGTCGCTGCGGCTGGAGAAGGGATACGGTTCCTGGGGGCGGGACTATTCGCCGGAGTACTGGCCGCAGGAGTCGGGGCTGGCGGGCCTGGTGAAGGCCGACAAGGATTTCCTGAACAAGGCCGCGTGGCAGGCGATTGCCGACCGCCCCGCGCGCGAGACGATGGTGATGCTGGCGATCGAGACCGAGGGCGCCGATGCCTCGGGCGGCGAGCCGGTCTTCCTGACCGACGGCACGCCCGCCGGGCAGGTCTCGTCGGGGGGCTACGGCTACACGGTCGGGCAATCGCTGGCGCTGGCCTATCTCAAGGCGGGGCTGGCGGCGCCCGGCGACACGGTCGAGGTGGCGCTGCTGGGGCGGCCGCACCGGGCCCGCGTGCTGGCCGAGCCGCCCTTCGATCCGGCGGGCGAGCGGCTGCGCGGCTGACGGCGGCGCTGACTGCGGATTGGGCGACTGCCTGAAAATCAGGCAAGTCGCCCGGCACCCTGCCCGGTCCCGGCGCAGGCCCGCCGGGCCCCGCACCGGACCCGATCCACCCTTGCGTGCAGGGCACGGGCGGGCAATCTGTCCTCACCCGCCCGGTTCCGCCCGAAAGGCCCCCTGACAGATGTCGATCAAAGCCGCCCTGCACCACCTGACCCATTACAAGTATGACCGTCCGGTGATGCTGAGCCCGCAGATCATCCGGCTGCGTCCGGCGCCGCACAGCCGGACCCACGTGATCTCGCATTCGCTGAAGGTCTCGCCCAAGGGCCATTTCGTGAACCACCAGCAGGACCCCTACGGCAACTGGCTGGCGCGCTTCGTCTTTCCCGAGCCGGTGACCGAACTGAAGATCGAGGTGGACCTCGTCGCGGACATGACGGTCTACAACCCCTTCGACTTCTTCGTGGACGAAAGCGCGACCAAGGTGCCCTTCGACTATCCCGAGGAACTGACCGAGGACCTGTCGATCTACCGCCGCCCGGACCCGGTGACGCCGCTGCTCAAGACAGTTCTGAAGGACCTGCCGAAAACCGCTGACAACACGGTGGATTTCCTCGTCGACCTGAACCGTCGGGTGTCGAACGAGATCGGCTATGTCATCCGCATGGAGCCGGGTGTCCAGACCCCGGAGGAGACGCTGCAGAAGGGCACCGGATCGTGCCGGGACTCGTCCTGGCTGCTGGTACAGATCCTGCGCCATCTCGGCTTCGCGGCGCGGTTCGTGTCGGGCTACCTGATCCAGCTGAAACCCGACCTGAAGGCGCTCGACGGCCCGGCGGGCACCGAGGTCGACTTCACCGACCTGCATGCCTGGGTCGAGGTCTACCTGCCCGGCGCGGGCTGGATCGGGTTCGACCCGACCTCGGGCCTGCTGGCGGGCGAAAGCCACATCCCGCTCGCCGCCACCCCGCATTTCCGCAACGCCGCCCCCATCGTCGGCGGCTTTTCCGGGCACAAGGACACCCGCACCGCCTTCGACTTCGACATGACGGTGAAGCGGGTGGCCGAGCATCCCCGGATCACCAAGCCCTTCTCAGAGGAGGCGTGGCACCGCCTCGACGCGCTCGGGCACCAGGTCGATGACGCGATGCGCGCGGGCGACATGCGCCTGACGATGGGCGGCGAGCCGACCTTCGTCTCGATCGACGATTTCGAAAGCGCCGAGTGGAACACCGCCGCCGTCGGCCCGATGAAGCGCGGCCTCGCGGACGGCCTGATCCGGCGGCTGCGCGAGCGCTTCGCCCCGGGCGGCATACTGCATTACGGGCAGGGCAAGTGGTATCCGGGCGAGACGCTGCCGCGCTGGACCTTCTCGCTCTACTGGCGGCGCGACGGCAAGCCGATCTGGCGTGACGCCGACCGCATCGCCACCGAGACCCGCGACTACATCGTCGGCGCGAAGGAGAGCGAGCGCCTGCTGCGCGGCATCGCCACCCGCCTCGGCCTGCCCGCCGACAACGTCCTTCCCGCCTACGAGGACCCGGCCGAATGGCTGGTGAAGGAGGCAAACCTGCCCCCGAACGTCACGCCCGAGAACAGCGAGTTGAAGGACGCCGAGGCGCGCGCCCGCATCGCGCGGGTCTTCGACCGGGGGCTGACGGTGGCCTCGGGGCATGTCCTGCCGGTGCAGCGCTGGCAGGCGAAACCGGCCCGCTCGCGCGGCTGGCGGTCCGAACGCTGGGCCCCCCGGCGCGGCTACCTATTCCTGATCCCCGGTGACAGCCCGGTCGGGTTCCGGCTGCCGCTGGGCGCGCTGCCCTGGGTGCCGCCGGTCGCCTACCCTTACACCTACCCGGCCGATCCCAGCATCGAGCGCCCGCCGCTGCCCGAGTTCTTCGACGCCGAGGGCCGCTTCGCCCCGCCGCCGGTGACGCCGGGCCGGACGCAGGCGGGCGACTTCCGGGCCGAGACCGCGGGCGGCGCGCAGGCGGGCATGGCCCCCGGCACCGACAGCGGGCCGGTGCGCACCGCGCTGGCGGTCGAGCCGCGCGACGGGCGGCTCTGCATCTTCATGCCGCCGGTCGAGCGGCTGGAGGACTACCTCGAACTGCTGGCCGCCGCCGAAGATACGGCCGCCGAACTGGGCCTGCCGGTCCATGTCGAGGGCTACACGCCGCCGCACGACCCGCGCCTGAACGTGATCCGCGTCGCCCCCGATCCCGGCGTGATCGAGGTCAACGTGCATCCCGCCCATGACTGGGACGAGTGCAAGGCGATCACCACCGCCGTCTACGAAGAGGCCCGGCAATCGCGCCTCGGGGCGGACAAGTTCATGATCGACGGGCGGCACACCGGCACCGGGGGCGGCAACCATGTCGTCGTGGGCGGCGCCACGCCCAATGACTCGCCCTTCCTGCGGCGCCCGGACCTGCTGCGCTCGCTGATCCTCTACTGGCAGCGGCACCCGGCGCTGAGCTATCTCTTCGCCGGTCTCTTCATCGGCCCGACCAGCCAGGCGCCCCGCATCGACGAGGCCCGGCACGACAGCCTCTACGAGCTGGAAATCGCGCTGGCCCAGATCCCCGACCCGTCCGACGGGCCCGCCCCGCCGCCGTGGCTGGTGGACCGGCTCCTGCGCAACATCCTGATCGACGTGACCGGCAACACCCACCGCGCCGAGCTCTGCATCGACAAGCTCTATTCGCCGGACGGCCCGACCGGGCGGCTGGGCCTGCTCGAGTTCCGCGGCTTCGAGATGCCGCCCGATGCCCGGATGAGCCTCGCCCAGCAGGTACTGGTCCGTGCCATCCTCGCCCGGCTCTGGCAGTCGCCGCTCAAGGGCAAGCCGGTGCGCTGGGGCACGGCGCTGCACGATCGCTGGATGCTGCCCGAGTTCGTCTGGGCCGACTTCCTCGACGTGCTGCGCGACCTCGGCGACCACGGCTTCGCCTTCGACCCGGTCTGGTACGAGGCGCAGGCCGAGTTCCGCTTCCCGTTCTGCGGCCATGTCACGGCCGAGGGGGTGGACCTGGAGTTGCGGCAGGCGCTGGAGCCCTGGCACGTGCTGGGCGAGATGGGGATGATCGGCGGCACCGTGCGCTATACCGACAGTTCGGTCGAGCGGCTGCAGGTCAAGCTGACCACGCCGCACGCGGACCGCTACACCGTCGCCTGCAACGGGCGGGTGGTGCCGCTGACGCCGACCGGCACGCCGGGGGTCCGGGTCGCGGGCGTGCGCTTCAAGGCCTGGCAGCCGCCCGAGGCGCTGCACCCGGTCCTGCCGATCGACGCGCCGCTGACCTTCGACATCTTCGACACCTGGACCGGCCGGGCGATCGGCGGCTGCGTCTACCACGTCGCGCATCCGGGCGGGCGGAACTACGACACCTTCCCGGTCAACGCGAACGAGGCCGAAGCGCGGCGGCTGGCCCGGTTCGAGCCGCACGGCCACCGGCCCGGCGGCTACTGGCCCGCGACCGAGACCCCGCACCCGGAGTTCCCGATGACACTCGACCTGCGCCGCGCGCCGGGGGTCTGACGCGTGCCGGCCCCCGCGCCCGACCTGACCGATCCCCTCGCCCGGCTGCTGGCAGAGTATGCCGTGCCGCCGGGCGTGGCGGACGAGCTGCTCGACGCGCAGGGACGGATGCGGCCGGTCTGGGCGCCGTTCCTGCGGCTGGTCGCGGGCGAGAGTGCCGAGGGCCTCGCCCGCCGCTTCGCGCGCGGCGACCAGTACCTGGGCGATGCGGGGGTGTTCTTCCGGCAGTACTCGGGGCCGCAGCCGGAACGGGCCTGGCCGCTCAGCCATATCCCGGTGCTGCTGGCCGAGGCCGAGTGGCAGACGATCACCGCCGCACTGGCCGAGCGGGCGGACCTGCTGGAAGCGGTGATGGCGGACCTCTACGGGCCCGGCAAGCTGGTGGAGGCGGGCCTGCTGCCCGCCGAACTGGTCGCCGGGAACCCGCACTGGCTGCGCCCGCTGGTCGGCGTGCAACCCGCCTCGGGGCATTTCCTGCACCTGCTGGCCTTCGAGATCGGGCGCAACCCGGACGGGACGTGGTTCGTGCTGGGCGACCGGACGCAGGCCCCCTCGGGCGCGGGGTTCGCGCTGGAGAACCGGATGGCGACGGCGCGCGCCTTCCCCGATCCGGGGCTGCGGCGGCACGTCCGGCGGCTGGCGGGCTATTTCCGCGCCTTCGGCCAGCATGTCGAGGGGCTGGCGCGCGCCGGGGGCGGCGGGGCGGCGATCCTGACGCCGGGCGTGAACACCGACACCTATTTCGAGCACGCCTACATCGCGCGTTATCTCGGGATGATGCTGCTCGAGGGCGAGGACCTGACGGTGCGCGACGGGCAGGTGCTGGTGCGCACCGTCTCGGGGCTGCGGCCGCTGTCGGTGCTGTGGCGGCGGCTCGACAGCGAATGGGCCGACCCGCTGGAGCTGCGCGAATCCTCGCAGATCGGCACGCCCGGCCTCGTCTCGGCGCTGCGCGACGGCGGGCTGATCCTGATGAACGCGCTCGGCGCGGGCGTGCTGGAGACCCGTGCGCTGCTGGCCTTCCTGCCGAAGATCTCGGAGGCGCTGCACGACCGGCCGCTGGCGATGCCCTCGATCGCGACCTGGTGGTGCGGGCAGGAGAGCGAGCGCGCCTATGTCGAGGCCGAGGCAGGCCGCATGATGATCGGACCGGCGCTGTCGACCGCCCTGCCCTTCGACACCGCCGACGGCACCGGGCCCGGCGACCGCTGGGCGACGCCCGCGACCCGCACCGCCCGGCTGGCGGCCGAGGGCGCGCGGCTCGTCGGGCAGGAGGCGGTCAGCCTGTCCACCACGCCGGTGCATGATGGCACGCGCCTCGTGCCGCGCCCGATGACGGTGCGGGTCTTTGCCGCCCGCACCCCGGACGGCTGGGTGTTCATGCCCGGCGGCTATGCCCGGATCGGGCGGTCGGGCGATGCCACGGCGCTGGCGATGCAGCGCGGCGGCTCGGTCGCGGACGTGTGGATCATGGCCGAGGCGGAAGTGGCCGAGGACAGCATCCTCGACGCCGCCCCGCTGTCGCGGCAGCGCGACGTGCTGGTGCTGCCCAGCCGGGCGGCGGACAACCTCTACTGGCTCGGGCGCTACGTCGAGCGGACAGAGGGCGCGGTGCGCCTGACCCGCGCCTATCACCTGCGGCTGGCCGAGACCGGGGACCGCGACGAGCGCCGCGTGGCCCTGCTGGGCGAGGCGATGTGGGCCGCGGGCCTGTCCCCGGCCGAGCCGGTGCCTCAGGGCCTGATCGCGCAGGTCGAGGCGGCGCGCAGCTGCGCGGGCAAGGTCCGCGACCGGTTCTCGCCCGACGGTTGGGCGGCGCTGCGCGAGCTGTCCCAGACCGCCGCGCGGCTGGCGCCACAGACCGACCCGGGCGACGACGCGGCGCGCAAGATGGGGCTGTTGCTGCGCACGCTGGCCGGGTTCTCGGGCCTCGTGCAGGACAACATGTACCGCTTCACCGGCTGGCGCTTCCTGCGGCTCGGCCGGTCGCTGGAGCGGGCGCTTGGGACCGCGCAGTTCCTCGCCGCCCTCACCGCGCCGGGCCAGCCGATGGGGGCGCTCGACGCCGCCATCGAGCTGGGCGACAGCGTGCTGACCCACCAGCGCCGCTACCGGGCCGAGCCGCGCCGCGAGACCGTGCTCGACCTGCTGGCGCTCGACGGCAAGAACCCCCGCTCGATCCTGTTCCAGCTCGGGGTTCTGGCAGAGGTCGTGGCCGACCTGCCCGACCCGGGCGAGCCGACGCGGCGCACACCGATCACCCACAAGCTGCTGCGGCTGCGGACCGACCTGGAGGTCGCCACCCCCGGCGAGCTGACCCCGGACCGGCTGCGCGAGATCGCGGCCAAGTTGCAGGCCCTGCACCACCTGGTCGGCCAGGCGTATTTCTGAGGAAGCCGAATGCTTTACGACGTGCGGCTCAGGATCGACTACGGCTATGCCACCCCGGCGGACGGGGGCCGCACCCTGCTGCGGATCATGCCGCCGACGCTGACCGGCGCGCAGGAGGTGCTGGCGGCCTCGGTCGGCATCGACCCGGCCCCGGACGAGCGCCGCGAGCGCACCGACTTCTTCGGCAACGCGTTGACCGAGATCGCCTTTCGCCAGCCGCTGGACCACCTGCGGCTGACCCTGCGCGCGCGGCTGCGGCGGCGGGCCGAGCCCGACCGGCTGGACCTGTCGCCCCAGGTCGCGGGGCTGGCGGCCGAGATCGCGGGCACCGGGCTGGAGCCGCTGTCGCCGCGCCATTTCCTCGGCGCGTCGGACCGGGTGCGCCCCACGCGCGAGATGACCGACTGGGCGCGGGCGCAGGTCCGCGACGACATGTCGGCGCTCGAGGCGCTGGTGGCGCTGTCCTCGGCGCTCAACGCCGAGATGCGCTTCGATCCCGGTGCCACCGACGCGGGCACGCGGCCCGAGGACGCCTTTGCCGCGCGCCACGGCGTCTGCCAGGACTTCAGCCATGTCCTGATCGCCTGCCTGCGCGGCCTCGGCATGCCGGCGGGCTATGTCAGCGGCCTGCTCCGGACCGAGCCGCCGCCCGGCCAGCCCCGGCTGGAGGGCGCCGACGCCATGCATGCCTGGGTGATGGCCTGGTGCGGCACGGAACTGGGCTGGGTCGGGCACGATCCGACCAACGCCTGTTTCGCGGGGACCGACCACCTGGTGATCGCGCGCGGCCGCGACTACGCCGACATCGCCCCCGTACGCGGCTGGCTCCGGATCGCGGGCGCGCAGTCGAGCGGACAGGCCGTCGATGTTCTTCCGGTCGGGGCCTGATCCAAGAGGCTAGGCGCAAGCCACCGGATGCGTTAGGCTTTTCGTGTTTGCGTTCCCGGAGGAGGTCCCACAATGCTGCTGTCGTCCCTCACCCGCCGTGCCCTCGGGGCGGCGCTGATCCTTGCCGGTCTCGGCGGGGCAGCGCAGGCGGACAACCTGGTCTGGACCTTCTCCAGCACCCATCCGAACATCGTCGATCTGGAGTTCTACAGCCAGGACCGGAACCACGTGTGGCCCGGCAACGGTCAGGTGTACTACATCGACGACTACAACATGCACACCTACAACCTGAACTGCTACTCGGGCGAGAAGATCTGCTACGGGGCCTGGGTGCGCGGCGCGAGCTCGACCTACTGGGGCGTCGGGCCGAACAACAGCCAGTTCTGCCCCGACTGCTGCTACACCTGCGGCGCGGGCAACGTCGGCGCGATCAACCTCAAGCCCTGAGGGGGCTTGACCTTCCCCTTGCCGGAAGGTGCATCTGGCGGTCAGACCCCGTTGACGGAGACCGCCAGATGACTCGTTATTCCGTGCCCGACATGAGCTGCGGCCATTGCCGCGCCTCGATCACCGAGGCTGTCACGGCCCTGGCCCCGGACGCGCCGCTCAGCTTCGACATGGAGCGCCGCGAAGTGACGCTGGAGGCCGACCTGCCGCCCGCGACCGTGCTGGCCGCGCTTGACGAGATCGGCTTCCCGGCAACCGTTGCGGGCTGAGCCCGCGCGCCTCTCTCAGCCGTCGGCGCGGGTGGTCTGGACCTGCTCGCCCAGCCCCTCGACCCCGAGGCGCAGGGTCTGGCCCGGCCGCAGGTAGACCGGCGCGGGCTTCTGGCCCATGCCGACGCCGGGCGGCGTGCCGGTGGCGATCACGTCCCCCGGCTGGAGCGACATGAAGCGGCTGATGTACGAGATCAGGTGCGCGACCCCGAAGATCATCGTCGCGGTCGAGCCGTCCTGCATCCGCTGGCCGTCCACCTCGAGCCAGAGCCGCAGCGCCTGCGGGTCGGCGACCTCGTCCGGGGTGACCAGCCAGGGGCCGATCGGGCCGAAGCTGTCGTAGCTCTTGCCCTTCACCCACTGGCCGCCGCGCTCGATCTGGTAGGCGCGCTCGGAGACGTCGTTGACCACGCAGTAGCCCGCGACATGGGACAGCGCGTCGGCCTCGGCGACATGGCGCGCGGGCTTGCCGATGACGATGCCCAGTTCCACCTCCCAGTCGGTCTTCTCGGACCCGGGCGGGATCAGGATGCCGTCGTCCGGCCCGCAGACCGCGCTCGTGGCCTTGGCGAAGAGGATCGGCTCGGCGGGCACCGGCATCCCGGCCTCGGCGGCGTGGTCGGCATAGTTCAGGCCGACGCAGATGAACTTGCCGACCTGCGGCACCACCGGCCCGACGCGGGGCGTGCCCTCGACCAGCGGGAAGTCGGCCGGGTCAAGCGCGGCCAGCGGCGACAGGTCCGCCAGCAGGTCGGGCGTCAGGTCGGCGGTGTGGCCGGAGATGTCGCGGTAGCGGCCGTCCGCGCCGACGAGGGCGAGGCGTTCGGCTCCGGGTGCTCCGAGGCGGGCAAGTTTCATGGGGGATCCTCCGTTCCGTTGCCCGGATGTGTCCCGATCAGCCGCCGGAGTGCAAGGGCTCAGACCTCCAGATCGGCGACGAAGATGCCGTCGTAGCCGCCTTCGGTCAGCGCCACGAGCGCGGCCCCGCTGGCCTTGTGGTCCGGATGACCCTCGTAGGCGAGGTGCGCGGCGCGGTCGGTGAAGGTGCAGACGAAGCCATGCGTGTAGGGCGATTTCGCCTCGTAGTCGCGGTTCGGCCCGAAGGCGAAGTCGAGGAACCCCGGCACCGGTCCGACCAGCGCGGCGAGCTTGTCCATCGCGGCGGTCAGCGCGGCGGGGTCGCTGTCGGCGCGGGGGGTGAAGAGGACGACGTGTTTCAGCATGGTCAGGCTCCGAGGCTGGAGGCGCGGGCGACAAGGCGGACCGGCGCGCGGGTTTCAGGCGGGGGCGGCAGGCCGGTGTCGAGCCAGCGCGTCAGGCGTCGGGCGGTCTCGGCCCCGAAGCCCGCGATGTCGCAGGCGACCGAGGTCACGGGGGGCCACGCCTCGGCGCAGTCCTCGATGTCGTCGAAGCCGGTCAGCCGGATGTCGCGCCCGACCGCCCTGCCCTGCCGCGCGAAGCCCGCCAGAAGCCCCAGCGCGACCTGGTCGTTGAACGACACCACCCCGTCGATGGCGGGATGATCCCGGCTGAGGGTTTCGGCCAGCCGCCGTCCGAAGCTGCGGGTCGGGGTGCCGCCGAAGAGATGCGGCGCGAGGCCCGCGCGGGCGAGTTCCGCGAGGTATCCCGAGCGGCGTTCCTCGGTGATCGGGCGCTCCTCGGCCCCGCCCGCGAAGGCGATCCGGCGGCAGCCCTGCGCGATCAGGTGTGCCGTCGCCTCGGCCGAGCCGCGCGCGTAGTCGAAGCTGGAGAACGGGAAAAGGTCGGTGCGCGGATCGGCCTGCCGCAGCACCTGCAGCGCCGGGATCTGGGCGCGGGCGATACGGTCGAAGGTGGGCGCGGTCTCGCCGTAGGCCGGTGACAGGACGAGGGCCGAGACCCCGTGCTCGATCATCGAGCCGACGAGCTGATCCTGCAGCGCGGGGTCCTCGTCGGTGTTCGAAATCACGGTGGCGAAGCCCCGCGCCGACAGCGCCATCTGGAAGGAGGTGGCGAACTCGGTGAAGAACGGGTTGCGCAGGTCGTTGATGACGAGGCCGACGAGGCCGACCCCGGTCGAGCGCAGGCTGGCGGCAGCGCGGTTGTAGACATAGCCGGTCTCGGCCATCGCGGCGCGCACCGCCTCGGCGGTGGCCGGTTTGACCAGCGGGCTCGACTGCAGGACGAGAGAGACCGTCGACTTCGAGACCCCCGCGGCGCGGGCGACATCGAGGATCGTCGGTCGCTTTCCCATCGTCTCAGTCTACCCCGTGCAGTGCGCAGAGCCCGGTCATGCGAGACTGCGCCAGATCGGGGTCGGTGAGAAGCCCTGCCCGGTCCGCGAGCCGGAACACCTCGGCGTAATGGGTGATCGGGCGCGAGGACTGGAAGCCGCCCGGCATCACGAAATGGGTCTGCGTGCCGTTGAGCCAGGCAAGGAAGGCGATGCCCGCCTTGTAGAACCGGCTCGGCGCGCGGAAGATCTCGCGGCTGAGGGGCACGGTCGGGGCCAGAAGCGCGTGGTAGGTCGCGCGGTCGCCCTCGGCCAGCGCCTCGAGCGCCTGCGCCGCGGCGGGGGCGATGGCGGCGAAGATGCCCAGCAGCGCGTGCGAGTGATGGGTGCCGTCCCCCTCGATCAGCGGGGCATAGTTGAAGTCGTCGCCGGTATAGAGCCGCACGCCCGCCGGCAGGCGGGCGCGGAACGCCTCCTCGTGGGCCTGGTCGAGCAGGCTGATCTTGATGCCGTCCACCTTGGCCCGGTTGCGCCCGATCAGGTCCAGCACGATCCCGGTCGCCTCGTCCACGTCGCGGCCGCCCCAGTAACCGGTCAGCGCCGGGTCGAACATGTCCCCGAGCCAGTGCAGGATCACCGGCTGGGCGGCCTGCGCCAGGAGGGTGTCGTAGACATGGGCATAATCGTCGGGCGTGGCCCCCATCGCGGGCAGCGCGCGGGTCGCCATCAGGATGATCTGGCCGCCGGCCGCCTCGATCGCCTCCATCTGCTCGGCATAGGCGGCGAGGATGGTGTCCCGGGTCGGCACGACGCCCGCGGGCATCTGGTCGGTCCCGGCCCCGCAGGCCACGCGGGGTTTGAGCGGGTGCGCCTTCGCCTCGGCCATCGTGCGGCGGATCAGCTCGCGCGCGGTCGGCCAGTCGACGCCCATGCCGCGCTGCGCTGTGTCCATCGCCTCGGCCAGCCCCAGCCCCTGGTCCCAGAGCCCGTGCCGGAAGCGCAGCGTCGCGGCCCAGTCCACGGCGGGCGGGCCGACCCAGGGGTCGCGCTCGGCCAGCGGGTCGCTGACCACGTGGGCCGCGGCAAAGGCGGTGCGGGTGAAGGGATGCCGGGGTGCGCGCGGCACCAGCGGCGTACCGGTCAGGCGATAGTCCTCGATCGAGCCGGAAAGCGTGGGCAGGCGCATGTCTCAGATCCCGTGGTCGGCGCGGATCATGTCGGCGGCCTTTTCGCCGATCATGATCGCCGCGGCGTTGGTGTTGGAGGAGATGACGGTCGGCATGATCGAGTTGTCGACGATCCTGAGCCCGTCGAGGCCGTTCAGCCGCAGCCGGGTGTCCACCACGGCCTCCGGGTCGCTGCCCATCCGGCAGGTGCCCGCGCAATGGTGCGAGGTCTTCGAGTGCGCGCAGATGAAGTCGTAGTAGTCTTGGTCGGTCTTCACGTCGGGTCCGGGCAGGCGCTCGGCCTTGATGAAGGGCTTCAGCGGCGCCTGCGACAGGATCGCCTGCGTCAGCTTCAGACCACGGATCGACATCTCGCGGTCCTGCGGGTCCTGAAGATAGTTCGGGTCGATCAGCGGCGCCGTCACGGGGTCGGACGAGCCGAGCCGCACCGTGCCCCGCGAGCGCGGGCGCAGGTAGCAGGAATTGAGCGTGACGCCCCCCTGCGGCATCGCCTGCACGCCCTTCTCGATGCCCGTCCCGAGCCCGAGATGGAACTGCAGGTCGGGCGAGCGCGCGTCGGGGTCGGCGAACCAGAAGCCGCCGGTCTCGAACAGGGACGAGGCGACCGGCCCCTTGCGGGTCAGCAGGTATTGCAGGCCCGCCAGGGCGGCCATGTGCGGCTTGGCATAGCGGTCGTAGGTGTGCGGCCCCGAAACCTCGCAGATGCAGTAGAGGTCGAGGTGGTCCTGCAGGTTCTCGCCGACCTGCGGCTGGTCGAGCACGACGGGCAGGCCCAGCCCGTGCAGGTGATCGCCCGGCCCGATGCCCGACAGTTGCAGCAGGCGGGGCGAGCCGATCGCGCCGGAGGCCAGCAGCACCTCGGCGGTGGCCATGATGCGGGTGCCGTCCATCATCTCGACGCCGGTCACGCGGTGCCCCTCGACGATCAGGCGGCGGACCTGCGCGCCGAGCCGCACAGTCAGGTTGGCGCGGTGCCGGTTCGGCGCGACATAGGCCATCGCCGCCGACGACCGCCGGGCATTGCGCTGGGTCAGCTGGTAATAGGCGGTGCCCGCCTGCGTCTCGCCGTTCACGTCCTCGGTGTGCGGGATGCCGAGGGCGGCGGCGGCCTCGAAATAGGCCTCGCAGATCGGCAGCGGGGCGATGGGTTTCGACACACCCAGCGGCCCGCCCTTGCCGTGGTAGCGGTTGTCCCAGGTGTCGTTGTCCTCGGCCTTGCGGAAATACGGCAGGACGTCGTCATAGCCCCAGCCGTCGCAGCCGCGCTGGCGCCACTCGTCGTAGTCGAGCGCGTTGCCCCGGGTGTAGATCTGCGCGTTGATCGCCGAGCCGCCGCCGATGACCTTGGCCTGCGTGTAGTTGAAGACCCGGCCCTTCATGTGGCGCTGCGGCACGGTCTCCCAGCCCCAGGACCCGATGCCCTTGGTCATCTTCGCGAAGCCCGCGGGCAGGTGGTAGAACGGGTGACGGTCGCTGCCGCCCGCTTCCAGCAGCAGGACGCGCAGGGCGGGATCCTCGCTCAGCCGTCCGGCCAGGACCGACCCGGCCGAGCCGCCGCCGATGATGATGAAGTCGTAGTCTTGCGTCATGGCATCCTCGGACAGTCAGAGGCGGGGAATGGACAGCCCGCCGTCGAGCGGAATCGCGGCCCCGGTGGCAAAGGCCATCTCGCCGCGCGCGAGCGGCAGGACCGCCGCGCCGATATCCGCGGGCGTGCCCCAGCGGCGGGCGGGCACGAGGCCGCCCTCGATCCGGGCGGTATAGGCGTCGCGGACCCCGGCGGTCATCGCAGTCTCGATGATACCCGGCCGCAGGTCGAAGACGCCGATGCCATGGGCCGCAAGGCGCAGCGCGAAAAGGCGGGCCATCATCGCGGCCCCCGACTTCGACAGGCAGTATTCGGCGCGCTCGGGCGAGGCCATCTCGGCGCTGACCGAGGTCACGAACATCAGGCTGCGGTAATGCGGGTGCTCTTGCGCCAGCATCCGGCGCGCCACCTCCTGCGCGAGGAAGAAGGCCCCGCGCAGGTTCACGCCCAGCGTGAAGTCGAAGTTCTCCGGGGTCAGGTCCAGCATGTCGCCGCGCACCCGCGCCGGAACGCCCGCGTTCGAGACATAGGTGGCGACCGGCCCCTGCGCGGCCTCGACCGCGTCGAGAAGCCGGGACCGGCCGTCGAGGTCGGTCAGGTCGTGGCGGTGATAGCTGGCGCCCGGCAGGTCGGCCAGCGCGGTGACGACGGCGGGCGCGTCCTCGGGCTGCTCGGCGGCGAGCGCGATCTGCCAGCCCGCCGCGTGCAGCGCGCGGGCGATGCCGAAGCCGATCCCCTGCTGGCCGCCGGTGATGAGCGCGGTGGGCGTCATGGCTGGTCTCCAATCCGGTCCGCGACGCGCAGCGCATGGGCCGCCACGGTCAGCGACGGGTTCACCGCGGCCGAAGTGGGCAGCACGCTGGCGTCCGCGATCCACAGGTTGGGGTGGTCGTGGCTCTGGCCGCGCGGGGTGACGACCGAGCGCGACGGGTCATGCCCCATGCGGGCCGTGCCGCACTGGTGCGAGGGGGTGCGGCGGTCAAAGGTCTTCGCCAGAACAACGGGATAGCCAGCGCGGCGCAGGTCGGACTTCAAGCGCCGGACCAGCGCCACATGGGCGGCCCAGTTCGAGCGTCGCCAGTCGAGGCGGATGGTCTCGCCCGCGACGGTCACCCGGCTGTCGGGGTCCGGCAGGTCCTCGGACATGGCGTAAAGATCGACGCTGCGCCGCGCGATCCAGCCCGCGACAGGTCCCGGCAGGCCGGAGGTGGCGGCGAGGATCGGCCCCGAGATCTTGCCCAGAAGCTGGACGTTGCCCATCGGCAGATCGTCCGGCCCGCCGCGATCGTAGTAGTCGTTCAGATAGAGCGTCTTCTGGTAGACCGACGGGTTAGCCCGTCCCGGGTGCAGCGCGAGGACCGCCGAGGCGTTGTGGTTCATGAAGTTCCGGCCGACCTGATCCGAGCGGTTCGCCAGTCCCCGCGGGGTCCGGTCATCGGCCGAGCGCAACAGGATCGCCGCCGTGTTCACCGCCCCCGCCGCCAGCACGACCTGACGTGCCCCGAAGGTCGCGGTGCCGCCGTTCTGGCGCACCCGGACGCCGGTGATCCGCCCGCCCTCGCCTGCGATCAGGCTGTGGACGAAGACGCCGGTGCGCAACTCGACGTTCGGGTGACGCAGGGCCTCGGCGAGGCCGACGCTGTCGGCATCCATCTTGCCGCCGGTGGTGTCGGGGAAGGCATCCCACGGCGTCTGCCCGCGGGCGAGCCAGCGGTCGATGTCGACGCCCAGCGGCAGCGGCGCGGGGTTCAGGCCGATCCGGCGCAGGCGCTTGGCGAATTCGGCGATGGCGGGTTCATGCGGGACCGGCGGGAAGCCGTAGCTTCCGGAATGCGGCGGCTCGGTCGGGTCGTCCCCCAGCGCCCCGCGCACCCGGTAGAGCGTTTCGGCCCGCTGGTACCAAGGCTCCATCTCGACATAGGGGATCGGCCAGCCCGGGGTTTCGCCCCCCGGATGGCGGCGCGGAGCGAAATCGGCCTCGCGGTAGCGGATCAGGACACCGCCGTAGAATTTCGAGTTGCCCCCGGCGAGGTAGTAGTTGCCGGGGTTGAACGCCCGCCCTGCCCCGTCCAGCCAGGTTTCGTCCGGCCGGAAGTAGCCGTCGCGGAAGATCGCCACCGGGTCGCGGGCCTGCGGGATGTCCGCCAGCCGCTCTCCCCGTTCGAGGATCACGATGCGCCGCCCGCTGGGCGCAAGCGCCGCCGCCAGCGTCGCGCCGCCCATGCCGGACCCGATGATGAGGATGTCGATCTCCATGTCCGAGTCTGTATTTGGACCGTTCCAAAAATTCAACCGAAAAGACGGCGCCGGGGGCTCCGGCGCCGTCGAAAGCGGATCAGGCGATGCGCTCTTCCGTCTTCGGATCGAAGGCCACGGCCTTGTCCATGTTGACCGCGAAGGTGAAGGGCTTGCCCGCCTCGACCGAGGCATCGGCCCGCATCCGCGCGATGCAGTCCTTGCCCGACAGCATGGTGGTGACGAAGGTGTCGGACCCTGCCGGTTCGGTCACCGAGACGAGGTTGGTCAGGCTCTCGACCACCTGCGCGTTGCGGTCCGCGCCCTCGGGGTCGGTGATCGCCTCCGGCCGGATGCCGAGGACGATCGACTGCCCGGCATAGGCCTTGAGTGCCGTATTGCTCTTCGGGAAGCGCAGGTGGACCGGCTTGCCGTCGCTGTCGGTGATCTCGGCGGCAAGGTCTCCGCCGCTCTCGATCACCCTGGCGGGCAGGACGTTCATCGCCGGGCTGCCCATGAAGGTCGCCACGAACAGGTTCGACGGCGTGTCGTAGATTTCCTTCGGCGTGCCCTGTTGCTGGACATAGCCGTTGTACATCACCGCGATCCGGGTCGAGAGGGTCATCGCCTCGATCTGGTCATGGGTCACGTAGACGATGGTCGTCCCCAGCCGCTGGTGCAGCTTCTTGATCTCGGTCCGCATGTCGACGCGCAGCTTGGCGTCGAGGTTCGACAGCGGCTCGTCGAACAGGAAAACGTCGGGGTTCCGCACCAGGGCACGGCCCATGGCGACGCGCTGGCGCTGGCCGCCGGACAGCTGGCCCGGCTTGCGCGACAGCAGCGTCTCGATCTGCAGGAGTTCGGCGACCTGCTTCATCGCCTTCTCGCGCTCGTCCTTCGGGGTGCCGTGCATCTCGAGGCCGAAGGTGATGTTCTGCCCCACCGTCATGTTCGGGTAGAGCGCGTAGGACTGGAACACCATGGCGATGTTGCGCTTGGACGGGTGAACCCCGTTCATCACGCGGTCCTTGATCCGGATCTCGCCGCTGGTGATGCCTTCGAGACCGGCGATCATGTTCAGCAGCGTGGACTTGCCGCAACCCGAGGGGCCGACCAGCACCAGGAACTCGCCCTCCTGCACGTCGATGTCGACGCGGTGCAGCACCTCGACGGCGCCGTAGGACTTGGTGACGTTGTCGATATCGAGAAAGCCCATGGTCTTATCCTTTCACCGAGCCCGCCATCAGCCCGCGCACGAAGTAGCGACCGGCAACGATGTAGACGAGCAGCGTGGGTGCGGCGGCCATGATGGCCCCGGCGAAGTGCACGTTGTATTCCTTCACGCCCGTGGAGGACGACACGAGGTTGTTCAGCGCCACCGTCATCGGCATCGAGTCGAGGTCGGCGAAGGACGCGCCGAACAGGAAGTCGTTCCAGATGTTGGTGAACTGCCAGATGAAGCTGACCGCGATGATCGGCCCCGAGGACGGCAGCAGGATTCGCCAGAAGATGCGGAAGAACCCCGCCCCGTCGATCTGCGCCGCCCGCACCAGCTCGGTCGGGAAGGCCGCGTAGTAGTTGCGGAAGTAGAGCGTGGTGAAGCCGATGCCGTAGACGAAGTGCACCAGCACCAGGCCCGGCGTCGAGCCCGCCAGCCCCATCAGGCCCAAGAGCCGGGCCATCGGGATCAGCACGATCTGGAACGGGATAAAGCACGAGAAGAGCAGGAGCCCGAACAGGATCTTGTCGCCCCGGAAGCTCCACTTCGTCAGCACGTAGCCGTTGAGCGCCCCGAAGAAGGTCGAGAGCAGCACCGCGGGCAGCGCCATCAGGATCGAGTTCATGAAATAGGGCTTCAGGCCCGTCGGCTCGACCCCGATCTGGGCGGTGGACCAGGCCGAGCGCCAGGGATCGAGCGTCCAGACCGTCGGCAGCGCGATCATGTTGCCGCCGGTGATCTCGCCCAGCGGCTTGACCGAGTTGATGCTCATGACGAAGAGCGGCAGCAGGTAGAACAGGGCGAACAGGATCAGCAGGAGATAGATCAGCACGCGGACCGGAGCCGAGGTGCGGATCGCGGTATCTGTCGAGGCACCGGCCATCACTTCTTCTCCTTCAGTTCTGCGTAGAGATACGGAACCATGATCGCCGCGACGGTCATCAGCATGATCACCGCGGAGGCCGCGCCGATCCCCATCTGGTTGCGCGAGAAGGTGTAGGAATACATGAAGGTCGCGGGCAGTTCGGTCGCCCGTCCGGGCCCGCCCCCGGTCAGCGCGATGACGAGGTCATAGCTCTTGATCGCGAGGTGCGACAGGATCACGAAGGCCGACAGGAAGGCCGGGCGCAGTTGCGGCAGGATGATCCGCCGGTAGAGCGACCAGTTCGACGCCCCGTCCATCTGCGCGGCCTTCAGGATCTCGTTGTCGATCCCGCGCAGGCCGGCGAGGAACATCGCCATGGTGAAGCCCGACGACTGCCAGACGGCGGCCAGCACCACGGTGTAGATCGCGAAGTCGCGGTTCTTGATCCAGTCGAAGGCGAAGCTTTCCCAGCCGAAGGCGTGCATCGTGTGCTCGAGGCCGATGCCCGGATCGAGCATCCATTTCCACGCCGTGCCGGTGACGATGAAGCTCAGCGCCATCGGGTAGAGGTAGATCGGGCGCAGGAAGCCCTCGCCGCGGATCTTCTGGTCGAGCAGGATCGCCAGCGTCAGCCCGATGACCGAGCAGATGACGATGTAGAGACCCGCGAAGACCGCCAGGTTGGTGATCGCGATTTCCCAGTGCGAGAGCTTGAACAGGTTCTCGTAGTTCTTCAGCCCGACCCAGTCGTAACTGGGCAGCATCCGGCTGTCGGTGAAGGACAGGTAGATCGTGAACAGGATGAAGCCGTAGACGAAGATCAGCGTGGCCGCCACGGAGGGGGCCAGAACGATCTTCGGGAGCCAGTCCTGCAAACGGGTCCGCATGTCCGCGTCGGCGTGCGTCGTCGCCATCGCGCCCTCCCTCGCTCGGTCGTTTGTCGGAAATCGGTGGAAACACGGAGGGGGCGGCCCCCGAAAGGACCGCCCCGACCGGGAGGATCGCTTACTGCGCGATCTCGACGGCGGTCACCAGTTCCTGGACCGCGGTCTCGCTGTCGTACTCACCGTTGAAGTGCGCGGTCACGACGTCGTAGATCGCGTTCTTCACCGAAGCCGGGTTGGCGTGGCCGTGGGCCATCGACCCGAACAGGTTGCCCGAGGCCGAGGCCGCGGCCAGGTCGGCCATGCCCTTCTTGCCGCAGTCGTCGAACGCGTCGTTCGGGACGTCGGTCCGGGCCGGGACCGAGCCCTTGACCACGTTGAAGGCCGACTGGAACGACGGCGACATGATCGCGGTCGCGAGCGCGGCCTGCTCGGCCGACACGACGCCGCCCTGGTCGAACATCGCGAACTGGTCGGAGTTGAAGGTCACCTGGTCCTGGGTGCCCGGGAAGCGGAAGCAGAGGAAGTCCTGCCCCGGCACCTTGCCGGCGTTCAGGAATTCGCCCTTCGCCCAGTCGCCCATCATCTGGAAGCCGGCTTCGCCGTTGATGACCATCGCGGTGGCGAGGTTCCAGTCGCGGCCCGAGAAGTTCGAGTCGACGTTGGCGCGGATGAAGGACATCCGGTCAAAGGCTTCCTTCATGGTCTCCGAGCCGAGCGCGGCCGGATCGAGGTCGATGAACGCGGCCTTGTAGAAGTCCGGGCCACCAGTCGACATCACGACGGCGTCGAAGATGGTCGCGTCCTGCCACGCCTGACCGCCATGCGCGATCGGGGTGACGCCGGCTGCGGCCAGCTTCTCGACGGCGGCGACGAAGTCGTCCCAGGTTTCCGGAACGGCGATGCCGTTCGCGTCGAGCACGGCCTTGTTCGCCCAGACCCAGTTGGTCGAGTGGACGTTGACCGGGGCCGCAACCCAGGCGCCGTCGTACTTCGAGAAGCGCTGCAGCGCGGCCGGGACCACGGCGTCCCAGCCCTCGGCGGCGGCGACGTCGTTCAGGTTGGCGAGCGCGCCCTCGGCGGCCCAGTCCTGGATGTCGAAGCCAAGCATCTGCACGGCGGTCGGCGCGTTGCCGGCGGTCACGCGGGCGCGCAGGACGGTCATCGCCTGCTCACCGCCGCCGCCTGCGACCGGCATGTCCTGCCAGCCGATGCTCTGGGTTTCGAGGTCGCCCTTCAGCACGTTCAGCGCAGCCGCTTCACCGCCGGAGGTCCACCAGTGCAGCACTTCCACGTCGTTGGCCAGCGCGCCGCCGGCCGACAGCGCGACGAGCGCGGCCGAGATCTTGAGAGTTTTCAGAAATGACATGCGTTTCCTCCCTGGTTTGCATGTTCCGAACAGGATGGGTCTGATTAAAACGTTACAACACCCCCGCTCGTCAACAGAAATCTCGCGGAACGGGAACCCCAATGAATTGCTTGGATTTTTCCCTCCACGGTGCCTGTTTTCGGCGTTGCAGCATTGCAGTTGCAGCGTTTAAACCAGTTGTAACTTTTCACAATTCGCGCATAAGCTGAGTCGCAGCCAATGCCCTTGGAAGACCGATCATGCCGCCCAGCCCCGACAGTTTGCCGGATGTGAAGGCCAGAAAGCCGACGTTGCGCACGGTCGCGGACGCGACCGGCTTCGCGGTCACCACGGTCAGCCGGGCGCTCTCCGACGACCCGCGGATCGCCAAGTCCACGCGCGAGACGGTCGCCGCCGCGGCGCGCAAGCTGGGCTATGTTCCCGACCGCGCGGCGCGGCGCCTGCGCACCGGGCGCACGCAGGTCCTGACGGTCCTGCTGAACGCCGAGCACGAGTTCCTGGGCTTCACCGCCGAATTGCTGAACGGCCTGTCGGACGCGCTGCGGGGCACCGGCTACTCGGTCACCATCGTCGCCGACCGGATCGGCGAGGACCGGATGGAGGTGGTGGACACCATCCTGCGCAACCGGCTTGCCGACGCGCTGTTCTTCACCCGCACCGAGGCGTTCGATCCCCGCGTGCGGCTCTTGATGGAGACCGGGTTTCCCTTCGTCAGCCACGGCCGCACCGAGTTCACGACGCCCCACCCCTGGGTGGACTTCGACAACACCGCCTTCGCCCGCGCCGCCGTCGAGCGCCTGATCGCGCGCGGCCGCACCCGGCTGAGCCTGATCCTGCCGGAGGACCGGTTCACCTTCACCCAGCACCTGCGCTACGGCTTCGTGTCGGCCTGCCGCGAGGCCGGGATCGCGCACGAGATCGAACCCCGCGTCACGCTCGACTCGCCCGCCGCCGAGATCGCCGAGGCGGTGCGCCGCCGCCGCCGCTCGGCCGATCCGCCCGACGGCTATGTCTGCGTCGGCGAAGTCGCCGCGCTCTCCACCCTGTCGGCGCTGGCCGACACCGGCGGCCGCCCCGGCGTGGACGCCGACCTCGTGGCCAAGCGCGCCTCGCCGATCTTCGACATGATCCGCCCGCGCATCGACACCGTGTTCGAGGATATCCGCGCCACCGGCAGCACAATGGCCGAACTGGCGCTGCGCCGCCTCGACGGCGAGGACCCCGCGGCCCTCACCCGGCTGTTCTCGCCGTCCTGCGACTGGCAGCAGGGCTGAGTGGCGACGCGGCACGGTCTCAGACCCAGCGCGACCGGGTCTTGCCGATGCGCATCAGCACCGACTTGACCTCGAGGAACTCTTCCAGGCCGTAGCGGCCCAGCTCGCGGCCCTGCCCGCTCTCCTTCATGCCGCCGAAGGGCATCTCGGCGTAGCCGTCCATCCAGGTGTTGGTCCAGACGGTCCCCGCCTCGACCTGGCGCGCGAAGGCGAGGCAGGTCGAGACATCCGCGCTCCAGACCCCCGCCGACAGCCCGTAGCTGGCGGAATTGGCGAGGCTCACCGCCTCGTCCAGCGTGCGGAAGGTCAGCACCGACAGGACCGGGCCGAAGACCTCGTCCTGGGCGATGGGCATGTCCGGGGTAACCCCCGCGATGACCGTCGGCGTGTAGAACTCGCCCGGCAGACCGTCGAGGCGCAGCGTCTCGCCGCCGAGCGCGACCCGCGCGCCCGACGCCTGGGCCGCCTTCACGTAGCCGTCGATCTTGGCCTGGTGCTCGGGCGAGATGATCGCGCCAACCTTGGTGTCGGGGTGCAGTGGATCGCCGAAGGGCACCTTGCGCGACAGCGCCACGACGCGCTCGGTCAGCGCCTCGGCGATGTCGGCATGGACGATGATCCGGCTGCCCGAGTTGCAGCACTCGCCCGCGTTGAAATAGATGCCGAAGACGATGGCGTCCGCCGCCTCGTCGAGGTCGGCATCGGGGAAGACCACCTGCGGGTTCTTGCCGCCCAGTTCCAGCGACACCTTCTTCAGCGTGCCCGCCGCCGCCTCGACGATCCGTTTGCCGACGGCGGTCGAGCCGGTGAAGGTCACCATGTCGACTTCCGGATGGGTCGAGAGCCGCGCGCCCACCGGGTCGCCGTAGCCGTGAACGATGTTGACGACACCGGCGGGCAGTCCCGCCTCGATCAGGATCTCGCCCAGCATCGTGGTGGTCGAGGGCGTCAGCTCCGAGGGTTTCACGACCGCCGTGCAGCCCGCCGCCAGCGCGAAGGGCAGCTTCTGGCTGACGATCAGGAACGGGAAGTTCCACGGGCAGATCACCGAGACGACGCCGACCGGCTCCTTCAGGATCAGGCCCAGCATGTCGGACCCGAGGCTGTTGTGGCTGTCGCCATGCACGGTGCGCGCCAGCGACGCCGCGTAGCGCCACAGGTCCGAGGCCCCGGCCATCTCGGCCCGCGCCTGGCTGATCGGCTTGCCGGATTCCAGCGTCTCCATCAGCGCGAGCTCTTCGATCCGCGCGTCCATCAGGTCGGCGGCCTTCAGCAGTACCGTGGCGCGGGCCTTGCCCGGCCCGGTGGCCCAGTCGGTGTCACGGAACGCGGCGTGCGCGGCGGCCACGGCGGCATCGGTTTCCGCAAGACCGCCCCGCGCGGCGGTCGAGACGGTCACCTTGTGCGCGGGCGACGCGCGCTCGGTCACCGCCCCGTCGGCGCTGTCCTGCCAGACCCCGCCGATCAGGTGGCGGGCATGGTAGGGGCGCGCGGGCAGCGCCGCACCGGTTCCGGGGATCAGGGTCAGGTCGGTCATGGGCTCAGCGTCCGGGAAATTGGGGTTTGCGTTTCTCGGCGAAGGCGGCGACGCCCTCGGCCTTGTCGGCGCTCGCGGCGATCATGCCGGAGCCGAGCGCCTCGATCAGGGCGGGCGTGTCCTCGCCCCGGCCTGCATGGATCATGTATTTCGCGATCTCGGTGGCGCGCGGGCTGGTCGACGTGACGCGCGCCGCGATCTCGCGCGCGGCGGCCTCCGGGTCCTCGGCGATCTCGGCCACGAACCCCAGCGCATGGGCGCGCTCGGCGCTCAGGCGGCGCCCGAAGAGGACCATTTCCTTCAGCACCGGCTCGGGCAGCAGGCGCGCAAGCCGCTGGGTCCCTGACCAGCCCGGCACGATACCGACCGCAGGTTCGGGCAAGGCCAGCGTCGCCGCGGGGGCCATCACGCGGATGTCGCAGGCCGCCGCCAGTTCGAGGCCGCCGCCGATGGCATGCGCGCCCATCGCCGCGATGGTCGGCTTCGAGAGCCGCGCCAGACGGTCGAAGATGCGGTGCCCGTCGCGGACCCAGTGCCGGGCGAAGTCGTCGGGTGTCAGCGGCGCCCAGGCCCCGATGTCCGCCCCGGCGCAGAACGCGCGCGCGGGCGCGGCGGCGAGGATCACCGACAGCGTGTGCCGCGCGCGGTCGAGGGTCGCGCAATGGGCTTCAAGTTCGGCCAGCATGTCGGGCGTGAAGGCGTTGAGTTTCGACGGGTTTTCCAGCCGCAGCGTGGCGACCGGCCCGTCGTGGCTGAGGCTGACCCGGCTCACGGCGCCCAGCCCATAGGACCGTCCGCCAGCAGGCTGAGCGGCATCGCGGTGGCATCCGGCGCGACGCTGACCCGCCCCTCACTGGCGGCAATGATATCGCGCGCGGGGTCGATCCCCGGCATGATCTCGGTCGCGACCAGCCCGTCCGGACCCAGCCGCATCACGCAGCGCTCGGTGACGTACAGGACATCGGTGCCGGTGACGGCGGCACGGCGGCCCGCGTAGGTCACATGCTCGACCGCCTCGACCATCTTGGTGAACTTGCCGGGTTTCGTGACACTCAGGCCCCCGGGCGTGACCGACAGCTCCGCGCCCGCCTCGAAGAAGCCGGAGAACACCAGTTTCTTCGCATGGGCGGTGATGTCCACGAAGCCGCCGCAGCCCGCCGTCAGGTAGGGCTTCTTGCCCAGTTTCGAGACGTTGACGTTGCCGTCGCGATCCACCTCGAGGAAGGACAGGAACGAGACGTCGAACCCGCCGCCCTGGAAATAGGTGAACTGGTTCGGCGAGGGCACGAAGCCGTAGGCGTTCGAGGCGCAGCCGAAGGCGAAACCGGTCAGCGGCATGCCGCCCACGGCGCCCTGCTCGATCGCCCAGGTGACGGCCTGCGGATGGCCCTCCTCCAGCAGGATGCGCGGCACCAGCGCCGAGATGCCGAAGCCGAGGTTGGCGGTCTGGCCGCGCTTCAGCTCCAGCGCGGCGCGGCGGGCGATGATTTTCTCGACCCCCGGTTCGGCCAGGCTGAAGCTGGCCCAGGGCCGCATGATCTCGCCCGAGATGGCCGGATCATAGGGCGTCTCGGTGGTCTGCTTCTGGTCGGGCGCGATCACGATCAGGTCCACGAGATGGCCCGGCACCCGCACGTCATGCGGGCGGAGCGAGGCGCGCGCGGTCACCCGCTTGACCTGCGCGATGATCAACCCGCCGTGGTTGCGGGTGGCGATGGCCTGGTCGAGACCGCCGAGATAGGCGCCCTCGTGCTCGTAGGTCAGGTTGCCGTCCTCATCGGCCGTGGTCGCGCGCAGGATGCAGACATCGGGGACGATGTTGGGGAAATGCAGCCAGGTCTGGCCGCCGAACTCGGCCCGCGCCACGATCGGACGGGCGGCGGCGGTGGCGTTCATCGCGCAGCCCTCGCGGACCGGGTCGACGAAGGTGTCGAGGCCGACCTGCGTCAGCACGCCGGGCCGCCGGGCCGCCACGTCGCGATGCATGTCGAAGAGGATGCCCGAGGGCACGTTGTAGGCGGCGACGCGCTCCTCGACGATCATCTTCCAGACCTCGGGCATCGGCAGCGAGGACGGACCGGAGGGGTAGCTGCCGCCGATGATGGTGGACAGCAGCCCGTCCTGCGCGATGTGATCCACGCCCTTCACGCCGTACATGTCCCCCGCCGCGATCGGGTGCAGCGTGGTCAGGTTGCGCGGGTGACCTTCGGCCCGGAACCGCGCCCCGAGCGCCTCCAGCACGGCGTCGGGACACCCCAGCGCGGAGGAGGACGAGACCGTTACAACGGCCTCGTCGCGGATGCGGGCGACGGCCTCGGCCGCGGACACCAGTTTCGAGGGCATGCCGGACATGTCGCTTCAGATCCCGCCGTAGTTGACCGGGGTGCGGCGGCCGGTCCGCGCGGCCTCGGCAACCGCCATCGCGACGGCGAGGGACTTGACCCCGTCGACCCCGTCGGCGCTCGGACGGCCCTCGCCCGCGCAGGCCGCGTTGAACAGCCCGAGCGACCGCTCGTAGAGATTGTGCGTGGAATAGCTGAGTGTTTCCGAGCCCTTGGCGGTGGTCAGGACGACCTCGCCGACCGGCTGCTGCGTCATCACATTCTTCGCCACGATCGAGCCGTCGGTGCCGTGGATCTCGAACCCGGTGGTCGCGTGGGCGTGGGTGAAGCTCTCGTGGCTCATGACCTGCACGCCGGACGGCATCGACCAGACCGACATGCAACTGTCCTCGACCCCCTGCCCGAGGCCCGAGGCCGTCGCCATCGCCACCACCTCGACCGGGTCCTCGCCGAGATGGAAGCGCACGGTATCGGCGTCATGCACGGTGATGTCGGGGATCACCCCGCCCCCGGCGGCGGGGTTGTCGATCCGCCAGCCCTGAAGAACCTGCGGCAGGTAGACGGCGTGGTGGACGCGGACCGAGAGCGGGGTGCCGATGCGGCCGGCCTGCACCGCCTCGCGGATGGCGAGGTGGGTGCCCGCGTTGCGCAGGTGGTGGTTGGTCGCGAAGGTGACGCCCGCGGCCTCGGCCGCGCGGACCATCTCGACCGCCTCGGCCACCGTCATCGAGAGCGGTTTCTCGCACAGGACATGCTTGCCGGCGGCAATCGCGGCGAGCGCCTGCGCATGGTGTTTCTCGTTCGTCGAGGAGATATAAACCGCCGTGATTTCAGGATCTTGCAGCAAGTTCCCGAGGTCCGTGCCGTGCCCCGGAATCCCGTGTTCGGCGGCATAGCTGGCGGCGTGATCGGCGTTGCCGCTCATCACCCATCCGATGCGCCCGCCGGTGGCGCGGAGGGCGGCGATCATGTGACCGGCCGCGATGTTGCTGGCCCCGATCAGTCCCCAGTTCATGAGCTCTCCCCGAGTCGTTTTGTATCGTTCCAAAGATGGTTTTGGAACGGTTCGATTTGGGAGTCAACCCTCGGCCTCGGGCACCGTACGGTACGTCGGTATCGCGTCGGTATCGGATCGGTGCGCGTGTCGGTGCCGGGAGGGCGGCGGTCCCGCCCCCCCTGCCCGCTCAGGCGGCGGTGCCCGGCTGGCGGGCGGCCTCGACGACGCCCAGTTGCGCCTCGGCCCAGGCCTGCAGGTCGCGGCGGGCGACGGCCTTGCGCAGTTCCGCCATGCGGGCGCGGCGCTCGGGTTCTTCCATCTCGAGGGCCTGCTCGATGGCGAGGTCCATCGAGCGGTGCGAGAACGGGTTGGTCAGCACCGCCGCGCCCATCTCGATGGCGGCGCCGGCGAACTCGGACAGCACCAGCACCCCGTCCCCGTCGCTGCGGCTGGAGACGAATTCCTTGCAGACGAGATTCATCCCGTCGGCGAGCGGCGTGATCCAGGCCACGTCGGCGACGCGGTAGTGGGCGACCAGCTGCTCGAAGGGGATGGCGCGCGACACGAGGGCGACCGGCTGCCAGTCGAGCGCGCCGTAGCGCCCGTTGATCCGGCCCGCGATCTGCTCGATCTGGCCCTGCACCTCCTCGTAGACGCTCATGTTGCGGTTGGCGCTGACCGAGACATGCAGCAGGCGCACTTTGCCGCGCAGGTCGCGGCGGCGCTCCAGCAGGCGCTCGAAGGCTTCAAGCTGCTCGACCCCGCCCTTGGTGTAGTCGGTGCGGCCGACCGACAGGATCAGGCGCATGTCGCCCATCTCCTCGCGCAGGCGGGCGGCCTCGGCGGCGGTCTCGTCGCTGGCGGCGAGGCCGGTGATGTACTCGGCATCGACCCCCACCGGCGCGGTGCAGACATGGACGCGGCGGCCGTCATAATCGAGGTGCAGCGGCTGGGTCTGCTCGCCGAGCGCGCTGCCCTCGACCACGAGGTCCTCGTCCACCCGCGCGCGGGCCACCGTCCCGACATCGCGCAGCGAGCGGGCGACCGACACGAAGTTCGCGGAATAGCGCGGGATGTGGAAGCCGACCGCGTCGCAGGCCAGCAGGCTGTCGACGATTTCGCCCCGCCACGGCAGGACGTTGAACATGTCCGCCCCCGGAAACGGAGTGTGGTGGAAGAACGAGATCCGCACGTCGGGGCGCAACTGGCGCAGGTAGCCCGGCACCAGCCAGAGGTTGTAGTCGTGGATCCAGACCAGCGCGCCGGGCGCGGCCTCGGCGGCGGCGGCCTCGGCGAAGGACCAGTTGACCTGCCGGAAGGTCGGCCAGTCCACCGGGTCGTAGTTATAGCGTTCCTTGAAGCCGTGCAGGATCGGCCAGAACGCCTCCTTCGAGGTGACGTGGTAGAAGCTCGTCACCTGCTCCTCGGTCAGCGGCAGCCGCGAGACGGTGTAGCTGCCCGCGCTGTCCTCGATCTCGACGACGCGGTCGAAGCCCGGGTTCGAGGTGTCCTCGGCCTGTTTCCAAGCCACCCAGGAGCCGCGCTCGAAGCGGCGGAAGAAGCTCTTGAGGGTCGGGACGATGCCGTTCGGGCTCTTGTTGTCGATGAAGCGGATCTCGCCGTCGACCTCGACCTCCTCGAAGGGCTGGCGGTGATAGACGATAACCAGATCGCTTTTCATGGGGTCTCCTTGTGCCCGGTCGGCGGGCGGTTGTCGTTTTTCTTGGGGGATCAGGGCGTCGGGTGCAGCGCGAGCGTCTCGACCGCTTCGAGAATGCCGCCCGCGCCGTGCGCCTCGGCGAGATGGACATGCGGCAGGTGGCGCACCGCGTCGATCAGCGCAGGCTCGGCGCCGCCCACGGCGACGGCGGGCAGGCCCGCCTGCAGCATCGACAGGTCGTTGAGCGTGTCGCCCGCCACCAGCACGCGTGCCTCGTCGAGTCCGAGATGGGCCACGAGACGGCGGATCGACGGACCCTTCGAGACGCCCTTCGGCAGCACGTCGAAGAAGCGGTTGTCCGAGATCAGCGCGTCATGTCCCAGCGCCGCGACGGTGGTGCGCGCGGCAGGGTCGAAGGCGGCGGGGTCGAGGTCGTAGCTGACCCGGTAACGGAACTCGGTCGGTTGCAGGGTCAGGCCCGGCGCCCCGTCGAGGGTCGCGCGCACCCGCGCCCCGGCGTCGTCCCAGAGCGCGGCGATCTCGGCCTCGAGCGGCGCGATCGGCGCGATGCGGCCGTCCTCGACCGCCGCGATTGTGGTGCCGACGTCGCCCACGACATACTCGGGCCAGGGCACGCCGCTCTCGCAGAGCTGGGTGATGAAGGCCGGGTCGCGGCCGGTCACGAAGATCAGGCCGATGGTGGCGCGGTTGGCCTCGATCCAGTCGTAGAGGCGCCGGCGGTCGGCCATCGCGCCGCCGAGGAAGGTGCCGTCGAGATCGGTCGCCAGCACGAAGTCCCGCGCGGCGAGCACAGGTCCGGGGGTCGTCAGGGTCAGGGTCATCGGGTCGGGTCCGGTTGGGCCGCGGGATGGTGCAGCATCAGGTCGTAGCCGCGCGGCTCGGCTTCGAGCGGGCTGGCCCAGAGGGCCGCGAAGGTGGCGCGCAGGTCGGCGCCGTCGGTGAGGATGGCGTGAACCGCCTCGCAGATCGGCAGGCTGAGGCCGATGCGCCGCGCGAGGTCCACGACCGAGACCGCGTTGACCTCGCCTTCGACCACCACGGGCTGTCCGTCGAAGCATTCGGCGCGCGGCAGGCCCTCGCCCAGTTGCAGGCCGAGCTTCATGTTGCGCGAGGTGGTGGACGAGCAGGTCAGCGTCAGGTCGCCCGCGCCGGACAGGCCGGTGACGGTTTCGCGCCGTCCGCCAAGGGCTTCGGCGAGGCGCTTCATCTCGTCCATGCCGCGGCTGATGAGGGCGGCGCGGGTATTCTCGGCGTAGCCCGCGCCGGTCATCATCCCGCAGGCCAGCGCGATGACGTTCTTGACCGCGCCGCCGATCTCGACCCCGGTCAGGTCGTCCGAGATGTAGGGCCGGAAGCCGTCCGAGCCGAACGAGACCGCGAGACGGGCGGCCGGGCTTTCCTCCGGATGGACGAACTCGCGCGGGGCATGGGGAAAGGCGATGGTGGCTGCGGTCGGATGGCCGAGCGCGGTTTCGCGGGCGAAGGTCGGCCCCGACAGCGCGCCCACCGGGTGGCCCGGCAGCGCCTCGGCCAGCACCTCGGACAGCAGGAGGCCGCTCTCGGCCTCGATCCCCTTGCAGCAGAGCACCAGCGGGATGCCCTCGGGAAGGTGCGGGCGCAGGCGGGCGGCGGTCTCGCGCAGCACGCGGGAGGGCGTGACGATCAGCACGGCCTCGGCGGGCGCGAGCGCCGCGGCGGGATCGGCGGTGACATCGAGGAGGTCGGGCAGCGGGATGCCGGGCAGGTAGCGGGCGTTCTCGCGGGCCCGGGACATCGCGGCGGCGTCGTCGGCGTTCCGGCCCAGCAACTCGACCCGGCGGCCCGCATGGGCGGCGACGATGGCGAGCGCGGTGCCCCAGCTTCCGGCCCCCACGACGGCGAGACGGTCATAGGGCTGCGGGCGCGGCAGGCGGCGGCAGGGTTGGAACGGGCTATGCATCATCCGGCCGCCGGGAGGGGCGGGCCACGGGCCTCATGTGTTGCTGATTGCCTGACTTAGGATAGGGAGATCGCCGCGGGGATCAAGGTTTTTCTGCGGCGCGGCGTCGGGAGGGGGTTGGCGGGGGGTGTCAGTTCGCCGCCTGCGCGCGCCAGGTGGCGGGGGGGACGCCGGTCCAGCGGCGGAAGGCGCGGGTGAAGGCGGAGGGCTCGGAAAACCCCACGAGGTAGGCGGTCTGGTTGACCGAGACCTTGCGCGCCGAGAGGTAGTCGAGCGCCATCCGGCGGCGCAGGTCGTCGTGGAGCGCGGCGAAGCTGGTGCCCTCGTCCCGCAGGCGGCGGTAGAGGGTCTGGCGGCTCATGCCGAGGTCGGCGGCGACGGTGTCGGCGGAGACATCGCCGGTGTGCAGACGGGGGAGCAGGTGCGCCTCGATCCGGGCGGACAGCGTTCCGGCGGCGTCGAGTTCGGCGAGCAGCCGCTCGGCCCGCTCGGTGAACAGGCCGAAGACATAGTCGGTGGACCCCTCGAAGGGCGTCTCCAGCCAGCCCGGATCGATCAGCAGCGCGTTGCGCGGGGCGGAAAAGGTCACCGGCAGGGCCAGCAGCCGGGCATAGGCTTCGGCATGGGCGGGCGCGGGATGGGTCACCTCCAGCCGCTTGCCGAACGGGCGGCCCGGAAACTCGCGGGCGAACTCGCCGATGAAGCGCCCGAAGGCCATCTCGGTCAGGCCGGGAAAGGCGTTCGGATCGGGGCGCAGGTCGACGATCCAGACGCCCTCCGGCCCCGGCTCGACGGCGAAGCGCGGCCCGGCCTGCCCGGCGTCCACCTCGACCATCAGCCGGGCATAGCGGTTCAGCTGGCGCAGCGCCTCGGCCATCGTCGGCGCGGCGTGGACGATCAGCCCGACGATCGAGATCCGGTCGAGCCGCGTACCGGTGGCGTAGTCGAGCAGGAAGGCCGGATCGGCGGTCTCCCGGGCGGCGGCCCCGGTCAGCCGGAAGAAGGCCGTCATGGACACGCGGGCGTCGGGATCGTCGAGCGCCGCCTCGGTCAGGGCGGCGGCGGTCCGCAGGGCGGCCCGGTCGGCCCCGCGCGCGGCCGCATGGTCGAGCACCGCGCGCGCGATCCCGGCGGCGACACTGCCGGGCAGATCGGGCGGCGCGGGCGGGCTGGGCATGGCGTTCCTTTCCCTCTGTCGAAAGGGGGTAGGCAGTTTGGCACGCAAAGCCAATCCCCTGTTACCCACGGTCATGGGCGCGAGGCCCCGCCTGCCCTATCCCCCGGTCCCGACAGGCGGTGCGGAGGGACCGCGCCGCGCGATGCGAAAGGGACATGACATGCGTTTCGAGACCTTCGGCGGGATCGCCGCCCTCCTCTGTGCGGCCACCTACGTGGCGGGCTTCGCGCTGATGCTGGGGCTGCTCGCCCCCTCGGGCTACGGCCAGCCGGGCGCGGCGGCAGCCGACATCGTCGCCTTCCTCGTCGAGCACCGGACCCTGATGCTGCTGTGGAACGGCACGATCTACATCCTGAACGCGCTGCTCCTCTCGGCGCTGGCGGTGGCGCTGGGACGGACGCTGGCGCCGGGTGCGCCGGGGCTTGCGGCCTGGGCGCAGGCGGTGGGCCTGATCTGGGCCACGCTGGTGCTGGGGGCGGGCATGATCGCCAATGTCGCCGTCGCGCAGGCTGCCGCCCTTTACCCGACCGACCCCGAGGGTGCCGCGACGCTGTGGCGGACCCTGCACGCCGTCGAACTGGGCCTTGGCGGCGGCAACGAGATCGCGGGCGGCGTCTGGGCGCTGCTGGTCAGCCTTGCGGGGCGGATCACCGGGCGGTTCGGCCTGGCGCTGGCGGCCTTCGGGACCGTGATCGGCGCGTCCGGCCTGGCGACGGTGCTGCCGGTGGCCGGGGAAACCGCGGGCGTGATCTTCGGGCTGGGCTACATCGGCTGGTTCGCCTGGGTGGGCGTCGTCCTGCTGCGCCGTCCCTCGGTCCGTCCGGCCCGGCCCGTGGTGCGCCCCGAGGCCGCCTGAGGCCCCGCACGGTTCGGGATTGTTCATATCTGCGCGGCATGTTCAAAAGGGACATGCCGACAGCCCCGGACCGACCCCGATGAGCGAGACCGAGACCGAGACCAAGCCCGACGCGCCGGACTACACGGTGCCCCCGGTCTCGCGGGCGATTGCGGTCCTGCGCCACATCGCGGCGGGCAACCGCTGCCGCAATTCCAGCCAGACCGCCAAGGCGCTGGGGATCAACCGCACGACACTGATCCGGCTGCTGGCGACGCTGGAGGCGGAAGAGATGATCGACGCCCTGCCCGATGGCGGCGGCTACCGGCTCGGGACCTCGCTGATCGCGCTGGCCGCGCAGGCGCTGAACGAGCGCGGCATCCTCCAGATGGCCCGCCCCGTGCTGCGCGACCTCGTGGACCGGCTGAACCTGTCGGCGCATCTCGGCATCATCGACGGGCGCGAGATCGTCTACCTGGCCCGCGAGACGCCGAATTCGCATCTCGCCAGCACGGTGCGCGAGGGCACCCGCCTGCCCGCCCATGCCACCACCATAGGGCGCATCCTGCTGGCGGAACTGCCGCTGGCGGCGCTGCGCGACCTCTATGCCGACGCGGCGCTGGAGGCGTTCACCGACAAGACCCGCACGACGCTGGCCGCGCTGGAGGCGCAGCTGGCCGCCGACCGGGCGCGCGGGGTGGCGTGGAGCGTGGCGAATTTCGAGCCCGAGATCGGCTCGGCGGCGGCAGTGGTGCGCGACCATCTCGGACGGCCCGCCGGGGCGCTGAACGTCACCGGGCACGCCAGCGTATTCGCCGAGGGCGGCCCGCAGACCGCGGACATCGAGGCCGCGCTGAAGGAGGCGGCGGCGCGGCTGTCGCGCGACCTCGGCTACCGGGGACCGGGCGCGGCGTCGTCCCAGGCATAGCCGAAGGCCATCGGCAGGGCCCCGGCGGCAAGTCCCGCCGCCCCGCGCCGCGCGCCCTTCAGCCAGAGGCGGCCGTGCACCTCGGACCCGGTGAAATCGGCGGCCTCGGGCAGGCGCGCGTTCTCGGCCCAGAGCCCGCCCAACCATTCGGCGTTGCGCAGGCTGGTTTCTCCCTGAAATTCGGTGTCTTGCAGCGAGAAGTTTCCGTAGCCGGTGAAGCCGTCGAACCGGACCCGGCCCGCGAACCGGGCGCGGTCGAAGCGGCCGATGCCGCGCAGTTCCACGGACGAGAAATCGGCGGGACCGGCGAAGACCGCGTCCTCGAACCGGGCGTCGTTGTCGAAAACCGCACCCGTCAGGTCGAGCGCGTCGGTGAAGCGCGCGCCCCGGAACCAGGCGAGGCCGCAGAACCGGGTGCCGCGCGCGTGGACCGGCCCGGCGAAGGTCGCGCCCGAGAGGTCCACGCCGGTCAGCACGAGGCCCGACAGGTCGAGCGGACCCGTCACCGTGATCCCGCGCAGGTCGACGGCCGCGCCGTGGGTCCAGGGCACGGTCAGCGCGGCGCGGATCGCGGCGGGGTCCATCAGGCGGCGGCCCCGAGGCGGGTTGCGGCCTCGGCGATCACCGCCTCGGCCCAGGGCAGCGCCAGGTCCTCGGCGAGGTCGGGACCGGAGGCGTCATGGGTGACCCGGTCCCCGATCATTGTCGCGCCGCGCTGCGCCAGCGCCGCCGCCAGCACCGCGCTGCCGCCGTTGAAGGTGTCCGGATAGGCGCTGTCGCCCAGCCCGAAGATCGCGAAATGGACGTGCGACAGGTCCGGATCCCCGGCATCAAGCGCCGCGCCGAAGGGCTGGGCCGAGGCAGGGAGTTCCCCGTCGCCGTAGGTCGAGCAGACGACCAGGTAGAAGGTGTCGCCGTCGAGGTCTTCGGGCGCGATGTCCGACAGGTTCGCGACGCTGACCTCGTGGTCGGCTTCGAGCGCGGATTGCAGGTCCTCGGCCAGCATCTCGGCGTTGCCGGTTTCGGTGCCGTAGAGAATGGCGAGTTTCATGGCTGGGTCTCCTCGGTGCGGCAGGCCAGCGCCAGCATCGCGGCGCGGGTGTCGAGCTTCTGGCGGCAGCGGTTGGCGGGGGCGGCGGCCAGTTCGGCGGCGTCGATCCGGCTCCAGCCGTCGTAGTCGACGCGGTCGCGGCATCTGTCCAGCACCGCGGCGCCGGGTTTCGCCGGCGCATCCGGGTCGGCGTCGAGATCGGCGAGGATGCGGAGGGCCAGCGCCTGCGCGTCGGCGCGGTTCTCGGGGATGGTGCCGCGCGGGCCGCGCGCGAACCAGCCCGCCTTGTAGAGGCCCGGCCCCTCGTCCGTCGGCAGGGTGCCGTCGCCCCGGAACCCGATCGCGGTCACGAGCGCGGTGCAGGGCAGCGTTTCGGCCACGCCGTCGGGCCGGGTGACGGTCAGCGCGACGATGCGCCCGCCCTCGCCCACCACGCCCGTGGGCGTCAGGCCGAAGCGGAAGGCGATGCGCCGCGGGCCGGTGGCGGTGCCGTCGATCTGGGCCAGCGCGGCGAGGACCTTCTCGCCCGCGTCATCCGCGCCCGGCGGGGCGGCCTCGACGGTGATCGAGACGCCTTGGAGCGCGCCAAGCTCGCGGACCATGACCGGATCGAACCGGGCCTGTGCGGCGGGCGAGCGGCCGACGATGGTGATCGTCTCGATGCCGCTGTCCGCCAGCCAGCGGGTCGCGCGCGGCCCGAGGTCCGAGCCGTCCAGCTCGTCCGGGGTCTTGGCGAGCAGGCGCAGGATGTCGAGCGCGACGTTGCCGTTGCCGAGGATCAGCGGGTGCGCCCCGAGGTCCGGCAGCGGCCCGGCGTCGGGGTGGTCGTAAAGCGCACGGGTCAGCGCCCCCGCCCCGTGCACCCCCGCCAGCGGCAGGCCCGCGAGGTCAGGCGTGCGGTCCCCGGACAGTCCGGAGGCGAGCACGACCGCGTCATAGGCCTCGCGTAGCGCCGCGAGCGGGACGTCGCGCCCGATCTCGACGTTGCCGTGAAACCGCGCCCCCTGCCGCTCGAACAGCCGGGCGAACTGGCGCGCGATGGCCTTGGTGCCCTGGTGATCCGCCGCGACCCCGTAGCGGACGAGGCCATAGGGCACCGGAAGGCGGTCGATGAGGTCCACGGCGAGGTCGGGCCGCGCCTTGAGGAGCGCCTGCGCCAGAAAGCACCCCGACGGCCCGGCGCCCACGATGGCGACGTGGCGGGTCATGGTGTCCCCTCCGCCCCGAGCCCGGCCCATGGGTGCGGCGCGTTCGTCAGGTCGAGGTAGAAGCTCTTCTGCGCCATGTAGGCGCGCATCCCCTCGCGGCCCTTCTCGCGGCCGGTGCCGCTGTCCTTCTCGCCGCCGAAGGGCGTCGAGATCGAGAACTGCTTGTAGGTATTCACCCAGACGGTGCCGGTGGTGATCGCCCGCCCGACGCGCCAGGCTTTCGGCATGTCGCGGGTCCAGATCCCGCAGGCAAGGCCGTAGGCGTTGTCGTTCGACCGGGCGATGACCTCGGCCTCGGTGTCGAAGGGCAGCACGACGAGGACCGGGCCGAACACCTCCTCGCGGCAGATCGTGGCGTCGTCGGGCACCCCGGTCAGGATGGTCGGTAGGTAATAGGCCCCGGCGTCGTAGTCCGGCCCCTCGGGGATGCGCCCGCCGGTCAGCACCTCGGCGCCCTCGGCGACAGCGGCCGCCACCATGCGGGCGACGCCGTCCCGGTGGTCGCGGTGGACCATGGGCGCGACCTGCGTGGCCGGGTCGAACGGGTGACCGACGCGCAGGCGCTCGGTGGCCGCGACGAGGCGCGGCACGAAGCGGTCCCAGATCGCGCGCTCGACGTAGAGCCGCGCGCCCGCGATGCAGCTTTGCCCGGTCGAGGAGAAGATGCCGAACAGGATGCCCGCCAGCGCCACGTCCTGATCGGCGTCGGCGAAGACGATGGTGGGCGACTTGCCGCCCAGTTCGAGGCTGACCGGCATCAGCTTCTCGGCGGCCTTGCGCGCCAGCGCGCGGCCCGTCTCGGTTCCGCCGGTAAAGCTGACGCGGGCGATGGCGGGATGCTCGACCAGGAGGTTGCCGATCTCGCGCCCGGCCCCCGGCAGCACCGAGAAGAGGCCCTTGGGCAGGCCGCTCTCGTCGACGATCCGGGCCAGTTCCAGCGCGGTCAGCGGCGACCACGAGGCGGGCTTCAACAGGACCGCGTTGCCCGCCGCCAGCGCGGGCGCCACCTTCTGTGCGTCCGAGGCGATGGGCGAGTTCCAGGGCGTGATCGCCGCGACCAAGCCAAGCGGCTCATGCACCGACAGGGTCAGCGCGGTGCCGCGCTGGGTCGTCAGCGTCTCGTCGGCGGTCTCGCAGACGGCGGCATAGTAGCGGAAGGTCCCCGCCGCCGACATCGCCAGCGCGCGGGTCTCGGTCAGGGTCTTGCCGGTGTCCCGGCTCTGGATCTGCGAAATGCGGTCGAGGTTGGCCTCGATCCCGTCCGCGATGCGGGCGAGATGGCGCGCGCGTTCATGCGGCTTCAGCCCGTGCCATGCCGGGTCGGCCTGGGCCGCCTGCGCGCGGGCGATGGCACGTTCCCCGTCCGCCGCGGACGCGCCGCGGATGGTCAGGTTCACCCGCCCGTCGGCGGGAAAGACCGAGGTGATCTCGGCCCCGGTGCCGGTCTCCCAGACGCCGCCGACATAGAGACGGCCATCTGGCAGGACGAGGTCGGGGAGGTCGGGACGGGGCATCAGATCACCGTAAGTCCGGCATGGGTCCGGATCGCGCGCAGCACCGAGTAGATCGTGGTCATCGAGGTGCGGGCGTTGCCGGAGGGGGTGTTCTCGATCGACACCGTGACCCGCCCGAGGGGCGAGACGGCCTCGAAGGCGTGCAGGTTGCCGGGCGCGGCTGGGTCGGCGACCAGTTCGACGCGGGTGGCCTCGAACCCGGCCCCGGCGAGGGCCAGCGTGGCGGCGACATTGGCGTTCTTCGGGTAGGCGGTCGCGGCCTCGCGGGCGGTTCCGGTGAAGATCGTAGCAGGTCCGGTCAGGGCGCCAAGGTCGCAGACCTCCTCGGCGGGCGTGCCCGCCCAGGCCCTGGGCGGCTTGGTGCCGCGATAGGTGACGGCCAGATCTCCGCCTAGGCCGAGCGCCGCGAGGATATCGACGCCGCCGACCGCACCCGGCGGCAGGATCAGCCGGGCACCGCCGCGCGTGGCGGCCCCGGTCAGGCGGTCGTGCAGCGCGGCATCCGCCAGCGCGCCGACCGAGACCACGACGACATCGGTCCCGGCCTCCAGCAGCGGCGGGACATGGGCGCTGACGGCCGCGTGCCCGGCGCATTCCACCACGAGGTCGGGCGCGTGGGCCAGCAGTCCGGCGGCATCGGTCACGACATGGACCGCGTCCGCGGCGGGGTGACCGGCGGGCACGCGCGCCTCGGTCCCCGCGCGGACGAGCACGATCAGGGCGTCGGCGCGCGTGCCGGTCGCCTGCATCGTGTCGAGCAGGGTCTGCGCAATGGTGCCGTAGCCGATCAGCCCGAGCCGCATTGCGCTCACTCCGTCTTGCCGGCGGCCCCGGCGGGCGGACCGGCGAAGGCTTCGGCGAAGGGGCCGATGGCCACCATGTCCACCTCGATCAGGCAGGGCCCTTCACGGTCCAGCGCGGCGTCGAGGGCGGCCCCGAACGCCTCGACATCCGTGACTCGGGTGTGGGGCATCGCGATCGAACCGCAGAAGGCGGCGAAGTCGGGCACCGCCAGCTTCGAGTAGTGGCGGCGGCTGTCGTACTGCGCGTCCTGGATGTTCTGGATCACGCCATAGGCCTGGTCGTTCATCAGCACGTAGACCAGCGGCGCGCCCTCGTCGACGGCGGTGATCATCTCGGCAAGGCCGAGCATCGCGCCGCCGTCGCCCAGAAGCGTGACCGCCTTCTTGGGGGCCCCTGCGAGTGCCGCGCCGATCCCCATGGCGATCCCCTGCCCGATCCCGCCGCCGAGCGCGTGGACGCCCTGTTTCGGGTCGCTGAGCTGGACGTAGCGGTTGCCGAAGGTCGAGTTCGAGATGGTGACGTCCCGCACCCAGGGGCCGCCGTGCTGCGCGACGCGGGCCGACAGCGCGTCGGCGACCACCGCGTAAGGTCCGAGCCGGTCGCGCATCGCCCCTTCCGACTGGGCACGCGCGCGGGAGATGTCGAAGCCGAGGTCGGGATCGACGTCGAGCCGCTCGGGCAGACGGTCAAGCAGGCGGCGGAGCGTGTCGGCGGCATCGCCGTGGGCGAAGACATCGACCGGGTAGTTGCGGCCCCCCTGCGCGGGATCGGCGTCGATCTGCATCAGCGGGCGTGGCAGCGGCAGGCGGTTGTTGCGGGTCTCGTTGCCGCGCAGGCGCGAGCCGACCACCAGCATCAGGTCGCAGGTCTGGTAGAGCGCGGCGGCCTCCGGCGTCATGTTGAACGCGCCGAGCGAGCCGGGCAGCGCCTCGGACACCACGGCGCGGCCGTTGGTCGAGGTGACGATGCCCACCCCGCGCCGGTGCAGTTCCGTCGCCTCGGCCACCGCGCCGCGCGCGCCTCCGCCGAGCCACAGGAGGGGCCGCGAGGCCGCCATCAGCCGCTCGGCCATCTCGTCGATCACGCTGTCGCAGGCGCGCGGGCGCTGCGGCGCAGGCGCATGGACCCGGGCGATGGGCGCGGCCGGGCCGCGCTGCACGTCGACGGGGATTTCCAGCGACACCGGGCCTGAGGGCGCCGACAGCGCCGAGGACACCGCCGCCGTCAGCACGCCGATCGCGCCGTTGGCGTCCCACATGCGATAGACCGCCTTCGACACCCCGCGCAGCATCTCGGGCTGGCGCGGCACGTCATGGATCGCGGCGCGGTCGCGGTCGGCATAGGCGAGATCGACCTGGCTGGTGATGTGCAGCACCGGGCTGCCGGCGGTCAGCGCCTCGGCCTGCGCGCCCGCCGCGTTGCCCGCCGCGGTGCCGGTCGAGGTGATGCAGACCCCGAGCCCCCCCGACACCCGGGCATAGGCGTCGGCCATGTTCATCGCGCCCGCCTCGCCGCGCGCGGCGACGAAGCGGATACGCCCCTGCCGCGCCACAGCGTCGAGGATCGGCATGTTGTGGATCGAGATGACCCCGAACATGACCTCGACGCCGATGTCGGCGAGGTAACGGGCGATGAAGTCGCCGACCGTCTCGGTCTGCCCAATGGTATCCATCTTCATGGCCCTCTCCCTCAGATGTGCCGGGACAGCCCGCCCGAAACCTCGAGCTGGGCGCCGGTGATGTAGCCCGCGGCCCGCGAGCCGAGGAACGCGATGGCGGCGGCGGCCTCGGCCGGATCGCCGAGCCGCCCGAGCGGGATGCCCTTGCGGCGGGCGAGGTCGGCGTACCAGTCCTCGCGGCTGACCGACTGGTCCTCGCGGGCGGCGAAGCGGCGCGTCCACTGGCCCGAGCCGACGAGGCCTAGCAGGACCGAGTTGACCCGCACGTCGGGGGCCAGCTCGACGCTGAGCGATTTCAGCAGGTTCTGGACCCCGGCGCGGGCCGAGGAGGTGCAGACCATGTGCGGCTCGGGCTGGTAGGCGAGCAGCGAGTTGACCGCGACGATCGCCCCCTTCGACGCCTTCAGCATCGGCAGGAAGGCCCGCGTCGGGTAAATCTGCGAGAAGAGCTTCAGCTCGTACTCGGCGCGCCAGTCCTCGTCCGTGGTGTCGGCGAAGGTGGATTGCCGCCCCTGCCCGGCGTTGTTGACCAGCAGGTCGCAGGTGCCGAACCGATGGGCCACCTCTTCCGCGAAGGCGGTGACGGCCTCGCGGTCGAGCACCGACAGGGCGCGGGCCAGCACGCGGTCTTCGCCATGCTCGTTCGCCAGCACGGCGGCGACGTCGTTGAGCCGTCCCTCGTTCCGGGCGCAGAGCGCGACCGAGGCCCCGGCCCCGAGCAGCATCTTCACGGTCGCAAGGCCGATGCCGGACGAGCCGCCCGTGACCACCGCCACCTGCCTGTCGTAGCTGACGATCATTGCGCGGCCTCCGCGGCGGCGCGCAGGTCCGGGAACCCCGGATCGGGGCGGCCCTGCATCACGGCGCGCTGTGCGGGCGTGGGCGGCCCGGCGGTCATCCAGCGGTCCATCGCCTCCGGGTCGGTGCGCGACCAGACCCTGGCCTGGTGGCTGGCCTCGTCGATCTGCTGCAACTCCGAGGTGAACTCGATCACGAAGCCGGAGGGCGAGACGAAATAGGCGAAGGGGTTGTTGCCCGGCCCGTGGCGACCCGGTCCCCAGGTCGGCACGTGGCCCTTCTGCTTCATCCGCCCGATGCCGCGCATGAACTCGTCCAGCGTCGGCATCTCGAAGGCGACGTGGTTGACCGAGGGGTACTGCGCCCGCACCAGCGCGATCGAGTGGTGATCCGAGTTGCAGCGCAGGAACACCATCTGGTCGGCGGAATAGTCCGAGACCCGGAACCCGAGCACGGTCTCGTAGAAGGCCTGCGTGCCCTCCATGTCGGGCGTGTTCAGCACCACATGACTGACCTTGCGCGGCCGCGCCCAGTCGTCGGCGGTCTCCATCACACGGGCTTCGGTGCGGAACCGCAGGCGGCGGTTGTCGGGATCGAGCACCTCGAAGCCGCAGCCGCCGACCCAGTCGTCGAACTCGGCCACCGGTCCGAGCACGGTCGCGCCCTTCGCCGTCACCTGCGCATGCAGGGCCTCCATCGACGCGAGATCCGGCATGGCGAAATGCACGTGGTCGATGCCGTAGACCGGCGCGTCGGTGAGACCATAGAGATAGGGTTCCGGGCCGGTGCCGCGCAGCAGCGCCGTGCCCGGCCCCTGGTGCGCGAGGCTCAGCCCCCACATGTCGAGGTAGAACGGCAGGGTGTCGGTCAGACCGGGGCCGCGCATCATGATGCCGCGCAGGCTGCCCACTCGAACGGGATCGGTCATGGTGTCCTCCTTCTCCGGTCAGTGCGCCGGGGCGATGTCGGCCGCGAGGCGCCGGGCAAGCGCCTCCGGGGCCTGTTGCGGCAGGGCGTGCCCGCAGCCGGGCACGAGGGTCAGCGGTCCGCGGCAGGCGTCGGGCAGCGCGGCATGGGCGCGGCGCGCGGCGTCGGGCGGGGTGATGATGTCCTCGGCCCCCACGATCACCTCGGCGGGCGTGGCGAGACCGGCGAGGTCGTCGGCCAGACGCCCGGACGCCAGCATCCGGACCGCCTGCGCGTAACCCGCGGGGTCGATCGCGGCCATCGCGGCGGTGACGGCGGCGGCGGTTTCGGGGCAGGTTTCGGGCTTGTAGAGCAGGCGCGGCGCGCGCGCGGCGGCAAAGGCGTCAGGGCCGAGCCGGGCGAGATCGTCGAGCCGGGCCTGCGCGGCCGCCCCGAGCGGCCCGCCCACCGGCGCCCCGTGCCCCAGCGCGGGCGAGGCCAGCACCAGCCGCGCGACGCGGCCGGGGTGCCGCCGGGCAAAGGCCGCCGCGACGAGGCAGCCGAGCGAATGCCCGAGCAGCGTGACCGGACCGGCCTGCCCGAGCGCGTCCAGCAGATCGGCCAGCCGCGCCGCATAGTCGGCGGCGGTGGGCCAGGCGGCGTCAAGCGGCTGCGAGCCGCCATAGCCGGGCGCGTTCCACGCGATCACCGGCGTCCCGGGCGGCAGATGCGCGACGAGGGGCGCAAAGCTCGCGGCGTTCGAGCCGATGCCGTGCAGCGCGACCAGCGCCGGACCGCTCCCCGCGCGGGAGAGCAGCGTCAGCCCGGCGGCCCGGGCCGGGATCATCTCGGCGCCCCCGGTCATGTGAAGACGAACCCGTTGTTCACCGGCAGCACCTGCCCGGTCAGGGTCAGCGCGCCCTCGGTCAGCAGGAAGGCGACGGTGTCGGCAATCTCCTCGGGGGCCTGCGGCCCAGGGACCGCGCGGCCCTCGGCATAGAGGCGGTGCCGGTGCTCGGGCACGTAGTCGGTCGAGGGCGTGGTCAGGATGCCGGGCGCGACGGCGGTGACGCCGACCCGGTCGGGCCCCAGTTCGCGCGCCAGCGAGCGGGTCATCGCAATCACCGCCCCCTTCGACGCGGTGTAGGAGATCAGGTTGGGCGCCCCCCAGAGTGCGGTATCGGAGGCCACGTTGACCACCCGCCCGCTGCCCGAGGCGCGCAGCAGCGGGGCCGCGGCGCGGGTCATCAGCCAGGTGCCGCGCACGTTCACGCGCAGCACGCGGTCGAAGGTGTCGATATCGACGTCCTCGAACCCGATGCCGCCGATGCCGGTGGCAATCGCGCCGTTGTTGACGAGGCCGTGCAGCCGGCCGCCGGTCGCCTCGGTGACCTCTGCCGCCAGCGCCGTGATCGACCCCGGACCGCCGAGATCGACCGGCACGAAGCGCGCGCCGACCTCGTCGGCCACGGCGCGGCCCTCGTCCTCGGCCAGGTCGGCAAGGATCAGCGCGGCCCCCTGCCCCGCCAGGTGGCGGGCGAGCACCGCGCCAAGGCCGCGCGCGGCCCCGGTCAGCAGGATATGGCGGCCGGACAGGCTCATTGCGCGGCCACGTCCTGCGCCAGTTCGGCCTCGATCTGGGACTTGGCGGCGCGGGTCAGGACCTGCCGGATGCGGCTGACGCCGAGGTCGTGCTGGTAGAGCATCTCGCGCTTGCGGGCGTCGTCGGGCATGCCTTCCAGCATCACCCGGTCCTGCTCCAGCACGTTCCAGTGGTTGGTTTCGAGCTGCGCGCGGTAGAGGAAGCGCCAGCTTTCGCGCGCCAGCCCCTCGACCTGCCGGAGCCGCCAGAAGAACACCTTGCAGGTGGTGGCATCGACCGGCAGCACGTAGCCCACGATCCGCATGAAACCGCCCGGCCCCGCCGCGGGGGGATAGGGGATGTCGAGGAAGCAGAACATCGTGCCGTCATGGACCTCGAACTCGGTCCAGTCGAAGTTCTCGCCGACCTGCCCGACGCGGGACACCCGGAACCCGGCGTCGGTCTTGTCGAGCTTCATCAGGTCCTGCTTCGAGCCGAAGGCCAGCGTGAAGCTCTCGGAGTGCAGGTAGCAGCCGTGCATCGGGTCGGCGAGGTTATCGAGCGCGTAGCGGTAGTTGGTTTCCCAGACCGAGGTGCAGAGGAAACCGGTCCACTCGGGCGAGGTCAGTTCGTGCGGCAGCACCAGCTCGGGCGCCTCGGGCCGCTCGACCGAGGGGATGTAGACGAAGACGCAGTCCTGCGCCTCGGTGACGGTGAAGGACTCGAGCGCCTTGCGGCCCTCCAGCGCGCATTCGGGCATCGCGGGCACCCGCTGCACCACGCCGTCGCCGTCCACGATCACGCCGTGGTAGCGGCAGCCGATGTTGCCCTCGTGGACCTCGCCATAGGACAGCGGCGCGCCGCGGTGCGGGCAGAAGTCCTCGAGGCAGCGGATGCGGCCCGCGCCGTCGCGCCACAGCACCAGCTTCCGCCCCAGCACCTTGGCCCCGTAGGGCTTGGTGGTCTTGATCTCGACCGACTTGGCGACCGGGTACCACTGGCCCAGGAGGCCGGTGTTCACGCGCTCTTCGATCAGGGTCTTCTTGTCGATGGCCGTCACGGGATGGTCTCCTTTCGACATCGGGTCAGGGAACGGGCACGGCCGAAGCGGCCAGCGCGGCATCGGTCTCGGCGCGGAAGGCGGCGAGGCGGGCATAGAAGCCGTCGACCTGCGCCTGTCCGTCCCGGGCGAGCGCGGCGTCGCGGGCGGCGACGGCCTCGCGCGTCTCGATGGCCCCGGCCTCGCCCACGCGGCGCGAGGCCTCCTGCACGAAGGCGCAGGCCGGGTAGCGCAGGGCCGCGAAGCGCGCGAAGGCGGCGGGCAGGTCGTCCGGGACGGCGGCCAGCGTGCGGGCCAGCACCGTGCCGTCCTCCATCGCCATCGCGCCCCCCTGCCCCATGAAGGGGGTCGAGGCATGCGCCGCATCGCCGATCAGCAGCACCCGTCCGCGCGACCAGGGCAGCGGCAGGGCCACTTCCTCGACGGCGGTGTAGAAGGGCTCGGCCTCGGGCGCCAGCGCGTCGAGGAACTGCCGGGCCGGGCCGCCGATGTCGGCAAAGGTCGCGGCCATCTCGGCGGCGCCCTGCGCGGGGTCGATCCGGCGGTCCTTGGGCATCGAGATGGTGCCGAAGGTGTAGAGACGGTCGTCCGAGATCGGCATGATCCCGAAGCGCTTGCCGGCCCCCATCACGAGGATCTTCGCGTCGATCTCGGCCGGGCGCGGATGCACCGAGCGCCAGACACCGAAGCCGGTGTAGCGCGGCGCGACGTCCCAGCCCGCCAGCGCGCGGGTGCCAGAGCGCAGGCCCTCGGCCACGATCAGCGCGTCTGCCGCGTGCTCGGTCCCGTCGGTCAGGGTCACCCGGACGCCGCCGGGGGTCTCGGTGAGAGCGACGATCTCGGAGGCGAGGCGCAGCGGCACGCCCAGCGCGGCGCGGCGGGCGACGAGGATGCGGTGCAGGTCGGCGCGGCGGATGCCGACGATGGCCGGGATGCGCCCGCCGTCGAGCGCGGGATAGCGGGTTTCGGCCAGCGTGCGGCCCTGCGGGTCGAGGTAGAGGTTGCGCCCGTCGCGCACCGCGTAGCCCGCCGCGAGGATCTCGGGCAGCACGCCCAGCGCGTCGAGCGTCAGCAGGCCGTTGGAATAGACGAAGATGCCCGAGGAGGGCGCGGTATCGGTCGGCGCGCGTTCGAGCAGCCGGACCCGGTGCCCGGCCTGCGCCAGCGCGATCGCCGTGGCAGAGCCCGCGATGCCGGCACCGGAGATCAGGAGATCAGCCATCCGCCCTGCCCCCTCAGTGATCCGACCGCGGGATGTAGTGCAGCAGACGCGCCTCGACCCAGGTCAGGACCGAGTAGAGCGCGATCCCGATCAGCGTCAGCAGGATGATCGCGTTGAACACCATCGCGGCATTGGCCTGGCCCGACCCGAAGGAGATCAGGAAGCCGAGACCGGTGTTGCCGCCGACCAGTTCGCCGACGGTCACGCCGATCACGGCCAGCGTCGAGGCGATGCGCAGGCCCGCCATCAGGCTGGGCAGGGTCGAGGGGAACTGCACCTTCCAGAAGATCTGCCAGCGGGTCAGCGTATAGGCCCGGGCGAGGTTGAGAATGTCACGGTCCACGGTCTTCATCGCCTGCAGGACGTTCACGAGAACCGGGAAGAAGACGATCAGCACCGTCACCAGCAGCTTCGGCATCGAGTTGAAGCCGAACCACATGATGAAGAGCGGTGCGAAGGCCACCTTGGGCGCGATCTGCAGCGCGAGGATGTAGGGCGAGAGCACCTTCTCCCAGAACTCGGACATGCCCAGCAGGTAGCCGATGGCGGCCCCGAGGACCGAGCCGAGCACGAAGCCCAGCACGGTGAAGAGCGCGGTCGAGGCGGTGTTGGCGAGCAGGTCCTCCTGCCGCCACATCCGGCCCAGCTCATCGAGCGTCTGGCTGAAGGTCGGGATGATGAAGCGCGGGACGCCCAGCGCCGGGGGCAGAACCTCCCACAGGACGATCACGCCGACCAGGACGAGGACGGTCATCAGCCAGTGATTGTTGCGCAGGATCTGCATGGGCTCGGGCAACCTTCCGGGTGTCGGGTCCCGCGCGGGCGCGGGCCGGGGGGAGAGAACGGCGAGGATCGGACGATGCTTGGGGGCCGCGCGGCCGGAGGCGATCCGGCCGCGCGGCGGGGGGAGATTACTCGCCGACGAAGGCGTTGGTGTAGAGGTCCTCGACCGGGACCGCGGTGCGGACGATCTCGTTGGCGAGATAGAAGTCCTGCACGGCCTTGATGCGCTCGGGATCGAAGGCGCCCAGCGGCTGGCCCTCGGCGGGCGAGTACACCTTGGCGACGTAGTCGCGCATGATGCCTTCGATCATCGCTTCCTGGCCCTCGTAGCGCGGCACGGCGGCCACGTAGTCGGCGGCAGCCTGCGCCGGGTCGGCCATGATGTCACCGATGGCCCGCAGGACGCCCTGCACGACGCCGCGCACGACTTCCGGACGCTCCGCAATGGTCTTGTCGGAGGCGATGATCGCCTGCGCCATGGCCGGGAACAGGGTGTCGACCGACTGCTCGCCCAGCTCGACGCCGGCCGCGCGGATCGAGGCCGCCCATTCCGGCACGCCCGAGATCGCCTGGATGTCGCCCGAGATCATCAGCTGGATCATGCCACCCGGGCCGACCGCCTGCGCGTCCACGTCGCCGCGGGTCATGCCCTGCGAGGCCAGAACGCCGAGCAGGTTGTAATAGGTGGTGTCCTGGTAGGCGAGCACGCCGATCGACTTGCCCGCGAAGTCCGCCGGGCCGGTGATGCCGCTGTCGGTGCGCCAGTAGAGCTGGGTCAGGCCGCGCCCGCCGAGCAGGGCGACGCCGCGGATGTCGAGGCCGTTCGCGCGCACGATGATCGGGGTATCGCCGATGCCGCCGCCGAGATCGGCGTTGCCGACCGCGACTTGGGCCGCCACGTCCGCGCCGCCCTTGCCGATCTGGAAATCGACCTCGAGGCCGGCGTCGGCGAAGTAGCCCTTGCTCTTGGCGAGGTGGAACGGCGCGAAGGCGGGCAGGAAGTCCGGCGCCGGGAAGAGGTAGGTCACGGTCTCCTGGGCCTGCGCCCCGGTGGCCATGAGCGCCACGAGCGCGGCGGCGGCGGTCCGTTTGAAGAAGTGCATCATGGTCGTCATGGTCCCTGTTGCTGCTGGGTGGGTAGGGCTGCCGGTGGGCAGAGGGGCGGGATCAGGCTGCGTCGGCCTTCTCCTCGAGTTTCAGGTGCTGGAAGAGCTGCGCGGCGTACTGGCCGACCTCGGGCATCAGCCGCCGCTTGAGCGGCTCGTCCCGGTGCGGCAGGTCCACCCTGATCTCGGCGACGATGGTGCCGGGGCGCTCGGACAGGATCAGGATGCGGTCCGACATCAGCACCGCCTCGGACAGGTCATGCGTGATGAGCAGCGTGGTCTTCTTCGCGGCGGCGATGGTCTTGCCGAACGAGTTCTGGAGCAGGAGCTTGGTCTGCGCGTCGAGCGCCGAGAACGGCTCGTCGAGCAGGATGATCTCGGGATCGATGGCCAGCGTCCGGGCCAGCGCCGCGCGCTGCCGCATGCCGCCCGAAAGCTGGTAGGGGTAATGGTTCTCGAAGCCCGCGAGGTGGCAATGCGCCAGTTCCCGCATCGCCCTCTCCCGGCGGATGGCCCTCGGAACGCCGCGTGCTTCCAGCCCGAACTCGATGTTGGCGAGGATGCTGCGCCAAGGCAGCAGCAGGTCCTTCTGGAGCATGAAGCCGACATGGGCGTTCGGCCCGGTCACCGGCTCGTTGCTGACCAGCACCTCGCCCGCCGTTGGCTGGTAGAGCCCGGCGGTCATGCTGAGCAGCGTGGACTTGCCGCAGCCCGACGGGCCGACCACGGCGACGAACTCGCCCTCTTCCACGCGGAAGGTGATGTCCTTGACCGCGGTCAGCGCACCGCCCTTGGCGGTGTGAAACTCCTTGCGGACGCCCCGGTACTCAAGCGCCATAGCCATGCTCCGCGTAGGCGGCGTCGAGCAGGGCGTTGGTTGCGGCAAGCTCCTCGTGCAGAAGCGCGACCGACCAGTCGGTGCGCCCGGAGCGCGGAGCGACCACCGCGCGCTCGGTCAGCGCCTCGGCGACGGCCTCGAAGTCATGGGTGCCGCCCCGGTAGATCTCCATCAGCGCGGCGGCCAGCGCCGCCTCGGCGGGCTCGAGGTCGCGCCCGCGGCTTTGGTGGGCGAGGGCCGGACGGCTGGTGTCGCGGGCCCGCTGGGACAGGCGGTCCTTGAAAGCATCCATCGGGCGGGCCTCCTCGGGGCTGGCCCGGCGGGGTGGCGCCGGGTCGGAAACGGGTGCATGTGTTCAAATACGAACATCATGTTCAAAATAGTGAAGCTGAGTCCGGTACACCTGTCAACGGTTTTTTCCACCGGAGCGCGAGCGTTGACAGAAGCCCCTGCGCCGACTTATTCTTTTGTGAACGTTTCGTTCTAATATGAACACTCTTGCACCGGGAGACAGCCAGATGGCGGGACTGCGCGTTGGAATCGTTGGGGGCGGCGTCGGCGGTCTGTGCCTCGGGGCCGCGTTGCGGGCGGCGGGCCATACGGTCACGGTCGTCGAGCAGGCGCGCGCCTATGGCCGCCTCGGCGCGGATGTGAACCTGACCCCGAACGCCGTCCATGCGCTCGACGGGCTGGGTCTCGGCCTCGGCGCGCGCCTACGGGAAACCGCGGCCCGGCCCGAGTTCCGGCTGAGCCGGACCTTGGACACCGGCGAGATCACCTCGCAGGTGCCGATGAGCACCGAAGCCGAAAACCGCTACGGCGCGCCGCAACTGACGATCCACCGCGCCGACCTGCTCGACGCTCTGGAAGCGGCTCTCGGGGCCGAGTCGCTGCGCCTCGGGGCGCGCGGGGTGGCGATGGTGCAGGACGCCGACCACGCGACGCTGACGCTCGAGTCGGGCGAGACGCTGGAGTTTGACGTGCTGGTGGGCGCGGACGGCATCCATTCGAAGGTCCGTGCCACCCTCTTCGGGCCGGATGCGCCCCGCTTCACCGGGCTGGTGTCGTGGCGCGGCACCTGCCCGCGCTCCGCCCTCGGCGACCTGCCGAACCTCGACAGCTTCACCAAATGGTGGGGGCCGACCCCCGACCGGCAGATCGTCACCTTCCCGCTGACCCGGGGCGAGGAGATCTTCGTCTTCGCCACCACCGCGCAGGAAGGCTGGACCGAGGAGGGCTGGACCCTGCCCGGCGACCCCGAGGTGCTGCGTGCCGCCTACGCCGATTTCCACCCGGAGGCGCGCGCCCTGCTCGACGGTCCCGAGACCGTCACCCGCTCGGCCCTCCACGTCCGCGATCCGATGCCGCGCTGGTCGGACGGGCGGATGACGGTGCTCGGCGATGCCGCGCACCCGATGGTGCCGTTCATGGCGCAGGGCGCCTGCATGGCGATCGAGGACGCCGTGGTGCTGGCCCGCGCGCTGGGGACCGCAACCCCCGCCACCGTGCCGGAGGCGCTGGCCGCCTACGAGGACACCCGCCGCGACCGCACGGCCCGCGTGCAGGAAGGCTCGCTGGCGAACGACTGGCTCAAGGGTGCCGGGAACGCCGACTGGGTCTACGGCTACGATGCCTGGGGCGTTGCCCTCGGGGACGCGGCCGCCGCCTGACCGGAACCGCCTGACCTGAGCCACCCGTCTCGTGCAGGGCAGCCTTGCACGGGGCAAGCGGCCCTTTCCCTTGCGTTTGCCGGGCAACCGGGCTATTGGCCGCGCACAGGTGCCGGGCACCTGCCGCCTGCGGACCTCGGTCACGGTGAAGCCCGGATCAGAACGACATCTCACCCTCGAAGCATTTCGCAGGTGGGCAATGCAGGCTCCCTCCCGTTCCGAAATGCCTCTTTCGAGGAGTGAACGATGTCTGTCCGTTCGTCTGCCAACACGACTGCCCCGCCGTTCCTGACGCGGCCCGTTGGCCCCCTGTTCCTGTCGACCGTGCTGCCGATGACCGTGGTGATGTCCACGGGCGGTCTGCTGACCGTGATCGACGGCATTTTCGTCGGCCGCCTCGTCGGCCCCGAGGCGCTGGCGGCCGTCAGCCTCGGCTTTCCGGTGGTGATGCTGCTGACCGCGCTGACCGCCCTGACCGGGGGCGGCATGGCCAGCCTGATGGCCCGGCACCTCGGGGCCGGGGCGCGCGGCGCGGCGGCCGGGACGCTGGCCGGGGCGCAGGGCCTCGCGCTGGCGCTCAGCGCCGCGCTGCTGGCCGCGGCGCTGATGCTCGGCTTCCCGGTGGTGCGCCTACTGGCCGGGGGCGGCGGTCCGGTCGCGGACATGGCCGGGCAGTACCTGCTGATCCTCGTGCTGGGGGCGCCGCTGCAGTTCGGCCTCGGCGTGCAGGCCGACGCGCTCCGGACCGAGGGGCGGGCGGGCACCATCGCGGGGCTGTCGATCCTCGTGAACCTGCTGAACGTCGCGGCGAATGCTGTCCTGATCGGGGGACTCGGTCTCGGCGTCGCGGGCTCGGCGCTCGGGACCGTCGCGGCGCAGGCGCTGGGACTGGGCCTGCTGGTGGCCCTGCGCCTGCGCAGCCCGGACCTGCTGCCCCTGCCCCGCCCCCGGCTTGCCGGATGGCGGGAGATCGGCGTGCTCGGCCTGCCGATGGCGCTGAGCTTTCTCGGCATGGCGTGGGTCGCGACCACGGTCCTCCTGGCGCTCGACACCGGGCGCGCGGACTACGCCACGCAGGTCGCGGCCTACGGGGCGGTCACCCGGTTGCTGACGCTGGCCTTCCTGCCGCAAATGGCGATCGCGCTCAGCACCCAGACGCTGAGCGGGCACAACGCGGGCGCGGGCCGAATGGATCGCGTGTCCGCGGTGCTGCGGCTGGCGCAGGCGAGCGCGGCGCTCTGGTGCCTCGCGGTCGCGGTCGCCTGCTGGGCGGCGGGACCACAGATCGGCGCGCTCTTCTCGGGCGACGCCGAGGTGGTCGCGGCGGTTGCGGCGATCCTGAAGCCGATGACCGCGCTCTACGTCTTCGGCGGCCCGATCCTCGTGCTGGCCCTGCAACGGCAGGCGCTCGGGTATCCCGGCCAGACGGCGATGCTGACCCTCGTCAAGCCGTGGCTGCTGACCCCGGTCCTGATCTGGACCCTGACCACCTTCGCCGGGGCCGAGCGGCTCTGGCTCGCCTTCCCGGCGGCGGATGCGCTCGTGCTGCTTCTGGCCGCCGGACTTCTCGCCTCGGGCCGCATCGACGGCCCCGCTTTGCGCCCCGTGGCCAAGGAGGCCCTATGACGACCCCGACCCTCGACACCCTCAAGACGCAGGCCAAGGCCCTGCGCCAGGCCCTGCAGGCGGCGGGCACCGCCGTCACCCATGCGCAGGCGCTGGAACTGGTCGCCCGCCAGCACGGGGCGCGCGACTGGAACACGCTGCATGCCCGGGTCACGCGGACGAACGCCGCGCCCGAGCTCGCGCTCGGCGACCGGGTGACCGGGCGCTATCTCGGGCAGGCCTACAGCGGGGAGGTCATCGGCCTGTCGGGACCGGCCAGCCATCGCGAGGTGGAGATCCGCCTCGACAAACCCGTGGACGTGGTTGCGTTCGAGAGCTTCTCGAACTGGCGGAGCCGCATCCGGGGCACGCTCGACGCCAACGGGCGCAGTCACCGCAAGACGTCGGACGGCCAGCCGCAGCTGACCGTCGACAAGGCCGGGTCCTGACCCGATCGCGGCGCGGGTGCCCCCCGCGCCGCGTCTGTGTCTTGCGCTCAGGCGGCGGTGTAGGTCACGCCGTCGTCGCCGGCGGTGCCGATCACGTGCCAGACGGTCGCCGCCCCGGCCCCGTCGTTGCGCACCCAGTGGCGGCGCCCGGCGGGCGTCTTGACCAGATCGCGCGGACCCAGTTCGACCTCGACCGTCTCGCCGTTCTCTTCCCAGCCCACGACCACGCTGCCTTCGAGCACGAGGAAGGCGTCCTCGACCTCACGCTCGAACGGGGCGAGCGCACAGCGCGAGGGCAGACCCCACATCTCCTTCCGGCAGGTGTCGGTCGCGAGGCCGCCGGGGCCGCAATAGACCTTGCGGGTGAAGCCTGCGTCCTCCCAGATCGTCGGGGCCTCGGAATGCCGGATGACATACCGCGCCATCAGTTGCTGCAGCGGATGCGCGCCCTTCGGATCGAAGCGCAGGGTCTTGCCGGGGGCCGCGCCGAAGCTGCGGGCCAGTTCCGGCGGGTGCTCCTTCGGGTGGTAGTGATAGACCGGCGGCAGCGGCTTGCCGACATCGACCGAGATCGACATCAGCACCGGCTCGGGCCCGTCCACGCGGAAGCCGTGGCCGATCTCGCGGGCGTTCAGGATCATGTCCTTCGGGCCGAGGTTGACCTCGACCACCTCGCCGTCCTTTTCCCAGCCGACGATCAGCGCGCCATTGATGATCAGGAAGCTCTCCTCGATCTCGTGGCTGTGGCAGGCGGCGTACTTGCCGGTTTCCTTGTAGATCAGCGACAGGGTGAAATGGTCGGGCTTCAGGGTCGAGGTGTCGCCGACCTTGGGCGAGCCGCCCGCCCCGATGTAGCGCATCTGCGCCCGGGCGAGATCGGCGAACCCGGCGTTCGACGGGAAGGCGTTCCAGTCGAAGGTCTTGTCGCTGAAGCGGCCGGTATGCGCGGCAAGCTCGGCGGCGAGCGCCGAAGGCGGTGCGGACTGGTCGGTCATGCGGACTCTCCTGCGGGTTTGCTGTAAGACTGGCACAGGTTCTGGACGAAGGCCGTTTTGCAGGCCATGATCCATTTTATGGATAAAACGAACCCGCCCCCGACGGCAGAGGAAGACCGCTACCTCGTCCCCGGCCTGATGCGGGGATTGCAGGTGTTGCAGGCCTTCACCCCCGAGCATCGCGAACGCAGTCTCGGCGACATCGCCGCGCATCTCGGCGTGACGAAATCGGCGGCGTTCCGCGCCGTCTATACCCTGACCCATCTCGGCTACCTGCTGCACGACGCACGCGCGGGCCTCTACACGCTGGGTCCGGCGGTGCTGCGCCTCGGCTATGGCTACCTGGCCAGCCGCGACCTGGTGGAAGTGGCGCTGCCGGAACTGGAGCGGCTGCGGGACGAGACGGACTGGTCCACCCATCTGGGCGTCCGCGACGGGCGGTCGGTGCTCTACCTGCTGCGCCAGCCCAGCCGGATGGGCATGTCGAGCATCGTGCACGTCGGCAGCCGCCTGCCCGCGGCGGGCACGACCCTCGGCCGGGTGCTGCTGGCGGACATGGACGAGGCGGACCTGCGCGCCCTCTTCCGGGACGAGACCTGGGACCGCCTGCCCGGACGGACCCCGCAGAGCTTTGCCGACCTGCTGGGCCAGTGGCGCCGCGACCGGGGCGCCGGGACCGTGGTCCAGATCGACCGGTTCGAGAGCGGCATCGCTTCGGTGGCCGCCCCGGTGCGCGACCTGTCGGGCCGCACGGTGGCCGCAATCAGCGCGGCGCGGGCGGGCATGGGAGCGGAGGCCGCCGAGGCGCTGAAGGAGCCGGTGGCCGCTACGGCGCGAAGGATCGCAGCGCTGCTCGGCGCGGCCTAGGCGGCGCGGGACGGACAGAGCGCCAGGACCGCCGCCTTCAGCGTCGCCAGAAGGGCGACCAGCTCGTCCCGGCCGGGGGCCGTCGTCTTGTAGGCGACCGCGGTGACGGTGAGGAAGCGGGCGATGTCCTCGACGCGCTGCCCGCTGCCCTCGATCCGCGCGCGATGTTTCGCCAGTTCGGCGGCGAGCGCGGTTTCCTTGCGGGCGTCCACCTCCGCGACGGCCTGCCGGGCCACCGGGTGGCGCGTGGTGATCGAGAGAATGTCCTCGACGTCGGGCGTCGCCTGCATCAGGTCGTAGACCCCGAGGATGGCAACCTCGAAGAAGGTGTCGAGGCTCTGGTCCAGCGTCTCGGCGCGCTCCCAGTCCTCGGCGAGCTGCGCGAAGACGCGGTCGGTCAGGTAGGCGACGGTCGCCGCGACGATCCCGTCGCGCCCCTCGAAATGCGCGTAGACCGTCTGGCGCGACAGGTCGGCCTCGGCCGCGATGTCCGCCATCGACACGCGTCGCACCCCGTAGCGGGCGAAGAGGCGGCTCGCGGCCTCGAGGATGCGGGTTTCGATTTCGGTCATGGCGTGCCATGTTTACAAAACGACAGGGTCTGTCAAGTTACAGGTTGACAAATGAGTGCCGGATGTCAACCTGTCAAAGGATAACGCGGACGCGGCCTGCCCCGGTGCCGCCAGACAGGGACTGACCCATGCAGATCACGGTGAACGGCATACCCCGCGAGGTGGACGCCTCGCCCGACACGCCCCTCCTCTGGGTGCTGCGCGACACGCTCGGCCTGACCGGCACGAAATACGGCTGCGGCGTCGCGCAATGCGGGGCCTGCACCGTCCATATCGACGGCGAGGCGGTGCGCTCGTGCCAGGTCGCGGTCGGCGACCTCGCCGGCAACGTCACCACCATCGAGGGCCTCGGCACCCCCGAAAGCCTGCATGCGGTGCAGGCGGCCTGGGTCGCGCACCAGGTGGCCCAGTGCGGCTACTGCCAGTCCGGCCAGATCATGCAGGCGGCCGCGCTGCTCGCCACGACCCCGGACCCCAGCGACGACGAGATCGACGCGGCGATGTCCGGGAACCTCTGCCGCTGCGGCACCTACCCGCGCATCCGGGCCGCCGTGAAGGCCGCCGCGCAGTCGATGCAGGAGACCTGAGATGAGCCGTGCCGGAAAAATCGCCCGCCGGACCTTCCTGATCGGGGCCACCGCCATCGCGGGCGGCGTCGCCTTCGGGGTCTGGCGCTACAAGACCCCCTACGCCAACCCGCTGGAGGCCGACCTGCCCGAGGGCGCGGCGGCGCTGACCCCCTACGTGCGGATCACCGGCGACGGGATCACCCTGATCACGCCGCGCTCGGACCTCGGGCAAGGGGCCTACTCGGTGCAGGCCGCGCTGATCGCGGAGGAGCTTGACGTCGACCTCGACCAGGTGACGGTCGATCCCGGCCCGCCCTCGGCCGCCTACTGGAACGGGGCGCTTGCGACGGAAGCGGGCGAGTTCATGGAGGCCGCGAACGGCATTCCCGCGGCGGCGGCGGTGACGATCGCCTCGGCGGGCATGAAGTTCATCGGCATGCAGATCACCGGCGGCTCGACCACGGTGCCGGACGCCTATGTCAAGCTGCGGCAGGCGGGCGCGGTGGCGCGCGAGACGCTGAAGCGCGTCGTGGCGCAGGAGCGCGGCCTGTCGCGCGAGGCGCTGCGGACGGCCCGCGGCGCGGTGATCCTGCCCGACGGCACCGAGATCCCCTACACCGCGCTGGCAGCACAGGCCGCCACGGTCGATCCGGTCACCGACGTCGCGCTGCGCCCGGCCTCGGACTGGCGGCTGCTCGGCAAGCCGATGCAGCGGCTCGACATCCTCGCCAAGTCGACCGGCACCCAGGGCTACGGCATCGACCGCGTCGTGCCCGGCATGAAGATCGCCACGATCCTGCTGAACCCGGCGCAGGGCGGCGCGCTGAACGGCTACGACGCGTCCGAGGCGCTGGCGCTCCCGGGCGTCGAGGCCGTGGTGCCCGTGACCGGCGGGCTCGGCATCATCGCCCGCGACACCTGGACCGCCTTCAAGGCGAAGGACCTGATCGTCGCGGACTGGGGCCCGGCGCCCTTCCCGGCGACGATGGATGGGCATTGGCAGGCGCTCGCCGACAGTTTCACCGAGGACAGCCTCGACTCGCGCCCGCGGGACGACGGCGACGTCGAGGCGGCGCTGGCCGGAGGTGCTGCGGTCGAGGCCGAGTACCGCACGCCCTATCTCGCCCATGCGCCGCTGGAGCCGATCAGCGCCATCGTGCGCGTCGATGGCGACGCGGCCGAGGTCTGGACCGGAACCCAGATCCCGCGCTTCGTGCAGCAGAACGTCGGCCGGATCGCGGGCATCGCCCCGGAGAGCGTGAAGGTCCATGTCGAGTACATGGGCGGCAGCTTCGGGCACCGCCTCGAGGACGAGGTCGTCAAGCAGGCCGCCGAGATCGCGGCGCAGATGAAGGGCACGCCGGTCAAGCTGGTCTACAGCCGCGAGGAGGACATGATGCATGACTTCCCGCGCCAAATCGCCATGGCCCGTGCGCGCGGCACGGTGAAGGACGGCCGGGTCGAGGCGCTCGACCTGTCGATTGCCATGCCCTCGGTGATGGGGTCGCAGATGGGCCGCCAGGGCCTGTCGGTGCCCGGCCCGGACAGCCAGATCGTGGCGGGCGCGTTCGAGCAGCCCTTCGCGATCCCGCACCAGCGGGTCACCGGGTACCGGGCACCCGAACTTGCGCCGATCTCGTCCTGGCGCTCGGTCGGGGCCTCCTCGAACGGGTTCTTCTACAACGCGGCGCTCGACGAGCTGATCCACGCCGCCGGGGCCGACCCGCTGGAGGAACGGCTGCGGCTGGCCAGCGATCCGCTGGCGCGCGGCGTGCTGGAGGCGGTCGCCGAGATGTCGGACTGGCAGGGCCCGCTCGGCAACGGGCGCGGACGCGGCGTGGCGATGACGCGGTCCTTCGGCGTTCACACCGCCGAAGTGGTCGAGGTCACGGCGACCGACGGCGGCATCCGGATCGACCGGGTCTGGGTCGCGGCGGAAGTGGGCCGGGTGCTCGACCCGGTGAACTTCGAGAACCTCGTCGCGGGCGGGGTGATCTGGGGCCTCGGCCACGCGATCAACTGCGAGATCACCTATGCCGACGGGGTGGCCGAGCAGGACAACTTCTACGCCTTCGAGGGGATGCGGCTCTACCAGTGCCCCGAGATCACGGTGCGCGGGGTCGAGAGCGGCGACCGGGTCCACGGCATCGGCGAGCCGCCCGTGCCGCCGGCCGCCCCGGCACTGGCGGGGGCGATCTTCGCGGCGACCGGCACCCGGCTGCGCGAGATGCCGTTCAACCGCTTCGTCGACTTCGTCTGAGCGGCGCGCCGCCCCTCAGCGCAGCCAGAGCCGGGCGTAGGGCGGCAGGGCGATCATGCCGTGCTCGGGCACGACCTGCCCGCCCGACAGCGCGTCGGTGAACCGGGTGGCGCCCGCGTCCCCGGCCCAGCGGGCCGACAGGTGGCGCCACTCGGCAGTGAAGTTGTAGAGGCAGATCAGCGGACCGGCGGGCGCGGCCCTCCGGTGGGCGAAGAGGCCCGGCAGCGGGGCGTCCAGCACCTCGGTCGGGACAGCGCCGTGCAGTTCGGGACAGGCCGCGCGGGCCGCAAGGATGGCGCGGGTGCCGTGCCAGACCTTGGCTTCCGGCGTGTCGCCCCCGGTCATGGCGGCGGCGGCACGCGCCCAGTCCATCCTCGGGCGGTGCACCCAGCGGCTGTCATGGGCGTGCTCGGGCACGGTCTTGTAGCCATAATCGTTCAGGAGCGCGATCTCGTCGCCCATATAGATCAGCGGGATGCCGCCCCAGCCCGCGATCAGCGCGTGGCCGAGCAGGATGCGGTCCACCGCGCGGTCGATCTGCCAGGCGTCGCCCGTCTCCAGCGCGGCTTCCAGCCCGGCGAGCGAGGCGAAGCTGCCCGAGATCCGCTTGTCGCCGGTCTCGGGGTTGTACTGGAACAGTTCGCCGCGCGCGAAACTGACCGGGAAACTGCCGTCGTAGAAATCCGACAGGAAGGCGCGGTGCAGCACCCCGCTGAACCCGAGAGCGGCGGCATCCTCGTCTGTGACGGCCCAGCCGATGTCGTCGTGGCAGCGGATGTAGGTGGCATAGGTGGCGTTCGGCAGGCTGGTCGGGAAATGCGTCTTCAGCACGTGGCGCATCAGCCCGGTGTCGCGCGTCGCCAGCGCCGACCAGAACTGCACCATCAGCGAGTTGTGATAGGCGAGGTTGCCCTCCTTGCCCGCATGCTCGCCCGCGCCGAGGTAGGGGATCATCTCGGCCGGGCCGACGATGGCCTCCTCGAGGTGGATCACCGCGGGCGCCGCGATCCGGCAGGCGGCGCGCAGGGCTTGCAGCAGCATGTGGACCTCGGGCTCGGACTGGCATTTCGTGCCCATCCGCTTCCACATGAAGGCGACCGCGTCGAAGCGCAGGATTTCCGCCCCGCGATTGGCGAGGTGGAGCATGATGTCCACCATTTCGAGGAACACGTCCGGGTTGGCCCAGTTCAGGTCCCACTGGTGCTCGTTGAAAGTGGTCCAGACCCATTTTCCCATGTCCGGGTAGTGGGTGAAGCTGCCCGGCGCATGCTCCGGGAAGATCTCGATCAGCGTCCGCTCATAGGCCTCGGGCAGGGTCGCGTCATCGAACATCAGGTAGTAGTCGGCGTATCTCGCCTCGCCCGCGCGGGCGCGCACGGCCCAGTCATGCTCCTTGGCGGTGTGGTTCAGCACCATGTCGACACAGACCGAGATGCCGCGCGCCCGCAGCGCCTGCGTCACCGCCTCGAAATCCGCCATGCTGCCGTAGGCCGGGTTGATCGCCCGGTAGTCCATCACCGAGTAGCCGCCGTCCGAGTCGCCCGGCCGCGGCTGCAGACAGGGCATGAAATGGACATAGGTGATGCCGAGCGCTTCGAGATAATCGAGTTTTTCCAGAACGCCTTGCAGCGTGCCGTTGAAGCGGTCGAGGTAGAAGACATAGCCCGCCCGGTCGGGGCGCTGGAACCAGTCCGGCTCCAGGTCGCGTTCGAGGTCGAGCCACTTCAGGTCCTTCGGCCGGGCCTGCCAGTTGCGGCGCAGCACCGCGACCAGATCGGCGCGGAAGGCGTCGTAGCGCGGATGCGCGCCGTAGAGCCGGTCGAGCATGTCGAAGAGGTCGGCGTGGCTGCGCCGGAGGCGCATCTCGAACAGGCGGTCATCGTCGGCCCGGGACATGGGCGGCATCTCCGTGGCCGAACGTCAGGACCGCCGCCGGGTCGGCCGGACCGGGGCGGGAGGAAGGGGCGCGCAGGAGTGGCGCGCGCTCAGGTGATCACGTCGGGCGCGGTCCGCCCGGTATACCCGGGGATGTCGGCCAGCGCGTGTGCCGCGCGGATGATCGGGGCGAGCGCCTCCTGCGGATCGAGGCGCAGATCTTCTGGGCCCGGAACATAGCGTTCGAGGTAGACCCGCAGCGTCGCCCCCGAGGTGCCGGTGCCCGACAGCCGCAGCACGATGCGCGCGCCGTCCTCGAAGACGATCCGCACCCCCTGCCCCGTCGAGACCGAGCCGTCGACCGGGTCGGTATAGGCGAAGTCGTCGGCGCTGGCCACCGCGCGGCCCTCGTGCTCGGTGCCCGGCAGGTCGGCGAGCCGGGCGCGCAGGGCGGTCATCATGGCGTCGGCCTTCACGGTCTCGATCGCCTCGAAATCGTGGCGGCTGTAGTAGTTGCGCCCGTAGCGCTGCCAGTGGTCCGACAGGATCTCGGCCACGCCCTGCCCTCGTGCGGCGAGGATGTTCAGCCACAGGAGCACCGCCCAGAGCCCGTCCTTCTCGCGGACATGGTCCGAGCCGGTGCCGAAGCTCTCCTCGCCGCAGAGCGTCGCCCGGCCCGCGTCGAGCAGGTTGCCGAAGAACTTCCAGCCGGTCGGCGTCTCGTAGGCCGCAAGGCCCATCGCCTGCGCCACCCGGTCGGCGGCGGCCGAGGTCGGCATCGAGCGCGCCACGCCCTTCAGGCCCGCGGCATAGCCCGGTGCGAGATGCGCGTTCGCCACCAGCACGGCGAGGCTGTCGGACGGGCTGACATAGGTGCCGCGCCCGACGATCATGTTTCGGTCGCCGTCGCCGTCCGAGGCGGCGCCGAACTCCGGCGCCTCGGGACCCATCATCAGGTCCATCAGCTCATGCGCCCAGGTCGGGTTGGGATCGGGGTGCATTCCCCCGAAATCGGGCAGCGGCGTGCCGTGGACCACCGTCCCCTTCGGAAAGCCGAGGCGGTTTTCGAGGATCTCGGTCGCGTAGGGGCCGGTGATCGCGCACATCGCGTCGAAGCGCATCGAAAAGCCGCCCTCGCGCAGCGCGCGGATCGCGCCGAAGTCGAAGAGCCGTTCCATCAGCGCGGCATAATCCGCGACCGGGTCGACGACCTCGACGGTCATGTCGCCCAGGCGCACCTCGCCAAGGGCCGAGAGGTCGATGTCCGGCGTCTCCAGCGTGCGATAGGCGCTGAGGCCCAGCGTGGCGGCGTGGATCGCTTCGGTCACGCCCTCCGGCGCGGGGCCGCCGTTGGGGGTGTTGAACTTCAGGCCGAAATCCTCGTCCGGGCCGCCGGGGTTGTGGCTGGCCGAGAGGATCAGCCCGCCATCCGTGCCGCGCAGCCGGATCAGGTGCGACGCGGCGGGCGTCGACAGCAGCGCCCCCTGCCCCACGATGACCCGCGCCGCCCCGTTGGCCGCGGCCATGCGCAGGATCGTCTGCGACGCGCGGTCGTTGAAGTAGCGCCCGTCGCCGCCCAGCACGAAGGTCTTGCCCGCCGCGCCGCCGATGGCGTCGAAGATCGCCTGCACGAAGTTCTCGAGGTAACCCGGCTCCATGAACACGCGGGTCTTCTTGCGCAGGCCCGAGGTGCCAGGCTTCTGGCCCTCGATGGGCCGGGTCGGAACGGTCAGGGGCGCGGTCATCGGGTGTCTCCTGTCGGCTGGTGCGCGAAGACCAGAACGGCGCTGGCCGGCACGGGCACGCGGGGCGCGCGCACCGGGGTCTCGGGCGCATCCGGGCGGGTGGTGTCGAGAAGGCAGGTCCAGCCGGGCGCGTCGCACTCGGGCAGGACCGCCTCGGTCGCGGGACCGGCGTTGAAGACCAGGTACAGGGTTTCGCCGCAGTCGGCCTCGGCCGGGGTCTCGGCGGCGGTGCGCAGCTCGAGGCAGATCGCCCGCGCGCCGGGATCGTCCCAGTAGACGGCCTCGGGCACCGCGCCCGAGGGCAGCCGCCAGACCACGTCCGGCCGGCCGTCGCGGGGGCGCGGACGGGCGTGCAGGAAGCGGCGCTGGCGCAGCACGGGATGGGCGCGGCGCAGCGCGGTCAGCCGGGCGACGAAGGCGGCAAGCCCGGTGTCCGGGCTGGCCCAGTCGACCCAGCCGGTGGCGTTGTCCTGGGCATAGGCGTTGTTGTTGCCGCCCTGCGAATTGCCGATCTCGTCGCCTGCCAGAAGCATCGGCGTGCCCTGGCTGAGGAACACCGACGCCAGCAGGTTGCGCTTGCGCAGCGCGCGCGCGGCGCGGATCGCGGGATCGTCGGTGGGGCCTTCGGTGCCGAAGTTGTCGGAGTGGTTGCTGTCGGTGCCGTCGCGGTTGTCCTCGCCATTGGCCGCGTTGTGCTTCGTGCCGTAGCTGACGAGGTCCTCCAGCGTGAAGCCGTCGTGGACGGTGACGAAGTTGATCGAACTGGTCGCGGGCCGCCCCCGCTGGTCGAAGCGCTCGGCCGAACCCAGGAGCCGCTTGGCGAGGTCGGGCAGCAGCCCCGCGTCGCCGCGCCAGTAGCGGCGCAGACCGTCGCGGAAGCGGTCGTTGTATTCGAGGAACGGATGCGGGAAGCCGCCCAGCTGATAGCCGCCGGGTCCGAGGTCCCACGGCTCGGCGATCAGCTTGACGCGGCCCAGCACCGGGTCCTGGCGCAGCGCGTCGAGGAAGCCGCCCTGCGGGTCGAAGCCCTGCACCTCGCGGCCAAGCGTGGTGGCGAGATCGAAGCGGAACCCGTCGACATGCATCGTCTCGACCCAGTAGCGGAGGCTGTCGAGCACCATCCGCAGCACCATCGGGTGCGCGACGTTCAGCGTGTTGCCGGTGCCGGTGTCGTTGACGTAGTAGCGCCCGCCGCCGGTCAGCCGGTAGTAGCTGGCGTTGTCGATGCCCCGGAAGCACAGCG
>JAUIAU010000189.1 GCA_030425185.1 Alphaproteobacteria bacterium
GATGCGGAGGCCACGACCGAGGCGGAGGCCGTGCTCCAGATCGGTCAGCACCGGCCGCTGAATTACCAGGGCAGTGGCAGCAACATCCCCGTGCTGCGCGCCGACGAGGGCGATCTGGGCCGTGCCGTCGGGCAGGTCTGGAGCGTGGTCATGGCCTCGAACCGCACGCCCTGGGTGTTCCGCTTCGCCGGTCAGCCGACATGGGTGGTGCCCGATGACGAAGGCCGTCCCGTCGCTACCATTCTCAATGAAGAACGCCTGCGGCACATGCTGGCACGACTGGCCCGCTGGGTGCGTGAGAACGCCAAGGGCGAACTCCTGCCAGCCCCGCCGCCGGTGGCCACCGTCAAATCGGTCCTTGCCACACCGGACCCCGCGCTGCCGGTGCTCACAGGCATCGTGAATACGCCGGTCTTCGGGCGCAGCGGCACGCTGATCACGGCGCCAGGCTATCACCCGGATGCGCGGCTGCTCTACGTCCCAGCACCAGGCTTCACCGTGCCGGATATCCCGAAGCATCCCACCGCGGCGGAGATTGCTGCGGCCCGCGAGCTGATCTGCGAGGACCTCTTCGGCGACTTCCCCTTCACCGGGGAGGCGGAGCGCGCCCATGTGGTGGCGCTGCTGCTGCTCGGCTTCCTGCGCGGCATGGTCGACGGGCCCACACCGCTGCATCTGATCGAAAAGCCCACGCCGGGTACCGGCGCGACGCTGATGGTGGATGCCGTGGCCACGATCCTCACGGGCACCGGCGCCAGCGTCATGACCGAGGGCCGCGACGACGAGGAATGGCGCAAGCGGGTCACCGCCAAGCTGCGCCAGATCCCCTCGATCATCCTGATCGACAACCTGCGCGCCAAGCTCGACAGCTCTGCCGTGGCGGCCGCCCTCACCGCGCCATTCTGGGAGGACCGGGTGCTCGGGCAGTCCGAGATGACCCGGCTGCCGATCCGCTGCCTCTGGATCGCGACCGGCAACAACCCCGAGTTCTCCAACGAGATGGCCCGCCGCCTCGTGCGCATCCGGCTCGATGCAAACGTCGAGCGCCCGTGGCAACGCAAGGGCTTCCGCCACCCAGACCTGATGGTCTGGATCCGCGCCAATCGCGGGCGCATCGTGGCGGCCTGCCTGACGCTGTGCCAGGCCTGGATCGCCGCAGGCAAGCCGCGGGGCACCAAGACAATCGGCTCCTACGAGAACTGGGCGCAGGTCATTGGTGGCGTGCTGGAGACCGCAGGCATCCCCGGATTCCTATGCAACCTCGAGGACATGATGGCTGCCTCCGACAGCGAGGGCGCGGGTTGGAGCGCGTTCATCGCCGCCTGGTGGGACCGGTTCGGGACGGCCTCTGTTGCCGCCGCTGAATTGTTCGAAATTGCACAATCGTGCGATCCTGCGCCACCGATGAGCAGTGGCAATGATCGTGCGCAGCGCACTGCTTTTGGAATGGCAATCTCGCGGATGCGGGACCGG
>JAUIAU010000015.1 GCA_030425185.1 Alphaproteobacteria bacterium
GGGTCAGGTCGATCAGTTTCGGATGCAGCTCGAGCATCCGGGCCAGAAGACGGTCGGAGGAGACGGGCACGGGTGTTCTCGCGTTCTGCGGGGTGGGGCGCGGGTCAGGCCTTGGGCGCGGCGGGGGTCGCCTCGGGCGGGGCCTCGGGCGCCGCCAGCGCGGGCTCGTCGGCGGGGGCGGGCAGGTCACCCCGGATCGCTGGCGGCTCGCGCATCAGCATCCGGACGATGATGATGAGTTCATCCCGCATCTTGGTGCGCGGCGTCACCCGGTCGAGCATCCCGTGATCGAGCAGGTACTCGGCGCGCTGGAACCCTTCCGGCAGCTTCTCGCGGATCGTCTGTTCGATCACGCGCGGACCGGCGAAGCAGATCAGCGCGTTCGGCTCGGCGATCTGCACGTCGCCCAGCATCGCGTAGGAGGCGGTGACCCCGCCCGTGGTCGGATGGGTCAGCACGACGATGTAGGGCAGCCGTGCCTCGCGCAGCATCTGGATGGCCACCGTGGTGCGGGGCATCTGCATCAGCGACAGGATGCCTTCCTGCATCCGCGCGCCGCCCGCGGCGGAGAACAGGATCAGCGGGCACTTGCGCTCGACCGCGCGTTCGGCGGCCGCGATGATCGCGTTGCCGACATACATGCCCATCGAGCCGCCCATGAACGAGAAGTCCTGCGCGGCGGCCACGATCGGGGTGCGGCCGATCTCGCCCTCGCCCACCAGCATCGCCTCGGTCTCGCCGGTGTCGCGCTGGGCCGCCTTCATCCGCTCGGGATAGCGTTTCTGGTCGCGGAATTGCAGCGGATCGGCGATCGGCGCGGGCACCTTCACCTCGGAGAACACGCCGCCGTCGAACAGGGCGGTGAATCGGTCGCGCGGCGAGATCCCCATGTGATGACCGCAGGACGGGCAGACATTGAGGTTGTCGCTCAGCTCGCGGTGGAACAGCATGGTTCCGCATTCGTCGCACTTCGTCCACAGGTTCTCGGGCATCTCGCGGCGCGAGAAGAGCGAGTTGATCTTGGGGCGGACGTAGTTGGTGATCCAGTTCATGGGGGCTGGGTCCTCGGGCCGTGGTGCGGCTGAGGTAAAGACTACGGCGGCGAATTGCAATCAGCCGCGACGCGCCAGCGCCAGCCGCAGCGCCGCCCAGATCACGGTGGTGGTCAGCATGTCCTGCAGGATCAGCACGCCGGTGCCGCTGTCGGCCAGCGCCACGTCGGTGGTGTAGAGCGCGAGACCGGGCATCGAGTCGGGCAGGGCGACCAGCAGCAGGGCCGAGGCGTTGTTGGCCAGGTGGAACCCCCAGGCGACGCCGATGGTGCCGGTGCGCGCGGTCAGGTCGGCGGCGAAGAGCCCGAAGAGCGTGGCGGCGGCAAAGATCGCCGTCGCGTTCCCGCCCGCGCTGGCGGGATCGAAATGCGCCGCGCCGAACAGCAGGGCGGGCAGCGGGATCCAGACCCAGGGCGAGGGGAAGCGCGCGGCGAGCTGGCTTTGCAGGTATCCGCGGAACAGCAGTTCCTCCGCCCCGGTCTGCACCGCGAGGCCGAGCAGCGCCAGCGGCAGCAGGGCCAGCCACAGCCCGGGGCCGTGGTTCGGGCTGACGTCGATCTGCATCAGCCCGAGCCCCAGCGCCGCCAGCAGCAGGGGCCCGGCGACGCCGAGCCCGAGCGCGAGGTCGCGTGCCAACGCGCGGGGCGGACCGGCGAGGTCGAAGACCCCGCGCCGGTGCAGCAGCCCGCCCGCGGCCAGCGTGCCTGCGACCAGTCCCGAGAAGGTGAAGAGCAGCATCAGCGTGGCGGCGGGGCCATCGGCGGTCTGGATGCGGGCGAACCAGTCCCACACCGCCTCCGGGCCGGTGGCAAGGCGCAGCAGCCCGGCCAGACCGGCGACCGAGAGGGCATAGACGGCCAGCACCAGCGGCAGGCCAAGCGCGAGGCGCCAGATCGCGTTGCGGCGGCGGGCGGCCTCGGTCGTGGGGGCGGGGGTCACAGGAAGAGCCTCAGCAGCCAGGGCGCGATCAGCGCGGTCAGGATGGCGTTCAGACCCATGCCGAGGCCCGCGAAGGTGCCCGCGGTCGGGTTGACCTGGAACGCGCGGGCGGTGCCGAGGCCATGCGCCGCGACCCCGATCGACAGTCCGCGCGCCCGCCAGTCGGTGACGCGGAGCGCGTTGAGCAGGGGCGTCGCGACGAGCGCGCCGATCAGGCCGGTCATCAGCACGAGGACCGCGGCGAGGGTCGGCTCACCACCCATCCGCTCGGCCACGCCGATGGCGACAGGGGCGGTGGCGGACTTGGCGGCGACGGTGGCGAGGAGGACATCGTCCACCCCGAAGGCGGCCGCGACGGCCAGCGCGACGACGATGGCGGTGACCGAGCCCGCGACGAGGGCGGCGAGTACTGGCAGGGCGGCACGCTTCAGCAGCGGCGCGTTCCGCCAGAGCGGCACGGCGAGCGAGACGGTGGCCGGGCCGAGCAGGAAGTGGACGAACTGCGCGCCCTCGAAATAGGCCCGGTAGGGCGTGCCGGTACCGACCAGCAGGACGGCCAGCAGCAGCACGGCGATCAGCACGGGGTTGGCCCAGGGCTTGCGCCCCGCGGCCAGCGACAGGCGGTCGCCGATCCAGTAGGCGGCCAGCGTGGCCGCCAGCCAGACCAGCGGGTCGCGGGAGAGATAGCTCCAGATCAGCGCGGCGTCGGTCATTCGGGGGCCGATCCGGTCAGCCGGGCCACCAGCGTGAAGGTCAGCGCGCCCACCGCGATGGCGGCCAGCGACGAGACGACGAGGGCCAGCAGCAGCGCGGGCCCGGCCGAGCGGATTACGTCGAGCTGCGCGACAAGGCCGACGCCCGCGGGGACGAAGAGCAGCGACAGGTGCGCGAGGATGCCGTCGGCCACCGGCGTGACCGTCGCGCGCAGCCTGGGGCTGAGCGCCAGGCCGGCCACCAGCGCGATCATCCCGAGGACCGGTCCCGGCAGCGGCAGCGCGAGCGCCTGCGCCGTTGCTTCGCCTCCGAGTTGAAACAGAAGGATCAGGGCGAGCGCGGCGATCATCGGGCCTCTCCGGGCTGGAACATCGGTCGGCCCGACCCTGCCACGCGCCGCCGATCCCGGCCAGAGGCGGTTCGGCTTGCTCGCCCCCCTCCGTAAGATTATTGCAGGACAAAACGTTCTTCGGGAGGACCCGCAAATGACCGCACGCTTCGACAAGTCGAAACTTCCCAGCCGCCATGTCACCGAGGGTCCGGCCCGCGCGCCGCACCGCTCGTATTTCTATGCCATGGGGATCTCCGAGGAAGAGGTGCACCAGCCCTGGGTCGGCGTGGCCACCTGCTGGAACGAGGCGGCGCCCTGCAACATCGCGCTGAACCGCCAGGCGCAGGCGGTGAAGATGGGCGTGAAGAAGGGCGGCGGCACCCCGCGCGAGTTCACCACCATCACCGTCACCGACGGCATCGCGATGGGCCACGAGGGGATGCGGTCGTCGCTGGCCTCGCGCGAGGCCATCGCGGACACCGTCGAGCTGACCATGCGCGGGCATTGCTACGACGCGATCGTCGGCCTCGCGGGCTGTGACAAGTCGCTGCCGGGCATGATGATGGCGATGGTGCGCCTGAACGTGCCGTCGGTCTTCATCTATGGCGGGTCCATCCTTCCGGGTCGGCTGAACGGGCAGGACGTGACCGTGCAGGACGTGTTCGAGGCCGTGGGTAAGCACCAGGCGGGCAACATGTCGGACGCCGAGCTGGCGATCCTCGAGCGGGTCGCCTGCCCCAGCGCGGGGGCCTGCGGCGGCCAGTTCACCGCCAACACCATGGCCTGCGTCTCGGAGGCGATCGGCCTCGCGCTGCCGAACTCGTCCGGTGCGCCCGCCCCCTATGAAAGCCGCGACCAGTACGGCGAGGCGTCGGGCGTTGCCGTGATGACGCTGATCGAGAAGAACATCCGCGCGCGGGACATCGTCACCCGCAAGTCGCTGGAGAACGCGGCGCGCGTCGTCGCCTGCACCGGCGGCTCGACCAACGCCGGTCTGCACCTGCCGGCCATCGCGCACGAGGCCGGGATCGCCTTCGACCTGATGGACGTCTGCGACATCTTCCGCGAAACCCCCTACTTCGTCGACCTGAAGCCGGGCGGCCAGTACGTGGCGAAGGACCTGTACGAGGCGGGTGGCGTGCCCGTCGTGATGAAGGAACTGCGCAAGGCGGGCCTGATCCACGAGGACTGCATGACCGCCACCGGACGGACCATCGGCGAGGAACTCGACATCGTCACCCGCGAGGCCGACGGCCGCGTGATCTACCCGGTCGGGACGCCGCTCTCGACCACCGGCGGCGTGGTGGGCCTGACCGGCAACCTCGCCCCCGACGGCGCCATCGTGAAGATCGCCGGCATGACCGACGACCAGCTGAGCTTCACCGGCCCGGCGCGGGTCTTCGAGTGCGAGGAGGACGCCTTCGAGGCCGTCAAGAAGCGCGAGTACAAGGAAGGCGAGGTCATCGTGATCCGCAACGAGGGTCCCGCGGGCGGCCCGGGCATGCGCGAGATGCTGGCGACCACCGCCGCCCTGTCCGGCCAGGGCATGGGCAAGAAGGTCGCCCTGATCACCGACGGCCGCTTCTCGGGGGCAACCCGCGGCTTCTGCGTCGGGCACGTCGGCCCCGAAGCGGCGCATGGCGGTCCTATCGCTTTGATCCAGAACGGGGACGTGATAACCTTGGACGCAAAGGCTGGCGTGATCTCCGTCGATCTGAGCGACGAGGACCTCGAAGCGCGCAAGAAAGCCTGGGCAGGACCGAGGAAGACGATCTATGCATCGGGTGCGCTTTGGAAATACGCTCAACTCGTCGGGGGCGCCCGTCAGGGGGCCGTCACGCACCCCGGCGGTGGCGAAGAGGCCCACCAGTACATGGAGCTCTGAGCGCATGCGTCGTGCCGCGGTTCTGCTGGGCCTGACCCTCGCCCTCGCCGGTTGCGGCGGGGGGTTCCGCGAGGGCGGTGGCAGCAGCACGGGCGGCGGCCCGGCGCCGATCAACCCGATGGCCTCGCTCTTCGGCGCGTTGCCCGGGCGCGGCGGTCCGACCGAAACGACGGTCACCGCCTCGAACATCCGCATCGGCGGGCCGGAGGGCTTCTGCATCGACACCCAGTCGGGGCAGGATGACGGGCTGTCGGCTTTCGTGATGCTGACGAACTGCTCGGTTCTGGCCGGGCGGTCCAACCTGACCGGCGAGGCCCGCGCGGTGCTGACCGCCAGCGTGCGCCAGAATGCTGACGGGCCGATCGCGACGCGCCTCGGCGAGGTCGACCAGATCCTGCGCTCGGAGGCCGGGCGCGCCACGCTCAGCCGCTCGGGCGATGCGGCGACGGTCACCGTTCTCGACAGCTTCGCGCAGGACAACACGCTGTACCTGCGGCTGCGCGACACCTCGACCGCGTTGCAGGCCGACACCACCGACGAGCACTGGCGCGCGATCTTCGATCTCGACGCGGCGCTGGTGACCCTGGCGGTGCAGGGCGTGTCCAGCGATCCGCTGTCGCCGGACACCGGCCTGCGGCTGCTCCAGACCTATGCCGCGCGGGTCAAGACGCTGAACGGGCTGGCGGCGCCCGCGCCGCCCCCTGCACCCTACCAGTCGGCGCCGGTCTCCGAAGAGCGGGACGACGGCCCGCGCCCGCCCGCCGTGCGCGCGCCCATCGGGTTCGGCACGCTGGGCACGGTGGGTCTGTTCCGCCGCCTGCTGGGCTGAGGCCGGGGACCGTCGTGACGGGAGGACGCTGGGGCAGCCTGCTGGACGTGGCGACCGAGCGGACCGCGCTGCAATGGGAACGCGCCGCGACCCGGGCCGCTAAGATGCCGCCCGAAACCCTGAGCCACATGGAAGCCCGGGCCGACCGGCTGGCCGCCGCCCTCGAGGCCTTTGGCCGCGCGGTGGACCTGACCGAGGGGGACCGCCGCAAGACGCGCCCGCCGGTGCCCCTGCCGCCGCACACCGACTGGCACGGGCGGCCGTCGCTCTGGACCGCGCCGCTGGACGTGCCGGGCCGGATCGCGGAGGCGGGCGAGACGAAACTGACCCGTGCGACCTCGCTCTGGCACGATTGCCCGTGGGGCGAAGTGATCCTGCGGCAGGTGCCGAACCCCGCCGACGACCGCCTGCCGCCGCATGCCTTGCGGATCGAGGTGTTCCGGTTCGACGGCAGCTACCTGTCGGTGGCGGTGCGCCTGCCCGAGGCGGCGCTGGAGGGGCTGGGCAAGCGGCATGTCGTGCGGCTGGACCTGCCGATGCGCAGCGACCGGCCGATCGGCCTCTATGCCCGGCTGAACGTGAAGGTCGGGCCGAACGTGGGCCAGATGCTGCGCGAGCGCCCGCGGGATGGCGGGACCGGGATCGAGTTCGACCTCGCCTATGCCGAGATCGAGGGGGGCCGGGTCGAGGAAGCATGGATCGACCTGATGCTGGACGCACCGGCGCAGGTCGGCGTGGAACTGGCCGATGTCTGGATCGCCCGCCACCTGCGGGCAGACCTGTGAGGGGCGGCACATGGCCAAGCTGACCGAGACCGGATTTGCGCGCGGAGTCTGGACCGGGCGTCTCGAAGGGGCGGCCCCCGCGCCCGGCGGCGACACCCCGGCCCTGGAGGTGCTGCGGGACGGGCGTGCCGAGACCGGGCTGAGCCTGTCGAAGGGCAAGAAGGACGGCGTCTGGGAGGTACGGTTCCCCGTGCCCGCGGAGGCGCTGCGCAGCGGCGCGGTGGTCTTCCTGTTCCAGCTGGGCGGCGAGGTGCTGGCCAGCCTGCCGATCCTGGCCGGGCCGCGCGCAGAGGATGATCTGCGCACCGAGGTCGCGCTGCTCCGGGCGGAACTCGACCTCGTGAAACGGGTGCTCCGGGCACAGGCGCGTGCCGCGCAGGACTGACGCCGCGTAGCGGGTGACAGCGCCCCGCGCCCGGTGCATCGTCCGCGCCGAGGAGGCCCCCGCCATGACCGAATATCCGCACCTGCTGTCGCCGCTCGACCTCGGGCATGTCACCCTGCCGAACCGGGTCCTGATGGGCTCGATGCACACCGGTCTGGAAGAGACGAAGGACTGGCCGCGCGTCGCGCGCTTCTATGCCGAACGCGCGAAGGGCGGGGCGGCGCTGATCGTCACCGGCGGCATGGCCCCGAACCGCGAGGGCGGGGTGTTCCCCGGCGCGGCGGGCCTGTTCACCGCGCAGGACATCGCGGACCACCGCGTGGTGACGGACGCGGTCCACGCGGCGGGCGGCCGGATCGCGATGCAGATCCTCCACGCGGGGCGCTATGCCTACGGGCCGGAGTGTGTCGCGCCCTCGGCCATCCGCTCGCCGATCTCGCCGTTCTCCCCGAAGGAGCTGGACGAGGAGGGGATCGAGAAACAGATCTCCGACATGGTCACCGCCGCCGTGCGCGCCCGCGAGGCGGGCTATGACGGGGTCGAGGTGATGGGCTCGGAAGGCTACTTCCTGAACCAGTTCCTCGTGACCCACACCAACAAGCGCACCGACCGCTGGGGCGGCTCCTACGAGAACCGGATGCGCCTGCCGGTAGAGGTGGTCCGCCGGGTCCGCGCGGCGGTGGGCGACGATTTCATCGTGATCTACCGGCTGTCGATGATCGACCTCGTCCCGGACGGCTCGACCTTCGACGAGGTTGTCGAACTGGCGCAGCGCATCGAGAGGGCGGGCGCTTCGATCCTGAACACCGGGATCGGCTGGCACGAGGCGCGGATTCCGACCATCGCCACCAGCGTTCCGCGCCGGGGCTGGGCCTGGGTCACCGAGAAGCTGATGGGCAAGGTGGGCATCCCCGTCATCACCTCGAACCGGATCAACACGCCCGAGGTCGGTGAAGAGATCATCGCCACCGGCGTCGCGGACATGGTGTCGATGGCGCGTCCGTTCCTTGCCGATCCGGACTTCGTCGCCAAGGCGGCCAGCGGGCGCGCGCGCGAGATCGCGCCCTGCATCGCCTGCAACCAGGCCTGCCTCGATCATACCTTCTCGGGCAAGCTGACCTCGTGCCTCGTCAACCCGCGCGCCTGCGACGAAGCCAGCTTCGACGCGGGGCCTGCGGACACGCGCAAGCGCATCGCGGTCGTCGGGGCCGGGCCTGCCGGCATGGCGACGGCGATCGAGGCGGCCGGACGCGGCCATGCGGTCACGCTCTTCGACAAGGCGGACCGGGTGGGCGGCCAGTTGAACATGGCCCGCGTGATCCCCGGCAAGGAAGAGTTCCACGGCCTCGTGGACTGGTTCGCGCACATGCTCGCCCAGCGTGGCGTGGAGCTGGCGCTGGGCCGGGCCGTCGGGCCGGACGATCTGGACGGGTTCGACGCGGTGGTGGTGGCGACCGGCGTCGTGCCGCGTGACCCGGGCATTCCGGGGCAGGACGGTCCGAACGTGCTGAGCTACATCGACGTGCTGCGCGGCGGGGCCGAGGTCGGGCCGCGCGTCGCGGTCGTGGGGGCAGGCGGCATCGGCTTCGACGTGGCCGAGTACCTGGCGCACGAGGGGGTCAGCCCGGCCGAGGATACCGCGCTGTGGCAGCGCGAGTGGGGCGTGGCCGATCCGGCCACCCATCGCGGCGGCCTCGCGCCCGAGGGCCCGCAGCCGGTGCCGCCCGCGCGGCAGATCACGCTGTTGCAGCGCAAGGCCGAGAAGCTGGGGCGGCGGCTGGGCAAGACCACCGGCTGGATCCACCGCGCCTCGCTCCAGATGAAGGGCGTCGAGATGATCGGCGGCGTGAATTACGAACGGATCGATGCCGAGGGCCTGCACGTCAGCTTCGGCGAGGCGCGCGAGCGTCCGACGCTGATCGCGGCGGATACCGTCGTGCTCTGCGCCGGGCAGGAGCCGGAGCGCAGCCTCGCCGATGCGCTGGCCGGGCGCGGCGTGCCGGTCCACGTGATCGGCGGCGCGGACGTGGCGGCGGAACTCGATGCCAAGCGGGCGATCGACCAGGGGATGCGGCTGGCGCTGACGCTCTAGCCGTTGCCCTCGGGGTCATGGAGGCGGGCGAAGCGCCGTCCTCGCAGGGCGCGTTTCAACGGCAATCCGGGCCTCGCCCGCCTTGCCTGCGTTGCGTCGGGTCCGGGGATAACGGGTTTCCCCCTGTTGAACGATCTACAATTAACCCCAGCATTTTCCCGTCCGGGGCACAGTTCTGCCCGAATCCCCCGCGATACCTGTTCGCTGACACGAAACAGTTTGCCGGGGATGGGCAATGGATCGACTGACCGAAATGGAGGCCTTTGCGACCGTGGTGGACCAGGGCGGGTTCACGGACGCGGCCAAGAAGATGGGCATTTCCAAGTCGGCGGTGTCCAAGCACGTCTCGTCGCTGGAAGCCCGCCTGGGTGCCCGCCTGCTGAACCGGACCACGCGCCGGGTCAGCCCGACCGAGATCGGCCTCGCCTATTACGACCGCGCCCGCCGGGTGCTGAACGATGCGGGCGAAGCCGATGCGCTGGTCTCGTCGATGCAGTCTGCGCCCTCGGGCCTGCTGCGCATCTCGGTGGCGACCGACTTCGGGGTGAACCACCTCAGCCCTGTGCTGAGCGGCTTTCTCAAGGAATACCCCGAGATCACCGTGAACATGGTTCTGAACAACCGCTACGTCGAGCTGATCTCGGAAGGCTTCGACATGGCCGTGCGGATCGGCGAGCTGGAAGACAGCACGCTGCGGGCCCGCAAGCTGACCGACACCACGAAGCGGATGATCGCCTCGCCGGGGTACCTGGAGCAGTATGGCCGGCCCGAGAAGATCGACGACCTGAACGAACACAAGCTTCTGCACTACTCGAACCAGGCCGCTGCGAACGTCTGGAAGATCACCGCGCCCTCGGGCGAGAAGCGCCAGGTGCGGACCAGCGGCTGGCTGACGGTCAACGACGGGCAGAGCCTGCTGAACGCCGCGATCTCGGGCCTCGGGATCGCCTACCTGCCGAGCTTCCTCTATGCCGACGCGCTGAAGGCCGGGCAGGTGGTCGAGGCGATGCCGGACCTGCCGGTCGAGCAACTGGGAATCTACGCGGTCTATCCTCCGGGCCGCTTCACCCAGCCCAAGGTCCGGGCCTTCATCGACTTCCTCGTCCGCGAGTTCGCCGACAAGGGTCCCGACGTCTGGTAACACGATACCCCGCTCCCTCCCGATGGGGTGCCTCGGATCGCCCGGATGGCTGACACGCCGTCCGGGCGGTCGCGTTTCGGGCACCTAGTCGGCGGGGGGCAGCGGTTGTGCCTCGACCCGGCGGTTGGCCTGACGGCCCTCCGCGGTGGCGTTCGAGGCCCGGGGGGCAAGATAGCCGATCCCGCGCGCCTCGATCCGGTCGGGCGCGATGCCGTAGCGCTCGGTCAGGCGGCGCGCGACCGCCTCGGCGCGGCGCTGCGACAGGGCGATGTTGCCGTCGAGGCCACCGGCGTTGTCGGTATGCCCGACCAGAAGCAGGCGGCGCGACGGATCGGCCCCGAGCCAGGCCGCCAACTCGTCCAGCGCCGGGAAATCGCGGGCCTCCAGGTCGGCGGCCCCGCTGGCGAAGGCCAGCCCGTCGAGCACGGACTTGCCCGACGCCGCGAACCGGGCGTCGAGGCTGTCGGCCAGCACCGGAGGCGGCGCGTCGGCTGCGGGGGTCCGGGTCGACAGCACCGGTCCCGCCGCGCCCTGACCGGCAGGCAGCAGGACGTCCATCTGGATGTAACCCGCCGCCCCGCCCCGGCTGACCAGAACGGTCACGAGGCTGTCGGCGTCGCGGAAGCGGGCATAGCGGTAGTCGCCAAGGTCGACGACCATCGCGGGCGCATCGGCCACGTCGAGCGCGAAGCGGAAATCGAACCCGCCACAGGCCCGGGTGGCGCAGGCAAACTCCTGCGCATAGCCCTCGGCCAGCAACTGGTCGCGCATCGAGTCCATCAACTGTCGCGTCGTCAGGTCGGCCTGCGGCACCTGCCAGACCGTGCGGGTCAGATCGCCGTCGCGGACCTCGGTCGGCAAGCTGCCTTCGGCGTAGGGCCCGGTGGGCAGCGTGACGCTGGCGCCGGCAGTGGTTTCCTGCATCGCGACGCGCGCGGCACGCGGCGGCTCCAGAGCAAGACCCGGCTGCGCCACACCACCCGCCAGCGCCAGCGCGGCGAGAAGGGCGCGTGTCACCTGTGCGCCCCGTGATACTCGGCGTTCGGCTGCATCGCCACGGCCGAGGCCAGCCGGTTCGTCATGTTGAAGAACCCGGTCACGGCGGCAATGTCCCAGATATCGCGATCGCTGAAGCCCGCGTCGCGCAGGGCCTGGCGGTCGCTCTCCTCGACCGAGGACGAGGCCGTGGTGAGCTGGAGCGCGAACGCGACCATCGCCCGCTGCCGCGCGCTGAGCGGGGCCATGCGCCAGTTCATGACCAGCGCCTCGCCCAGCATCGGGTCGCCGGACAGCTCGCGCACCGCGGCCCCATGGGCCACCTGGCAATACCAGCAGCGGTTCTGCGCGCTGACCACCACCGCGATGATCTCGCGGTCGAGCTTCGACAGTCCGCTCGCGGCCAGCATCAGGTCGTTGTAGAGCGCGGTGAAGGTGTTCAGCTTCTCGATGTCGAAGGCATGCGCGACCAGCACGTTGGGCACGAGGCCCAGCTTCTCGGCGCAGATGTCGAAGTAGCGCTGCGTCTCGGCGGGCAGCGGATCGAGGGGCGGCAGATCGAGTGCCGTCACCTTGGGAAAATCAGTCACGCGGGTCCCGATCGGGTGATTTCAGCCTGTAGTGGTAGTGTCCCACAGGCTGCATCCCGAGGGAAGAATAGAGCGTCCGGGCGGGCAGGTTTTCGCTGAGCGTCAGCGCGGCGAAGTGCTTCGCGCCCTGCGCCCGCGCCCAGACCGCCGCGCCGCGCATCATGTTCTCGGCGCAGCCCTTGCGGCGGAAGCGCGGCAGGACGTGCACGGCATGGGTCATCGCCACGCCGTCGTGCAGCGCGGCGAAGGCGCAGCCGGCCGGGCTGTCGTCGATCCGCCCGAGGATCGTCGTCTTGGGGGCCCGCGCCCGCTCCATCACCGCGCGGCGGGCCGGGCCGATGCCGCCGTCCGCCCAGATCTCGGACTGGATCGCGAGGATCGGCCAGACCGGGAAGGCCCGCACGCGCGGCGGGCCGTCGCCCGCCACCGCGTCGATATCACCGAGCAGGATCACCACCGGGTCAACGACCTCGTAGCCGCGCGCCGCCAGCTGGTCGTCGAGGCCGGGCTGGTCGCCCTGGACTTGGAACAGGGGCGGCTGGCCCAGCGTCGCCATCGCGCTTTCGGCGTCCTCAATCTCGGAGCCGGTGACGGGGCGCGTGCAGGAAGCGGCCGAGACGCGCTTGCCGCCCCCCGCCCCCTCGCGCAGCGTGAAGGGGCCGCAGGGATGGAACGCCTGCGCGGGCCAGGTGCGGTCGATGACGTCGAAGAGGGTCATGCGGCGTCGGGGAAGGCGGTGCGCAGCGCCGCGACGGCGGCTGCCAGCCGCGCCGCATCGGTGCCCCGCACCACGAGATGGGTGCCGTAGACGCCGTCGCGGATGAACGGGTACGAGCCGAAGGACAGGTCGTCGAAGCTCCCGGCGATCCGGCCAAGGTCGGCGGCCACGTCCCCCTCGGGCCGCGAAAGCCGCAGGGTTTCCGACAGGACCGGGTCGCCGCCGGTCAGGCGCGGCAGCAGGCCCTCGACCATGGCCTGGAAGACCGAGGGCACCCCGGCCATGACATGCACGTTGCCGAGGGTGAAGCCCGGCGCGGCGGAGACCGGGTTGTCGATCAGGGTCGCGCCCTCGGGGATGCGGGCCATGCGCAGGCGCGCCTCGTTCAGCGTGCTGCCGGTCTTGGCGTAGTGCGCGGCCAGCAGGGCGCGGGCGTCTTCGCGCACTTCGATCGGGGCGCCCATCGCCTCGGCCACGGCATCGGCGGTGATGTCGTCGTGGGTCGGGCCGATCCCGCCCGAGGTGAACAGGTGGTCGTGGGCCGCCGCCAGCGCCCGCACGGTGGCGACGATGGTGGCGTGCTCGTCCGGGATCACGCGGACCTCGCGCAGGCGGATGCCCTTCTCGGTCAGCTTGCCCGCGAGGTGATGCATGTTGGCGTCGCGGGTCCGTCCCGAGAGGATCTCGTCCCCGATGATCAGGATGGCGGCGGTGGGGGCGGGCTGGGACATCGGGCGACCGTTCTTGTTCCGGGTGCGCTGTCGGGTGTAGGCCCCGGATCATGCGCTTTCAATCCCCGCTGATCCCCGCCCGGCTGATCCGCCGCTACAAGAGGTTCCTCGCCGACGTGGTACTGGAGGAGACCGGTGCCGAGGTCGTCGCGCATTGTCCCAACCCCGGGGCCATGCTGGGCCTGGACACGCCAGGTGCGCGGATCTGGCTGGAGCCGAACGACGACCCGAAGAAGAAGCTGAAATTCGGCTGGCGGCTGGTCGAACTGGACGGCGGGCACATGGCCGGGATCGACACCGGCGTGCCGAACCGCGTCGTGGGCGAGGCGCTGCGGGCCGGCGAGGTGCCGGGTCTCGGGGCCCATGACACGGTGCGCGCCGAGGTGCGCTACGGCCGGAACAGCCGCGTCGATTTCCTGCTCGGCGGGGCCGGGCAGCCCGGCACCTATGTCGAGGTCAAGAACGTCCACCTCAGGCGGGACGGCGACTGGGCCGAATTCCCGGACTGCGTCACCGCGCGCGGCGCGAAGCACCTGGCGGAGTTGTCCGAGATGGTCGCGGCGGGGCATCGCGCGGTCATGCTCTACCTCGTCCAGCGCACCGACTGCGCGCGGTTCCGGCTGGCCGGCGATCTCGACCCCGGCTACGCGCGCGCCTTCGACGCGGCCCGCGCCGCCGGGGTCGAGATGCTGGCCTTCGGGACCCGCATCGACCGGGCGGGTGTCCGGATCGGCCCGGCGCTGCCGGTGGACCCTGCGCCGCAGGCCGTGTGACGGTCTGGCGAACCGGGGTTTTTGGTCCTATATTCCGGCCCACTTGGAAGGAGCCAGTGCGTTGGACCAGGACTTGAAAGGACGCCTCAACCGCGACGGAATCCGCCTGCACGAGCCGGGCGACTTCGCGGGGATGCACAAGGCGGGGGCGCTGGCGGCGCGGATTCTCGACGACATCGCGGCGCAGGTGCTTCCCGGCGTGACGACCGAGGCGCTCGACGCCGAGATCGAGCGCATGGTGAACGAGGCCGGCGCGACCAGTGCCACCATCGGCTACAAGGGCTACAAGCACGCCAGCTGCATCTCGCTGAACCACGTGGTCTGCCACGGGATTCCGGGACCGAAGGTCGTCAAGGACGGCGATATCCTGAACATCGACGTGACGGTGATCGTGGACGGCTGGTTCGGTGATACCAGCCGGATGTACGTGGCGGGCACCCTCAGCCGGAAGGCCGAGCGGCTGATCCAGGTCACCCATGACGCGCTCTTCAAGGGGATCGAGGCGGTCCGGCCCGGCAACACCTTCGGGGACATCGGCCATGCCATCCAGACCTATGTCGAGGGGCACCGGATGAGCGTCGTGCGCGATTTCTGCGGGCACGGGCTGGGACAGGTGTTCCATGCGCCGCCGAACGTGCTGCACTACGGCCGCGCGGGCAGCGGCCCGGTCCTGGAGGAAGGCATGTTCTTCACCATCGAGCCGATGGTGAACCTCGGGCGGCCGGAAACCAAGATCCTCGCCGACGACTGGACCGCCGTGACCCGCGACAAGTCGCTGTCGGCGCAGTTCGAGCATTCGGTCGGCGTGACGGCGGACGGGGTCGAGATCTTCACCCTGTCGCCCGGCGGCAAGTTCCACCCGACCTGGGGCTGAGCGTCGGCTCAGCCCTCGTCGTCCGCGTCCCGGTCCCAATGGGACACCAGAACCGGCCGACCGCCCCAGCTTGCCGTCAGATCGCCCATCAGCACCGGGCCATGCGGACGCGGGCGCGGTCCGCCGGTGGCGGTTTCGTCCCGGGGCGGGCGGCGGAGCAGGCTCCATCCGGGGCGCAGGGCTTGAACGAGCGTGGTCACGCGTCGGCCTCCATGAAACTGACGTGTGTCTCACCATAGCGCCTCTGGTCCAGCAGGGCAAAACCCGGCGGCGCGGGTTGCGGGGCGTTCTCTTCCCAGACCACCAGCGCGCCCGGCGCGATCCAGCCTCCCTCCCGCGCGGTGGCCAGTGCCCGGTCCCCCAGGCCCTTGCCGTAGGGCGGGTCGAGGAAGACCAGCGTGGCGGCGGTATCGGCGGGGCCCAGCTTGGTCGCGTCGCGGCGCAGCAGCCGCGCGGTGGACTGGGCGCGGCACCGGGCGATGTTCTCGACGATCAGCCGATGCGCGGGGTGCCCGGCCTCGACCAGCACGGCCCGCGCCGCGCCGCGCGACAGCGCTTCGAGCGCCAGCGCGCCGGTCCCCGCGAAAAGGTCCAGCACCACCGCGTCCGTGATCGGGTCGCCGAAGCGCCCGCCCGACAGCGTGTTGAACAGCGCCTCGCGCACCCGGTCGGTGGTCGGGCGCAGATGCGCGCCGGGGTCGCCCTTGCCGAGCGCGGCAAGGGTCAAGCCCCGGTTGCGGCCTGCGATGATCCTCACTTGAGGAGCGACCGGAGGTCGGTCGCGGGGTCCGCGATCGCCCCGGGGTCCGGGCTGCGCCCGGCCTCGATCAGCCGCTTGCCGACCATGTAGCTGCGCGGCGCGTTCATCGCGTCGACGGCCAGCAGCGTGGTCCCGGCATAGTACCAGTGCGAGGCGGACCCGGCCTCCTCGGGCCGGACCACGACGCGGTCGTAGCCGGTGTTCAGCCCGGCGATCTGCAGCTTGACGTCGTACTGGTCGGACCAGAACCACGGCTTCGGGTCATAGCCCGTTCCGGCCCCCAGCATGTTGGCGGCGACGCACTCGGCCTGGTCGATGGCATTCTGCACCGACTCGAGCCGCAGCCGCCCGCCGCGCCACGAGAACGAGGCGCAGTCGCCCGCCGCCCAGATCGCCGGATCGGAGGTCCGGCCGTGGGCATCGGTGGCGATCCCGTTGTCGAGGGTCAGCCCGGCCGCCTCGGCGAGATCGGTCGCGGGCCGGATGCCGACACCGACGATGACGAGATCGGCGGGCACCTCGCTGCCGTCGGTCAGCAGCGCGCCGGTCACCTCCCGGTCGCCGGTCAGGCGAGCGAGGCCGGTGCCTTCGCGCAGGTCAACGCCGTGCTGCCGATGCAGCGCGCGGAAGAACGTGCTGGTCTCCGGGGCGGCAACCCGTTGCAGGATGCGGTCTGCCATCTCCAGCAGCGTCACATTCAGCCCCAGCTTGGCGCAGACCGCCGCCGCCTCGAGCCCGATATAGCCGCCGCCGACGATCAGCGCCCGGCGTCCGGCGACGCAGTGCGGGGCCATGGCATCGACGTCGGCGATCGTGCGCACGGTAAAGACATTGTCGAGCGTGCCGCCGAGGGCCGCGGGAAGCGTGCGCGGAACCGAGCCGGTGGTCAGCGCGAGCTGGTCATAGGACAGCGTCTCGTTGCCCACGGTGATCGTGCGCGCGGCGCGGTCGAGGCCGGTCACCGGCGCCCCGAGACGCAGGTCGATCCCGGTCTCGGCATAGAAGCTCTCGGGCCGCAGGTAGAGCCGCTCCAGGGCCATGTCGCCCAGCAGATAAGCCTTGGACAGCGGCGGGCGCTGATAGGGCGGGGCGAGTTCCTCGCCGATCAGGGTCAGGGGGCCGGAGTAGCCCAGACCCCGCAGCCGGGCACAGAGCGCTGCACCGGCCTGTCCGGCGCCGACGACGACGATACCGCTCATGGGACGGGCCTTTCGCTATGCTTTTTCCGGGCCGGACCCTATATGACCGCTCACGCGAAACACAATCCGAACAGGAGCGATGGGATGACGATTTCCGTGGGCGACCGCCTGCCCGAGGCGACCTTCGTGAAGATGGGCGCAGACGGCCCCGAAGAAGTGACGGTCGAGGCCCTCACCAAGGGCCGCAAGGTGGTCCTGTTTGCCGTGCCGGGGGCCTTCACGCCGACCTGCCACTCCGCGCATGTGCCGAGCTTCATCCGCACCAAGGACGGCTTCATGGAGAAGGGCGTGGATGAGATCGCCTGTGTCGCCGTGAACGACGCCTTCGTGATGAAGACCTGGGGCGACGCCACCGGGGCGACCGAGGCCGGGATCACCATGCTGTCGGACGGCGACGGCAGCTTCGCCAAGGCGATGGGCATGGTCTTCGACGCCCCGCCCGTGGGCCTGTTCAACCGGTCTGCGCGCTATGCGCTCTATGCCGAGGACGGCGTGGTGAAGGTGCTGAAGGTCGAGGAAGCGCGCGGCACCTGCGAGCTGTCCGGCGGCGAGTCGCTGCTCGACGCGATCTGACACCGGCCGGGGCGGGCCTTGCGCCTGCCCCGGCCTCCGAGCCTCAGCCCGCCAGCGCGTCCATCCGGGTCGCCAGCGCGACGTCCAGCACGGTCAGCCCGCCCGCGTCATGGGTCGAGAGCGTCACGTCCACGGTCTTGTAGACGTTGAACCACTCCGGGTGATGGTCGGCCTTCTCGGCCTCGATCGCCACCTGCGTCATCCACCCGAAAGCGGTGACGAAATTCTTGAACCGGAAGGTCTTGGTCAACGCGTCGCGGTCCTCAGCCATGGCCCATCCGGCGGCCAGAAGCGGGGCGAGCGCGGCCTCGCGTTCGGCCCCGGCGAGTTTCTCGGGTCTCATTCCTGGTCCTCCACGGTCATTTTCTTGAACGGCCCCCATTCGGCGAGGACGCCGTTCTCGTGCTCGACGGCGCGGCGCTCCTCGTCGAGGTAGCGGGCCACGGCGTCCGAAAAGCCCGGATCGGCGATCCAGTGCAGCGAATGGGTGATCACCGGCAGGTAGCCGCGCGCCAGCTTGTGCGAGCCCTGCGCGCCCGCCTCGACGGTGCCGAGGCCCTGCGCGATGGCATACTCGATGGCCTGGTAGTAGCAGAGTTCGAAATGCAGGCAGGGGTGGTCCTCGAGGCAGCCCCAGTAGCGGCCGTAGAGCTTGCTCCGCCCGATGAAGTTCAGCGCGCCCGCCACCGGTTCGCCATCGCGCTCGGCGAGGATCAGCAGGATGTCGTCGCGCAGCGTCTCGTGGGCGATGTCGAAGAAGCGCCGGGTCAGGTAGGGTGTCCCCCATTTCCGGCTGCCGGTGTCCTGGTAGAACGCCCAGACCGCGTCCCAGTGCTGCGGCTCGATCGCGTCCCCGGTCAGCAGCCGGATGTCGCCGCCGAAGCCCTGCGCCGTGGCGCGTTCCTTGCGGATGGTCTTGCGCTTGCGGCTCGACAGGGCGGCGAGGAAGGCGTCGAAATCGGCATAGCCGTCGTTGACCCAGTGGAACTGCTGGCTGGCGCGCGGCATCAGCCCCATCGCCTTGCCCGCCGCCGCCTCGGCCTCGGTGCAGAAGGTGGCGTGCAGCGACGAGTAGCCCGCCTCCGCCGTCACCTGCACCGCGCCCTGCACCAGCGCCGCCAGCGCGGTCGCGGGGCTTTCCGGCCGGGTCAGGAAGCGGCGTCCCGAGGCGGGCGTGAACGGCACCGCGATCTGCATCTTCGGGTAATAGCGCCCGCCTGCCCGTTCATAGGCATGGGCCCAGTTGTGGTCGAAAATGTATTCGCCCTGGCTGTGCGACTTGGCATACATCGGCGCGACGCCCAGCAGGCGGTCGCCGTCGCGCGCCACGATGTGCCGGGGCTGCCAGCCCGTGCCCGCGCCGACCGAGCCCGACTCCTCCAGCGCCAACAGGAAGCGGTGCGTGGTGAACGGGTCCTCGGCACGACCGCCGTCCGCGGCCTCCGGGCAGGCGCAGGCGTCCCAGTCGGCGGCCGTGATCCCGCGCAGCGACGGGAGAACGGTCAGCTCGATCCGGGTCTCGGTGTCGGGGGGGAAGGCGGTCATGGCAGGGGCGTCCGGGCGCTTTCCCCGACAGATGGCCCGTCGCTGCGCCGCGTCAAGGCAGCGCCGCGGCGTAGCCCTCGAAGGTCACGTTGTCGGCAATCCGGCGCGCGGCGGCCTCGGTCTCGGGCGAGCGGATCGTCCAGCAGAGCACGGCAAGACCCTCCGCCTTCAGCTCGGCCACGCGCGGCCGGCCGAGGTCGGCGGCCTCGTGGCTGATGAAGCTGGCCCCGACGGCGGTGGCATCCGGGATCGCGCGCAGGTGGTCCCGCACGGCGGTGGGTTGGCCGTAGCTTTCGTCCCAGCTTCCCGTGGTCAGGCCCCGCGGCACGTCGGGGGCCAGCGCGGCCATCCGGGCGACCATGCCGGGGTGGAAGGACATCACGGCGACCGGACCGGCATAGCCCTGCAGCAGCGCGGCGGTGGCGGCCTCCAGCGCGCCGTCGTCGGGGTCCTGCGTCTTCAGCTCGATCAGCAGCGAAACCTGCCCCGCGACCTGGTCCAGTACATCGGCCAGGGTCGGGATGCGGTCGGACCCGCCGGTCAGGGCCAGCGTGCAGAGCTCGGCCGCGTCCCGGGCCCGCACCGGCCCCGTCGCGGCGGTCAGCCGGTCGAGCGTGTCGTCATGGAACACCATCGGCACGCCGTCAGCCGAGAGTTGCAGGTCGATCTCGATGCCATAGCCCGCCGCCACCGCACGGGCGATGGCGGTCGGGCTGTTCTCGATCACGCCCGCGTCGCGGTCATGCAGCGCACGATGCGCGAGCGGCACACGGCGAAAGGCGTCGGGAAGCGGTGTCATGCGATCTGGAAGATGCCTTCGATCTCGACCGCCACGCCGAAGGGCAGCGACGCCGCCGAGACGGCAGAGCGTGCATGACGGCCCTTGTCCCCCAGCGCTTCGACGAGGAAATCGGAGGCCCCGTTCACCACTTTCGGCTGGTCTCCGAACTCGGCCGTCGAATTGACGAAGCCGGTCAGCTTGACGACTCGCACGAGGCGCTCGATGTCGCCGCCGCAGGCCGCCTTCAGTTGCGACAGCAGGCTGATGGCGCAGGTCCGCGCGGCGGCGGCCCCGGCGGCCACGTCCATGTCGGCGCCGAGCTTGCCGAGGATGAAGCCGTCCGGGCCCATGGAAACCTGGCCCGAGACATAGACGATATCGCCGGCCACGACGTAGGGCACGTAGTTGGCGGCGGGCGCGGGCGCGTCGGGCAGGGTCACGCCGAGTTCGGCGAGGCGGGTTTCGATCGGGCCGGGCATGGCGTCTTTCCTCCTGTCGGTTCCGGCGCGACGCTAGCCGGGGAGCCGGGCGAGGGAAAGACCGGATCAGCCCTCGCGCATCGCGCGGCTCAGGTAGCGCGTCAGCGGCTCGAGCAGGTAGTCGACCGGACGCCGGTCGCGGGTCCGGATGAAGGCCTCGACCGGCATGCCGGGCAGCAGCGTGACCTCGCCCAGCCGGGCGCGCTCTTCCGGCGGCAGTTCGATCTCGGCGCGGTAATAGGCGTTCCCGGTGCGCTCGTCGGTGAACAGGTCCGCCGAGATCGCCAGCACGCGGCCCTGCAGCTCGGGCGTGCTGCGGGCGTCGAGCGCGGCGATGCGCAGCCGCACGTCCTGTCCCGGCCACACCTCGTCGCCGTTGATCGGCTGCACCCGGCTGGCCACCACCAGCGGCCGGTCCTGCGGGATGACGAACAGCAGCGGTTCCGCGGGGCGGATCACGGCGCGCTCGGCGAACACCGTCAGGCCGTAGACGATCCCGGAGGCGGGCGCGCGGATGTCGAGGCGGGCCAGCCGTTCGCGCAGGGCGTTGCGCTGTTGGCGCAGTTCCGCCTCGGTCACCTGCAGGTCGCGCAGCATGCTGATCGCGCTCTCGCGGACCTGGCTGTCGAGCTTCAAGATCTCGAGGTCGATCTCGGTGCGGCGGCCGTCGAACTCGGCAGCGGCAGCGACGAGTTCGCCGATTCGCCCCGACAGCGAGGCCTCCTCGCGTTGCAGCGCCAGCACCCGGGGGGCCTGTGCCAGCCCGCGGTCGAGCAGCGACTGCTGCGCCGCGAGTTCCTCCTCGATCAGGTCCAGTTGCCGCTCGACCGAGACGCGCTGCGCCTCGATGCCGTCGATCTGGCTGGCGATCTGCGTCTGGCGGCGGGCCAGCTGCGCGCGCTCCTGCGCCCGCGTGGCGCGGCTGGCGGCAAAGAGGCTGCGCTGCCCTTCCACCAGTTCCGCCACCGCCGGGTCGAGCGCGGCGATGGCCAGAAGCTCGGCGTCGAAGACCGGGGCCTCGGCCCCGTCCCGCTCGGCGGCAAGGCGGGCGCGGCGCGCCATCGCCTCGTGCAGTTGTCCTTCGACGATCGACAGGTCGGTGGCCAGCAGTGTCGGGTCGAGCGAGATCAGGACGTCGCCCGCGGCGACCCGGTCGCCTTCCTTGACGTGGATCGCGGCGACGACGCCGCCATCTGGGTGCTGGACCACCTGCCGGTTCTGGTCGATCTCGATCTGTCCCGGCGCGATGATGGCCCCCGACAGGGTCGCGCCGAAGGACCACCAGCCGAAACCGAAGACCAGCAGCGCGAGCATTGCCATGCCGAAGTAGAGCGGCCCGCGCGCGCTCAGGTCGGGGGCGGGGCCGCTCATGTCACGCCCCCGGGCCCGCCGTGGCGGCGGATGTCCTCGAAATTCGCCACCGTCGCCCGAAGGACCTCGTCGCGCGGCCCGAAGGCCTTGCGCATCCCGCCTTCGAGAACCAGCAGCATGTCGCAGTGCTGGATCGCGGCCGGGCGGTGCGCCATGATCAGCACCGAGCGCCCGTCCTCCTTCATCGTCTGGATCGCGTGGTTCAGCGCCATCGACCCGGCGTTGTCGAGGTTCGAGTTCGGCTCGTCCAGCACCAGCAGGACCGGGTCGCCGTAAAGCGCGCGCGCAAGCCCGATCCGTTGCACCTGCCCGCCCGACAGGCGCTGGTTCGCGGCGCGGATCTCGGTGTCATAGCCGTCGGGAAGCTGCAGGATCATCTCGTGCGCGTCGGCCTTCTGGGCCGCGCGGACCACCGCGGCATCGTCAGGCTCGGCGTCCATCCGGGCGATGTTCTCCTTGATCGTGCCATCGAACAGCCGGACCTGCTGCGGCAGGTAGCCGATCGTGCGCCCGAGCGTGTCGGGATCGTATTGCGCCAGCGTCGCGCCGTGCAGCCGGATCGATCCGGTGGCCGGCGGCCACAGCCCGACTAGCGCCTTGGCCAGCGTGGACTTGCCCGCGCCGGAAGGGCCGATGACACCGACCGCCTGTCCTGGCGCGACCGAGAAGCGGACCATGCGCAGGGCGGCGCTGCGCTCGCCCGGCGGCACCACGGTCAGGTCGCGCACGTCGAGGCGGGCCAGCGGCCGGGGCAGGGTGGTGCGTGTCGGTTCCGGCGGGATGTCGTCGAGCAGCGCGATCAGACGGGTCCGCCCTTCGAGCGCGCGCTGGATCATCGCCCACTGCCCGACGGTCTGCTCGATCGGGGCCAGCCCGCGCCCGAGCAGGATCGACGAGGCGATCATCACCCCGGCGGAGACTTCCTCGCGCAGCACGAGATAGGCCCCAAGGCCCAGCATGGCCGATTGCAGGAACATCCTGAGGCCCCGCGTGGCCGAGGAGAACCCGCCCGACCGGTCCGATGCCGACAGGGACCGCGCCAGCGCCGTCTGGCGCAGGCGGTTCCAGCGGCGGAAGGCGGCCTCGCGCATGCCGAGGGCATTGATCGTCTCGCCGTCCGCGAGCAGTTGCGCGGCCATGACGTCGCCCGCCGTCCCGGTCGCCTGCGCCGTGCGCAGGTCGGCGGCGGTCAGGCGCTGGTTCAGGGCGGCGATGACGATCAGGACGACCCCGCCACCGAGGGCGAGCAGCCCGAGCCACGGATGGAACAGGAAGATCGCCGCGATGAAGAACGGCGTCCAGGGAATGTCGAACAGCGCCAGCAGCACCGGGCTGCCGTAGAGCCGCTGGATCGCTTCGAGGTCCTGCAGCCCGCTCGCGCCGCGCCCGCCGCCCTTGTGGAGCGACAGTTTCAGCAGGGCGTCATAGACCCGGCGGTCGAGCGCGGTCTGCAGCCGTCCCCCGGCCCGCGCCATCACCCGCCCGCGCGCGAAGTCCAGCGCCGCCATCATCGTGTAGAGAAAGGCGATCAGCAGCGTGAGGGTCAGCAGCGTCTCTTCCGAGCGCGAGCTCAGCACCCGGTCGTAAACCTGCAGCATGTAGATCGGCCCGCTCAGCATCAGCAGGTTCACGAAGACCGAGAACAGGAAGACCGAGCCGAACAGCGGCACGTTCTGGCGGAACACGTCGCCCAGCGATGTGCGCGCGTCGCCGATGCTGCGCGGTCGGGCGGCATGCACGACGGTCGTCTGCGGGTGTCCGCTGCTCATCTGCGCCCCGGTCGCCTCTTGGCTTGTTGCCGAAATGCCGCGCCCGGGGGGTGAAATCCGCGTGCCTGTCGCGCCGCCCCGGTGCTGACGCACTCTCGGTTGGTATTTCCCGTCAGTATATTTAGATGATGTCGAAAGACCAAACCTGCCCCGGATCGAGCCTGCTTTTGTCGCTTCTTGTGTCCAATTTGAAACGTCCCGTTGCGACCCTCGCGGTGCTCGCTGTCCTGGCGCTGTCGGCCTGTTCGGCCCCGGCCAGCCGCGACGCGGTCTACGATCCGGCGCAGCCGTTCAACCGCATGTCCCACGGCGTCAACAAGGGCGTGGACCGGGTGCTGCTGCGCCCGGCCTCGCAGCTTTACGCGGCCGCGGTGCCGACGCCGGTGGCGGCCGGGGTGAACAACCTCGCGTCGAACCTGTCCGAGCCCTCCGCCGTGGTGAACGATGTCCTGCAGGGCAACCTCGAGGACGGCATCCACACGACCTTCCGGTTCCTGCTGAACAGCACGGTGGGCTTTGCCGGCCTCTTCGACGTCGCCTCGTCGATCGGGCTGGAAAAGCGCGAGTCGGACTTCGGCGAGACGCTGCATGTCTGGGGCGCGGGCGAAGGCGCCTATCTGGAACTGCCGTTCCTCGGACCTTCCACGACCCGCGATTTCGTGGGCGTCGTGGTGGACGGGGCAATGAACCCGACGCGGCTCGCGTTCACCTCCACGGAGGAGCGTCAGGCGATCCGGCGGCTCAGGGGGGTGGACCTTGTGGGGGACCGCGCGCAGAATGGACGCGTGATCGACGATCTTCTCTATGAAAGCGCCGACAGCTACATCGCCTTGCGTGGCCTCTACTTGCAGAACCGGCGCTACGCGCTTTCGGGCGGGACGGTCGGTTCGGAATTGGACCCTTTCTATGACCCGTTCTCCGACCCCTTCGCCGCCCCGTTCTCGCTGCCGAACCGGCCCTGACGCGACCCGGCGCGCCCTTCTCGGGGCGGCGCTGGCCCTGCCGCTGGCCGGTCTGCTGCCGCGCGAAGCCGTCGCCCTGACCGAGGCCGCCGCCGCCGCCCTCGTGCAGCGGGTGGTCACCGACATCAACCGCGTCATCGCGTCTGGACGGACCGGCAGCGCGCTCTACAGCGATTTCGAGCGCATCTTCGCCACCTACTCCGACGTGCGGGTGATCGCGGGGTCGGTGCTGGGACCGGTCGCGCGCACGCTCTCCAGCAGCCAGCAGACCGCCTTCATCGCGGCCTTCCAGGGCTACATGGCCCGCAAGTACGGACGCCGCTTCACCGAGTTCAAGGGCGGCACCGTCGAGGTCAGCCGCACCGTGCCGGTCAACAACTACGTCGAGGTGCAGTCGGTTGCCCGCCTGCCGGGCCGCTCCCCGATCGACGTCAGCTTCCTCGTCTCCGACCGTGACGGGCAGAACCGCTTCTTCGATATCCGCATCGAGGGCGTCAGCCTGCTGCGCACCGAGCGCGACGAGATCGGCGTGATGCTCGACCAGCGGCAGGGCAACATCGACCGGCTCATCGCGGACCTGCGCACGTTGTGAGCGCGGATCTCGCCGGGCTGCCGGACCCGGCGGTCTGGGCCTTCGCCTCGGCCGCCGTTCTTCTCGGGACGATCCTGCAGCGCCTCGCGGGGCAGGGCTTCGGCATGCTCGCGGCCCCGCTGGTGGCGCTGGTCGCCCCCCAGATGCTGCCGGCGACGCTGCTGTTTCTCGGGGCGGTGGTCGGATTCTCGGCGACGGCGGTCGATCCGTCCGCCCTCGATCGACGGGCCTTGCTGCCGGCACTCGCCGGGCGGGCCGCCGGGGCGGTGCTGGCCGCGCTGATCGCCGTCCGCCTGCACGAAACCGGCGGGATCGCCATTGCCGTGGGCCTCGTCGTCTGGCTGGGCGTGCTCTTGTCGCTGACCGGGCTGCGGGTGGCGATCACGCCGCTCTCGCTTGTGTCGGCAGGCACGCTGGCGGGGATCATGGGCACGCTGACGGCCATCGGGGCGCCGCCCATGGCGTTGCTCTACCAGCATCAGGAGGCCCGGCACGCCGCGGCCATGCAGAACGCCGTCTTCGCCTTCGGGATGGTCGTCTCGGTCGCGGCGCTGGCCTGGCAGGGACTGGTGCGGGCAGAAACGCTGGTCTTCGCCGCCAGCCTGCTGCCCGGCGTGGCGCTGGGCCTGTGGCTGGCGCGCCCGCTGGCCGCCCGGGTGGCACGCCGCCGCATCCGCCCCGTGGCGCTGGGCCTCGCGGCGACGGCGGCGACGATCCTGCTGGTCCGGTCGTTCTGACACGCGCGTCTTGACCTGACCTTCCGCACCTGCCACGCAGACCCAAGCCTGCCGGGCCCCGGCCGCCCCCTGAGCCCCGCCGCCCGTGCCGAACCCCGCCCCGAGGAGTTCCCGGATGACTGACGCCGCAGACCTGCCCCCCGGCCCGTGGGACGGCTGGCCCCTCGACCGGGAAATCGTGCTTGCCCGCGTGGTGAACGCCCCGCGTGATCGCGCCTTCCGCGCCTGGACCGACCCCGCGCAGATCGTGCAATGGTTCGGCCCCGAGGGCTTCCGCATCTCGTCGCACGGGATCGACATCCGCACCGGCGGGCACTGGCGCTTCGACATGATCGCGCCCGATGGCACGCGCTTTCCGAACCGGATGGATTTCCTGCGTATCCTGCCGCCCGCCTGGATCGAGGTGATCCACAGCAGCGACCGCGACCCCGACCCGCAGGCGTTCCGGATTCTGGTCGGCTTCGATCAGCAGGCGAACAGAAAGACCGTCGTGACCCTTCGCCAGATGCACCCGAGCGCCGCGCGCCGCGAGGCCGTCATCGGCTTCGGCGCGGTCGAGTTCGGCGGCCAGACGCTGGGCAAGCTGGCCGCTCATCTCGAACGCGGGTGAAACGGCGCGGCCGTCAGACCCCGACCGCGACGATGGCCTCGGCCAGCTTCGGCACCGTCTCTGCGTTCAGCCCGGCGATGTTCAGCCGGCTGTCGCCGACCATGTAGATGCCATGCTCGGTGCGCAGGCGCTCGACCTGCTCGGGGCTCGCCCCGATCCGCGAGAACATGCCCCGGTGCGCGCCGATGAAGGCGAACCGGTCCGAGCCGGACAGCCGCTGCAACTCGGCCGCCAACTGGCTGCGCAGGCCCAGCATGGTGTTGCGGACCTCTTCCAGCTCGGCCTCCCAGTCCGCCCGCAGGGCGGGATCGGTCAGGATCATCGTCACAAGACGTGCGCCGTGATCGGGCGGGAAGCTGTAGTTCTGCCGGTTGAGGAAGGCGAGGTTGCCCTGCGCCACGGCGCGGCCCTCGGGGGAGCCGAAGGCCATCAGCAGGCCGGTCCGCTCGCGGTAGATCCCGAAGTTCTTCGAGCAGGACGCCGCGACCAGCACCTCCGGCATCTTGTCCACCACCAGGCGGGTCGCGGCGGCGTCTGCTTCCAGCCCGTCCCCGAAGCCCTGGTAGGCGATGTCGATCAACGGGATCGCGCCCTTCTCCAGCATCAGGTCGATCACCGCCTGCCACTGGGCCAGCGTCAGGTTCGCGCCGGTCGGGTTGTGGCAGCAGCCGTGCAGCAGCACGACGTCGCCGCGCTCGACGCGGGCGAGGTCCTCCAGCATGCCCTCGGCGTCCACCCCGCGCGACTCGGCGTCGAAGTAGCGGTACTCGGCCATCGGCATCCCGAGGTAGCGGATGATCGAAGGGTGGTTCGGCCAGGTCGGATTGCTCAGCCAGACCGTCGCGCCGGGCGCGGCGAGGCGGATCAGCTCCAGCGCCTGCCGGATCGCGCCGGTGCCGCCGGGCGTGGCAATCGCCGACATCCGTGCCGGATCGGCCGACGGGCCGAGGATCAGCCCCGACAGCGCCTCGGCAAAGGCCGGGTCGCCCGCCAGCCCGGTATAGGCCTTGGTCGTCTCGGTTTCCCACAACCGGTGCTCGGCGGCCTTGATCGCCCGCATCACCGGGGTCAGGCCGGTCGGGTCCTTGTAGACGCCGACCCCGAGGTCGATCTTGCCGTCCCGCGTGTCCTCGCGGAACATCTGCATCAGCATCAGGATCTTGTCCTGCGGCTGCTGTTTCAGCGCGTCGAGCATGGCTTATCCCTTTTCCACGGCCAGGTGGTCGAACTGGCCCCATTCCGACCACGAGCCGTCATAGAGCGCGTGGTCGCGGTGTCCGAGGCGCTCCAGCGCCAGGCTGAGGATCGCCGCCGTCACCCCCGACCCGCAGGAGGTGATGACCGGCTTCGACAGGTCCACGCCCGCGCCCTCGAAGGCGGCGCGCAGGCCGTCGATGTCCTTCATCGTGCCGTCGTCGTTCAGCAGCGCCCGGAAATGCAGGTTCTTCGAGCCGGGGATGTGCCCCGAGCGCAGGCCCGGGCGCGGCTCGGGTTCCTCGCCCCGGAACCGGGCGGCCCCGCGCGCATCCACGATCTGCGGCGAGCCCAGCTTGGCGGCTGCCGCGACCTGCGTGACGTCCTTCACCAGGTGGTTCTGCCGCGACACGGTGATGTGCCGGTCCCGCGTCACCGGCGGCATGTCCTCGACCGGGTGGCCCTCGGCCTGCCACTTGCCGAAGCCGCCGTCGAGCACCGCGCAGTCGGTCTTGCCCATCAGCCGGAACAGCCACCAGACCCGCGCCGCCGAGAACAGCCCGGCCCCGTCGTAGACCACGACCTGGTGCCCGTCGCCGATGCCCATGGCCCGCATCCGGGACATGAACTTCTCGACCGGCGGCGCCATGTGGGGCAGCGGCGAGCGCAGGTCGCTGATCTCGTCGATGTCGAAGTAGCGCGCGCCGGGGATATGGGCTGCGTCGTATTCGGCCCGCCCGTCGCGGCCCATGTCCGGCAGGTACCACGAGGCGTCGATCACCCGCAGGTCCGGGTCGCCCAGGTGCGCGGCCAGCCAGGCGGTGGAAACGAGGGTCTTCGGATCGTCGGTCATCGCGGTCTCCGGGCAGAACGCCTCCTGCCTATCGCCGGGGCAGGGCGCTTGTCCAGCGCGACCGGTTGCCCTCAGCGCGCGCGGCCCTGCTTGGCAAGGCCCAGAAGCAGCACCAGCACCGCGCCGCCGGCACCGCCCGCGACCAGCCGCAGAAGCCCCGCCTGCGGACCGCCGAGTGCGGCCAGCGCGGCCCCCGCGCCCGCGCCCGCCAGCGCGCCCCAGACCGTGTTCGCGAACAGGCCGAGGTTGATCGGCTTGACCACCACCGCCACCGCGTTCCCGGCCGCAGCGCCCAGAAGGGCCGTCATCACGATCTGTTCCATGCGTCCTCAGCCCTGCTGTTTCAGCAACCGCGCTTTGTGCCGCGCCCAGTCGCGCTTGGCGTCGGTCTCGCGCTTGTCGGCCAGCTTCTTGCCCTTGGCGATGCCCAGCTTCAGCTTCACCCGGCCGCGCTCGTTGAAGTACATCACCAGCGGCACGAGGGTCATCCCCTCGCGCTGCGTCGCGCTCCACAGCCGGGCCAGTTCCCGCCGCGACACCAGCAGCTTGCGCTTGCGCCGCTCCTCGTGACCGAAGGTCTTGGCCTGCGCGTAGGGGGCGATGTAGCCGTTGATCAGCCAGAGCTCGCCGTTCTCGACGTTGGCGTAGCTTTCGGCGATGTTCGCCTGGCCCTGACGCAGCGACTTCACCTCCGAGCCTTCCAGCATGATGCCCGCCTCGAGGTCATCCTCGATGGCATACTCCCGGCGTGCGCGCCGGTTCTCGGCGACGATCTTGGAGTTCGGATCGGATTTCTTGCCCTGTGCCATGACGCACCTACCTAGGCTGCCGCCCGCGCGGGCGCAATGCCGCGCGGGGCGCGCGCGCCCCGTGCCCGGGGATCAGAGCAGCCCGGCGTGCTCCATCGCCGCGCGGATGCGCGCCTTGGTGCCGTCGGTCAGCCCGACCAGCGGCAGGCGCACCTCTTCCGAGCAGCGCCCGAGCAGCGACAGGCCGTACTTCGCACCGGCAAGGCCCGGCTCGAGGAAGATCGCCTCGTGCAGCGGCATCAGCCGGTCCTGGTAGTCGAGCGCGGTGGCATAGTCGCCCGCCAGCGTGGCCTGCTGGAACTCGGCGCAGAGCTTCGGCGCAACGTTGGCGGTGACGCTGATGCAGCCGACGCCGCCATGGGCGTTGAACCCCAGCGCGCTGGCATCCTCGCCCGAGAGCTGGACGAAGTCCGGCCCGCAGGTGATCCGCTGCTTCGACACCCGGGTGATGTCGCCGGTGGCGTCCTTCACCCCGATGATGCGCGGCAGTTTCGCCAGGTCGCCCATCGTCGCCGGGCTCATGTCGATCACCGAGCGCCCGGGAATGTTGTAGATGATGATCGGCAGGTCGCAGCAGTCGTGCAGCGCGGTGTAATGCGCGATCAGACCGGCCTGCGTCGGCTTGTTGTAATAGGGCGTGACGACCAGCGCGGCATCGGCGCCGACCGCCTGCGCGTGGCGCATCAGGCGGATGCCCTCGGCGGTGTTGTTCGAGCCCGCGCCCGCCACCACCGGCACGCGCCCGGCTGCGATCTTCACGACGGCCTCGACGACCGCTTCGTGTTCTTCGTGGGTCAGGGTCGGGCTTTCGCCGGTGGTGCCCACCGGGACGAGGCCGTGGCTGCCCTCGGCGATCTGCCATTCGACCAGCGCCTCGAGCGTGGCGAAATCCACCGCGCCGTCTTTCATCGGCGTCACCAGGGCTGGCATGGAACCTTTCAACATGGCGCTTTCCCCTTCGATGATGACGCGGATGTGACGTGGGTGGGTTGGCGGATACCCGCCCTTGCCCCCGTTCCGCAAGGCCCCTCTCGGTTTTGTCGTTTGTCCGGCCGCGCAACCGCCTTTAGTGTGATGTGCGAGCAGCCTTCGATCTTGACGCAAACGACAACGGGACCACCCGATGCAGCGCCGCAGCTTCCTGATGACCGCCGCAGCCTCGGCCCTCGCCGCGCCGTTCTGGCCCGGACGGGCCGTCGCGCAGACCAGCGCCCGCGCCCGGACGCTCGCCGCCGCGATGGAGGCGGTGCGGGCCCGGGACTGGCCGACCGCGCTGGACCTCGCCCGTGCCCTGCCGGACCAGCCCGCCCGGGACGTCGTGCTCTGGCACTGGCTGCGCGCCCCCGAAGGCCGGTTCGAGGACTACCTCGACTTCCTCGCCCGCTGCGGGGACTGGCCCGGCCTTCCGCTGATGCGGCGGCGGGGCGAGGACGCGATTCCGGATGGCGCCTCCGCCGATGCGCTGCGCCTCTTCTTCGGTCCCGATGCCCCGCAGACCGGGACCGGCAGCCTGCGCCTCGCCGACGCCGAGCGCGCGCGCGGGAATGCCGAAGCCGCCGATCGCCTGATCGTCACCGCGTGGCGGGACTTCCCCCTCGATGCCGAGACCGAGGAGGTCTTTCTCGCCCGGCACGGCGACCTGCTGGCCCGTCACCACACTGCGCGGCTCGATACCCTGCTCTGGGCCGGGAATACCCCTGCCGCCCGTCGCCTGATGCCGCGCGTGCCCGCCGACTGGCAGGTGCTGGCCGAGGCCCGCATCGCGCTGCGCGAGGACGCCGACGGGGTCGATGCCCGCATCGCGGCGGTGCCCGGCACGCTGGCCGGGGATCCCGGCCTCGCCTACGAGCGGTTCCTGTGGCGGCTCCGCAAGCGCCGGATGGCGGATGCGCTCGAGTTGATGGACCAGCGCTCGGACAGTGCCGAAAGCCTCGGCCGCCCCGAGATGTGGGGAAAGCACCGCGCCGAGATCGCTCGCGACCTGATGCGCGACGACACCGACCGCACCGCCTACCGCGTTGCCGCCCGGCACCGGCTGGCCGCCTCGAACGAGTACGGCGACTATTCCGAACTGGAATGGCTGGCCGGCTACATCGCGCTGCGCAAGCTCGGCGACGCCGCCACCGCGCTCGAGCACTTCCGCCGCTTCGCCGCGTCGGTCGCCTCGCCGATCTCGTCCGGCCGGGCAGGCTACTGGGAAGGCCGCGCGCTGGAGGCTCTGGGCCGCGCCGACGAGGCCCGCGCCGCCTACGCGCGCGGCGCCGAGCACCAGACCGCCTTCTACGGCCAACTGGCGGCCGAGCGCGCCGGGCTGCCCGCCGATCCCGCGCTGCTGGGCACCGAGCGCTTCCCCGACTGGCGCACGCAGCGCTTCATGTCCTCCAGCGTCCTGCAGGCGGCCCTGCTGTTGCAGGAGGCGGGCGAGCGGGTGCTGGCCGAGCGCTGGATGGTTCATCTCGCCGAGACCCTCAGCTTCGACGAACGCGGCGCGCTGGCCGATCTCGCCTTCGACCTGGGCGAGCCGCACATCGCGCTGATGATCGCCAAGTACGCAGCCAGCCAGGGCCAGATCCTGCAGCGCGCCTACCACCCGGTCACCGAGCTGGCGACAACCCCGATGCCGATCAACCCGGCGCTGACCCTCGCCATTGCCCGCCGCGAAAGCGAGTTCGACCCGGAGGTGATGTCGGGCGCCGGGGCGCGCGGGCTGATGCAGCTGATGCCCCGCACCGGGCGCGCCATGGCCGACGCCCTGGGCGAGTCGTTCTCCGAGGACCGCCTGCTCAGCGATCCCGCCTTCAACGCGCGGCTCGGCTCGGAATACCTGCGCCGCCAGATCGAGGACTTCGGCGAGGCGCTGACCCTCGTCGCCGCCGCCTACAACGCCGGGCCGTCGCGCCCGAAAGCGTGGATCGAGCGCTTCGGCGACCCCCGCGACCGGCGCGTGGACGTGATCGACTGGATCGAGCACATCCCCTTCACCGAGACCCGCAACTACATCATGCGCGTCACCGAAAGCCGCGTGGTCTACGGCATGCGCCTCGCCGGGCGCACCCTGCCGTGGGATGTCGAAGCGAAGCTGCGCGGCGGCTAGCGGGCTGCCCGGCGCGCCTCCTGCGCCACCTGCCGCTCGCGCCACAGGGTGAACAGGCCCGCCGCGACCACCAGCCCGGCGCCGATCCCGACGTTCAGGCGCAGCGTCTCGCCGAACACCAGCATGCCCAGCGCCGAGGCCCAGACGAGCTGGAGATAGGCGAAGGGCTGCACCGCCCCTGCCTCGGCCACCTCGTAGCACTTGATCAGCAGCCAGTGCCCGGTCGCACCGGACACGCACAGCATCGACATCCACACCCAGTCGCCCGGCGTCATCGGTTCCCAGAACCAGATGCCGACGACCGTGATCGCCGCCGCGCCCACGATGCCGGTCCAGAAGAAGCTGGTCGCGGCGCTGTCCTTGCGCGCGGCATAGCGCGTCAGCAGGCCATAGAGCGCGAACATCGTCGCGCTCAGCAGCGGCACCAGCGCGTACGGCGAGAACACCCCGAAGCCCGGCTCGAGGATGATGATGACGCCGAGGAAGCCGACCGCGATCGCCGCCCAGCGCCGCCAGCCGACCTTCTCGCCCAGCACCGGCCCCGACAGTGCCGCGATCAGCAGCGGATAGGACGTGAAGACCGCGTGGCTCTCGACGAGGCCGAGCAGCACGAAGGCGGTCACCATCACGCAGATTTCCGACACCAGCAGCAGCGCGCGGAAGATCTGCAGAAGCGGCTGCTCGGTCTTCGCGGCGGCCTTCAGCCCGCCCGCGCGGCGCGCGGCGACGGCGATGACGAAGGCGGCGAAGAACCAGTACCGGATCATCACCACCATCAGCACGTTGTATTCCCCGGCCAGGTGTCGGGACATGCCGTCCTGCAGGGCAAAGACCACGGTGGTGGCGATCATCAGCCAGATGCCCAGCCAAGTCCGGTTGTCCTGTGCCACGTGCCCTACTCCAGCCACCCGGCACTCATGTGCCTCTTGCGCCCATATCCCGGCCGCCGGGCGACCGCAAATCCCGCGTCGGCCAGGGCACGGCGAACGTGACCGGCGGCGGTATAGGTGGCGAAACTGCCACCGGGCGCGGTGTGCCGGGCCACCTCGGCCATCAGGTCCGCACCCCACATCTCGGGGTTGCGGGCGGGCGCGAACCCGTCGAGGAACCACGCGTCCGCCCGCCCGGTCCAGCCGGGCAGCGTGTCGCGGATATCGCCGGTGATCAGCTCCAGCGTCACTCCATCGCCTAGCTCGCGCAGCCCGCCGGTGCCGGTCCAGCCCTCCAGCAGGCGCGCCTCATGTCCGGCGAGGTCCGGAAAGGCCGCCAGCGCCTGCGCCATCTCGGGCCGGGTCAGGGGATAGGCCTCGAAGCTGACGAAGCGCAGCCGCCCCGGCGCACCGGCTTCCTGCCACGCCTGCCAGGCGGTCAGCAGGTTCAGCCCGGTGCCGAAGCCGGTCTCGGCGATCACGAAGCCGTCGCGGAACCGGGCGGGCAGGTCGTTGCCGGCGAGGAAGACGTGACGTGTCTCCTCCAGCCCGCTCGCCAGCGAGAAGTACGGATCGTCGAAGCGCCGTGAGACGGGCACGCCGTCGCGCCATGTCAGGCCGCTCTGGTCCTTCTCGTCCATCTGTCCTAGCCCTCGGATCGCGCGCACCATCGGACGGAGGCCCGGCAATGGCAATCGCAGACCTGACCGTGCTGGGCGGCGGCATCTTCGGCCTCTCGGTCGCGTGGGAAGCGACCCGCCGCGGGGCCCGCGTCCGGCTGATCGAAACGCGCCGGATCGGGGCGGGGTCGTCCGGCGGGATCGTCGGGGCGCTGGCCCCGCACACGCCCGAGCAGTGGAACCCGAAGAAGCAGATGCAATTCGACGCCCTCGCCGCCGCCGGGGACTGGTGGCGCGAGATCGCCGCCCGGGGCGGCGTCGATCCCGGGTATGCCCGGCTGGGGCGGCTCCAGGCAGTGGCCGATGACGCGGCCCGGTCGCTGGCCGAGGCGCGCGCCAGCGGTGCCGCCGACCACTGGCAGGGGCAGGCCGAGTGGCGGCTGGTGCCCGATCGGGACTTCGGCGGGTGGGCGCCGCCTTCGCCCACGGGTCTGCTGATCTTCGACAGCCTGACCGCGCGACTGCATCCGCGTCGGGCCGGGCAGGCGCTGGCCGCCGCGCTGCGCGCCGCCGGGGCCGAGGTGATCGAGGGGCGCACCGCCGACCTGCAGGGGGCCGTGGTCGAGGCCACGGGTTGGGAAGGGCTGGTGGCGCTGACCGGCCCGTCCGGTGCTGCTGCGGGGGCCGGGATCAAGGGGCAGGCGGCCTTGCTCGACCACGACGCGCGCGACCTGCCGCAGCTCTTCCTCGACGGGGTGCACATCGTGCCCCATGCCGACGGGACCACCGCCATCGGCTCGACCTCCGAGCGCGACTTTGCCAGCCCCGGCGAGACCGACGCCCAGCTCGATACGCTGATCGCCACCGCGCGGCGGCTCTGCCCGTCACTGGACGGCGCCCGCGTGATCGAGCGCTGGGCGGGTGTCCGGCCCCGCGCCCGGTCGCGCGCGCCGCTGCTCGGGCCGCGCCCCGGCGTGCCGGGCCACTTCATCGCCAACGGTGGGTTCAAGATCGGCTTCGCCATGGCGCAGCCGGTGGCGCGGATGCTCGTCGATCTGGTCCTGGAGGGGCGGGACGCGATCCCGCCTGCGTTCGACACCCGGCACGTGCTGCGCTGAGGGGGCACCGACCCCGCACCGACGCGATACCGACGTTGTACCGACGTGATACCGACGCAGCGTACGGTGGGGGTTGCGCGCCCTTGCGACTCAGTCCCAGCGTGTCAGGGCGTCCTCGTCGGCGTCCTTCGCCGCGACCCACGAGGCGCTCCCGTCGGCGGTGATTTCCTTCTTCCAGAAGGGGGCCCGCGACTTCAGGTAGTCCATCAGGTACTCCGCCGCCGCGAAGGCATCCGCCCGGTGCGGGGCCGCGGTGGCGACCATCATGATGACCTCTCCGGGGCCGAGACGCCCGTGCCGGTGGATCACCAGCGCGTCGGTCAAGTCCCAGCGATCCCTGGCTTTTTCGGCCATGCCCGCAATCGCGCGCTCGGTCATGCCGGGGTAATGCTCGATCTCCATCGCGGCCAGCCCGCCGCCCGGAAGGTCCCGCACCACGCCCGAGAAGGTCACGACCGCCCCGGTGCCGGAGGGCGTTCCCGCGGCGAACCGGTTCAGCTCCGCGCCGGGGTCGAAAGGGTCGGACTGCACGAGGATGCGTATGGCCTAGCCCCCCGTCATCGGCGGGAACAGCGCCACCTCCCGCACCCCCTTGAGCGGCGCGTCCACGGTCGTCAGCTCCTGGTCCACCGCCACCCGCACCGAGGCCATGTCCGACAAGGCCAGGGCATAGCGCTCTTCCCGCGCCCGCAGTTCGTCCAGCAGATCGGCCACGGTTTCCGCTTCGGTTTCAACGGTTTCCCGTCCCAGCCCGATCCGCTCGCGCAGCCAGGCGAAATACAGAACCTCGATCTTCATCGCTTGCCCTTCAGCAGCGGCACGGCCTTCACGAAGTAGTCGAACCCGGTCAGCAGCGTCAGCGCTGCCGCCACCCACAGGAGCCCGATCCCGATCCAGAACACCACCTGTTCCAGCGCATCGACCCAGCCCATCCGGTCCAGTCCCATCCCGGCAAAGAGCGTGGCAATCGCCACCATCTGCGTCATGGTCTTCCACTTGGCGAGGCCCGTGACCTTCAGCAGCCCGGACTCGCTGCCGAGGAACTCGCGCAGGCCGCTGATGAAGACCTCGCGGAACAGGATCACCGTGGCCGGCAGGATCAGCCAGGGGTTCATCCCGGAATAGCCGGTGATCACGAACAGCGCGATCACCACCATCGCCTTGTCGGCGATCGGGTCAAGCATGGCCCCGAAGCGGCTCTCCTGCTTCCAGAGGCGTGCAAGGTAGCCGTCGAAGAAATCGGTCAGTGCCGCGCCAAGGAACAGCACCAGCGCGAACACGTCCGCCCAGCCCCGGTTGAAGTAGAGGAACATGACCGCCACGCCGGGCGCTGCGAGCAGCCGCAGGATCGTCAGGATATTCGGCAGGGTCCAGATCATGGTCCTGTTCTACTGCCCGGACCGGGCAGGGAAAAGCGAAACCGGCGCGCAGGCGCGCCCGCTCTGCCCGTGCGACAGGATGTCCTTGGGATGGAGATGACTCGGAGGGACCCCGAGAACTGTTGCCAAATTGGAGACAAATCTGACGCGTGGAAGATCGATGCTTGACGGTTCACGTCGGATACCAATCCTTAAGGACGGGGCCAGTGCGCGTGTACGAGTGTAACCTTACGCGAGGGACCACATGCCGATACCATCCGTATCCACGAATTTCATTGATTTCAGAGTATCCTATTCCGATCCGTCGGTCTCCCAGGGAACCGAGGTCGGGCAGGATGAGATCTTCCTGAGCGGTGCCGTGAACGGCGTGACACCGCGCTACGGCAGCCAGATGACTGTTTCCGAAGTCACCGGATCGACCCATGTCGAGGTGTCCGGAACCAAGCAGAGCCAGCGCAGCGAGTACATCGAGACCGACGCAAGCGACGATCTGAACACCGGCGAGGTCTGGTACGGCCTGTCGTTCTACATCCCCGAGGGCACCGTCCTGCCGACCGACAACGGCGACGATCCCGAGGCGAACCTGCATCTCGCCCAGTTTCACCAGCGCGACGCCAACGGGGTGTCGACCAGCCCGGCGCTGATGATCGAGATCGACAAGGACGGCAACATCGTCGCCACCTTCGAGGATGCCGTCGGCAAGCGGAGCTACATCCTCGTCGAGGGCGGCACGGACGGCACCGCGGCGACCGGCCAGTGGATTGACCTGATGATCGGGGTCAACTGGTCCACCGGAACCGATGGCTGGGCCGAGTTCTACGTCCGCGAAGAGGGCGAGACCGGCTACACGCTGGAAGCCAGCGACACCGGCATGAACACCTCGACCGGCAACATCTACCTGAAATACGGGGTCTACCGGAACTTCCTCGAACGCGATCCGGCGCTCGCGGCCTCGACCACCACGGTCTACTACGACGGCGTCCGGCGCGGCGAGGACATGGCGGACATCCTCGCGCCGGTGCTGGAAGGCACCGGAACCGGCACCGACTACGACGACACCCTTGTCGGCGGTTCGGGGGACGACCGGCTTCTGGGGCATGACGGCAACGACGTGCTTCTGGGCGGCGGCGGCACAGACGCGTTCGATGGCGGCGACGGCACCGACACGGTCTCGTATGACGGGACCGCTGCCGGGGTCGGTGTCGATCTGTCGGACGCGGCCAACAACACCGGCGAGGCGGCGGGGGACACCTACGCCTCGATCGAGAATGTCATCGGCACGGATTACGCGGACTCCCTGACCGGGGACGAGGGCGACAACCTGCTGATGGGCGGGGCGGGCGACGACACCCTGTCGGGCGGGTCGGGCAGCGACCTGCTGGAGGGTGGCGACGGCGACGATACCCTCGACGGCGGCAAGTCCGACGACTGGCTGATCGGCGGCGCGGGCAACGACACGCTGAACGGGGACGACGGTGACGACCTGCTGGAGGGCGGGGACGGCAACGACATCCTCGTGGGGGAGTCGGGCAACGACACCCTGAACGGCGGGGACGGCAACGACCACCTCGACGGCGGCAAGTCCTCGGACACGCTCGACGGCGGGGCAGGGGACGACACGCTGCTGGGCGGCGACGGCACCGACACCCTGTCGGGGGGCGACGGCAATGACGCGCTCTGGGGCGGCAGCAGCACCGATCATCTCGACGGCGGGGCAGGCGATGACCTGCTCGAGGGCGAGGGCAGCCGCGACTACCTGACCGGCGGCACCGGGGCCGACACGCTGAACGGCGGCGGGGGATACGACTACTTCATCTTCCGCGAGGGCGACCTCGACGGGTCCACGGATACGATCGAGGACTTCACCTGGAAGTCGACCGAGCGGGACCGCATCGACCTGACCGATCTCGACCTGCTGGCGACCTGGGGCACCGCCGGGGCCTGGGCGGCGGCGAATGTCGCCTGGGACGGCACGGCGGGCGCGGTGGTCATCGACCTCGGCGGCGGCTCGACGATCACGGTGCTCGACCACGACGGACTGGGCAGCGCGTTCCGCGACGACGTGCTGGACGGAACACTGCTCTGAGGCAGGCAGGCGGGCCCGCACAAGACGGGCCGGGACCGGGGCGGGCACAAGGGTGCGTCCGCCCCGTTTCCTTGCGGGGTCGGCCTATCCCCGCTCGTTGAAGAACCCGTAGATGGCTTCGGCCAGCGTTTCGGAAATACCGTCGACGGCCTTGAGGTCGGCGAGGTTGGCGCGGCTGACCGCCTTGGCCGAGCCGAAATGCGCCAGCAGGGCCCGCTTGCGGGTGGCGCCGACGCCTGGAATCTCGTCAAGCGGGGTCGCCCCGATGGCCTTGGCCCGCTTGGCCCGGTGGGTGCCGATGACAAAGCGGTGCGCCTCGTCCCGCAGACGCTGCACGAAGTAGAGCACCGGGTCGTTGTGCTTCAGCGCGAAGGGCGGCGCGCCGGGCTTGTGGAACTCTTCCTTGCCGTGGTCGCGGTCGATGCCCTTGGCGACGCCGACGAAGGGCACGTCATCGATCCCGAGCTCGGCAAGGATGCCGGCAACGGCGCTGACCTGTCCCGCGCCGCCGTCGATCAGCAGCAGGTCGGGCCAGGCGTCCGACTTGCGCTCGGGGTCTTCCTTCAGCAGGCGCTTGAAGCGGCGCTCCAGCACCTCCTTCATCATCCCGAAGTCGTCGCCGGGCGTCAGCTCTTCGCCACGGATGTTGAACTTGCGGTACTGCGACTTCACGAAGCCCTCCGGCCCCGCGACGATCATCGCGCCGACGGCGTTGGTGCCCTGGATGTGGCTGTTGTCGTAGACCTCGATCCGGGCGGGCGGGGCGTCGAGATCGAAGGCCTCCGCCAGCCCGTCCAGCAGTCTTGCCTGCGTCGCGGTCTCGGACATCTTGCGGGCGAGGCTTTCGCGTGCGTTGCGGGCGGCCCCCTCGACAAGCTCGGCCTTCTCGCCCCGCTGCGGCACGGCGATCTCGACCTTGCGCCCGAGCTTCTCGGAGAGCGCCTCGGTCATCAGGTCGGCATTGTCGATCTCGTGCGACAGGAGCAGCAGACGGGGCGGATCGCGGTCGGCGTAGAACTGGCCGAGGAAGGCTTCGAGGATCTCGGGCGCCTCGGCCCCCGAACCGGTGCGCGGGTAGTAGTCGCGGTTGCCCCAGTTCTGGTTGGCCCGGATGAAGAACACCTGCACGCAGGCCTGGCCGCCCTCCATGTGCAGCGCGATCACGTCGGCCTCGGCGACGCCGCGCGGATTGATCCCCTGCGCCGTCTGCACCTGCGTCAGCGCGCGGATTCGGTCGCGCAGCGCGGCGGCGCGCTCGAACTCCATCGCCTCGGAGGCGGTCTGCATCTCGCGCGCGAGGTCTTCCTGCACCTTCGTCGTCTTGCCCGCGAGGAAGCGCTCGGCATCCGCGACCAGCGCGCCGTAGTCGGCCTCGGAGACGTAGCCGACGCAGGGCGCGGCGCAGCGCTTGATCTGGTAGAGCAGGCAGGGGCGGGTGCGGCTCTCGAACATGGAGTCCGAGCAGTTCCGCAGCAGGAAGACCTTCTGCAACTGGTTCAGCGTCCGGTTCACCGCACCCGCGCTGGCGAAGGGGCCGTAGTAGTTGCCCGGCTCCGTCTTGGCGCCGCGATGCTTCTTGATCTGCGGATAACCATGCGTGCGGCTCACGAGGATGTTGGGGAAACTCTTGTCGTCCCGCAGCAGCACGTTGTAGCGCGGCTTGAGCTGCTTGATCAGGTTTTGTTCGAGCAGCAGCGCCTCGGTTTCGGTGCGCGTCGTCAGGAACATCATCGACGCGGTTTCGCGGATCATCCGGGCGATGCGGGGCGAATGACCAGACGGCCGGGCATAGTTCGCCACCCGCGCCTTGAGGTTGCGCGCCTTGCCGACATAGAGCACCCGGCTTTCCGAATCGAGCATCCGGTAGACGCCCGGACTGCTGTCGAGGGTCTTCAGATAGGACTGGATGCAGGCATGACCGGTCGGGCGTTCGTCTGTGTGCTCCAGGGTCTCGGACATTGCGGAATCCTCGGGCGGGGCGGTCGGAAAAGCAAGCGGCGGGTGAGGAAACAGGTTGCCCCCAGATTCTGGGGATAACTCTGGGGGTGATGACGGTCCAAAGGATGGATCCTGTGGGCGCTGCGGAGCGGGCAAGACAGGCCGTCCCGTTGCCGAAGACCTTTAATCCATTGAAAATGCGTCATCTCTCTCGTGGGGTGCCGACAACCTGCGGTGGCTGTCGGCTATCGAAGGGGCGTGGGTATAACTTTCCTGGCGTCACTCGACGCCCAGCACGTCCGGCGTCTGCCAGTTCAGGTGCTGGCCGCCGTCCACGCAGATCAGCTGTCCGGTGACCTCGTCGGCGTCGAGCAGGTAGTCGAGCGCCGTCAGGATGCCTTTCGGGCTGGACCCGCGCGCCAGCGGCGTCGCCGCCTGCTGCCGGGCGAAATGCTCGGCCGACTGCCGGGCGCCCTGCATCGTTGGACCCGGTCCGATGGCGTTGACGCGGATGCGCGGGGCAAGGCCCTGCGCCGCGGTCCGGGTGAAGGCCCAGAGGCCCATCTTGGCGATCGTGTAGGTCATGAACTCGGGCGTCAGCTTGCGCACCCGCTGGTCGATCATGTTGACGACCAGCGCGGGCGGATACCGGTCCTCGGGCACCTGCGCCGCGAAGGCCTGCGTCAGCACGAAGGGGGCGCGCAGGTTCGAGCCGATGTGGCGGTCCCAGCTCTGCCGGGTGGCGCTGGCCAGCGTATCGTGCTCGAAGATCGAGGCGTTGTTGATCAGGACGCTCAGCGGTCCCAGCGCGTCGGCCGCTGCCGGAAGCAGCGCGGCCGTCTCGTCCTCGTCCAGCAGGTCCGCCCGCAGCGCGACCGCCTTCACCCCCAGCGCGCGGGCCTCGGCAGCGGCCTCTTCGGCGGCGTCTTTCGATCCGGCATAGTGAAAGGCCACGTCATACCCGCGCTCCGCCAGTCGCAGGGCCATCGCGCGGCCCAGCCGCTTGCCGGCGCCGGTGACCAGCGCCGCTCCCTTGTCCGTCATGTCCGTTCCTCAGTGAAAGAGGACCCACAGATAGGCCGCATAGATCGCGATGAAACCCGCCCCGACCATCCGCGAGATGGTCCAGCGCCACAGGACGAAGGGCAGGAGCAGCAGCGACGTTCCGAGCATCACCCAGAGGTCGAGGCGCAGGAACTCCGGGGCGACCGGGATCTGGCCGACGAAGGACGCGACACCGATGATCCCGAGCAGGTTGAAGATGTTCGAGCCGATCACGTTGCCGAGCGCGACATCCGAATGCCCCCGGAACGCCGCGGCGGTCGAGGCGGCCAGTTCCGGCAGCGAGGTGCCGAAGGCGACCAGCGTCAGGCCGATGACGGTCTCCGAGACCCCGAAGGTGCGGGCGATGTTGACCGCTCCCTCGACCAGCAGGTCGGCCCCCAGCGGCAGGCCCAGCAGACCCAGCGCGAGGAAGACGCCGATCTTCCACCAGGGCATGTCGGGGTCCGCGCCTTCCACGTCCCCCGGGTCGGTGTCGTCCGGGGCGCAGGCGGCAGCCGCGACGGCGACGGCGCGCTTGTGGCGCACCGACTCGCGGTAGGCGTCGCCCAGCATCAGCGCCAGCCCGGCCAGCAGCACCGTGCCATGCACCCAGGTGATCGGACCGATCATGCAGGCGCCGATGAACAGCACGCTGGCCCCGATCATCTGGAGATAGCTGCGCCGTGTGTCATGGCCGTCGGTCATGATCCCGGCCACCAGCGCAGGCAGGCCCAGCACCAGCAGGACGTTCGCGATGTTCGAGCCGACCACGTTGCCGAGCGCGATGCCCGGCGCCTCGTCGAGGATCGCGCTGACCGAGACCAGCAGTTCCGGGGCGGAGGTGCCGAAGGCGACCACCGTCAGCGAGACGATCAGCGCGGGAATCCCGAGCCGGAGCGCCAGGTTCACCGCGCCCTTGACCAGCACATCGCCGGCCCCCACGAGGATGAAGAGGCCGAGCGCGACGAGGCCGAAATCCATCAGAAGCATGTCAGCCCTTGGTCTTGCAGGCGCAGGGACCGCGCCCGATCACGAATTGCCCGCAGTCCGGACACTTGGCGGGGCGCCTGGGCCCGCGGCGGCGGGTCAGGCGCGGGAAACGCAGGCGACCGAACATGGCGAGGATGGCCATGAAGATCAGGAAGAAGGTGACGATCTTGACCAGCACGCCGTCAGAGCCCGTAGCGCGCCCAGAGCGCCCGGTCTTCGAGCGCGCCGAGCGTTTCGCCGACGACCGACAGGCCGAAGCGGCCCAGCAGCGGGCGGCGCGGGCCGGTCACGCGGAAACGGGTCTTGTCGCCGTAGCGCGCCTTCATCACCGGCACGAGGTGCCCGATGCCGTCGGCAAGGCCGACGTCCACCGCGCGCTGGCCGATCCAGACCTCGCCGGTGAACAGATCGCCGTCGTCTGACAGCTTCGCGCCGCGGCGGGTCTTCACATGGTCGATGAAGGTCTCGTGCAACTGGGCCTGCAGGCTCTTCAGCCGGACAACGTCCTCGTCCCGCTCGGGGCGGAACGGGTCGAGCATGGACTTGTCCTTGCCCGCCGTGTGGACGCGCCGCTCGATCCCCTGCCGGGCCATCAGTTCGTGAAAGCCGAAGCCCGCCGAAATCACGCCGATCGAGCCGACGATGGAGGTCGGATCGACGTAGATCTCGTCCGCCGCCGCCGCGATCCAGTACCCGCCGGAGGCCGCGACATCCTCGACGAAGGCGAAGACCGGAACCTCGGTCTCGTCCGCCAGGCGGCGGATGCGCGCGCCGATCAGCGAGGATTGCGCGGGCGAGCCGCCGGGTGAGTTGATCACCAGCGCCACCGCGGCGGGTTTCCCGCGCCGGAAGGCCTTTTCCAGGGCGCCGGCCATCGCGGCGTCATTGAGTGTACCCCGGTTCCCGGCCGCGATCGCCCCCGAGAGGCGAATGACCGTCACGACGGGGTCCTTGCGGACGAATGGCAACCAGCGCTTCATGGGGGGCGATGTAAGGTGGCCCCCGGGGGTTGCCAAGGCAGACCCCCCCAGGGAAACCGAGTGTTGCGCTTATGCCGTGAAGGCGCGCGTGCCCTCGACGGCCTTGTGCCAGCGGGCGCGGCGGGCGGTGCGGGTCGCCGCCTCCATCCCCGGCTCGAACCGGCGGTCGAGCGCCCAGGTCCGGGCGAACTCGTCCGGTCCCGGATAGACGCCGGCCCGCATCCCGGCGACCCAGGCCGCCCCAAGCGCGGTGGTCTCCAGCACCTTCGGGCGGTCCACCGGCGCGCCGATGATGTCGGCGAGGAACTGCATCGCGCCCTCGCTCGCGGTCATGCCGCCATCGACCCGCAGCACCTGCCCGGCATCGCCGCCCTGCCAGTCGGCCTGCATCGCGGCGATCAGGTCGGCGGTCTGGTAGCCGACGCTCTGGAGCGCGGCGCGGGCGAACTCGGCGGGCCCGGTGTTGCGGGTGATCCCGAACAGGGCGCCGCGCGCGTCCGGGTCCCACCACGGGGCGCCGAGGCCGGTGAAGGCGGGCACGATCATCACGTCCTGTTCCGGATCTGCCTGCGCCGCCAGCGCATCGGTGCGGTTCGCCGCGTCGATCAGGCCCATCCCGTCGCGCAGCCATTGCACCACGGTTCCCGCATTGAAGATCGAGCCTTCCAGCGCATAGGTCCGCTTGCCGTCGAACTGGTAGGCGATGGTGCCGAGCAGGCGATTGCGGCTCTCGACCAGCGTGTCGCCGGTGTTGAGAAGGGCGAAGCACCCGGTGCCGTAGGTCGATTTGACCATGCCGGGCGTGAAGCAGGCCTGGCCGAGGGTTGCGGCCTGCTGGTCGCCCGCCACGCCGAGGATCGGAACGGCGCTGCCCAGCAAGGCGGGGTCGGTCGTCCCGAAGTCGGCGGCGCAGTCCAGCACCTCGGGCAGCATCGCCTGCGGCACGCCGAAGAGGGCGCACAGGCCGTCGTCCCAGTGCCCGTCCCGGATGTTGTAGAGCAGCGTCCGGGCTGCGTTGGTGGCATCGGTGACGTGCCGCCGCCCGCCGGTCAGTCGCCAGATGAGGAAGCTGTCCACGGTGCCGAAGGCCAGCTTGCCCGCCTCGGCCCGGGCGCGCGCGCCGTCCACGTTGTCGAGCAGCCAGCCAACCTTGGACGCGCTGAAATAGGGGTCCAGCAACAGGCCCGACGCGGCGGTCACGGCCGCTTCATGCCCGGCGTCGCGCAGTGCCTGCGTCGTGGCGGCGGTGCGCCGGTCCTGCCAGACGATGGCGTTGTGAACGGGCGCGCCGGTCTCGCGGTCCCAGACCAGCGCCGTCTCGCGCTGGTTCGTGATGCCGATCGCGGCGAGGTCGCCGGCCGTCAGCCCGGCCTTCTCGAGCGCCGCGCGGCAGGTGTCGAGGACGGTCTGCCAGATGTCCTCCGGATCGTGCTCGACCCAGCCCGGATGCGGGAAGTGCTGCGCGAATTCCTGCTGCGCGACGGCGACGACGTTCAGCCCGGCGTCGAAGATCATCGCCCGCGAGGACGTGGTGCCCTGATCGATGGCCAGCACGTGGGTCATGGCCGCTCCTCCCTGCTTTTTCTTGGTGCGGGCAGGTTTGCCGAAACTGCCCGGGTCTTCAACTCAGGCCGCGAGGGCCGTCTCCTGCATCCAGCCGTCGAGCGCGGCGATCTGCTCGGCTGTCATCCGCAGGCCGAGTTTCGAGCGCCGCCAGACGATGTCCGCCGCCGAGCGCGCGAACTCGTGGGTCACGAGCCAGCGCACCTCGGTCTCGGTCAGGGTCGCGCCGAAGTCGCGGCCAAGCTCGGCAGCGCTCTGCGCTCCGCCCAGCATCCCGTGCGCCTCGGTGCCGTAGGCCCGGATCAGCCGGCAGGCCCAGCGCTCGGTCAGGAACGGATAGTTGCGGCGCAGGTCCGCGATCAGGCGCGCCACGTCGTCGACCGGGAAGTCGCCGCCCGGCAGCGGCACGCGCGCGGTCCACGCCGCCCCCATCGGCAGCACGGGGGTCAGCTTGGCGAGCGCCGCCTCGGCCAGCCTGCGATAGGTGGTGATCTTGCCGCCGAATACGCTGAGCATCGGCGCCCCGCTGGTATCCAGTGTCAGGACATAGTCCCGGGTCGCCTGCGTTGCGTCCGACACGCCGTCGTCATAGAGCGGCCGCACCCCGGAATAGGTCCAGACCACCTGCTCTGGCGTGACCGGCGTCGCGAAATACTCCGAGGCGAAGCGGCACAGGTAGTCGCGTTCCTCGTCGGTGCAGACCGGGCGGGTGCCGAGGTCCTCGTGCACCTTGTCGGTGGTGCCTATCAGGGTGAAGTCGGTTTCGTAGGGGATCGCGAAGATGATCCGCCCGTCGCCGCCCTGGAAGAAGTAGCACTTGTCGTGGTCGTAGAGCTTCGGGACGACGATATGGCTGCCCCGGACGAGGCGCACCTTCTCGGCCGAATTGCGCTTCAGGACACCTTTCAGCACGTCCTCGACCCAAGGCCCGCCGGCATTCACGACGGCGCGCGCGGTCACGTCGCGGCGCACCCCGTCCGCCTCGAGCGTCAGTCGCCAGTGGTCCTCTTCGCGCTGGCCGCTCACGACCCGGGTCCGGGTGCTGACGGTGGCCCCGCGCAGCGCCGCGTCGCGGGCGTTCAGGACGACGAGGCGCGAATCCTCGACCCAGCAATCGGAATACTCGAAGGCCTGGCGGAACTCAGGCTTCAGCGGGGCGCCCTCGGGACGCCCGGTCAGACGATAGGTCCGGGTCGCGGGCAGGATCTTCCGGCCCCCGAGATTGTCGTAGAGGAACAGGCCCAGCCGGATCAGCCACCACGGCCGCAGCTTCGCGTGATGCGGCAGCACGAAGCGCATGGGCCAGCTGATATGCGGCATCGCTTCCAGCAGCACTTCGCGTTCCTCCAGCGCCTCGCGCACCAGCCGGAACTTGTAGAATTCGAGGTAGCGCAGGCCGCCGTGGAACAGCTTGGTCGAGGCCGACGAGGTCGCCCCGGCGAGGTCGCCCATCTCGGCCAGCCCGACCCGCAGGCCGCGTCCGGCCGCGTCGCGCGCGATGCCCGTGCCGTTGATACCGCCGCCGATGATGAAGAGGTCATAATCTGTCATGCCTGCGCTCTAGCATTTTCGCTTCGCGCCCGAAATCGCGCGAGTTATGTTCGCTTCGAACAAGAAGGGGCCGATATGTCCGAGAATGACCGCCGGACCGCCATCCTTGGCCTTCTCCGCGAACATCAGCGCGTGGAAACCGACGCCCTTGCCCGGCGCTTCCGCGTCACGGTCCAGACGATCCGGCGCGATCTCGACCGGCTCGAGGGGGACGGCCTCCTGACCCGCACCCACGGCGGGGCCGTGCCGCGGTCGAGTGTCGCCAACATCGGCTATGCCGACCGGCAGACGCTGAACCTCGACGCCAAGCGCGCCATTGCGCGGACCGCCGCGCGGCTGATCCCGGACCGGGCGTCGCTCTACCTCGACATCGGCACCACGGCCGAGGCGCTGGCGGCCGCGCTGCTGAACCATGACGGGCTGATGGTCATCACGAACAACTTGAGGGCGGCCACCATTCTCGCCGCCAACCCGACCTTCGAGGTGATCGTTGCAGGCGGGGTCCTGCGGCAGGCCGATGCGGGGCTTGTGGGCGGGCAGACGGTGGGCTTCCTGCGGCAGTTCCGGCCCGACTTCGCCTGCCTCTCGGCGTCGGCGCTGGATCTGACCGGGGACTTCCTCGACTACGACTTCCGCGAGGTGCAGGTCAGCCGGATCGCGCGCACGCAGGCGCACCGGGCGATGCTGCTGGCGGATGCGTCGAAGTTCCGGCGCCGCGCCCCGGTGCGGATCGGATCACTGGAGGATCTGGAGGATTTCGTGACCGACGCGCCGCCGCCCGGGGATCTGGCCGGGCGGCTGGCCGCGTGGGGGACCGCGCTTCACGTCGCCGCGAACAGCCCCTTGTAGGTCTCGCGCAGCGCGGCCTTCTGCACCTTGCCCATTGTGTTGCGCGGCAGCTCGTCCACGAAGGAGACATGCTTCGGTTGCTTGAACTTCGCCAGCCGTTCGGCCAGCGGACCAGCCACATCGGGGGTCCCGTCTGCCACGACGACGGCGACCACGGCTTCCCCGAAATCCGGGTGCGGAACGCCGATCACTGCGCTTTCGGTGACACCGGGCAGCGCGTCGATCGCCTCCTCGACTTCCTTCGGATAGACGTTGAGCCCGCCCGAAATGATCAGGTCCTTGCCGCGCCCGACGATGGTGACGTAGCCGTCCTCCGACTGCACCCCGAGGTCACCGGTGATGAACCAGCCGTCCGGGCGCAGTTCCTCGGCGGTTTTCTCGGGCATGTTCCAGTAGCCCTTGAACACGTTCCGCCCGCGCACCTCGATCACGCCGATCTCGCCGGACGGCAGGGGTCCGTCCGGGCCCATCACGCGCAACTCGACCCCCGGCAGCGGCGGTCCGACGGTGCCGGCGCGGCGGTCGCCCGCGTAGGGATTCGAGGTGTTCATGTTGGTTTCCGTCATCCCGTAGCGTTCGAGGATGCGGTGTCCGGTCCGGGCTTCGAACGCTTCGTGCGTTGCGGCGAGGAGCGGCGCGGATCCCGACACGAAGAGCCGCATGTGCCCGGCGAGGTCGCGGGTGAAGCGCGGATCATCGAGCAGCCGGGTGTAGAAGGTCGGCACGCCCATCATCGTCGTGGCGCGGGGCAGCGCGGCGAGGACGGCATCGGGGTCGAACTTCGGCAGCAGGATCATCGCGCCGCCGGTGGCGAGGATCACGTTCGTCGCCACGAACAGCCCGTGCGTGTGGAAGACCGGCAGGGCATGCAGCAGGACATCCCCGTCGGTGAACTTCCATGCCTCGGCGAGGGTCTCGGCGTTCGACAGCAGGTTGTCGTGGGTCAGCATCGCCCCCTTCGAGCGGCCGGTGGTGCCCGAGGTATAGAGGAACGCGGCGCGGTCATCCGGCCCGCGCGGCACGACGCGCGCCAGGTCGGAGGCGAAAAGATCGACGAGCGTGCCGCCCCCGGTCCCGTCGAGCGTGTGCAACTCGGCCCCCGCGCCGGACGCGATCTCGGCCAGTCGCGCCGCGTCCTTCGGATCGCAGACCAGCAGCCGCGCCCCGGCATCCTCAACGAAGTAGCGCACCTCTGCCGGGGTGTAGGCCGTGTTGAGGGGCAGGAAGATCACCCCGGCCATCACCGCACCGGCATAGAGCGCGAGGAACTCGACCGACTTCGGGGCCTGCACCGCGATGCGGTCGCCGGGCTGCAACCCGAGCGAGATCAGCGCCCCCGCTGCCCCGCGGGCCATCCGGTAGAAATCGGCCCCGGTCACCGCCGCCGCGCCGGGCCGCTCGATCAGGACCGTCTCGCGCGTGGCCAGCGGCGCAAACAGGGCGTCATGCAGGGTGTTCGACATCGGGCGGCTCTCCCTCGGCAGGTTCCGGTCCCGTCCTAGCCCGGCGCAACGATGCTGCAAAGGGCCGCAAAGGCACACCGGAAAAGCATGATCTGCATCAAGGACGGCGGATCGCCCGATGCCTATTGTCACGCAAACGATCCGACCCCGGAGGATACGCCATGCGCCTGACCATGCGCACAAATCTCGCCATGCGGACGCTCATGTTCTGTGCCGTGAACCCAGGGCGCACCGTCCGAAAGGCGGAAATCGCGAGCTATTGCAACGCGTCCGAGAACCATCTCGGCCTCGTGATCCACAAGCTCAGCCAGGCCGGCTTCCTGCACACCGTGCGCGGACGCAACGGCGGCGTGATGCTGAACGATGCCGCCGAGAAGATCTCGGTCGGGCGGGTTGCCCGGGTGTTCGAGGCCTCGGTGCCCTTCGCGGAGTGTTTCTCCGAGAACGAGAACCAGTGCCCGATCAAGGACTGCTGCCGGCTGCGCACGGCCCTCTCGGGCGCGCTGGAAGCGTTCTACGCGGAGCTGGACAAGCTGACCCTCGACGACCTCACCCGGGGCAACAGCGGCCTGACGAAGCTGCTGGAGATCGAGCCCGCCGCCTGACGGCCGCGGCTCAGCCGCGCCATTCGCCAAGCGCCCGCATCTCGGTCAGCGACTGGCCGGTGGACAGCATCTCCGGGTCGAGCCGCAGTTCGATGACCGTCAGCTTGTGGGACATGCGCGCGGCCTCCAGCGCGGCCGGGAATGCCGCACCGTCCGTCACCACGATGCCCTCACCGCCATAGGCCCGTGCCAGCGCCGCGAAATCGGGATTCGCAAGATCCGTTCCGCTGACCCGTCCGGGGTAGTGCCGTTCCTGGTGCATCCGGATCGTGCCGTAGCGCCCGTTGTTGGCGACGATCACGATCGGGGCCGCGCCATGCTGGATCGCGGTCGACATCTCGTTCAGCGTCATCTGGAAGCATCCGTCCCCGGCGAGGCAGACGACCTCGCGGTCCGGGTGTTCCAGAGATGCGGCAATCGCCGCCGGGAAGCCGTAGCCCATCGAGCCCGACGTCGGCGCGAGTTGCGTGCCGTGGCGGCGGAACCGGTAGTAGCGGTGCAGGAAGGCCGCATAGTTGCCCGCGCCGTTGGTGACGATGGCGTCCTCGGGCAGAACCTCGGCGAGGTGGCCGATGACCTGCTCCAGCCGCACCGCGCCCGGGGTCGGTTTCGGGACCTGCCAGGCGTGGTAGTCCTCGCGTGCGGCATGGCGCCAATCGGCCCATTTCGCCTGCCGTTCCAGCGGGCGGCGGGCCAGTTCCGCCAGCAGGGCCGGCGCCGCAAGGTTCACCGCGAGATCGGGCCGGTAGACGCGGCCCAGCTCGTCCGGATCGGCGTGGACGTGCAGGAAGGTCATCCCGGGGCGTGCGGGGTCTATCCACTCGTAGCCCCCCGTGACGACGTCGCCGAACCGCGTCCCGAGGGCCAGCACGCAATCCGCTTCGCGCAGGCGCAGGGCCAGGCGCGGGTTCGCGCCCACGCCCAGGTCACCCGCGTAGCACGGCGACGCGTTGTCCATGTGCGCCTGCCGCCGGAAGCTGACGGCGACCGGCAGGTCCAGCCCCTCGGCCACGTGGCGCAGATCGTCCGCCGCCTGCTGCGACCACAAAGGGCCGCCCGCCACGACCAGCGGCCGCTCGGCGGCCAGCAGTCGATCCAGCACCGCGTCCGCAGCTGTCTGCACCGGCCCGTCGACACGCGGCGCGGGCGGCGGGATGTCGGGCACGTCGGCGCGGGCACTCAGCATGTCCTCGGGCAGGGCCAGCAGCACCGGGCCGGGCCGCCCGGATACCGCGAGATGGAAGGCGCGCGAGATGTACTCCGGCAGCCGCTCGGTCTGGTCGACCTCGGCCGCCCATTTCACCACGCCGCCGAACACGCCCCGGTAGTCGAGCTCCTGGAAGGCCTCCCGGTCGCGGTGCCCGCGCGCGATCTGGCCGACGAAGACCACCATCGGCGTCGAGTCCTGCCGGGCCACGTGCAGCCCGCTGGCGGCATTGGTCGCCCCCGGGCCGCGCGTGACAAAGAGGACACCCGGCGCCCCGGTCAGCTTGCCATGGGCTTCGGCCATCATCGCCGCGCCGCCTTCCTGGCGGCAGACGATGTTCTCGATCCCGCTGGCATGCAGGCCGTCGAGCGCGGCGAGAAAGCTTTCGCCCGGCACTGAGAAGACCCGGCGCACCCCGTTCAGCCGCAGCTGGTCCACCAGAATCTGTCCGCCGTGACGCATGTCCGTCTCCCGTGCCGTCGTCCGTGCCGACCCTCGCCGATCGGACCGGCGGTTGCAACGCGGGGCGAAGCGGCTACCTAGGCCAGACGTTTTCAGGAGACCTGCCCGTGACCGAATCCGCTTCGCCGTCCGTCCTTCTCGGCCTCTCCGGTGCGCTGCGCGCCGGATCTCTCAATCGCAAGCTGATCCGCGAGGCCGCGCGCCTGTTCCGGCCCGGAACCTTCATCGAGGCCGACCTGCGCCTGCCGCTCTACGACGGCGACATCGAGGACAACGAAGGCATCCCGGCCGCCGTCCAGCGCCTCGCCGAGCAGATCGCCGCGGCGGACGCGGTGGTGATCTCGACGCCCGAGTACAACCAGAGCCTGTCGGGCGTGCTGAAGAACGCGCTCGACTGGGTCAGCCGGGTCGAAGGCAGCCCGTGGAAAGGCAAGCCGGTCGCGCTGATGTCGGCCGCGGCCGGGCGCGCGGGCGGGGCGCGGGCCAACTATGCCCTGCGGCTGGCGATGACGCCGTTCAGGACGCAGCTGCTGCAGTCCGAGGTGCTGGTGGCCGGGGCCGCGAAGGAGTTCGACGCGGAGGGCCGCCTGCTGGCCGAGCGGTCGCTCAAGGCGCTGGCCGACCAGATGGCCGAGCTGCGCGTCGCCGCCGGGTTGCCGCCCGCCGCCTGAGCCGCGCAGCAAAAAGCCCCGGGCGAGGTCGCCCGGGGCCAGTGTTCGGCTGACAGGAAGGGAGGTCAGCCTTTGGAGAATTCCGGATAGGCCTCCATGCCCATCTCCGCCATGTCGAGACCCATGATCTCGGCCTCTTCGGAGACGCGCAGCCCCATCACGACGCGGAGGATGATCCAGACCACCGCCGAGACGACCACCACGAAGGCACCGACGACCACGATGGAGATCAGCTGGGTCATGAAGCTGCCGTCCGAGTTGGTGATCGGAACCGCCATGGTGCCCCAGATACCCGCCAGCAGGTGCACCGGGATGGCGCCGACGACGTCGTCGATCCGCAGCTTGTCGAGCAGCGGCACCGCGAAGACCACGATCACGCCGCCGATGGCACCGATGATGGTGGCCATGCCGAGGGTCGGGGCCAGCGGCTCGGCCGTGATCGACACGAGGCCAGCCAGGGCGCCGTTAAGCACCATGGTGAGGTCCGGCTTCTTGTAGAGGATCTGGCTCAGGATCAGGGCCGCGATGGCACCGCCGGCAGCCGCCGTGTTGGTGTTGGCGAAGATCCGGCCGACGTCGGCCATGTCACCGATCGAGCCCATCGCCAGCTTCGAGCCGCCGTTGAAGCCGAACCAGCCCAGCCACAGGATGAAGGTGCCGAGGGTGGCGAGCGCCAGGTTCGAGCCGGGCATCGGGATGGTCTTGCCGTCCTTGTACTTGCCGATCCGCGGGCCGAGGATCAGCGCGCCGACCAGAGCCGCCCAGCCGCCGACCGAGTGCACGACGGTCGAACCGGCGAAGTCGAGGAAGCCCATCTCGTCCAGGAAGCCGCCGCCCCATTTCCACGACGCCTGCAGCGGGTAGATGATGCCGGTCAGGACGACGGTGAAGATCAGGAACGGCCACAGCTTGATGCGCTCGGCCAGGGTGCCCGAAACGATCGAGGCGGTCGTGGCGCAGAACATCAGCTGGAAGAAGTAGTCCGACGCGGTCGAGGCGTAGGAATAGTCATCGACGGCATCCGCGGCGACGCCCACCGGCTCGAGCACGGCGACAGCCGGGAACAGGGCCGAGAAGTAGCCGTCGATCGCCCACGAGCCGAGCGGATACATCAGGTTGTAGCCGATCAGGTAGTACATGATCGCGGCGATACCGAAGAGCGCAACGTTCTTCGTCAGCTGCATGGTGACGTTCTTCGAGCGGACGAGGCCCGCTTCGAGCATGGCGAAGCCGGCCGCCATCCAGAACACGAGGAAGCCGCCGACGAGGAACAGCAGCGAGTTCAGAATCCATACCGTGTCGGTCGGCACGGCGCTGGGCGCGGCCGCTTCCTCCTGAGCGAAGCCGAGCGCGGGCAAGGCCACCGCGACGGCTGCAAGAGCGAGGGTTTTCGTCAGTTTCATCTGAGTCATATCCTTTCCGGAGATCCTGCGCCGCTCAGAGCGCGTCGTCGTTGGTTTCGCCGGTGCGCACGCGCACGGCCTGCTGCACGTCGAGGACGAAAATCTTGCCGTCGCCGATCTTGTCGGTCTTGGCGGTGGTCTGAATGGTTTCGACCACCTGATCCGCCATCCCGTCCGAGACGACGATTTCGAGCTTCACCTTCGGCACGAAGTTCACGGCATACTCGGCACCGCGGTAGATTTCGGTATGGCCGGACTGGGAGCCGAAGCCTTTGATCTCGGTGACCATCATCCCGCGCACGCCGATGGAGGTGAGCGCTTCGCGGACCTCCTCCAGCTTGAACGGTTTGATCGCTGCAATAATCAGTTTCACGTTGTACCCCTTCCGATTTGGCAGATCGTCTGTGCGAGAGAGTTCACGCTGGGCAGAACAGGCTTTAGAGGGCGTGGCTTCAACAAACCGGCCACGAGAACCCGCAACCGGGAGTTGAAGTTGCACCTTTTTTGCACAAAAATGCCGCATTGCTTAATTTTTGGTCATTTTGCAGATGCGGAAACCCGACGCGCTCTCTCCACATTCGACTCGCGGATGCGTATCTTTGGAGGTGAACAAGGCAGCGGGACACGCTCCGACCCCCGAGCAGGACAGCGCGATCCATGAGTGACGACAGGGACCAAGACCCGACCGCCGCACCGGGAGCCGAGCCGCGGCGCAGGCCGATCCGGATCGAGCGCACGCCCTATTCCGACGCGGGATCCGCGCCGCGCGCGGTGCCGCCGTCATCGCCCGGGCCGGAGAGTCGCCCGCCCATGCCGCCGCGCCAGCCGCCGCGTCTCGTGCCGCAGGATCCGGCGGTCGGGCCGCGTCCGCGCCGTGCCCCTGACCCCGTCCCTGAGACGCGCGCGCAGGCCGCGCGCGAGCCGGCGCTGTCCCAGGCCCGCGACGGGGCGCGGCGTCCGCCCCAGCCACCGACCGCGCCGCAAGCCGCCGTGCCGCGTCCTCAGGCCGGGCCGCCGCCCCAGCGCCGCACGCCACCGCCGCCGCCCTACGATACGCCGCCCCCGACCGAACGCGTCGGCGGCGGAGGCGGCAACGGTGGCGATGGAAATGGCACCGGCGGGTCGCTGCCTCCGGCCCTCGGCAAGGTCCTTGCCATGCTCGGGGCCGGTTGGCGGGTCCTGCGCCGGGTGCTCGGCTGGCTCGGCTGGCTGGTCTGGTCGCTGGCGTGGCGCGGGGCGGTGGTGGTCCTCGGCATCGTTGCGCTGGTCAGCGTCTACAACATGTCCATGCTGCCGCCCGCGATGGAGCTTGCCGACGGGCGCGTGCGCGGGTCGGTCACGATGACCGACCGCAGCGGCGAGGTCTTTGCCTGGCGCGGGGACCAGTTCGGCGGGATCATCACGGCCGACAGCGTCAGCCCGCATCTGCGCAACGCGATCGTCGCGACGGAGGATCGTCGCTTCTATTCGCATTTCGGGGTCAGCCCGCGCGGCATCGCCAGCGCGATCCGGATCAACCTCAGCGAGGGGCGCGGCCCGCTGTCGGGCAACGGCGGCTCGACGATCACCCAGCAGGTCGCGAAGCTGCTCTGTCTCGGCAATGCCTACGATCCGACCTCGGGTCAGAGCGAGGCGGATTACGAGGCCGACTGCCGCGAAGGCTCGGTGTGGCGCAAGATCCGCGAGGTGCCGTATGCCTTCGCGCTGGAGGCCCGCTACACCAAGAACGAGATCCTGACGATCTACCTGAACCGGGCCTATCTCGGGGCGGGCGCGCGCGGGTTCGAGGCCGCGAGCCGCCGCTACTTCAACAAGTCCGCCTCCGAGGTCACGCCTGCCGAAGCCGCGATGCTGGCGGGCCTGCTCGTCGCCCCCAGCCGGTTCGCGCCGACCAACGATCTCGGCCGGGCGCAGCGCCGGGCCGCGACCATCCTGCGGCTTATGCAGGAGCAGGGCTATCTCTCGGAACAGGAAGTCGCCTACGCGATGGCCAATCCCGCCGAACTCAGCGAGGCGGCGGAGGCCCGTGCGGGCGGATATTTCGCGGACTGGGTGATGGACACCGGGCCCTCCTTCCTGACCCGCGACACAACCGAGGACGTGATCATCAAGACCACGCTCGACCAGCGGATCCAGACGGCCGCCGAGGACGCGCTGAAGGAAATCTTCGAGAGCAAGGTCCGCGAAGGGTCGGAGGCGCAGGCCGCCATCGTGGTGATGAGTTCCGACGGCGCCGTGCGCGCCATGGTCGGTGGGCGGCGCACCCGGGGCGCGGGACAGTTCAACCGGGCCACGCAGGCCCTGCGGCAGCCGGGATCGGCGTTCAAGCCCTTCGTCTATGCCGCAGCGCTCGATCTCGGCTGGCGCTACGACGACGTGATCGAGGACGCCCCCTACACAATCGACGTGCCGGGTTCCGGCCCCTATTCGCCCCGCAACTACACCAACGAATTCCAGGGAACGGTGACCCTGACGCAGGCGCTGGCCCAGTCACTGAACATCCCCGCAGTCAAGCTGTCCGAGACCGTGGGCCGCGAGAATGTCCGCAAGGTCGCCACCGGCTTCGGGATCGACCGGGAACTGGCCCTCGGCCCGGCGCTGGCGCTGGGCGTGTCGGAAGTGACCCTGCTGGAAATGACCGCCGCCTATGCCGGGATCCTGAACGGCGGGCGCCAGGTCACGCCCTACGGCCTCGACGAACTGAGCATCCGCGGCGATGCCTCGCCGGTGATGACCCAGACCGGCGGCATGGGAGAGCGGATCATCAGCGAGGCCGCCGCGCGGGAACTGATCTGGATGATGCATCAGGCGGTCGAGACCGGAACCGGCCAGCGGGCGCGCCTCGACGGGCACGAGGTCGCCGGCAAGACCGGGACCACGCAGAACGCCCGTGACGCCTGGTTCATCGGCTTCACGGCGGATTACGTCGCGGGCGTCTGGATGGGCTATGACGACAACACGCCGCTTCGGGGCGTGACCGGCGGCGGCCTGCCGGCCGAGATCTGGCACGAGGCGATGACTCGCATCGAGGGGGGCATGCGTCCTCTGCCGCTGCCGATGGAGGTGCCCCCGCCGCGGCAGGCCGCGCCGACCTCCGATCCGCGCGGGCCGAGCCCGGGCGCGGCGGCGCAATCCTCGGCGGAACGCATTCTTCTGGAAGTGCTCGGATCGATCCTCGGCGGGCGCAACTGACGCGGGGCGCGCGCGCGCTCAGCCGCCCTGGTTCGTGCGCTCGATATAGGCCCGCAGTTCCTCGGCCTCGTGCCGCGCATCGCGCAGGCCTTCCATCGCGGCGGACAGCTCGGCCTCGGTCTGGGCCAGCTGGTTGGTCAGTTCTTCCTCGCGGTATTGCAGATAGGCGATGGCCTGATCCCGCGTCTCCTCGGCCTCGTGCAGCGCCTGCGCCATCTGGTCCAGTTCGCCGATATCCGCGTGGCTGACCCGCATGAACCGGTTCACCAGCCACGAGGTCGCCCAACCGAGGCAGAAGGCGACGAAGAGAATGATCGCCGTGGCGATGACGAATTCGGTGCGGTTCATTGGTCAGTCCCTGTTTCGGGGGCGTCTTCAGCCGGTGCCTCGCCCTCGGCGGCGGGTGTCTCGGTCTCCGGGGCCGGCTCGGTGGTGTCCGGCTCGTCGAGGACGATGCGGAACTCGATCCGACGGTTGGCCTCGCGGCCCTCTTCGGTGCCGTTGTCGGCGATCGGGTCGGCTTCGCCATAGCCCTTGGCGACGAGGTTCGATGTCAGCACCCGGCGATCCAGCAGGGCGGTCAGGACCGCCTCGGCGCGCGACTGCGACAGGCCGAGGTTCATCTCTTCGCGCCCCTGGCTGTCGGTGTAGCCCGCAATCTCCATCCGGACGCTTTCGCAGGCGCGCAGGATGTCGGCGATGTCGTCGAGGATCGGTGCGGCACCGGCGGTGATCGTCGCCGAGCCCGGATCGAAGGTGATCTTCCGGTCGGCCTGCACAGCGTTGACCTTGGTCGCGCATTCCTCCGGCGTCGGCAGCGCCGCGACCGGGTCGAGCGCCTCGTCGTAGCGGATGTCGAGTTGCAACTCCTCGGTGCCGCCCAGCTTGGCGGACAGGATGCGGGCGACCTCGGCATTCGCCTCGGCATTGCCGGTGACCCCGCGCAGCGAGATCACGTCCGGCTGCACGATCAGGGTGCCGTTTGCCAGTTGTCCCAGCGCTTCGAGGCCCGCGAGCACCCGGACCGGCCATGCGTCGGGCAGGCCGCCGTCTTCGGCCCGTGCCGCCGAATAGACGTCATCCGAGCCGAACAGCGACTGCGCGTAGCTGGTCACCGCGTTGCGCTGGACCTCGTCGGCCAGGCGGCCGCGCAACTGCACCAGGCCTTCGGGGCTGAGCGTCGCGACGAATTCGGGAACCTCGTTCGCGGTGTTGGAATCGGTTTCCGGGGGCCGGGGCAGGACGGTCTTCAGCGAGAAGACATCCGGCAGGTCGGCCTCCAGTTCCCCGGCGACCCGATCGAACGTCACCTTGTCGAGGGTCTCGGTCCCGAGGAGCGACACGTCGGTGTCCGAGAAGGTGATGGTCCCCGCCCCCAGCTCCTTGAGGGCCGCAAGCCCGGTCTCGACGGCTTCGGCCCAGCGCGGCGACGGCGCCCCGAGACCGATGGTGCAGGTGATCTTGCCGGTCAGACCGGCTGCGTTGGCGGCGGCGAGGATGCGGGTCCGCGCCTCCTCGGTATCGGCGGAGCAGGCGTCGAACCGGGGTGTCCCGTCGACGATGGAAAAGCGCAGCGTGAAGGGCGCGATGACCGGACGCGGCGCCGCGATGTCGAGCACCAGTCGCACGCCCTCGGGCGCGGCGCGGGTCAGGGCGGTTTCGATCCGCGTCTTCTCGGTCGGGCTGCGGGCCAGCGCCTCGACCGAGATCTGGTCCGCCGCCACCGAGATCTTCGAGCGGGGCAGGTCCCGCAGCGCCCCGAGGGCAAAGCTGAGGGCCGCTTCCCAATGCTCGGGCACCGGGTGGTCGGCCGTCTCGAGCATGTCGGTGATCCGCGCGTTCTCGGTCAGGCCTTCGACGGCGTCGAGCACCCGACCCCGGCCGGTGGCAGCGGGAATCAGGCCGATCAGCTGGATGCCATCGCCGTTGCGCAGCATCTCGACCGAGAATTTCAGAGGCTCCAGCGCCGTCGTGTCCGTCACGCCCATGCGGTCGATGATGCGGTCCGGGGCGATCTGGTCCCCGGCGAGCGAGACGGCGCGGAACCGGGTCGCTTCATCCGGGGCGGTGCCGGACAGGGTGACGAGAAGCCCGTCGGCACTGACGGTGACGAAATCGAACTCGGGGCTGGGCAGGGCGGCGTCGAGGTCGGCGACCGAGCGGCGTTCCACGACATTGGCCGCCACCCAGGCCGCACCGGCACACAGGCAGGCGGCGCCGGCAACGGCCGCGATCCGGATCAGGAGACCACTGACTTTCGGTTTTGCCACGCCTTCTGTCCCTTGCCCCCCAGTCTGCCGCACCGTGTTAGCGCCGGGGGACGGGGGGTGCAATCAGACCAGACAGGCTGCGGCAAGAAACAGCGCGGCCAGCAGCCCGGCATCCCGGTTCGAGCGGAACAGATGCAGGCAGACCTCGGGCGCGTCGATGTCGAGCTTGCGCAGTTGCCACGCGAGGTGCCAGCCCATGGCCCAGGCCGCGCCGAGACCGAGCACGAGCGCCAGCGGATTGCCCAGCGGCAGCAGCGCCCAGAGCACGGCCCCCGCCAGCAGAAGCACGGTCGCCACCAGAAAGCGCATCAGCCAGCGCGGCGTGTTCGCGTCGAACAGCCGGGCCGTCGACTTCACCCCGATCAGCGCGTCGTCTTCCTTGTCCTGGTGTGCGTAGATCGTGTCGTAGAACAGCGTCCACGCGATCCCGGCAAGGTAGAGCAGCAGCGAGGGACCGCCGATCCGTCCCGTCTCGGCCGTGTAGGCGAGCAGCGCGCCCCAGTTGAACGCCAGCCCGAGGAAGACCTGCGGCCACCAGGTGAAGCGTTTGGCGAAGGGATAGACCGCCACCAGCGCCAGCGAGCCGATCCCCATCAGGATCGCGGGCAGGTTGAAGGTCAGCAGGATGCCGAAGGCGATCAGCGACTGCAGCACCATCCAGACGAGCGCGCCCTTCACGGTGACCTGCCCGGAGGGAATCGGGCGCGACCGGGTTCGCGCCACGCTGCCGTCGAAGTCGCGGTCGGTGATGTCGTTCCACGTGCAGCCCGCCCCCCGCATCAGGACCGCCCCGATGGCGCAGCCGACGACCAGCCAGAGCGTGCCGAGGTCCGGTCCGCCCGTCTCGGCCGCCCCCAGCGCGGCGCCCCACCAGCACGGCAGCAGCAGCAGCCATGTTCCGATCGGCCGGTCCGCGCGGCTGAGGCGCAGGTAGGGACGGCTCCACGCCGGGGCGCGGGTATCGACCCAGTTCCGCGACACTGCATCGGCGACAGCTCCCGCGACCGGGCTCCCGTCTGGCGTTCCGCTCTTGCTCGTCATAGATACTGCCTCATGGCCGCCCCGAAGATCAGGATGCATGTACCGGATGCCCTCCACAAAGGGCAAACGGTCCATCTGACCCGTGAACAATCCCACTATCTCTTCGGGGTGATGCGCCTCAACCCCGGCGATCCCGTCTATATCTTCAACGGGCGCGACGGAGAATGGCGCGCCGAGGTGATCGAGACCGGCCGCCGGGGCGGGATGCTGTCGGTGCGTGCGGCCTCCGGCCCGCAACAGTTGCCGCCGGACCTGTGGCTGCTGTTCGCCCCGATCAAGAAGGCCCGCACCGATTTCATCGTCGAGAAGGCGACCGAGATGGGCGCGGCCCGGATCCTTCCGGTCACCACAGAGTTCACCAACTCCGAGCGGATCAACCGCGAGCGCCTGCAACAGCATGCTGTCGAGGCCGCCGAGCAATGCGGCGGCACCTACGTGCCCGACGTGGCCGACCTGGCCCGGCTCGACCGGCTTCTGGCCGACTGGCCGTCCGACCGCCGTCTGATGTTCTGCGACGAGGCCCTCGTGGGGGCCCGGACGTCGCTGATGTCCGCGCCTCCGGCCGCGAAATGGGCCGTGCTGATCGGACCGGAAGGCGGCTTTTCTGCCCCCGAGCGCGAACGCCTGAAATCCGCGCCCTTCGTCACGCCGGTCAGCCTCGGCCCGCGCATCCTGCGCGCGGACACAGCGGCGGTGGCGGCCCTGACCCTGTGGCAGTCGATGTTGGGCGACTGGTGAGCGGCTTTCTCCGCCCCGAGGCGCTGGCCGCCCTGCGCCGCTGGTCCGAGGTCCTGGCCGGGCTGGTGCTGGCGGGCGTCTCGGCTCTGCTGCTGAGTGCGCCCGGTCCAGCGGTCCAGATCGTCGCGCTGGCGGGGCTGGTCGGCGGGGCGGCGCTGGCGCTGATCGGCTGGCGGCGGCTGCGGTTCCGGGGCCGCGAGCAGGCCCCGGGCGTCGTCAGCGTCGACGAAGGCGAGATCCGCTACTTCGGCCCGGTGACCGGCGGGTCGGTCGCGCTGGGCGCGCTGACCGAGATTCGCCTGCGCCACGACGGGGCGCACCGTGTCTGGGTGCTGGTCGCGGGCGACGGCGGCTTGCTGACGATCCCGCATGGCGCGGTCGGGGCCGAGCAACTTTTCGATGCCTTTGCCAGCCTGCCGGGGCTCGGCGCCGAGCGCCTTCTGGCGCGCCTCGCGGCGGCTGGCCGCGCCGTGGATCAGGGCACAGAGACTGTGTGGCGGCGCACCACCGAGCGCGCCTTGACAGGGCCCCGTTGAAACCTCAGTCCTGTCCTCCACGACAGGCGAGCACAGGAACACATCCCCATGTCCATCCCGCAATCCGGTGGGGGTCCGATCGAGGATCACGCCCAGCTCGCGGCCTATCTCGCCTCCGGCTGCAAACCCAAAGATGACTGGCGCATCGGCACCGAGCACGAGAAGTTCGGCTACGTGAAGGCGGATCACGCGCCGCTGCCCTATGCCGGACCCTGTTCCATCGAGGCGGTCCTCGAAGGTCTGCGCGACCGCTACGGCTGGGCCGAAGTGCGCGAGGGCGGGGCGCTGATCGGTCTGCAGAAGGACGGGGCGAATGTCAGCCTCGAACCGGGCGGCGCGCTGGAGCTGTCGGGGGCACCGCTGGAGACGATCCACCAGACCTGCGACGAGGTGAACGAACACCTGCGCGAGGTCCGGGCCGTGGCCGACGACATCGGCGCGGGGTTCATCGGGCTTGGGGCTGCGCCGATCTGGACGCACGAGCAGATGCCGCTGATGCCGAAGGGCCGCTACAAGCTGATGGATGCCTACATGGATACCGTCGGCACCTCGGGCAAACAGATGATGCGGCGGACCTGCACGGTGCAGGTGAACCTCGACTTCGCCTCCGAGGCGGACATGGTGAAGAAGCTGCGGGTCGCGCTGGCGCTGCAACCGGTGGCGACCGCGCTTTTCGCCAACTCCCCGTTCTTCGAGGGCAAGCCCAACGGTCACAAGTCCTGGCGCAGCCGGGTCTGGCGGCATCTGGATGCGGCCCGGACCGGGATGCTGCCCTTCGTCTTCGAGGACGGCTTCGGGTTCGAGGCCTATGCCGAACATGCGCTCGATGTGCCGATGTATTTCGTCTACCGGGACGGCACGTACATCAACGCGCTGGGCCAGTCGTTCCGCGACTTCCTGAAGGGCGAGTTGCCCGCGCTGCCCGGTGAGAAGCCGACGCTCAGCGACTGGGCCGATCACCTGACCACGCTCTTCCCGGAAGCCCGCGTCAAGAAATACATCGAGATGCGCGGTGCGGACGGCGGTCCGTGGCGCAGGCTCTGCGCGCTGCCGGCGTTCTGGGTCGGCCTGATGTACGATCAGGGGGCGCTCGATGCGGCCTGGGACCTGGTGAAGGGCTGGGATGCCGAGACCCGCGAAGGTCTGCGGGTGGCGGCGTCGGTCGACGGGCTGGCGGCCGAGGTCAACGGCATCCGGATGAACGACGTCGCCAGGCAGGCCGTTGCGCTGGCCGAGCAGGGACTGGCGGCCCGGGCCCGGCCCGGAGCCGGGGGGCTGATCCCGGACGAGACGCATTTCCTGAATGCGCTGAAGGAGAGCCTCGAGTCGGGGCAGACCCCGGCGGACGAGTTGCTGGCGCACTATGCCGGGGACTGGAACGGCGATCTGGACCGGATCTACGCCGAGTACAGCTACTGACGGATCAGTCGTCGTCGCGGTCCACGCGCGGGATGTTCGAGCGGCTGTAGCTGTCGCGACGGTCCGCCGGGGCGTTCGGGCTGTTGGCGCCGCGGCCCGGGCCGGGGCCGAAGCGGTTGGGACCGTCGGTGCCGGGCTGGACGAAGAAATAGATCAGCACCAGGAAGCCCAGCACCGGGATCAGGACCAGAAGCAGCCACCAGCCGGATCGGTCGCTGTCGTGCAGGCGCCGGGCACCGACGGCAAGCGAGGGCAGGAAAACCGCCAGCGAGAACAGGCCCGCCAGAGGGCCGTTGCTGCCGCCCATACCCTCCACAGGGCCGAACATCGCGGTGTCGACGATCGACAGGCCAAGGCTGACGAGGATCGAGAACAGGAAGAAATACCAGTATTCCGGGCGGCTGGCCCTTCCGGAGAAGGTGACGTAGTTGCGAAAGCAGGTCGCAACGGCGGTCTGGAAATTCATGCGCGGGTCCCCCCTCGCCCGTGGGTGACGGGAGACTGCCAGAGCCCCGCAGACCTGTCGAGCGTCAGGTCGGCTGACGGGTGACGTTCTTGCGGTAGTACTCGAGGATTTCCGCCCGGCGCTCGGCCTCGGACTTGCCGGCGGTCATGCCCCGCGGCAGGCGGACCTGCGGCTTGTTTTTCCGCGCCTTCGCAGGGGTATAGGCCGCGCCGTCATAAAGCTCGGCGGCGGGGTGGCGGGTGCCGCGACCCAGCGGATCCGGGCCGAAGCTGTTGCGGGCGGCGGAGCCGGGCAGGACCATGAAGATCAGCAGGATGATCGGACCCAGCAGCGGCACGAGCACGATCCAGAACCACCAGCCGGAGCGGTCGATGTCGTGCAGGCGGCGGACCGTCACCGAAAGACCGGGAATGTAGAGCAACGCCCAGAAGACGAGGTAGACGATGTTGGCCTCGGCCGTCTGGAGATAGGCTAGTTTCGAGGTATCCGGCTGACCGCCGGGCATCAGCCAGAGCATCATGCCGACCACGCTGGCGGTGGCCATCAGCAGCTGGAACACGATGAACCACCAGTATTCCGAGCGCGGGGCCCTGCCGGAAAAGGTCAGAAACTTGAGATAGCAGCTCGCAACAGCAGCCGTGAAGCCCATGATCCGCCTCTCAATTCTTGGCACCAATCTTCGGTTCGGTGCCATTGAGCAGGCGGATTATGTTCTCCTTGTGGCGGAAAAAGACCAGAATCCCGAGCAAAAGCGAGAGGATGACGAGGTCCGGGTGCCCGAAGCCCCAGGCGAAGCCGGGGGTCAGCACGGCGGCCACAAGGGCCGACAGCGACGAGATCCGGAAGAGCCTCGCGATGGCCAGCCAGACCGCGCAGGCCGCCAGACCCAGCGGCCACCAGAGCGCGAGCAGCGTGCCGAGGAAGGTCGCCACGCCCTTGCCGCCGCGGAAGCCCAGGTAGACCGGGAAGCAGTGGCCCAGAAACGCTGCGAATCCAGCCAGTTGCGCCGCATCCTCGGCCAGCAGGGCGCGCGCGATCAGCACCGCGATCCCGGCCTTTCCGGCGTCGAGGACCAGCGTCAGCGCGGCGGCGGTCTTGTTCCCGGTGCGCAGGACGTTGGTCGCCCCGATGTTGCCGGAGCCGATCTTGCGCAGGTCCCCGAGGCGGAAAAGCCGGGCGATGACGATGCCGAAGGGCACCGCGCCCAGCAGGTAGGCGGCCAGCGCGGTCAGCGCGAGGAGGGCGGGATCGGTGGTGATTTCGGGCATCGGTCTCTCGTCGGTATCACGTCGGTATCGTGTCGGTGCGCGCGGCCCCGGCGGGCGGACCGGTCCGTCAGGGGAAGGGGAACACCTGCGTGCCGCCAACCCAGGTGGCGCGCACCCGGCCTTGCAGGCGGGCGCCGTCGAACGGGGTATTCTTGGACTTGGAATGCAGCGTTGCCCGGTCGAGCAGGAAGGGCGCGTCCGGGTCGAAGAGCACGAGGTCGGCGGGCGCCCCGGCCGACAGCCGCCCGCCGGGCAGGCCCAGCCGCCGTGCCGGGTTGAGCGACAGCGCGGCGAAGAGACGGGGCAGGTCGAGCGCGCCGGCATGCACGAGGCGCAAGCTGGCGGGCAGCAACGTCTCCAGACCGACCGCGCCGCTGGCGGCTTCCTCGAACGGCAGGCGCTTCGACTCCTCGTCCTGCGGCGTGTGCATCGACGAGATCACGTCGATCAGACCGTCGGCGACGGCCTCGACCATCGCCTGCCGGTCGTCCTCGGACCGGAGCGGCGGCTTCAGCTTGAAGAAGGTGCGGTAGTCGCCGACGTCGAACTCGTTCAGCGTCAGGTGATGGACCGACACCCCGGCGGTGACATCGAGCCCCGCCTCGCTGGCCCGGCGCAGCGCGGGCAGCGCCGAGGCGGTCGAGACCTGGTCGGCGTGGTAGCGGGCGCGCGTCGCCTCGACCAGCGCGAGGTCGCGTTCGAGGCCCAGACTCTCGGCCAGCGGCGAGACGGCGGGAAGACCCTGCAGCGTGGCGAACTTGCCGGAGGTCACCGCCGCCCCTTTCGACAGCGTCGGTTCCTGCACATGGCCGATCACCAGCGCGCCCAGGCTGCGGGCATAGGTCAGCGCGCGCGAGAAGACCTTGAGGTCCGTCACCACCCGGTCGCCATCGGAGAAGGCGACAGCCCCGGCATCGCTGAGAAAGCCGATCTCGACCATCTCGCGCCCGTCGCGGCCCTTGGTCAGCGCGGCCATCGGCGCGATCCGGACCGGGCTGACCTGCGCCGCGCGGCGGGTGACGAATTCGAGCGTCTCGGGCGTGTCCACCGGCGGGTTGGTGTCGGCGCGGGTCACCATCGTGGTCACGCCCCCGGCGGCCGCGGCGCGCCCGGCGGTCTTGAAGCTTTCCTTGTGGCGCTCGCCCGGCTCGCCGATCTTGACCCCGAGATCGACGATCCCGGGCGCGAGGCAAAGACCGCCGCAATCGTGGACCGCGGCAAGGGCGGGCACCGGCGACGGGTCCCGGGCGGTGATGACGCCGTTCTCGATCAGCAGGCTGCCGATCCGGTCGGTCCCGGCCTCGGGGTCGATCAGCCGGGCATTGGTCAGGAGAAGGGCGCTCATGCGGAGGCTCGCTGGATGTCGCGGACGAGCCGGTAGACCGGGTCGCCGTCGGGGATGAGGCGGAAGGTGAAGTCGCCGGTGCCGCCGGGCGCGAAGCTCGTCGCGCTGCGCGAGGTCCCGAGGCTGGCGGCAGAGGGGTCGAAGGCGAGTGTCGCCTCGGTTCCCTGCGTGTAGTCGATCCGGGTCATCGCGGTGATCTGCTTGTCCCGGAGCGTGCGCTTGCCGAAGGCCGAGATGGCGATGAAGGCGCGCCGGTCGGTCAGGGCATAGACCGTGTGCCGGCGCAGGTAGCGGTCGTGGTAGAACCGGCCGACCGTCATGTAGGCCCCCACCGCGAGAAAGGGTAGGCCGAAGAGGCTGAAGAACAGCGGTGCGCCCGCGACCCAGACACCGACGTTCCAGAACAGCGCGAAGCCGCCCCAGAGGATCGAGAACGGGATCAGGACGGCATCCTGCTTCGTCAGGACGAACAGCCGCTGCGACGGATACCCTTCCCAGAGCAGGCGCTCGCCCGCGTCGAGATAGGGCGCCCAGGCCTGCTGGCTGGGATGCTCGGGCGCGGTATCCGGGCGGGTACCGGTCACGAGGCCAGCTCGAAGCATCCGACGTAGCGGGCGGAGCGGGTCGCGCGCAGCGCGGGGGCGTCGGGGGGCAGGGCGATGTCGTAGATCAGGATCGCCTGCGCCACGCGGGGGGTGTTCAGGAACACCGCATCCGCATCGACGCCGTGTTTCAGGAGCGGGCGGACATGGGCATCGACGGCCTCGGGGCCGCCGTCGATCAGGTCGATGTAGTTGCGGTCGAGCGAGGACAGGGCGAGGTCCTGCTCGAAGGCGCACACCGGCTCGGCGTCCTGCGAGCTCCAGTGCTGCTCGGTGTAGTTTAGGAACCCCTGCGTGGTCTCGAAGGCGCAGGTGAACACGTGCACGACGCGCGGCACGGGCGGCTTCGCGCGCGGCTTCGGCCCGGCGGGGGCAGCGGGCGCGGGGGCGCGCCGGAACAGCCTGCGCAGCGCCTCAAACAAGGACCGTCTCCGGGGCACGCGCGGCGCGCAGGTTGCGCGCCAGCAGGTCCATCGCGGCCATGCGGACGGCGACGCCCATCTCGACCTGTTCCTGGATCACCGAGCGGTTGATGTCGTCGGCCAGCAGCCCGTCGATCTCGACCCCGCGGTTCATCGGGCCGGGGTGCATGACGATGGCGTCCGGCTTGGCATAGGACAGCTTCTCGGCGTCGAGGCCGTAGCGGTGGTAATACTCGCGCTCGGACGGGATGAAACCGCCGTCCATGCGCTCCTTCTGGAGGCGCAGCATCATCACGACGTCGGCGTCGCGCAGGCCCTCGCGCATGTCCTCGCAGACCTCGACGCCCAGGTCGGCAATGCCCGGCGGCATCAGCGTCGCGGGGCCGACGAGGCGCACGCGGCTCTCCATCTTGTGCAGCAGCAGCAGATTCGAGCGGGCGACGCGGCTGTGGGCGATGTCGCCGCAGATCGCCACGGTCAGCCGGTGCAGGCGGCCCTTGGCCCGGCGGATGGTCAGGGCGTCGAGCAGGGCCTGGGTGGGGTGCTCGTGCCGTCCGTCGCCCGCGTTCAGCACGGCGCAGGTGACCTTCTGGGCCAGCAGCGCGACAGCACCCGAATTCGGGTGCCGCACTACCAGCAGGTCCGGGTGCATGGCGTTCAGCGTCATCGCGGTGTCGATGAGGGTTTCGCCCTTCTTCACGCTGGACTGGGCGACGCCCATGTTCATCACGTCGGCCCCGAGGCGCTTTCCCGCCAGTTCGAAGCTGGCCTGCGTGCGGGTCGAGGCCTCGAAGAACATGTTGATCTGGGTGAGGCCGACCAGCGCGGTGCCGTGCTTGTCGGGGCGGCGGTTGAGATCGACATAGGTCTCGGCGAGGTCGAGCAGGGTGACGATCTCGTCGGGGGCGAGGCTTTCGATGCCCAGCAGGTGGCGTGCCCTGAAACCCATCTCTCTCCCCGCGCGGTTCGCCCGGTTATAGGCCGGGCGGTGTGGCGGTCTCAAGCACCCGATTGCAGGGGCAGGGCGCGGGGCCTAGGGTGCGGCTCATGGGCATGAACCTCGACTGGCACGGCGCGCTGGCGGCACTCGACTGGCAGGTGGATCTCGGCGCGACCGAGGCGATCGCCGATGCGCCGGTGGACCGCTTCGCTGAGTCCGAGGCGCTGGCCGCCCGCGCCGCGGCCCCCGCCGCCCCGGTGACGCCCCCGGTCTCGGCCCCGCCCTTGGTGCCGCTGGCCGATGCCGACCCGGTGGCCGAGGCGCAGGCGGCGGCAAACGCGGCCGGCACGCTGGAAGAGCTGCGCGACGCGATGGCGGCCTACGAGCATTGCGTGCTGAAGGGCGGTGCGCGGTCGCTGGTCTTTGCCGACGGGCGGCCGGAAGCGCGCGTGATGATCGTGGGCGAGGCCCCGGGCCGTGACGAGGACCTGCAGGGGCTGCCCTTCGTCGGCAAGGCCGGGCAGTTGCTGGACCGGATGTTTGCTGCCATCGGCCTGGGGCGCGCCGAGCCCGATCCGGGCCGGGCGCTCTATATCACCAATGTCCTGCCGTGGCGGCCGCCGCAGAACCGCGACCCGACCCCGCAGGAAATCGCCATGCTGCGCCCGTTCCTCGAACGGCACATCGCGCTGGCCGATCCGGCGATTCTGGTGGTGATGGGCAACATTCCCTGCGACGCGCTGCTCGGGCGGCGCGGGATCACCCGCCTGCGCGGCACCTGGACCGAGGTGCTGGGCCGGCCCGCCCTGCCGATGTTCCACCCGTCCTTCCTGCTGCGCCAACCCGCCCAGAAGCGGCACGCCTGGACGGACCTGCTGACCCTGAAAGACCGGCTGGAGGCCTGATCCCGTGTCCCGCATCGACGAGAGCCGCCCCTTCCTGCCGATGCGGATCGCCGTGCTGGCCGTGTCGGACACCCGGACGCTGGCCGAGGACAAGTCCGGCGATACGCTGGTCGAGCGGCTGACCCGCGACGGGCACCGGCTGGCGGCGCGGGCGATCCTGCGCGACGAGGCCGACGAGATCGAGGCGCAGCTGCGCGCCTGGGTGGCCGATCCGGAGATCGATGTCATCCTCAGCACCGGCGGCACAGGCCTGACCGGGCGCGACGTCACGGTCGAGGCGCACCGGCGCGTCTACGAGAAGGAGATCGACGCCTTCGCCACGGTGTTCACGATGGTCTCGTTCCAGAAGATCGGGACCAGCGCCGTGCAGAGCCGCGCGACCGGCGGCGTCGCCAACGGCACCTACCTGTTCGCCCTGCCGGGCAGTTCGGGTGCCTGCCGGGACGCGTGGGACGAGATCCTGCACTGGCAGTTCGACTACCGACACCGGCCGTGCAACTTCGTGGAAATCCTGCCGCGTCTCGACGAACACCTGCGGCGAAAATGAAAACAGGGCCCGAAGGCCCTGTGATCTGCTCTGCCTTGCCGGCTCAGTTCGCGGCGGTGAAGGCGTCGGCAGCGACAGGAACGATTCCCGCTTCCAGCATGGTGCGGTTGTAGGCGGGATCGTCGTCGTAGATCTTCCGGGTGCGCACGCCGGGGATCTCGGCGAACTGCTCCATCAGGTCGACCGGATACCAGGTGACGCCGATGCCCTCGAACCCGGGCACCCGCTTGAGCGCGGTCGAGTTGTACCGGGTGCAATAGGCCTTGGGCGCCGCGCCCTGCTGCATCACCGAGCGGATCAGGGCATCGGCCGTCTCCTGCGGGACGGTCAGCGTCTGCTCCACGACGTGGTAGGTCGTGCGGGCGTGGTAGTCGATGTAGAAGCTCTGCTGCCACGGGGTGAACCCGTAGTGCAGGTCGTTCCGCTCGGGCGCGGCCGGGTGGTTCCACGATCCCGCGGGATCGTAGAGCACGCGCTCGGACCCGTTGATCATCAGCGCCGAATGTCCGCCCGCGCCGGTGTCGTTCGACACCATCGTGTAGAGCGTGATCGACGACGGACCCGGGTCGCGGTAGCTGGCGCGCGTCACCGCGGCATCCGATGCCCATTTCTCTTCGGGGCCACAGGCCGAGAGGGCGAGAAGACTCGCCAGAAGAAGCAGCATCGAACGCATCGGGTATCCCTGTCTGTCTCGGAAACGGTTAGCTGTTGAACAAGGCGAGGAAGATCAGGATTCCAACCGAGACGGCCGCAACCCAGACGGCAGCCTTCATGAACCCTGCGAAGGTCTTCTCGTGATCGGTGGTGTCCATCGAGCCGTGCTTGTGATCGGCCATGGTGGGTCTCCTACATCTAGTAGTTAGGTCAACGGTTAGCCGATTCCCTTGGGGGTGTCACCGCTCAAGGGCCGACTTTGATGGGCGGTTTCTGCGGGTGTGGCCGCATTGCGTCAAGCGGTCGCGCAGATGTCACACCGGGCGAGTCGTCGCAGGGGACATGGGCCTATAACGGGACCGCCGTCGTGTCCTTCAGCTCTTCCATCACGAAGCTGGCGGAAATGTCCGACAGCGCCACGCGGGCGATCAGCCGCTTGTAGAACGCGTCGTAGGCGGCGACGTCGGACACCCGCACGCGCAGGACGTAATCGAGGTCGCCCGTCATCCGGTAGGCCCCGGTCACCTCGGGCATCGCGTGGACCGCGTCATGCAGGGCCTTCATCGAACGCGCGTCATGCAGGGCAGTGCGAATCAGCACCAGGACGGTCAGCCCGCAGCCGACCTTTCCCGCGTCCACCAGGGCGACACGGCCCTTCAGGACCCCGGCCTCCTCCAGCAGCTTCATCCCGCCTTATTCATCCAAATCGGCGGGAAAGGTTGCGTGCGCCTGAAAGCGCTTTAGATTCAAGCTGCTAGACACAAACCTGCAGCAGCATCGGACGCACGCATGGGTGAAAACCTACAGCCGGTCA
>JAUIAU010000072.1 GCA_030425185.1 Alphaproteobacteria bacterium
AGGTCCTCGGCCGCCTTGCGCTGCATCCGGGCGGGGATTTCCTCGGAGAAAAGCTCGATCAGCAGATCCGGCATGGTGTCCTCTACTCGCCCGCGGGGGCGTCGTCGCGCGGGGGGCAGGCTTCGCCGACCGGCGAGCCGTCATAGGCCTTGCGCCCGCAATTGTTCAGTTGGTGCCACGCGTAGCCGCGCCCGTCGGGGAAAAGCGCCACGATGCGGTCCACGCCATAGGCGATGTTCTTGGTGCCCAAGACGGCGGTTGCGTCCCCGGCGGCGAGCGCCTCGTCCAGCGCCCCGGCGTCGAAACAGCCGAACCAGCCCGGCGCGATCAGCGGCGTCGCGCCCTCGTAGGGCACGGTCGCGGCGGGATCGGGGGGCGTGTCGAAGGTGAAGCAGGCCCGGAAGCCCAGCGGCGAGGAGACCGTCTCGATGGCGGTGAAGCCCGAAACCGGCAGGTCCAGCACCGCCTCGGCGGCGTCCGTCAGGCGCACGGTCGCCTGCACCGGGGCCTCGGTGTGATAGGCCCGGGTCTGGGTGTACCAGATGCCGATCCCCGCCGCGGCGGCGCAGGCCACGAGGATCGCCACGACGAACTTGCCGCCGGTCATCGGTGCCACTCCTGCATCGGGCTCACGCGGCGCTCTCTTCCCAGCCGCCGGCCGGGGTCTGGACGAAGGCGTCGGCGCAGGCCTTGGCGAGCGCCCGGACCCGGCCGATATAGGCCTGCCGCTCGGTCACCGAGATCACCCCGCGGGCGTCGAGCAGGTTGAAGAGGTGGCTGGCCTTGATGCACTGGTCATAGGCCGGATGCGCCATGACGATGCGCTTGCCGGTCTTCGGGTCGTCGTGGGCCTGGTCGAGGATGCGGCGGCACTCGGCCTCGGCCTCCTCGAAATGGCGCAGCAGCACCTCGGTGTCGGCCACGTCGAAGTTCCAGCGCGAGTATTCCTGCTCGGTCTGGCGGAACACGTCGCCGTATTTCAGCGCGATCGGCGCGTCCGGGTCGTTGAACGGCATGTCCATCACGTGGTCCACGCCGAGGACGTACATCGCCAGCCGTTCGAGGCCATAGGTCAGCTCGCCCGAGACCGGGTGGCAGTCATGCCCGCCGACCTGCTGGAAATAGGTGAACTGCGACACTTCCATGCCGTCGCACCAGACCTCCCAGCCGAGGCCCCAGGCGCCCAGCGTCGGGCTTTCCCAGTCGTCCTCGACGAAGCGGATGTCATGGTGCGTGAAGTCGATTCCGATGGCCCGGAGCGAGCCGAGATACAGCTCCTGCAGGTCGGGCGGGCTCGGTTTGATCAGCACCTGGTACTGGTAATAATGCTGCAGCCGGTTCGGGTTCTCGCCGTAGCGCCCGTCCGTCGGCCGCCGCGACGGCTGCACGTAGGCCGCGGCCCAGGGCCGGGTCCCAAGCGAGCGCAGCGTGGTACCCGGGTGGAAGGTCCCCGCGCCCACTTCCATGTCGTAGGGCTGCAGGATCGCGCAGCCCTTGCCCGACCAGTAGGTCTGAAGGCGCAGGATGATCTCCTGAAACGAACGCGGCGTGTCCATGGCGGGTTCCCGGTCTTGAAGGCGCGTTCTCTCTAGGCAACAGCCAAGGGGGGGTCAATCGGCCCTCACCGGATATTGGGGTGCATCGCTGCTGCAATTCGATATGGTCCGGTGCCACAGGCTCGAAACGGATTCGGATACAGTATGAGACGCATAGTTCTGGCAGGTCTTGCCGCCCTCTTCCCGCTGCTTACGGCGCTGGCCGCCGCCGCACAGGACGCGGTGTTTGTGCAGATCGAGTCGCATCCGACTCTGGGCGAGACCGAGACCGCCGCGCGCGGCTACGCGCAGGCCATCGACAACATCAACGGCTTCCGCGCCAACACCGGCTGGTATGCCGTGGCGGCCGGCCCCTACGCGCCGCAGGACGCGGCCCAGGTGCTGGCCCGCCTGCAGGGTCAGGGCCTCGTGCCGCGGGACGCCTTCATCACCGACGGCGGCATCTACGTCGAGCAGGTCTACCCGGTCGGCGCATCGGTGCTCGCAGCCCCCGAGCCCGTCGCCCCGGTGGTCGAGGCCCCGGCGCCGCAGCCGGTGGTCCCGGTGCAGTCCACCCTGCCCGACGAGACCCCGCAGCAGGCCCGTCAGAGCGAAGCCGCCCTTGACCGCGAAGGCCGCGAGGCGCTGCAGGTCGCGCTGCAATGGTTCGGGTTCTACCGCTCGGGCATCGACGGGGCCTTCGGACCCGGCACCCGCAACGCCATGGCCCAATGGCAGACCGCCAACGGCTACGAGGCGACCGGCATCCTGACCACCGCCCAGCGCGCCGCCCTGCTGCAGGGCTACCGCGACCAGCTGGCTTCGCTCGGCCTTGAAGAGGTCACCGACGAGGCGGCCGGCATCCGCATGCAACTGCCGATGGCCCGGGTCGCCTTTGCCCGCTACGAGCCGCCCTTCGTCCACTACGACAACACCGACGGCGGCACGACCCGCGTGCTGTTGATCAGCCAGGAAGGCACGCGCGCCACGCTGCACGGTCTCTACGACATCATGCAGACGCTGGAGATCGTGCCGCTGACCGGGGATCGCCGGAAGAATGCCAACGACTTCGTGCTGACCGGCCAGAACGACCGCCTGCACTCCTACACCCACGCCGCGCTTCAGGATGGCATGGTGAAGGGCTTCACGGTGACCTGGGCCCCCGAAGAGGACGACCTCTTCGCCAAGATCGTGCCGATCATGCGCGAGAGCTTCCGCCCGGTGGGCGACAGCGCGCTCGACGACACGCTCGGCCAGGCCTCGGCGACGCAGAGCCTCGACCTGCTCTCCGGTCTCGAGATCCGGCGTCCCGAGAAGGCGCGCAGCGGGTTCTACCTCGATCCGCGCGGCCATGTGCTGACCGTCGCCGAGGGCGTCGAGGGCTGCGGCCGCATCACCATCACCGGCGACATCGACGCCAGCGTGGCGGCGGTGGACGCGGCGACGGGCCTCGCGGTGCTGACGCCCGCGAGCGCGCTTGCCCCGGCGACCAGCGCCACCTTCCTTGACGGCGTGGCGCGCCTGCGCGGCGACGTGGCCGTGGCGGGCTTCCCCTTCGAGGGCGCCCTGGGCACGCCGACCGTCAACTTCGGCACGCTGGAGGACCTGCGCGGCCTCGGCGGTGAAACCGACCTGGTGCGTCTCGGCCTGAAGGCCGAACGCGGCGAGGCCGGCGGTGCCGTGCTCGACAGCTCGGGCCTCGTTCTGGGCGTGCTGCTGCCCGGGGCGGACGGCACCCGCGCCCTGCCCGAGGATGTGGCCTTCGCCCGTCCGGCGGCGGCCCTCGACGGGCTCTTCGCGGCGGCCGGCGTGACCCCGGCCCGCGCCGCCCCGGAAGCGGGACTGCCGCCCGAGGACCTGACCGATCGCGCCCGGGCGATGGCCGTGCTGGTCAACTGCTGGAACTGACCCGTACAGGTCAGAGATGTCCGCGGGGCAGGTCCGGTACCGGGTCTGCCCCGTTTTCATTCCGGAGGGTGCCATGCCCGAGATGACCCGCGACCCCGACACGTTCTTTGCGCAGGGCTGCGGCCGCTGTGACAGGGTCGAGACGCCCGACTGCTCGGCCGCGCGCTGGTCCGAAGGGCTGGTGGCGCTGCGGGCGCTCTGCCTGGCGGCGGGCCTCGACGAGACGGCGAAATGGGGCCACCCGTGCTACATCCACGCCGGGCGCAACGTCGCCCTGCTCGGGGCGTTCCGCGACGACTTCCGCCTGTCGCTGTTCAACGCCGCCCTGCTGGCCGACCCGGAGGGGCTGCTGACCCGCGCCGGGCCGAACAGCCGCACGGCGGACATGATCCGGTTCACCGACGCGCGGCAGGTCGCCGCGCGGGCCGGGGCCATCGGCGCGTTGCTGGCCCAAGGCCGCGCCAATGCCGCCGCCGGACGGGTCGCGCCGAAAGCGACCGACGCTCCCGACCTGCCCGAGGCGCTGACCGATGCGCTCGACGCCGACCCGGACCTGGCCGACGCCTTTGCCGCCCTCACCCCCGGCCGCCAGCGCAGCTATGGGATCGCGCTGTCCTCGGCGAAGACCCGCGCCACGCAGGAGGCCCGGATCGCGCGGTTCCGCGACCGCATCCTTGCGGGCAGGGGCGCGACCGAGCGCTGAGGGCTCAGCCCCGCCAGAAGCGCGGCAGGAACAGTACGAGCACGACCAGCAGTTCCAGCCGCCCGACCAGCATCCCGGCGCTGAGCAGCCATTTCGCAGTGTCGTTCAGGGTCGAGAAGTTGCCGGACGGCCCGATCGTGTCGCCGAGGCCCGGCCCGATGTTGGCCAGCGCCGTCGCCGCCCCCGAGAGGGCCGTGACCGGGTCGAGGCCGGTCAGCCCGAGCAGGATCGTCAGGATGCCCAGCGAAACGGTGAAGATCACGAAGAAGGCCATCACCGAGGACAGGACATCGTCGGCCACCGGTTCGCCATCGTAGCGGACCATGAAATAGCCGTGCGGCGAGTGGATGCGCCGGATCTGCGCCACCACGGCCGAGGCGAGGATCTGGTAGCGGAAGATCTTCACCGAGCAGGCGGTCGAGCCCGCGCAACCGCCGATCAGCCCGACGAAGAAGAACAGCACCGCCGGCAGGTGGCCCCATTCCTGGTAGTCGGTCGAGGCATAGCCGGTGCCCGACATGATCGATGTGATGTTGAAAAGGCCTTCGCGGATCGCATGGGTGGGGCTGTCGCCGTCCACGACGTAGCGGTAGCCGGTGGTGAAGACCGCGAGGATCACGATGATCGAGATGTAGGTGCGCACCTGGCTGTCCCGGAACAGCGGCCGGGTGTTGCCCGCGGCGAACTGCACGAAGCGGACGAAGGGCATCGAGGCGAGCAGCATGAAGACCGAGGCCACGTATTCCGGCGCCCCCTGGAAGGCCCCGAAACTGGCATCGCGGGTCGAAAAGCCGCCGGTCGACATCGTGGTCATCGCGTGGTTGAGCGCGTCGAACAGGCTCAGGCCGACCACCACGTAGGCCAGCACGCAGGCCACCGTCAGCCCGAGGTAGATGATCGAGATCTGCTTCGCGATCTCCGCGGCCTGCGGGAGGATCTTGCCGCCGACCTCGAACGCCTCGGAGCGGAAGATCTGCATGCCGCCCACCCGCAGTTCGGGCAGGAACACCATGGCCACCACGATGATCCCGACACCGCCGAACCATTGCAGCATCGACCGCCACAGCAGGATTCCGGCCGGCAGCTCGTCGAGACCAGTGAAGACGGTCGAGCCGGTTGTGGTCAGGCCCGACATCGCCTCGAAGAAGGCGTCGACATAGCGCGCCTCGGTCGCCCCAAGCACGAAGGGCAAGGCCCCGAAGGCCGGAAGCACCACCCAGACACCCGTCGCCATCAGGAAGGTCTGCTGGATCGACAAGCGCTCGCGGACCCCGTTCGCGCAGGCGATCGCCGTCAGCACGCCTGCGAGCGCGGTGATCGTCGCGGCCTCGAGGAACACGCCCCATTCGCCGTTCCCGTCGATCACGTCGGCCAGCAACGGAAAGATCATCGACACGCCGAGCGTGGCAACGAGCAGTCCGCAGACATAACCGACAGGGCGCAGATCGAACATGAGGCGCAGGCTTGGCGGGGGCCGCGCGCGGTGTCAACGCGCGCGTGGGGTCAGCCGCGCACCGACGGGGGTGTGACGCGCAGATCGAGATGCAGCGCGTGGCCGCGCTGAACCGCCGGGCGGGCCGCCATCGCCTCGAGCCAGCGCGCCATGTGCGGCTTGTCCTCCAGCGTCTGCTGCTGCCCCTCCCAGAGCGAGGCCCAGGGCCAGATCGCGATATCGGCAATCGACAAGAAATCGCCCGCGACGAACGCGTGCTGCGCCAGTTGCCGGTCGAGCACGCCATAGAGACGCGCGGTCTCGGACCGGTAGCGGTCCATCGCGTAGGGCAGGACCTGCGGCGGATCGGCGTTGGGCGCGAATTTCAGGAAATGGTGCGCCTGCCCGGCCATCGGCCCGACCCCGCCCATCTGCCACATCAGCCATTGATCGACGGCGATGCGGTCGCGCTCGGTCGGACCGCAGAGCTTGCCGGTCTTCCGCGCGAGGTATTGCAGGATCGCGCCCGATTCGAAGATCGCGATGGACGCGCCGTCCGGCCCGTCGGGATCGACGATGGCGGGCATCCGGTTGTTCGGCGAGATCTTCAGGAACTCGGGCTTGTGCTGGTCGCCCGCGCGCAGGTTCACGAGATGGACCGTGTAGGGCAGGCCCAGCTCCTCGAGCGCGATGGAGATTTTCCAGCCGTTCGGGGTCGGCCAGTAATAGAGGTCGATGGGCTGCGTCATGGCACGCCTTTCCTGTCGCGGGTCCGCGTCCGAGGATGACCGCCCGCCCGCAAAGCGCAAGCCCTCAGGCGGCGCGATGCGGGGCGGTGGGCAGGCCCGGCAGGCGGCGACGGCGGGCCGGAACAGGGGGGCGCAGCAGCGCCAGCGGCGTCTCGGCCGGGCGGCGGAGCAGCGCCCGGTAGAGGCCAAAGACCCCCGGGCGCAGGTAGCCCGACCAGTGACAGACGCGGTTCCGGGGTGGCGCGATCCGGTAGCCCAGACGCGCGAGATGGGCGAGGTGCCCCGGCTCCGAGATCGACAGCCTGAGCCAGTTCGGCGCCTCGACCGGGCGCAGGCCCAACGGCCGCTCGCCCGCCGCCCCGGCGAGGGCCCGGAAGGCGAGGTCGAAGACCCGGTTTTCGGCCGCGTCGATCTGGATGACCTCGGCCCGTTTCCCGGCGGGGCTGGCCATCGCGGCCGCGGCGGCGCGGTGGAACTCGGCCGGGGTGATCAGGATCACGCGGCCCACGGTCCCGCGTGTCCGCGACAGCGCCCGCAGGGCGACCCGCGCCCCGAGCGAATGCGCGACGATGTGGACCGGGCGACCGGGGGCCAGGACATGGAGCAGGTCGAGCACCTGCGCGAGGTGGTCCCCCGCCTGACCGGCGGCCCGGTAGCCCCGCCCGACATCGGCCACCCCGTCCCAGGCGAAGGGCAGGCACAGCCCCTCGTCGGCGCGCCCCCGGCCGAAGCCCAGGTGCCGGGGCCAGCTCACGGCCTTCCAGCAGCGGAACGAGGGGCGCAGGGCGTAGATGTGGCCGTGCGGATCGTTGGCCCGGTCGGTGGGCGAGAAGCGCAGCCCGTGCAGCAGGACCACGATCGGGGCGTCGGCATCCGCCAGCGGCAGAGCGGCCGCCAGCGCCAGCGGCAGGTCCGCCGTCCCGGTCGCCGGCCGCGGCCCGTCTGCCGTCGCGTTGATCCGTAGTAGCGGCATCTGCCCGTGCCCCAGAGGTTTGCACCCAGCTTGCCGCGCCTGCACAACGCGGCCGTGACGGACAGGTTGCGCGGCGGTGACATCTCCATGACGACGCGGTGACAGCGCCGCCCGGCCCGCTTGACCGGGGCTTCTCTTGGCTCTACCAGCGCTCCCACGTGGTGATTTGGTGCCGGATTGCAGGCCACGCTAAACAAGCTGCTAAAAGGTCTGCGGTCGCCCCCGTTGCCTTTCCCGGCGTTCGGGGGCTTTTTTCGTGGCGCGCGCCCTGCCCCGTTTCAGCGCGCCGAGGAGGACCGATGACCGACTGGAAGACCCGCACGAAGCTCGTCCACGCCGGCACCCGCCGCAGCCAGTACGGCGAAGTGGCGGAAGCCATCTACCTGACGCAGGGCTTCGTCTACGACACCGCCGAGGCCGCGGAGGCACGCTTCATCGAGGCCGGGCCGGACGAATACATCTATGCCCGCTACGGCAACCCCACCGTCCGGATGTTCGAGGACCGGATCGCGGCGCTCGAGGGGACCGAGGACGCGTTCGCCACCGCCTCGGGCATGGCGGCGGTCAACGGGGCGCTGACCTCGCTGCTGCGGGCGGGCGATCATGTCGTGTCGGCCCGGGCCCTGTTCGGCTCGTGCCTCTACATCCTCGAAGAGATCCTGACCCGCTACGGCGTCGAGGTGACCTTCGTCGACGGCACCGACCTCGACCAGTGGCGCGCCGCCGTGCGGCCCGGCACCAAGGCGGTGTTCTTCGAATCGATGTCGAACCCGACTCTGGAGGTGATCGACGTCGCCGCCGTCGCCGGGATCGCCCACGCAGTCGGCGCGCTCGTCATCGTGGACAACGTCTTCGCGACCCCGGTGTTCTCGCGCGCGGTCGAGCTGGGCGCGGATGTCATCGTCTATTCCGCAACCAAGCACATCGACGGACAGGGCCGCTGCCTCGGCGGGGTGATCTGCGGCACGAAGCAGTTCGTGCGCAAGGTGGCGGAACCCTACCTGAAGCACACTGGCGGGGCGCTTTCTCCGTTCAACGCCTGGGTGATGCTGAAGGGGATGGAGACGCTCGACCTGCGGGTGCGGGCGCAGGCCGACAGCGCGATGGCGCTGGCCGAAGCCCTGGACGGGCACGCCAAGCTGGCGCGCGTGATCTATCCCGGCCTTGCGGCGCATCCGCAGCACGCCACGGCGGCAGCGCAGATGGACGGGTTCGGCACGGTGCTGGCGCTCGATCTCGCGGGCGGGCGTGAGGCCGCTTTCCGCTTCCTGAACGCGCTGGAGATCGTGACGATCTCGAACAACCTCGGGGACGCGAAGTCGATCATCACCCACCCGGCGACGACGACTCACCAGCGCCTCAGCCCGGCCCAGCGCGAGTCGCTGGGCATCGGCGAGGGGCTCGTGCGCCTCTCGGTCGGGCTGGAGGACACCGGCGACCTGATCGCGGACGTGACCCGCGCCCTCGAGAGCGCCTGATCGCAGGGCATCCCGGTCACAGCCGCCTGTGGACAGTCTGCGGGCGGCTTGACCGGTGGCCTGCGCCCCGGCAAGCCCGATCTACAAGCCATGGGGGTTCAGATGACCGACTTTTCGCGTTTCGGGCAGGCGCTGCGCCGCCCCGAGGCCGCCACCGAGACCGGCGGCTCCTTCTTCGGCCCGGATCTGGTGATCGACGGGCACGTCAAGGGCAGCGGCCGGATCACGGTCGACGGCCGCATCACCGGCAAGATCGAGGCGCAGGACCTGACCGTGGGCACCACCGCCCGGCTCGACGGCGAGGCCGACGCCGCGCGCATGGTCATCGCGGGGACCGTCAAGGGCACCGTCACGGCCGGCGACCTGTCGCTGCGCGGCACGGCGGATGTCGCGGCCGACGTGGTGTGCGGCACGCTCGCCAT
>JAUIAU010000073.1 GCA_030425185.1 Alphaproteobacteria bacterium
GGCACCGCATCCCCGAGCATCCGCTGACCGAGGACCAGATCCTCGTCTACCAGGTGCCGATCCCCGAACCGCTGCGCTTTCTCGAACCGTCCGAGGTCGAGACCCGCAAGATGCACGCGCTCGAGGACTACGGCCTGATGCACGTGAAGCTCTACGAGGACATCGCCCGTCACGGCACCATCGCCACCAGCTACGCCTACCCGGTCAAGGTCGAGGACCGCTACGTGATGGACCCCTCGCCGATCCCGAAGTTCGACAATCCGAAACTGTCCGGCTCGCCCGCGATCCAGCTGTTCGGCGCCGGGCGCGAGCAGCGCATCTATGCCATCCCGCCCTATACGCAGGTCGTCAGCCTCGATTTCGAGGATCACCCCTTCGATCCGTCCAAGGCCGATCATCCCTGTGCGCTATGCGGGGCGACGACCAGCTATCTCGACGAGGTGATCGTCGATGACGAGGGAGGGCGCATGTTCGTCTGCTCCGACACCGATTTCTGCGCCACCCGGCGCGGGGAGGCCGCATGACCCCGCTTCTGTCCGTCCGGAGCCTGACCAAGCGCTACGGCGCGCGGATCGGCTGCGCCGACGTCAGCTTCGACCTCTGGCCCGGCGAGGTGCTGGGAATCGTCGGCGAATCCGGCTCCGGCAAGTCCACCCTGCTGAACTGCCTCGCGGGACATCAGGCCCCGGATGCCGGGCAGGTGCTGTTCGACACCCGCGCCGAGGGGCCGCGCGACACCGTCACGATGTCCGAGCCCGAACGCCGGATGCTGGGCCGCACCGACTGGGCCTTCGTCCACCAGCACGCCCGCGACGGGCTGCGGATGGGCGTCAGCGCGGGTGGCAACGTCGGCGAGCGGCTGATGTCCGTCGGTGCCCGGCACTACGGCGACATCCGCGCTGCCGCCGCCGACTGGCTGGGCCGGGTCGAGATCGACACCAGCCGCATCGACGACCGGCCGACCCAGTTCTCGGGCGGGATGCAGCAACGGCTGCAGATCGCGCGGAACCTCGTGTCCGGACCGCGCCTCGTGTTCATGGACGAACCGACCGGCGGCCTCGACGTGTCCGTGCAGGCGCGGCTTCTGGACCTGCTGCGCGGGCTCGTGCGCGACATGGGCCTGTCGGCCATCGTCGTCACCCATGACCTCGCCGTGGTCCGTCTTCTGGCGCACCGGCTGATGGTGATGAAGGACGGCCACGTGGTCGAGACCGGTCTGACCGACCAGGTGCTCGACGACCCGCAGCACGCCTACACCCAGCTTCTCGTCTCGTCCGTCCTGCAGGTCTGAGATGCTCTTTGCCTACCGTTCCACCGGGCGCGATCTCGAACGGCTCGACGTGTCGGCCGACCTCGTGAACGACGCCGAGCCGCGCGCCGATCTCGGGGCTGCGCTGTGGATCGACCTCTACCGGCCCCTGCCCCGCCAGACCGCGGCGGTCGAAGCTCTGGGAATCGCCGTGCCCAGCCCGGAGGACATGGAGGAGATCGAGATCTCGAACCGCCTCTACCACGAGGACGGGGCCAGCTACATCACCGTGGTCATCCCGGGCAGCGACGCCAACGGCGTCTCGGTCGCCGGGCCGGTGACCTTCATCCTCTCCCCCGACCGGCTCGTCAGCGTGCGCCACCACGCCCCGAAGCCCTTCGAGACCTTTCCAACCCGGGCCGGGCGCGGCAGCGCCGGGTGTGCGGGGGCGGGCGAGCTGTTTCTCGGTCTGGCCGAAGAGATCGTCGCGCGCCTCGCCGACCTGCTGGAGGCCGCGGGGCGCGAGATCGACGCCGCCGGGCGGACCGCCTTCGCCGGGGGCGGGCCGCGCGACACCGGGCAGTTGCGCGGCGCACTGGTCGCCATCGGGCAGCAGGGCGAGTTGCTGGGCCGGGTGCGTCTCGGGCTGACCTCGATGGAACGCGCGCTCAGCTTTCACGGCGCCTCCGCTGCAGGCGCGGCCCGGACCGACCTCATCAAGGCCCTGATGCGTGACCTCTCCGCCCTCTCGGTCCACGCCGATTTCCTGTCGTCGCGCGTCAGCCTGATCGTCGACACCACGCTTGGCCTGATCAACCTCGCGCAGAACAACACCGTCCGGATCCTCTCCGTCGTCTCGGCGCTGTTCCTGCCGCCGACCCTCGTGGCATCCGCCTGGGGCATGAACCTCGCCCATCTGCCGTTCGACCAGACCCCGGCCGGAAGCCTCGTGGTGACGGCTCTCATGGCGGCCTCGTCGCTCGGCACGTTTCTGCTGTTCAAATGGAAGGACTGGCTATGATCGCGGTCTCCGACGTCTCCAAGACCTTCACCCTGCACAACCAGGGCAGCGCCGTGATCCGCGTGATGGAAGGTGCGACGCTCTCGGTCGCCCCGGGCGAATGCGTGGCGCTGACCGGGGCCTCCGGGGCGGGCAAGTCGACGCTGATGCGCATGATCTACGGGAACTACCTGGCGGCCTCCGGGCGGATCATGGTCGGTGAGACCGACGTGGCGCAGGCCGAACCGCGCGAGATCCTGACGCTGCGCCGCGACGTGCTCGGCTACGTCAGCCAGTTCCTGCGCGTCGTGCCGCGTGTGCCCACGCTCGACGTGGTCGCCGAACCGCTGCTGGCGCGGGGGATCGACGCGACAAGCGCGCGGACCCGGGCGGCAGAGCTTCTGACCCGCCTGCGCATCCCGGAAACGCTCTGGACGCTCAGCCCGACGACCTTCTCGGGCGGCGAACAGCAGCGGGTCAACATCGCGCGCGGCTTCGCCCATGCCTACCCCGCGCTCCTGCTCGACGAGCCGACCGCCAGCCTCGACGCCGCCAACCGCGAGACCGTCCTGACCCTGATCGAGGAAGCCAAGGCGCGCGGCGCGGCGATCCTCGGCATCTTCCACGACGTCGAGGCCCGCGCCCGCGTCTGCGACCGAGAGGTGGACGTGACCGCCTTCACGCCGGACCGGGCCGCATGACCGGACCCGGCCGCCTGATCGCCGTCGTCGGTCCGTCCGGTGTCGGGAAGGATTCCGTGATGACCGCGCTTGCCGCGGCGGTTCCGGGCCTCGGCTGCGTCCGCCGGGTCATCACGCGCGCCGCCGAAGCCGGGGGCGAGGACTTCACCCCCAGCGACGACGCGACGTTCGAGCGCCTGCAGGCCGAGGGGGCCTTCGCCCTGCACTGGGGCGCGCATGGCCTGCGCTACGGCATCCCGCACCGCGAGCTGCTGCCCCTCGACCAGGGGTGCGACCTGCTGGTGAACCTGTCCCGCGGCGTGCTGGCCGAGGCCGCGCAGCGCGTACCGCGCCTGGTGGTTCTGCACCTGACCGCGACCCCGGAAACGCTGGCGCAGCGCCTTGCCGCGCGGGGCCGGGAAGAGGGCGACCTTCTGACCCGCCGCCTCGCCCGGACGGGCGCGGCGATCCCCGCGGATCTGCCCGGGATCACGGTCGCGAACGACGGCGCGCTGGACGACACGGTGGCGGCGATCCGCGCTCAGCTCTTCCCCGACAACGGCAGGGTCTGAACATCGTGGAACCGCCCGTCGTCATCCTCGCCCATCAGGGTCAGCGTCTCCAGCAGCACCGGTGCCCGCAGAACGGGCGTGAAACCGCGCTTCAGCACGGTCTCGACCTCCGCCCGGCGGTCGGACGGCACCCGTCCGGTCAGAGTGATGTGGAACCGGAACTCGTCCATCACGTAGGGGTAGCCCCAGCGCGTCAGCAGCGTCTCCTGCCGCACGGTCAGTCCGCCAGCGCGACGGCGGGCAAGCTCTGCCTCGCCCGGCGGCGCGCGGAAGGCATCGAGGCGCGCAACCGCCTCGCCCGCGAGGGGACCGAGGGCCTCCGGCACCTCAACCGGGCAGAGCGCGAAGAACCCGCCGATCCGCGTCACGGCCAGCGGCCCCAGCGGCACCGGTGCGAGGTCGGCGCACAGGGCGGCAAAGTCCCGTCCCAGTCCCTCGGCGTCCGTCCCGTCGGCCAGGCGGAACGGCGGCTTCACCGTGGCATGCAGGCCGTACTTCCGCGGCGTGACCGTCAGCGCCTCCCACGCCGCACCGACGCCGAGGTCCTCGACCGGGTCCGGCACCGCGCCGGTGGCCGGGTCCCAGCCCAGCCAGCGCGCGCCCAGCGCGCCAAGGTCCCCAGAGGGTCTGTAATAGACCGCGTATCGCCGATATCCCATGCCCTGCCCGCCTCTCCCCCGGAGTCCCGCCCATGACTGACACCCTCCGCCTCGCGAATGCAAACCTGATCCTGCCCGAGGGGGTGGTTCGCGGGGCCCTGACCGTGCGGGGCGGCACGATTGCCGTGATCGAGCCGGGCGCGACCGACACCCGGGGCGCCATCGACTGCGAAGGCGACTACCTCGCCCCCGGCCTGATCGAGCTGCACACCGACAACCTCGAACGCCACATCACCCCGCGCCCCAAGGTCGCGTGGCGCCACGATGCGGCGATCCTCGCCCATGACGCCGAGCTGGCGGGCTGCGGGATCACCACCGTCTTCGACGCGATCCGGGTCGGGTCCATCGTCGAGGCTTCGGTCGGCTATCACAAGTACGCCAGGCAGATGGCGACCGAGATCCTGACCGCGCGGGCGGCCGGCGTCCTGAAGATCAGCCACCATATCCACCTGCGCGCCGAGATCTGTTCGGAAACGCTTGAGGACGAACTGTCCGAATTCGGCCCCGAGGACCGGGTCGGCATCGTCAGCCTGATGGACCACACCCCCGGCCAGCGGCAGTTCGCGGACATCTCCAAGTTCGAGGACTACGTGCGCGGCAAGCACGGTCTCTCGAAGACCGGCTTCGACGCCTACGTGCAGTACCTCTACGGCCTGCAGGAAAAGCTGGGCGCCAAGCACGAAGCCGCCGCCGTCGCGGCCGCCCGGCACATGGGCGCGGCGATTGCCAGCCACGACGACAGCACGGAGGCCCAGGTCGCCGCCTCGGTGGCCCATGGGGTCACCGTGGCCGAGTTCCCGACCACCGAGGAGGCCGCCCGCGCCTGCCATGCCGCGCAGATCCGAACGATCATGGGCGCGCCCAACCTGATCCGGGGCGGCTCGCACTCGGGCAACGTCTCGGCGCAGGTGCTGGCGGAAGCCGGGCTGCTCGACATCCTGTCCTCGGACTACATTCCGGCGGCCCTGCTGATGGCGGCGGTCCGGCTGGGCGCGCTCTGGGGCGACATGGCGCGCGGGCTCGCGACCGTCACCGCCGCGCCGGCCGCCGCGGTCGGCCTGACCGATCGCGGGGCGCTGGCCCAGGGTCTGCGCGCCGACCTGCTGCGCTTCCGCGTTACCGAGGATCTGCCGGTGATCCGGGGCGTCTGGGTCACCGGGCGGCAGGTCGCCTGACGCTCAGCCCAGCACGCCGGCCCGGAAGCCGCGCGGGCTTTGCCCGGTCTCCTGCCGGAACGCCTTGGCGAAATGGGCGGGGTCGTCGAAGCCCAGCGACCAGCCGATCTCCGAGACCGGGCGCAGCGTATAGGCCAGCTCGCGCCGGGCCTCCATCATCACCCGCTGGCGGATCACCCGCGACGCGGACCGCCCGAGCACCGCCCGACAGGCCCGGTTCAGGTGCGAGGCCGTCCGGCCCAGCGCCCCGGCATAGGCCGCGACGCGCTTCTCCTCGCGGAACCGGGCGTCGAGGAGGGCGAGGAACCCGGCCACCAGCGCCTCGTAGGGGCCTTGCGGTACCGGGCCACCGCCATCTTCCGCCGCTCGGGCCACCCGCAGCAGGCACAGACCGATCAGGCCCGTCAGCACCGGGGCGCGCAGGCTGCGCTGCGCGCGATGCTCGTCCGCGATCTGGCGCAGCGCCTCGCGCAACTCGGGCTCGGCCGGACCCAGCCAGGGGCGCGCCAGCTCCGGCGGCGTCCGTGGCCCCAGCGTGGCCGCCAGCGTGGCCTGCGGAAAGGTGATGACCATCCCCTCAGATCCCGGTTCGAACGCGAAGCCATGCGCGCAGAGCCGGGGCACGAACACCACCGTCCCGGACCGCAGGGCGTGGCGCGCCCCGTCGACCTCGGCCCAGCCGCCGCCGTTCTCCATCAGCAGGAGTTGCGATAGCGCGTCATGGCGGTGAATCGCGATTTCCCAGTCGAGCGGCGCGGCCCGGTCCGCCAACGTCTCGACATGGCACAGGTCCGGCAGGCCCTCGGCCTCGCCATAGAGCCCGAAGGCCGGAATCCGTGTCACTGGGTTGTTCATGCGCGATTGATACAAGTTTTTGGCCGAAGCGGCCTGTATGCGCGCCAAGCCTGTCCGATATCTTCCGAAGGGTCAAAGGGGAGGGACAGATGCGCACACAGGTCTGCATCATCGGCGGCGGCCCGTCCGGCCTGCTGCTCAGCCAATTGCTGCACCGGGCCGGGATCGACACGGTCGTCGTCGAGCAGCGCACACGCGACTATGTCCTGTCCCGCATCCGGGCGGGTGTGCTCGAACGCGGGCTCTGCAACCTCCTGCGCAAGGCCGGGGTCGGCGAGCGGATGGACCGCGAGGGCCTCGTCCACGACGGCACCCTGATCGCCGCCGCCGGGCGCCAGTTCCGGATCTCGTTCAAGGACCGGGTGAACGACTCGGTCGTGGTCTATGGCCAGACCGAGGTGACGCGCGACCTCTACGCCGCCCGCGACGCGATGGGCGGCCTCGTGATCCACGAGGCGGAGGGCGTCACCCTGCACGGCGTCGACACCGACCACCCCCATGTCACCTATCGCAAGGACGGGACCGAGCACCGGATCGACTGCGACTGGATCGCGGGCTGCGACGGGTTCCACGGCGTCAGCCGCAAGACCATCCCCGACACCGTCCGCACCGAGCACGAGAAGGTCTACCCGTTCGGCTGGCTCGGCATCCTGTCCGAAACCCCGCCGGTCAACCACGAACTGATCTACGCCAACCATGCGCGCGGCTTCGCCCTCTGCTCGATGCGCAACCCGGCGCTCAGCCGCTACTACGTCCAGACCCCGCTCGACGATACTGTCGAAGCCTGGAGCGATGACCGGTTCTGGGACGAGCTGCGCCGCCGCATCCCGGCCGAAAGCGCCGAAGCGCTGGTGACCGGCCCGTCGATCGAGAAGTCAATCGCCCCCCTGCGCAGCTTCATCTGCGAACCCATGCGATGGGGCCGCCTGTTCCTCGTCGGGGATGCGGCCCATATCGTGCCGCCGACCGGCGCCAAGGGGCTGAACCTCGCCGCGTCGGACGTGCATTACCTGCACCTGGCGCTCGAAGCCTTCTACCTGCACAACGCACCGGGCGAGGTCGATCTCTACTCGGAACGCGCGCTCGCCCGGGTCTGGAAGGCCTCGCGGTTCTCGTGGTGGATGACCTCGACGCTGCACCGCTTCCCGGACCAGACCGACTTCGACCAGCGCCTGCAGGAGGCCGAACTGGCCTATCTCGAACAGTCCGAGGCGGCGCAGACCGCGCTGGCCGAGAACTACGTCGGTCTGCCCTACTGACGGGTCACAGGGCGTTGCGGATGCCCACGGCATTCGCAAACAGCCGCAGGATGGTCTGGGCCGCGGTCACCGGGCTTTCGGTGACCATCACGAGATCGCCGTCCGCCACCGTGAACCGGTCCGCCGAGAACACCCCGTCGGGCGTGGTCAGGTCGAACGCGAAAACCACGCGCGGCTGCGCCGGGCCGGGGTGACCGGGCATTGCCGCGCGCGGGTACTCGCGGAAGATCAGGATGCCCTGCGGGTTGGCCCGCTCGGGCATCAGGCCGCCGACCATGCTCATCGCTTCCCGCGCGGTGATCACGTCGCGGTCGAACGGCACCAGCTGTGCCTCGCCCACCGCGCCCAGCGCCTGGAAACTGCGCGGATCGCTCTCGATCAGGATCAGGTCGCCGCCGCGGACCAGCGCGTTGCGGTGGGGATCGGCCGCGATTGCCGCCAGCGAGGTTCCATAGGTGTGCGACCCGCGCTGCAGCCGGACCTGCGGATTGACCACGCTCGGGGCAACTCCGCCGCCCAGCGCGATGGCCGACAGCACGGTGACATTGCGGTCGGACAGCGGGAACCGGCCGGGACGGTTGACGCCGCTGACCACGTCGATGGCATTGTTCCGCCCCGACACGACCTCCAGCTGCACCTGCGCGGAGGGCACGGTCTCCTGCACCAGCCGCTCGACGGTCTGCCGCGCGGCGGTCACATCGGACCCGGCGATCCGGACCTGCCCGATGTAGGGCAGGAAGATCGTCCCGCCGGGCGAGACCGTCATCGGCTCGAAGGCGCTGCGGCTTTCGCCCGGCGCGGTGAAGAGCGAGTTGTCCTCGGTGTCCCAGATCGTGATCCGCACCTCGTCCCCGGGGGCGATGGCCGTGCCGAAGTCCCCGCCGCCCCGGCGCGGCCAGTTCGCCGGGCGCGGATCGGGCAGCGCGGGCCAGGTGTCCAGCACCGGCAGCAGGCCGCGCGTCACTTCGTAGACCGCGAACTCCGCCGTGCTTTCGGGAGCCGAGCGCATGACTTCGGACTGCAACGGCGCACTCCGGGGCAGCGAACACCCCGCCAGCGCGAGACACAATGCGCCCAGCCCGAACAGCCGGAGGCCGGACACAGGAACGCGCAGCTTGGGCAGCATGGTCAAACGATCCCCCATCTGACCGATCATCACCCCGTCTTTTTACCGTATCGATCCTGCCTGCCCATTAAATCCGGGCGCGCAGGTGGGGTTTTCCCCTTCCTGTGGTGCGGACACGACATGCTGTGTCCAAATACCGGGCACCTACAATGATCGGCAGCGGGCATGGGGGGTGGGCCGGGAAGCCCAGCACGACCTATCCACAGAATCGCCCCGCTTCAGGGGCAACGCGGATCATCTCGGGGGGACACTGGTGCCGGTGAAGGGACTCGAACCCCCGACCCCATCATTGGGCTCAGGACCCTTAGTCAGTAGATGACCGTGGCTGCTAGGGCGCTTGCCGAGAGGAAGACCTTCGGGCACAGAGTCTATCCGTTTGATCCCATGGTTTGATGGCGCGATCCATTCGATGGAACGGAGGTACGCCTTATGGAAAAGGTGTGTCACGGCTGCGCCACGACCACGCACCCCCTCAGAGGTAGCTGCGCAGAAGGGCTTCGCTGAGCAGGGTCCAGCCATCCGCGACCACGAAGAACGCCAGCTTGAAGGGCAGCGACACCACCACGGGCGGAACCATCATCATGCCCATCGACATCAGGACTGCAG
>JAUIAU010000074.1 GCA_030425185.1 Alphaproteobacteria bacterium
AGTTCGCGGATGACCGGGGTGCCTTCGTAGTACTTGAGGCTGATTTCGAGCTCGGGCTTGCCGTCGTTCTCGAAGCGCTCGTAGCCACGGATGTAGCCTTCGTCCTTGAGAACGTCGAGCACCCAGGCCCGCAGCTTGGAGGCGGGGGTCCGGACGGTGGACTTGCCACGCATCTGCGCGTTGCGGATGCGGGTCAGCATATCGCCGAGAGGATCGTTCATCGACATGGGGGGACCCTCCTTACCAGCTGGATTTCACGAGGCCGGGGATCTGGCCGTTCGAGCCGAGCTCGCGCAGCATGATCCGGGAGACCTTGAGTTTGCGGTAGTAGGCGTGCGGACGCCCGGTGAGCTGGCAGCGGTTGTGCAGGCGGGTTGCCGAGCTGTTGCGCGGCAGCTTCGCCAGCTTCAGGCGCGCCTTGAAGCGCTCTTCCATCGGCTTGCTGTCATCATTGGCGATCTCTTTCAGCGCGGCGCGCTTGGCGGCATACTGCTCCACCAGGCGCTGACGCTTGAGTTCGCGTTCGATCATGGATTTCTTCGCCATTTCGTCAGTCTCCCGCGGCTCAGCTGGTGAAGGGCATGTTGAAGTGCTTCAACAGCGCCTTGGCTTCCGCGTCGGTCTTCGCGGTGGTGCAGATCACGATATCGAGGCCCCAGACTTCATCGACCTTGTCGAAGTTGATCTCGGGGAACACGATGTGCTCCTTCATGCCCATGGCGTAGTTGCCACGGCCGTCGAAGCTCTTGCCGTTCACGCCGCGGAAGTCGCGGATGCGCGGCATGGCGATGGTGATCAGACGGTCCAGGAACTCGTACATGCGGTCGCCGCGCAGGGTGACCTTGGCGCCGAGCGGCATGTCTTCACGGACGCGGAAGCCTGCGATCGACTTCTTGGCCTTGGTGATGACGGCCTTCTGACCGGCAATCGCGGTCAGGTCGTCGGCGGCCGACTTGGCCTTCTTGCTGTCGCGAACGGCCTCGGCACCCGCGCCAATGTTCAGGACGATCTTGTCCAGACGCGGGATCATCATGTCGTTCTTGTAGCCGAACTCTTCTTTCAGAGCGGCGCGGATCTTCGAGGCGTAGACCGCCTTGAGACGGGGGGTATAGGTCGCGGCGTCCAGCATCAGACGGTCTCCCCGGTGGTCTTGGCGAAGCGGACCTTCTTGCCGTCTTCCATGCGGAAGCCGACGCGGGTGGCCTTGCCGTTGCTGTCGAGCAGAGCCAGGTTCGACAGGTCGATCGGCATCGCCTTCGGCGTGCGGCCGCCCTGGGTGGTCTGGGTCTGGCGCTGGTGGCGGATGGCGATGTTCACGCCGTCCACGACTGCCTTGTTCTCGGACGGCAGCACCTGGGTGATCTCACCCTGCTTGCCCTTGTCCTTGCCGGCGAGCACGACGACCTTGTCGCCCTTCTTGAGCTTCGCAGCCATCAGAGCACCTCCGGGGCAAGCGAGATGATCTTCATGAAGTTCTTCGCGCGCAGCTCACGCACGACCGGCCCGAAGATACGGGTGCCGACCGGCTCGCCCGCGTTGTTCAGGATCACGGCCGCGTTCGAGTCGAAGCGGATGGCGGTGCCGTCTTCACGGCGAACTTCCTTGGCGGTGCGCACGACGACGGCCTTGCGGACATCGCCCTTCTTCACGCGGCCGCGCGGAATGGCTTCCTTGACCGACACCACGATGATGTCGCCCACGGAAGCGTATTTCCGCTTCGACCCGCCGAGGACCTTGATGCACTGCACCCGGCGAGCGCCGGAGTTGTCAGCGACATCCAGATTCGTCTGCATCTGGATCATGGGGTTTCTCCCGACCTATGGAGCTGTTCTGTTGTTGGCTCCAGGGTTTCGTTGAAACGGGGTGTGATCACCTCAGTTGGCGATCACCTCCCAGCGTTTGGTTTTCGAGACCGGGGCACATTCCTGGATGCGGACAGTGTCGCCGATCTTGAAGCTGTTGTTCGGGTCATGGGCCCGGTATTTCTTCGATTTCCGGATCGTCTTCTTCAGAACCGGGTGCGTGAAGCGGCGCTCGACGGACACGGTGACGGTCTGGGCGTTGGCGTCCGAGGTAACGACGCCTTGCAGGATACGCTTGGGCATGTTCGGGGCCTCCTTACTGCGCAGCTTTTTCGTTGAGGATGGTCATCACGCGCGCGACGTTCTTGCGGACGTTGCGGATGCGCGCGGTGTTCTCCATCTGGCCGGTGGCGGCCTGGAAGCGCAGGTTGAAGGCCTCTTTCTTGAGGGCCACAAGCTCGTCCCGGAGCTGGTCCGGGGTCTTGTCACGGAGTTCAGCGGCTTTCATGCCGGTTTTTTCCTTTCTCACGACACCAGAGGGCCCCCATGGGCAGGGTCACCCTCGATCTGGTGGATGCATGTCAAACGCCGAATCCCCGGGAGGACCCGGGGACTCGGCGGATGCCGCTCTATAGGGGAGATGGCCCTGGGGGACAAGTCCCCTTCGGGCGCCTCGTGCGACGCCCCGGATGCACGGAAAATCTTCCCTTTTCGGCAGCCTCCGCACAAGACTTGACGCATGGTCAGAGTTGCAGCGCTTCCCCGTCTTCTCGCCGCCCGCATCGTCGGACACGCGCTGACCTTCGTGGCCCGCTTCGTGATCGCGGTCCGGGCGGACTGGCGCGGGATCGAGCCGGTGCCGCGCCAGCGCGTCTACTTCGCCAACCACGTCAGCAACGCCGACATGCCGATTCTGTGGTCGGTCCTGCCCTCGGCGCTGCGGCGGCGGACCCGGCCGGTGGCGGCGGCCGACTACTGGCTGAAGACGCCGCTGCGGACCTTTGCCGGGCGCGACGTGTTCCGGGCCGTGCTGATCGATCGGCGGCCGGAGGCCCGGACCGAAGACCCGATGGAGCGGATCCTCGAGGCGCTCGACGAGGGGTCGTCGCTGATCATCTTCCCGGAGGGCAACCGCAACATGACCGAGGATCCGCTGCTGCCGTTCCGCGCCGGGCTTTACAACATGGGCCGCGCCCGGCCCGAGGTGGACCTTGTCCCGGCCTGGATCGCGAACCTGAACGAAGTCATGCCCAAGGGCGAGGTGATCCCGCTTCCGCTAATCTGTACCGTGACCTTCGGCGCGCCGCTGCATGTCGGACCGGACGAGAACAAGGACGCCTTCCTTTCCCGCGCCTCGGCCGCCCTGGCCGCGCTGGCGCCGCCCCGACCGGATGACATCCGATGAGCGAAACCACCTCGGACATCCTGCTGCTCAGCCTCGGCGTCATCACGTTGCTGGTGGCGCTGACCCTGTTTGGCGAGGTGATGCGCGGGCGCCTGCCCGTCGGCCAGACCAACCCGGTGGTCGAGACCTTCATGCAGCGCGTCCATTCCTGGTGGGCGATCGTCGTTCTGCTGACGCTGGCCACGCTGGCGGGCGAGATCGGGTTGCTGTTCCTCTTCGGCTTCGTCAGTTTCGCCGCGCTGCGCGAGTTCCTGACCTTCGCCTACAAGCGCAAGGCGGATCACCTGTCGCTGGCGCTGGCCTTCTTCGTGATCCTGCCGCTGCAATACCTGTTCGTCGGCATGGGCTGGACCGGGCTCTTTGCGGTGTTCATCCCGGTCTATGCCTTCCTGCTGCTGCCCATCGTCAGCGCGCTGCGCGGCGACTCGAACCGGTTCCTGATCCGCGTGGCCGAGACGCAGTGGGGGCTGATGATCTCGGTCTTCTGCATCAGCCACGTCCCGGCCCTGCTCAGCTTCGAGCCGGCCGGGGAGCGATCGATCCTCTTGATCCTGTTCCTCGTGATGGTCGTGCAGATCGGGGACCTAGCCGAGTACTATTGCGGCCGTCGCATCGGGCGAACCCGCGTCGCGCCGGGCCTGTCCCCCAAGACGGTGCAGGGCATGGTCTGCGGGGTGCTGGCCGCCGCGGCGACCGGGGCGCTGCTGCACTGGACGACGCCCTTTGGTCCCGGCTGGGCGGCCATGCTGGCGGCGGTCGCTTCGGTCACGGGGATGTTCGGCAGCCTCGTCTTCGCGGCGATCAAGCGGGACAAAGGCGTGAAGGACTGGTCGCACCTGATCCCCGGCCAGGGCGGGTTCCTCGACCAGATGGACAGCGTGATCTTCGCGGCGCCGGTGTTCTACCACCTGACCCACCTGATCTGGACCTGAACCGGCGCAGAGCGCCCGGCAACGGAAAACCCCCGCCTGTCGCCAGGCGGGGGTCTCCAATTTCAGCCAGCGGCAAGGTTGCCCTTACCAGTCCTCGCGGACCACGGTGCGGGTCTTGATCGGCAGCTTCATCGCGGCGAGGCGCAGGGCCTCGCGGGCGACGGCCTCGGGCACGCCATCGATCTCGAACATCACGCGGCCGGGCTTCACGCGGCAGGCCCAGTAATCCACCGAGCCCTTACCTTTACCCATCCGGACTTCGGTCGGCTTCGAGGTCACCGGCACATCCGGGAAGATCCGGATCCAGACACGGCCCTGACGCTTCATGTGGCGGGTCAGAGCGCGGCGGGCGGCCTCGATCTGACGCGCGGTCACGCGCTCGGGCTGGGTGGCCTTCAGGCCGAAGGTGCCGAAGTTCAGGTCAGACCCGCCCTTCGCTTCGCCCTTGATACGGCCCTTGTGCTGTTTGCGGAATTTCGTGCGCTTCGGTTGCAGCATCTTCTGAACTCCTTACCGGTCGCGGCGCGGGCGAGGCCCGCCGCCTTCCTGGAGCTCCGCCTGGCGACGATCGCGAGCCGACGGGTCGTGCTCCATGATCTCGCCTTTGAAGATCCAGACCTTGATGCCGATGATGCCATAGGGCGTCGTGGCTTCGGCCAGCGCATAGTCGATGTCCGCACGCAGGGTGTGCAGCGGAACGCGGCCCTCGCGGTACCATTCGGTCCGGGCGATCTCGGCGCCGCCGAGGCGGCCCGCGACGTTGACCCGGATGCCGAGTGCGCCCACGCGCATCGCGTTCTGAACCGAACGCTTCATCGCGCGGCGGAACGAGACACGACGCTCGAGCTGCTGGGCTATCGACTCGGCCACCAGCTGGGCATCGAGTTCCGGCTTACGGACTTCGACGATGTTCAGGTGCAGTTCGCTGGCGGTGAGGTTCGCGACCTTCTTGCGAAGGGTCTCGATGTCCGCACCTTTCTTGCCGATGATCACGCCCGGACGCGCAGTGTGAATGGTCACACGGCACTTCTTGTGCGGGCGCTCGATGATCACGCGGCTGACGCCGGCCTGCTTGCACTCTTCCTTGATGAAGTCGCGGATCTTGAGGTCTTCCAGAAGAAGATCCCCATAATCCTTGGTATCGGCGTACCAGCGGCTGTCCCAGGTCCGGTTGACCTGAAGGCGCATACCGATCGGGTTGACCTTCTGACCCATTATGCCTGCTCCTCGACCTGGCGGACCTTGATGGTGATTTCCGAGAACGGCTTCATGATCTTGCCGAACCGGCCACGCGCCCGCGGACGCCCGCGCTTCATGATGAGGTTCTTGCCGACATAGGCCTCGGCCACCACCAGTTCGTCCACGTCCAGGCCGTGGTTGTTCTCGGCGTTGGCGATGGCCGACTGAAGGCACTTCTTCACGTCGATGGCGATACGCTTCTTCGAGAAGGTGAGGTCGGCGAGAGCCTTGTCCACCTTCTTGCCGCGGATCAGGGCGGCGACGAGGTTCAGCTTCTGCGGCGAGGTGCGCAGCATGCGCAGCTTCGCCATCGCCTCGTTGTCCGCCACGCGGCGCGGATTCTTCTCCTTGCCCATGGCTTACTTCCTCTTCGCTTTCTTGTCCGCCGCGTGACCGTAGTAGGTGCGCGTCGGCGAGTATTCCCCGAACTTCTGGCCGATCATCTCTTCGGTCACGGCAACCGGGACATGTTTCTTGCCGTTGTAGACCCCGAAGGTGAGGCCGACGAACTGCGGCAGGATGGTCGAGCGGCGCGACCAGATCTTGATGACATCGTTGCGGCCCGAGTCACGAGCCTTCTCGGCCTTCTTGAGGACGTAAGCGTCGACAAAGGGCCCTTTCCAGACAGAACGCGACATGGTTTAGCGCCCCTTCTTCTTGGCGTGACGCGAGCGGATGATCAGCTTTTGCGACGCCTTGTTCTTGTCACGGGTGCGAGCGCCCTTGGTCGGCTTGCCCCACGGAGTCACCGGATGGCGGCCACCCGAGGTGCGGCCCTCACCGCCGCCGTGCGGGTGATCGATCGGGTTCATCACGACACCGCGGACGGACGGACGCTTGCCATAGTGGCGGTTCCGGCCGGCCTTGCCGAGGTTCTGGTTCGAGTTGTCGGGGTTCGACACGGCACCGACGGTCGCCATGCACTCCTGGCGGACGAGACGCAGTTCGCCCGAGCTGAGGCGGATCTGGGCATAGCCCCCGTCCCGGCCGACGAACTGGGCGTAGGTGCCCGCGGCGCGCGCGATCTGACCGCCCTTGCCGGGCTTCATCTCGACGTTGTGCACGATCGTGCCGATCGGCATGCCCGAGAAGGGCATCGCGTTGCCCGGCTTCACGTCCACGCGGGCGCCCGAGACGACCTTGTCGCCGACAGCGAGACGCTGCGGGGCGAGGATGTAGGTCTGGGTGCCGTCCTCATACTGGATGAGGGCGATGAATGCGGTCCGGTTGGGATCGTATTCGATGCGCGCCACGACCGCGGTCATGTCGTGCTTGGTGCGCTTGAAATCGACGATGCGATAGAGACGCTTCGCCCCGCCGCCCTTGCGGCGCATCGTGATCCGTCCGGTGTTGTTCCGGCCGCCGTTCTTCGTCAGACCCTCGGTGAGGGCCTTGACGGGGCGACCTTTCCAAAGCTCCGAACGGTCGATCAGCACCAGCCCGCGCTGGCCAGGCGTCGTCGGCTTGTACGACTTGAGTGCCATGCTTTCTGTCTTCCGTCAGCTTGGGGCCTCTTCCCGGGGAAGAGGCGGTTTCTTCCAATAAGACGCGGCCCCGGAAGCCCGGGGCCGTGAGTCGGGACCGTGTATCAGAGGCCCGTCGAGACGTCGATAGTGTTGCCCTCTTCGAGCATCACATACGCCTTCTTCACATCCCGGCGCTTGCCGAGCATGCCGCGGAACCGCTTGACCTTGCCCTTGGTGATGGTCGTGTTGACCGACTTCACCTTCACACCAAACAGGCTTTCGACGGCCTCCTTGATCTGCGGCTTGTTCGCGTCCATCGCCACCTCGAAGACGACCGCGCCGTTCTCGGACGCCATCGTGGCCTTCTCGGTGATGATCGGCTTGCGGATCACGTCGTAGTGCTGTGCCTTCGCGCTCATTTCAGACGAGCCTCCAGAGCTTCGACAGCCGCACGGGTCAACACGAGCGTGTCGCGCCGCAGGATGTCATAGACGTTGGCGCCCATCGACGGCAGCACATCGAGACCTTCGATGTTCGCGGCGGCGCGGGCGAAGCCCTCGTTCACCGCGGCCCCGTCGATCACGAGGGCGCGTTTCCAGCCCAGGTTCTTGACCTGCTTGGCCAGCGCGGCGGTCTTGCCCTCGGACTCGGCGGACTCGAGGATGACCAGAGCACCGGCCTTGGCCTTGGCGCTCAGCGCGTGGCGGAGGCCGAGCGCGCGGAACTTCTTGGTCAGGTCATGCTCGTGGCTGCGCGGGGTCGGGCCCTTGTAGACGCCACCCTTGCGGAAGATCGGCGCCTTGCGGGAGCCGTGGCGTGCGCCGCCGGTGCCCTTCTGGCGATAGATCTTCTTGGTCGAGTAGCTGACTTCCGAGCGGGTCTTGACCTTGTGGGTGCCGGCCTGCGCGCGGGCGCGCTGCCAGCGGACCACGCGGTGCAGGATGTCGGCGCGCGGCTCGAGGCCGAACAGGGCCTCGTCCAGCTCCACCGACCCGGCCACGCCGCCGTCGAGGGTGATCACATCAGCCTTCATTCTTCCGCTCCTTCAACCGGAGCCTCGGCCGGGGCCTCGCTCGCGGCGGCGGCTTTCACCGCGGCCGGAAACGGCACGCCGTCGGGCAGTTTCTTCTTCACGGCATCCTTGATCGTGACCCAGCCGCCTTTCGAGCCGGGAACGGCGCCCTTGATCATGATCAGGCCACGATCGGCGTCGGTCTTCACGACTTCCAGGTTCTGGGTGGTCACGCGGGCAGCGCCCATGTGACCGGCCATCTTCTTGCCCTTGAACACCTTGCCCGGGTCCTGACACTGACCGGTCGAGCCATGCGACCGGTGCGAGATCGAGACGCCGTGCGAAGCGCGCAGGCCGCCGAAGTTGTGCCGCTTCATGGCACCGGCGAAGCCCTTGCCGATCGAGGTCCCCGACACGTCCACTTTCTGGCCTTCCAGGAAGTGCTCGGCCGAGATCTCGGCGCCGATGTCGATCAGGTTCTCGGGGCTGACGCGGAATTCGGCCAGCTTCCGCTTCGGCGCAACCTGCGCCTTGGCGAAATGACCCCGCATCGGCTGGCTGACGTTCTTCGCCTTGGCCGCACCGGCGCCGAGCTGAACGGCGGTGTAGCCGTCCTTGTCGGCGGTGCGCTGTGCCACCACCTGCAGGTTGTCGAGTTGCAGGACGGTCACCGGGATCTGGCGGCCATCCTCCATGAACAGGCGGGTCATGCCCACCTTCTTAGCGATCACTCCAGAGCGCATGTCTCGTGCCCTCCTCAGACCTTGATCTCGACGTCGACACCGGCAGCGAGGTCGAGCTTCATCAGCGCATCCACGGTCTGCGGGGTCGGATCGATGATGTCGAGCAGCCGCTTGTGGGTGCGGATCTCGAACTGATCGCGGGATTTCTTGTCGATGTGCGGTCCACGAAGGACCGTGAACTTTTCGATCTTGTTCGGCAGCGGAATCGGTCCGCGCACCTGCGCGCCCGTCCGCTTGGCCGTGTTGACGATCTCGCGGGTGCTGGCATCCAGCACGCGATAGTCAAAGGCCTTGAGCCGAATGCGAATGTTCTGGCTTTGCATGTTCTAGCCTTTCGCGGCGTTGGAGTTGATAGGAGGAGCGGCGTGCACCGCCGCCCCTCTTCGAACCCTTCGGGCGGGTTTCATCCCGCCTCGTTGAAATTCAGTCTCAGGCGAGGATCTTGGAGACGACGCCTGCGCCGACGGTGCGGCCGCCTTCACGGATGGCGAAACGGAGACCGTCTTCCATCGCGATCGGGGCGATCAGCTCGACCGAGAACTTCAGGTTGTCGCCC
>JAUIAU010000075.1 GCA_030425185.1 Alphaproteobacteria bacterium
TCGCCCAACGCGGCGATCAGATCCGTGAAATCGGTGCCCATGCCCTCTCCCGTCGCACCATGACACTGGCACGGGGCCGGGCGGCCTCCAAGCGTCTCAGCCGACGATCACCGCGATTTCGTTGCGGCGGTTCCAGGGCAGCGTGAAGGGCCCGTCATAGAAGTGGTAGATGGGCCCGCCCGTGATCGACAAGCCACGACGGGCCGCCTCGGCGCGCAGGTCGGCCTCGTGCCCGGACAGGTTGCCGTCCTGCCAGCGGCCCGAGAACCGGATCACGAGATGGGTCTCGGGACGGGTCTCGACGAAGCGGACCGCCTCGGTCTTCGGCGCGGGCAGGCGATCGAGATCATAGCTCTCGGGCATCATGAAGCGCACCGTCCAGACATCCTTGCCGGTCGCGGCGGGAAGCTGGGTCACCGGCGAGGTCATCGCGATCTTCTCGCCGGTCGCGTTGCCGCCGAAGATGTAGTCGGCCAGCACCCGGAAGCCGCGCCCGATGGCCCCTTCCCGGTCGCCCGCGACACTGACCTCGGCCACCAGGTGCGGCAGCGTGCGGCGCAACTCGAAGTCGCCCGACGCATCGACTACCTCGTAGCGCGGGGTCTCGTAGCCCTTGTACATGTCGGCCCGTGCGGCAATGGCGAGCGACGTGACGAACATCACGACGATCAGCGCGGTGTGAGTGATCCGGATCATGCTGTCCCCGGTGGTTTCCTGAAGGGCATACGCGACGCGGACCGCACCGGATCACCCGGGACACCGCCGAGCCTTGATCGGCGCGCCCCGCCGCGCTAAGCCCGCGCGCATGATCCGCTATTTCAACATCGGCGACCGGGCCCGCCTGCCGTGGCGTTTTCACGGCGGATGCCGGTCCGTGCTTGCCCGCCGATGACCCGGGCCGCGCCCGCAGTGCGCCCTGACGATCCCCCCTTATCATCACATCCCTGACGGGAGAGGACCCATGTCCGGCAAGACGCTCTACGACAAGATTTTCGACGCCCACGTTGTCCACGAGGCCGAGGACGGCACCTGCCTGCTCTACATTGACCGTCATCTCGTGCACGAGGTGACCAGCCCGCAGGCCTTCGAGGGCCTGCGCATGACCGGCCGGACCGTCCGCGCGCCCGACAAGACCATCGCGGTGCCGGACCACAACGTGCCGACCACCGAGGGGCGCGAGAACCCCGAGAACATGACCGAGGACAGCCGCATCCAGGTCGCGGCCCTCGACCAGAATGCCCGGGATTTCGGCATTCACTACTACCCGGTGTCGGATGTCCGCCAGGGCATCGTCCACATCGTCGGTCCGGAACAGGGCTGGACCCTGCCGGGCATGACCGTGGTCTGCGGCGACAGCCACACCGCGACCCACGGCGCCTTCGGTGCGCTGGCGCACGGGATCGGCACGTCGGAAGTGGAACATGTTCTGGCCACCCAGACGCTGATCCAGAAGAAATCCAAGAACATGAAGGTCGAGATCACCGGCAAGCTCGCGCCGGGGGTCACCGCCAAGGACATCACCCTGTCGGTCATCGGCGCGACCGGCACTGCCGGGGGCACCGGCTACGTGATCGAGTACTGTGGCGAGGCGATCCGCGACCTGTCCATGGAAGGCCGGATGACGGTCTGCAACATGGCCATCGAGGGCGGCGCCCGCGCAGGCCTGATCGCGCCGGACGAGAAGACCTTCGCCTATGTGCAGGGCCGCCCCCATGCGCCGAAAGGCGCCCAGTGGGAAGCCGCGCTGGCGTGGTGGAAGACGCTGTTCTCGGATGACGACGCGCACTGGGACAAGGTCGTGACGATCCGCGGCGAGGACATCGCGCCGGTCGTGACCTGGGGCACTTCGCCCGAGGACGTGCTGCCGATCACCGCCTCCGTGCCCGCGCCGGACAGCTTCAAGGGCGGCAAGGTCGGCGCGGCCCAGCGCTCGCTCGACTACATGGGTCTCGAGCCGGGTCAGAAGCTGACCGACATCGCCATCGACACCGTGTTCATCGGCTCCTGCACCAATGGCCGGATCGAGGACCTGCGCGCCGCCGCAGCCATCGTGAAAGGCAAGAAGATCGCCGTGAAGCGCGCGATGGTTGTCCCGGGCTCGGGTCTCGTCCGTGCCCAGGCCGAGGAGGAGGGACTCGCGGACATCTTCCGCGACGCGGGCTTCGAATGGCGTCTTGCCGGGTGCTCGATGTGCCTCGCGATGAACCCCGACCAGCTTCAGCCGGGCGAGCGCTGCGCCGCGACCTCGAACCGGAACTTCGAAGGTCGGCAGGGTCGTGGCGGGCGGACCCACCTGATGAGCCCGGCGATGGCCGCCGCCGCCGCGCTGACGGGTCACCTGACCGACGTGCGCGACCTCATGTGAGCGCAGGGCCGAGACGGCCATCCGTCTCGGCCTTCAACCGCCGCAGGATCAGCAGGCTGGCCGGTGCCAGCACGAGACACCACAGACCCAGCGCGATCCCCTGCTCGGGGAAGCTGACGCCCAAGTCGATGGCCAGCCCGGTCAGGCCGGGCCCGATCGCCGTCGAGACAACCATGATCGCGACCGTCAGCGCCCGGACCGATCCGAGATGGTCGGTGCCGTAGACCCACGGCAGGAACGCCCCCCAGAACGCGTTCTGGATGCCTTGCGTCACAGCCAGAAGGCCCAGCAGCGCCACCCAGCCCCAGACGCTGGTCACGCCGCCGAGCAGCAGCATCGAGACCCCCATCGGAACCAGCAGGACCGGCAGCAGGCGCGCCGGGCCGAAGCGGTCCGCGGCCCACCCGGCCGCGAGCGCGGACAGGATCGAGACCGCGGCATAGATCGGGTAGCCCGCCGCCATGTCGGCCAGGGCCCAGCCCTTTATCTCGGCAACGTGGACCTGGTGGAAGAAGATGACGGTTCCGATGAACCCTGGTGTCAGCAGCATCGGCACCAGCGCCGGGAACAGCCAGTGGCGCAGGACATCGGCCCGCCGCCAGTGGACGGCCCCCAGTCCGGGCGCGCCGGCATGTCCCGCACTGCCCTGCGGCGTGCGGTCCTGCGCCAGCAGCGCCATCAGCGCGGGTGTGACGACCAGCAACAGGATCGCCCCTGCCACCATCCAGCCGCCCCGCCAGCCAAGTTCCCCGATCACAAGGACCGTCGGCAGGGGCAGCAGCGCCTCGGCCAGCGGGTAGCCCAGCCCCATGATGGATACCGCGCGCCCGCGCGTGGCGACGAACCAGCGCCCCATCGCGGTGACGGCGATATGGCTGAACATCCCCTGCCCGGTGAAGCGCAGCAGGAACACCGCGCAGATCAGGACCGCGACGCCCTGCCCGAACGCCATCAGGGCGGTCGCCATGGCAAACAACAGGGCCACGGCCGGGGCAAGCCGCGACAGCGGGACGGTGTCGGCCAGCGACCCGCGCCAGAGCAGCAGCGTCGCCGACGCCAGCGTTGCCACGGTATAGATCACGCCCCACTGCCCGTCGCTGAGGCCGTAGGCCAGCTTGATCTCGCCCGCGAAGAGCGAGATGAACCATGTCTGCCCGAAGGCGGAGGCAAAGGCGAGCAGGAGCCCGGTCCCGAGCCACCGGGCATTGCCGCGAAGAAAGCCGATCATTCCGGACGGATAATCCCGCCGGGCCGGAATGGCGAGGGCAAGCTTGCACCGCCCGGGAACCCGTGCTTAATCGGCGCGACCTCGAAGGAGACGGCCCATGGACAAGTTCACCACCCTCACCGGCATCGCCGCGCCCATGCCGCTGGTCAATATCGACACCGACATGATCATCCCGAAGCAGTTCCTGAAGACGATCAAGCGGTCGGGCCTCGGCGTGAACCTGTTCGACGAGATGCGCTACGATCAGGACGGCAACGAGATCCCGGATTTCGTGCTGAACAAGCCGCAGTACCGCGAGGCGCAGATCCTCGTGGCCGGCGACAACTTCGGATGCGGCTCGTCGCGCGAACACGCCCCCTGGGCGCTGCTCGACTTCGGCATCCGCTGCGTGATCTCCACCAGCTTCGCCGACATCTTCTACAACAACTGCTTCAAGAACGGCATCCTGCCGATCACCCTGCCGCAGGAGCAGGTGGATGTCCTGATGTCCGATGCCGAGAAGGGCGCCAATGCCCGGATCACCGTCGACCTCGAAAGCCAGACCGTGACCGCGTCGGATGGCCAGACCTTTGCCTTCGAGCTCGACTCGTTCAAGAAGCACTGCCTCCTGAACGGGCTGGACGACATCGGCCTGACGCTGGAGAAGGCCGCCGCCATCGACTCGTTCGAGGTGACCGCGCAGCAGGCGCGTCCCTGGGTCTGAGGCGCGGTTAACCTGCCCGCAAGGTCCGTGGCCTAGGCTGGGACCCGTGTCACGATGAGGCTGTGGGACCAAACCCCACAAGATATGGGCCATCCTTCGGGGTGGCCCTTTTCTTGCCCCGGATTTGATGCATTCGCGCACCAGTCCTCCCGCCAAATCGCCGGATTGCGGGAGCAGTGCTGTAGGTCAGGTTGCCGGAAACGGTCGATGGGGGCAGGATCATGGCAAAAAAGAGGCAGGTGTCCAACTTAGGACACAATCAGGTTGAAACAGCTGCGCGGCAAAGCACCGTGCGCGACCGGATTGATGAGGTCAGGCAGTGATCGGGCAGATTGTCGGAGCCGTCGTGCGCGCGTTGTTCGTGATCCTGCTGATCGCGACACCCGCACTGCTTTTGCCCGGGATGAGCCAGGACACCACGCAGATCGTGACACTGGTCGCCCTGTTCGCCGCGGCGTTCACGATGTTCGAGTATGCCTCCAGCTATCCGGGCCTGATCGAGTTCCGCTATGCGCCCCCCTTCAACCGTCTGCGGTTCGTCGCGCTTTTCGCCACGGTCTTCCTGCTGACCGTGGTGTTTCGCGGCGCGCAGGAGCCGACCGCCCTGACCCATTTCGTCACCGCACTCGGGCGCCTCGTCGGCGAGGTCATCGACTTCCCGCTCAGCCCCTGGCGACTGCTGCTCGGCAGTGTCGAGGGATCGCTCAACCCGACCGAGATCGAGACGGTCCGGGCCGCGGCCGGGATCAGCTACGTCATTTCGCTGGTGATGATCGTCGTCTTCGTGCTGGTGATGCGCGCCACCGACTGGCCCGGCTCGGCCGGTCCCTTCAATGTCTGGGTGAACCTGCCGCTCTTCGACCCCACCGCTGGCGGGGACGTCATCGCCCGGCTGGAGCGGGACGCGAAAATTAACCTGTCGTTAGGGCTTCTGCTGCCATTCATCGTGCCGGGTCTGGCGCGGTTCGGCACCGGCATGTTCGATCCCGACCGGTTCCTGTCGCCGCAACCGCTGATCTGGATGTTCGCGCTGTGGTCCTTCCTGCCTGCCAGTCTGTTCATGCGCGGCATCGCCCTGAAACGGGTGGCGCGGATGATCGCGTCGCAGCGGCGCGCGCAGCGGCGGCACGGTCAGGACGCCAGCTTGCAGCCGGTCTGATCGCAGGCTTCTGGGCGACGGCGCCCCTGTGCGCTGACACGCTGCGGCTGGGGTTTCTGGCAACCGAGCTTTCACGTGACGGTCCCGGCCTTTTGGTCCGCGACCTGACCGAGGCGGAGTCTCGCGATATCGTTGCAACCGCCTCGGTCCTTGCGGCCGCCGCCCCGGACGTTCTTGTGCTGAGCGGCATCGACCATGACGCAGGGGGTGCCGCCCTTGGCGCGCTGGTCCTCGCGCTGCGCAACGCCGGTCTGTTCTACGACCACGCTCTGGCCCTGCGGCCGAATGCCGGTGTGCCGTCGGGGCTGGACCTGAATGCAAACGGACGGCGCGGAGAGCCGGAAGATGCCTTCGGCTACGGGCGGTTTCCGGGTGCCGGCGGGCTCGTGGTGCTGGCCCGCTGGCCCCTGACGCTGGCGGGCGACTACACCGACTTGCCCTGGGCCCGGGCCCCCGGCGCCACCCTGCCCCGCCACGAGGACGGGACGCCCTGGCCGGATCGCGAGAGCGCCGCGACAAGGCCCCTGCCGAGCGTGTCGCAAGCCATCGTCCGGGTCGCGGGGCCTTGGGTCCACCCGCTGCACCTGCTGGTTCTCGCGGCCACGCCCCCCGCGTTCGAGGGCCCGGAGCGTGCCAACACCCTGCGCAACGCCAGCGAACTTGGCCTGTGGGCCGACCATCTGGACGGGTGGCGCGACGGCGACGACAGCACCCCGGGCGATGCGTGGTCCGTGGTGATCGGGACGTTGAACGTCGATCCGGCGGACGGGCGCGGGGATCGCGCAGCGCTGGACCGGCTACGCACCCACCCCCGCCTGCAGGACCCGGTGCCGCGCAACGTCGGCGGGGCCCTGCGCGGCGCCCGCGATGGCGGGGTCAACCTGGCGCACGCCGGGGAACCTGCCGCCGATACCGCCGACTTCCGCGAGGACCGCCCGGGGGACCCCGGCAACCTGAGGGTCGACTACATCCTGCCGGATGCCCGGTTCGCGGTTCAGGCGGCGGGGCTGGAGTGGCCCGAGATCGGACGCCGGGCACTGGTTTGGGTGGACGTCACCCCGCCCTGACCCCGCAGGGACGCCAAGGCCAGACGCAGGGCCTCGTCCGGGTCGGTCTGCTGAAATCCCGGCAAGAGGCGGGCAAGCGGGGCCGGGTCGAGGCGATGCGGCATGGTCCAGAGATAGCGCATCTCGCGCAGGCCGCGCGCCATCTTCCAGACCGGGGCCGCCAGGGCCAGCTCCCACCACGGGAAGCGCCGTAACGCCAGCGTCGTTCCGGCCACCCGCGACACGGCCGCGTGCAGTTCTGCGCCGGTCAGGGCGAAGCCCGGAAACGGCACGTCGACATGGGCGGGAAGGTCCCCGCGACGTTCGGCCAGTCCAACGATCGCGCGGGCGAAGTCCGGCAACCAAGCCCAGGCATGCACGCGGTCCAAAGCCCCCGGATAGACGAAGCGCCCCTTGTCCAGTTGGCCGAGGATCACCTTGTCGAACCAGTTCCCCGACGGCCCGCTGTCGACGAAGTCGCCCGCCCGCAGCACAAGGGTCGGACAGGCGGCCCGGGACAGGCGCGCTTCCATCTCGATCCGGACGCGTCCCAGCGGATTGCGGGCGGCATGCGGGGTGGCGGGACCGAGAAGCTCGGGCGCGTCATCGCCGAACACGTAGACGTTGCCGGGCAGGATCACGAGCGGCCCGGTCCGTTCGGCCACCGCGAGCGTACGGTCGAGGAGCGGCAGCGCCTGCGTCGCCCAGTCGGGATAGGCCGGGTTCATCGCGTGCAGGATGACGTCGGCCCCCGCTGCCGACCGGGCAAGGTCGTCGCGGGCGCGGTCGAAGGTGCGGACCGTCCAGCCCGCGTCGGAGAACGCGCGGGCAGCGGCCTGGCCGACCCGCCCGGAGGCACCGAGGATCAGGATCGTCTGGGTCATGTTCTGGCTCCGTGTCTGAGGATGACATCACCCTGAGCCACGCGCGGAAGAAAGGATATTCCCGGATTTCGATCATCTGCTATTCATGCATGAATGGATAGACCCCTCGACTGGACCCTCCTGCAGGCTTTTGCGGCGGTGGCCGAGCACGGCTCGCTGTCGGCCGGGGCCGTTGCCCTCGGGCTGAGCCAGCCGACGCTGGGCCGCCAGGTCCGGGCTTTGGAGCAGCAGGTCGGCGCCGAGCTTTTCCACCGACACGCGCGCGGGCTGAGCCTTAGTGAAGCGGGGCATGACCTCTGGCCGGCCGTCGAGACCATGCGGGAGGCCGCGGCGCAGGCCCGGATGATCGTGGCCGGGAACGACCAGGTTGCGGAGGGGACGGTGCGGATTACGGCGAGCGAGGTCGTGTCGCACCGGTTGCTGCCGCAGGTCCTCGCCCGGATCGCGCGCGACCTGCCGCAGATCGAGCTCGAACTGGTGCCGTCGGACCGGGTCGAGAACCTGCTCTACCGCGAAGCCGACATCGCGGTGCGGATGATCCGGCCCACACAGCTGGACGTGCTGACCCAGCATCTGGGCGACCTGCGTCTGGGGCTCTTCGCCGCGTCCGACTACATCGCCCGGCGCGGCATGCCGGACCAGCCCGGGGACCTGCTGCTCCACGACCTGGTGGGCCTCGACCGGTCGGAAGTTCTGGTCGAAGGCTTCCGGTCGCGGGGACTGCCGGTCTCGCGGTCCGACTTTCGCCTCCGCTGCGACCATCAGGCGGTGAACTGGGAACTGGTCCGCGCGGGCTGCGGCATCGGCCTCGGGATGCGGGTCGTGGCCCTGGCGGAGCCCGGCGTGCAGCAGGTGCTGCCCGGACTGCCGGTGCCGGACCTGCCGATCTGGCTGACCTGCCACGAGCGCCTACGCAGCGTGCCACGCATCGCGGCGGTGCGTGACCGGCTGGAGCGGGCGTTCCGGGACCTGATCGCGCGCGACCGGGCGCTCCCTTGACCCCTGTCGGGCAAGGGGCTACGCGACGGCGACCCATTGGAGAGGAGCCAGCCCCATGTCGAACCCGTCCCTGTTGATCCTGCCCGGCGATGGAATCGGCCCGGAGGTCATGGCCGAGGTCCGCAAGATCATCGACTGGTTCGGGGCGAAGCGCGGCCTCGTTTTCGACGTGTCCGAGGACCTGGCCGGCGGCGCCGCCTATGATGCGCACGGCACGCCGCTGCACGACGACACGATGGCGAAGGCGCAGGAGGTGGACGCGGTCCTGCTCGGTGCCGTGGGCGGCCCGAAATACGACAAGCTCGACTTCAGCGTGAAGCCCGAGCGCGGCCTGCTGCGCCTGCGCAAGGAGATGGACCTCTACGCCAACCTGCGGCCGGCCCAGTGCTTCGATGCGCTGGCGGACTTCTCGTCGTTGAAGACCGACGTGGTGGCGGGTCTCGACATCATGATCGTTCGCGAACTGACCTCGGGCGTGTACTTCGGCGAGCCGCGCGGCATCCACAAGGAAGGCAACGAGCGGGTCGGCATCAACACCCAGCGCTACACCGAGAGCGAGATCGCCCGTGTGGCGCGCTCGGCCTTCGAACTGGCGAAGCGCCGGAACAACAAGGTCTGCTCGATGGAGAAGGCCAACGTGATGGAGTCCGGCATTCTCTGGCGCGACGTGGTGCAGGAAGTGCACGACGCCGAATACCCGGAGGTCGAG
>JAUIAU010000016.1 GCA_030425185.1 Alphaproteobacteria bacterium
CATGGTGTCCTCCGGAAACTGTTGTGACTGCTTAGCCGCGTGACCATGACAGAGCCATGACGGAAAGGCTAGGCCCGCCCCCGCGCCTCAGAGCGGGGCGCAGGCGGCCGCGAGCCAGTCCCGCGTGACGGGGTCGAGGCGCGGGCCCACCGCCGCCAGAACCCCGGCATGGTAGGCGTCGATCCAGGCCCGCTCCTCCGCGCCGAGCATCGCCGTGACGATCAGGCGGCGGTCGATGGGCACCTGCGTCAGCGTCTCGAAGGCATACATCTCCCGCCCCGGATCGGCCCCGGGCAGATCGGGCGCGGGGATCACCACGATCAGGTTCTCGATCCGGATGCCCCAGTGCCCCTCGCGGTAATGCCCGGGCTCGTTCGACAGGATCATGCCCGGGGCCAGCGGCACCTCGCCGGTCCGCGCGATGCGGGCGGGGCCTTCGTGGACCGACAGGAACGAGCCCACGCCATGCCCCGTGCCGTGGTCGTAGTCCTGCCCGGCCTGCCACAGCGCGATGCGCGCCAGCGGGTCGAGATCGCGCCCCGCCAGCCCCTTGGGGAACCGCGCGCGGCTGATGGCGATCATCCCCTGCAGCACGCGGGTGAAGGCTTCTGCCGCCTCGGCGGGCGGGGCGCCGACGGCCACCGTGCGGGTGATGTCGGTGGTCCCGTCGACGTATTGCCCGCCGGAATCGACCAGAAGCAACTCGCCCGGGCGCACCGGCCGGTCGGTGCCCTCGGTGACCCGGTAATGGACGATGGCGCCATGCGCGCCCGCGCCCACGATGGAATCGAAGCTGATGTCCTGCAGGGCGTTGGTGTCGCGCCGGAAGCCCTCCAGCCGCCGGGCCACGGCGATCTCGGTCAGCCCGCCGCCCGGCGCCTCGGCGTCGAGCCAGGCGAGGAACCGGCACATCGCCACCGCGTCGCGCAGGTGGGCGGTGCGCGCGCCCTCGATCTCGGCCCCGGTCTTGCAGGCCTTGGGCAGCAGGCAGGGATCGGTGCCCGCCACGGCCCGGTCCCCCAGCGCCTGCCACAGCGCCACCGGCGCGCTGGCGGGGTCGAGGCGCACCGGCCCGTCCAGCCCGGTCAGCAGGTGCGGCAGTCCGTCCGCGGGGTGCAGCCGCACTTCCGGCCCGAGATGGGCGCGCAGGGTCTCGTCGAGCTTCGCCGGGTCGATGCAGAGGTCGAGCGTCGCGTCCGCGTGCAGCACCGCGAGGGCCTGCACCACCGGGTTGCGGGGCACGTCGCTGCCCCGGATGTTCAGCAGCCACGAGATCGAGTCGGGCAGCGTCAGCACCACCGCCGTCTGCGCGGCCGCGCCCAGCGCCGCGGCGATCCGTGCGCGCTTCTCGGCGGCGGTCGCGCCGGTGAACTCCTCCGGCTGCACGCGAACGGCACCGGCGGGCGGACCCGGCTGGTCCGCCCAGATCCGGTCCACGAGGTTCTCGCCCGGCACCAGCACGATGCCGGTCCCGTCCAGCGCGGCCTCGATCTTGTCGATCTCGGCCCGTGTGTGCAGCCAGGGGTCGAAGCCGATCCGCGCGCCCGGGGCCGCCTGTGCCTTCAGCCAGTCGCCGAGGCCGGTCTCGGGCCAGGGCACCGGGGTGAAGGCCCCGAGGTCCACCTGCGCGCGGACCTGCACCCGGTAGCGCCCGTCGATGAAGACCCCCGCGATCCCCGGCAGCACGGCGCAGAACCCCGCCGAGCCGGAAAAGCCCGTCAGCCATTCGAGGCGGGCGTCGCGGGGGGCGACGTATTCGCCCTGGTGGACGTCGGCGCGCGGCACGAGAAAGCCGTCGAGGCCCTCGGCGGCAATCTCGGCCCGCAGACGGGCGAGGCGCGGCGGCCCCTGCTCCGGGCGGCTGGTGACGTCGTAGGTCTGGAACATCGGCGGGCTCCCCTCGCGGCTCGGGGCGAGACTGCCGCGCCCGCCGGGGGTTGTCCATCACCCGCCGGGCCGTCCGCCCCGCAAGAAAACCGCCCCCCGCCGCAGGGCTGCTGACAGGGCCCTGTCAGCAGGGGTATGCCAGACAGGGCAGGTCTTCGGACATCTCGCAAAGGAGTTGAGACCATGACCGACACGACCCCCGCCCTCGTCTGGGGCGAAATCCCGGTGGCGAACCTGTCTGCCGCCATCACTTTCTACGAAACCGTCACCGGCCGCCGCCCGGTGCGCCAGCAGATGGGCCCCAACGAGACCGCAGTGCTGGCCGGCGCGGAGGGGGCCGCGGGCGCGCATCTCTACGAGGGGCGCCCGGCGGGCGACGGCACCGGGCCGACGCTGCACCTGGCCTGCAGCGGGACGCTGGAGGCGACGATGGAGCGTTGCACCGCCGCCGGGGGGCGCGTCGTCTCGCCCGCAATCACGATCCCGGCGGGGCGCTTCGCCTATGCCATCGACCCGGACGGCAATTCCATCGGGCTCTTCGAAGCCGGGCGGGGCTGAGTGCGGCGGGCCGATCGCCTCTTTGCGCTGGTGCAGCAGTTGCGCGGCGGGCGGCTCGTCACCGCCGCGCGGCTGGCCGAGGCACTGGAAGTCAGCCCCCGCACGATCTACCGCGACATCGCCGACCTGCAGGCCTCGGGCGTGCCGATCGAGGGCGAGGCGGGCGTTGGCTACGTCATGGCGGCGGGCTACGACCTGCCGCCGCTGATGTTCACCCGCGACGAGGTGGCCGCCCTCGTCGCGGGCGTGCGCCTCGTGCGGGCCTTCGGGGGCGCGGCGCTGGCCCGCGGCGCCGAGGAGGCGCTGGTCAAGATCGAGGCGGTCCTGCCCGGGCCGCTGCGCGATGCCGCAGCCCAGGTGCCGATCCACGCCCTGGCCTGGGAGATGCCCGACGCCCTGCGCGCCCGCCTCGACGCGCTGGAGGCCGCCGCCGCCGGGCGCACCCGGCTCGAGATCACCTATGCCGATGCGGGCGGGGTGCCCAGCACCCGGCCCGTCCGCCCGCTGGGCCTGTGGTTCTGGGGCCGGGTCTGGACCCTGATCGCGTGGTGCGAGCTGCGCGAGGATTTCCGCATGTTCCGTGTCGACCGGATCGGGACGATGACCGAGGCCGGGCGCTTCCGCCCCGAGCGCGACAAGTCGCTGGCTGCCTTCTACCGGCGGCAGGAGGCGCTGGGCTACGCGCCCCGCCCTTGAGCCACGGGCGCGCCCGCCTAGCTGGGGCGCATGGGCATTATTCTCTGGTTCAAGCGCGACCTGCGCCTTGCCGATCACCCGGCGCTCGCGCGGGCGGCGGCCGGCGAGGACGCGGTCCTGCCGCTCTACATCGTCGAGCCGGAGCTCTGGGCAGAGCCCGACGCCGCCGGGCGGCACTGGGCCTTCCTGTCCGAGTCTCTGCTGGAGCTGTCGGAGGCGCTGGGCGCGACCGGCGCGCCGCTGGTGATCCGGGTGGGCGAGGCGGTCGCGGTGCTGGAGGGGCTGCGCGCCGCGCACGGGATCACGCGCCTCGTCAGCCACGAGGAAACCGGCAACGGCTGGACCTTTGCCCGCGACCTGCGCGTGGCGGACTGGGCGCGCGGGGCGGGGGTCATCTGGGAGGAACTGCCGCAGGCCGGTGTCGTCCGGCGGCTGAACGGCCGCGACGGCTGGGCCCGGCTGCGCGACGGCCGGATGACCGGAACGCCGCTGCCCGCGCCGACCGCCCTGCGCGGACTGGCGGGCGTCGCGTCCGACCGGCTGCCGGAGGCGCGCGACCTGGGCCTTGCCCCGGACCCCTGCACCGGGCGGCAGGCGGGCGGACGGCAGGCGGGGCGCGACCTGCTGACGAGTTTCCTCGACCACCGCGGCCGCGTCTATCGCCGCGCCATGTCGACGCCGCTGGAAGGAGCCGTCGCCTGTTCGCGCCTCAGCCCGCACCTGGCCTTCGGGACACTGTCGGCGCGCGAGACGGTGCAGGCCGCCACCCGCGCCGCCGCCGCCCGCAAGGGCACGCGCGAGGGCTGGGCGGGCAGCCTGCGCAGCTTCCAGGCCCGGCTCGCGTGGCGCGACCACTTCATGCAGAAGCTTGAGGACGAACCGGCGCTGGAACACCGCTGCCTGCACCCGGATTACGAGGGCCTGCGCCCGCGCGACCCCGACCCGGTGCGGCTGGAGGCCTGGGCGCGGGGCGAGACCGGCCTGCCTTTCGTCGATGCCTGCATGCGCTCGCTGATCGCGACGGGCTGGCTGAATTTCCGCATGCGCTCGATGCTGATGGCAGTGGCGTCCTATCACCTCTGGCTCGACTGGCGCGCGACGGGCGCGCAACTCGCGCGGCTCTTCACCGACTACGAGCCGGGCATCCACTGGCCGCAGGTGCAGATGCAGTCGGGCACGACCGGGATGAACACCATCCGGATCTACAACCCGGTCAAGCAGGGGCATGACCAGGACCCGACCGGCCGCTTCACCCGGACCTGGGTGCCGGAACTGGCCGAGGTCCCCGACCGGGTCCTGCAGGAGCCGTGGCGCTGGGAAGGGGCGTCGGGCCTGCTGGGCCGCCGCTACCCCGCGCCGGTGGTCGACGTGGCAGTCGCCGCCCGCGCGGCGCGGGACCGGGTCTGGGCGGTGCGGCGCGGGGACGGCTTCCGGGCGGAGGCCGCGCGCCTCGTCGAGAAGCACGCCAGCCGCAAGGACCGGCAGGGCCGGTTCGTCAATGACCGCGCCCCGCGCCGCGGGCGGGCCGGGGCTGCCGACGACCGGCAGTTGCGCCTCGATCTGTGAGCGGGCGGCGAGAGGGGCTGTCTGCCCCTCTCGCGCTCTCCCCGAGAGTATTTCGGCCAAGAAGAAAGGGGCTTGGCGGTGGCATCGGGGCCGCTATCTGGCGCGCATGGCCCGGATGACCCGCAAGAGCGACCTGCCCACCAAGACCTGCGCCACCTGCGGGCGCCCGTTCGCGTGGCGCAAGAAATGGGGGAAGGTCTGGGACGAGGTGCGCTACTGCTCCGACCGCTGCCGGGGCGCGCGGTCCTCTGCCGGGACTGGTCAGAAAACCTGACCACGGCTGTTGCGGATCGGAAACTTCTTCTCTAATCCGAAACCCGGGTTGGCGGCGGTATGCCGCGGGATGCCGATGCGGGGAGAACCGATCATGAGCTATGTCGAGCGCGCGGGCGTGCAGGTGGCGGCTGAATTGGCCGCCTTCATCGAGGACCGGGCCCTGCCCGGCACCGGCGTCGCGCCGGAGGCGTTCTGGACCGGGTTCGCCGGTCTGCTGGAGGGCTTCGATGCCCGCAACCAGGCGCTGCTCGACACCCGCGAGGACCTGCAGGCGAAGATCGACGCCTGGCATGTCGCGCGCCGCGGCCAGCCGCATGACGCGGACGCCTACCACGCCTTCCTGCGCGAGATCGGCTACCTGCTGCCGGAGGGCGAGGATTTCCGCATCGACACCACCAGGATCGACCCCGAGATCGCCTCGGTCGCCGGGCCGCAGCTGGTGGTGCCGATCACCAATGCCCGCTTCGCGCTGAACGCGGCGAACGCGCGCTGGGGCAGCCTCTACGACGCGTTCTACGGCACCGACGCGATGGGCTCGCTGCCGCCCGCGGGCGGCTATGACCGGGGCCGGGGCGCGCGGGTGATCGCCCGGGCGCGGGTGTTCCTCGACAGCGCCTTCCCGATCGCGGGCCACAGCCACGCCGACGCGCGGCGCTACCACGTCGAGAAGGGCCAGCTCCTGGTCGACGACAAGCCGCTGGAGAGCCCGGCGAAATTCGCAGGCTACGCCGGTCATCCGCGCGCGCCCGAGCGGGTGCTGCTGGTCAACAACGGGCTGCATGTCGAGCTGGTCTTCGACCGGACCCACATGATCGGCGCGCGGGACCAGGCGGGCCTCGCCGACGTGCGGATGGAATCGGCGGTCAGCGCGATCATGGACTGCGAGGATTCGGTCGCCTGCGTCGATGCCGAGGACAAGGTGCTGGCCTATGGCAACTGGCTGGGCCTGATGCAGGGCACGCTGACCGAAACCTTCGAGAAGAACGGCGCGCCGATGACCCGGCGGCTGGCCGGCGACCTCGCCTATACCGCGCCCGACGGCAGCCCGATGACGGTGAAGGGCCGCGCGCTGATGCTGGTGCGCAATGTCGGCCATCTGATGCGCAACCCGGCGATCCGCCTGAAGGACGGCCGCGAGGCCTTCGAGGGGCTGATGGACGCGATGATCACCACGCTGATCGCGCTGCACGACCTGCAGAAGACCGAGGGCGCGCGCAACTCGGTCGCGGGCTCGCTCTATGTCGTGAAGCCGAAGATGCACGGCCCGGCCGAGGTCGCCTTCGCCGACGAGGTCTTCACCGAGGTCGAGCGGGTGCTGGGCCTTGACCGCTATACCGTGAAGCTGGGCATCATGGACGAGGAGCGCCGCACCTCGGTCAATCTCAAGGAGTGCATCCGCGCCGCGAAGCACCGGGTGGCCTTCATCAACACCGGCTTCCTCGACCGCACCGGCGACGAGATCCACACCTCGATGGAGGCGGGTCCGTTCAGCCGCAAGGACTTCATCAAGCGCAAGTCGTGGATTGCCGCCTACGAGAACCAGAACGTGGACATCGGCCTCGAATGCGGGCTGCGCGGCCGGGCGCAGATCGGCAAGGGCATGTGGGCCGCGCCCGACGCGATGGCCGCGATGCTGGAAGCCAAGATCGAGCATCCGCGCGCCGGGGCCAACTGCGCCTGGGTGCCGTCGCCGACCGCCGCCACGCTGCACGCGCTGCATTACCACCAGGTCAACGTCGCCGCCGTGCAGGAGAAGCTCGCGGCGGGCGGGCGGCGCGCCTATGTCACGGCGCTGCTCGACATTCCGCTGGCCTCCTACAAGCGCTGGACCCGCGCGCAGATCACCCGCGAGGTGGAGAACAACGCGCAGGGTATCCTCGGCTACGTGGTGCGCTGGATCGACCAGGGCGTCGGTTGCTCGAAGGTGCCCGACATCAACGACGTGGCCCTGATGGAGGATCGCGCGACCTGCCGGATCAGCGCGCAGCACATCGCCAACTGGCTGCACCACGGCGTGGTCACCGAGGACGAGGTGCGCGAGATCATGCGCCGCATGGCCGCCGTGGTGGACCGCCAGAACGCGGGCGACGCGGCCTACACGCCGATGGCCCCGGGCTACAACGGCATCGCCTTCGCGGCGGCCTGCGACCTGGTCTTCCAGGGCCGGACACAGCCCAGCGGCTATACCGAGCCGGTGCTGCATGCCCGGCGGCTGGAATTCAAGGCGGCCTGAGGACGGGCCGGTGACGGAAGGTTCAACATCGAAGGGGAGGGCGCTGCGATGATCACGCTCGATCAGGCACGGATCATGGTGGCCGAGGCACGGGCGAAGGGCCGGGCGCTGGGGCTGAAGCCGCTGACGGTGGCGGTGCTGGACGCGGGCGGGCACCTGCTCGCGTTCGAGCGCGAGGACGGCGCGAGCCCGGGGCGCTTCGAGATCGCCCGCGGCAAGGCTTATGGCGCGGTCATGCTGGGCATGGGCGGCAAGGCGCAGATGGCCCGGGCCGAGGGGCAGGCCTATTTCATGGCGGCGCTCAACGGTGCGTTCGGCGGCAAGGTCGTCCCGGTGCCGGGCGGCGTGCTGGTCCGCGACGCGGGCGGCGCGGTGATCGGGGCAGTCGGCGTCACCGGGGACACCTCGGACAACGATGCCGCCGCCGCCGTGGCGGGGATCGAGGCGGCCGGCTACAGCGCCGAGGTCTGAGGCGCGCACCGTCCCCCGCTGCCCGGAAATGCGGCAGCTGCACAACTGGAGCGCGCTTTGTGCAGGCGCGCCCCTTCCTTTCGCTCCGTCCCTCGCCTATCGTGACAGGCAACAGGCAGACGGGGCAGCACATGGCACGACCGGTCGTCGGCATCATCGGCAACAGCTTCCTGATCAACGATCAGTATCCGGCCTTCACCTGCGGCCAGATGAACACCTTCGCCGTGGCCGAGGTGGTGGACGCCACCCCGGTGATGATCCCCGCGCATCCCGAGGCCAGCCCGCTCGACGAGATCATGGCGCTCTGCGACGGGTTCGTGTTCACCGGCGGACGTCCCAACGTGCATCCCGAGGAATACGGCCATGATCCGACCGAGGCGCACGGAGCCTTCGACCGCAACCGCGACCGGCTGGCGCTGCCGCTGATCCGGGAATGCGTCGCGCGCGGCCAGCCGGTGCTGGGGATCTGCCGCGGCTTCCAGGAGGTGGCGGTCGCCTTCGGCTCGACCCTGCATCCCGAGATCCGCGAGCTGCCGGGCCGTGACAACCACCGGATGCCGCCCGACGGCACGCTGGAGGAGAAGTTCGCCCATCGCCATGTCGTGACCGTCACCGAGGGCGGGCCGTTCCACCGCGTCTTCGGCGCGACCGAGGTGCTGACCAACACGCTGCACGGGCAGGGCATCGACGTGCCGGGACCGCGCGTGGTGATCGACGGCCATGCGCCCGACGGCACGCCCGAGGCGATCTATATCGACGGCGCGCCCGGCTTCACCCTGTCGGTGCAGTGGCATCCGGAGTGGAACGCCGGGAACGACCCGGTGTCGCGGCCGCTGTTTCAGGCTTTCGGCGCGGCCTGCCGGACCTTCGCCGCGGCGCGCCGGACAACGCCCTTGCGCCGCTCGGCCTGAACCGGGGCGGGCCCCGCCTCCTTGCGCATGTGGAACACCGTCAGCGCGCGGCCGAACCGCTCGACCGTCGCGGCGGGGGCATCCTGCCAGCCGCGTTTCAGCAGGAACCGCCGCGAGAAATGGCTGGCCTGCACGTCGTAGCCGGGCAGGCGGGCCAGCTCCGGCTCGGCCATCAGCGCGTCGTAGAGCTGCCCGGCCACGCCGCGCCCCATCTGCGCGGGCGCGACGTAGAGGAAATCGAGGTGCCCGTCGCGGGTCATCGAGGCGAAGCCGCAGATCATCCCCTCGTCCTCGGCGACATAGGCGATGGCGTCGCCCAGCCGGTCGCGCCAGCCGGGAAAGGGCGTGTCGTTCGGCGCCCAGGCCTGCCGGTCCTCGGCGCTGTAGAACCGGCTTGCCCCTTCGCGCACGGCGGCGAGGAAGACGGCATAGATGCCGTCGAGGTCCGCGTGCCGGAAGCGCCGGATCTGCATCAGGTCACGGCTTTCCGGGTGCGGAAGGCGGGCGTGTCCCAGAGCTGCCCGTCCATGATCCGGGCCAGCACCGACACGGCGCGGTCGATGTCGCCCTCGTCGAGATAGAGCGGCGTGATCCCGAAGCGCAGGATGTCGGGGGCGCGGAAGTCGCCGATCACGCCCTCCGCGATGAGCGCCTGCATGATCGCATTGCCCTCCGGATGCCGGAAGCTGACCTGGCTGCCGCGCATCGCGGCGTCGCGCGGCGAGGCCAGCGTCAGCGCCGGGCAGGCGGCCTCGACCCCCGCGATGAAGCGCTCGGAGAGGACAATCGCGCGCGCGCGCACGTCGGCCATGCGGACCCCGTCCCAGACATCGAGCGCGGCCTCCAGTGCCGCCATCTGGATCACGGGCGGGGTGCCGACGCGCATCCGCTCGATCCCCTGGCCGGGCCGGTAGTCGCGGTCGAAGGCGAAGGGCGCGGCATGTCCGAGCCAGCCCTGCAAGACCGGGTCGGCGGTCTCGGCATGCGCGGGCGCGACATAGATGAAGGCCGGGCCGCCGGGACCGGAGTTCAGGAACTTGTAGGTGCAGCCGACCGCGAAATCGGCCTGCGCCCCGGTCAGGTCCACCTCGATCGCCCCTGCGGAATGGGCGAGGTCCCAGATCGCCACCGCGCCCGCGCGATGCGCCGCGGCGGTCAGCGCGGCCATGTCGTGCATCCGCCCGGTGCGGTAGTCGACCTGCGTCAGCATCAGGGCCGCCACGCTGTCGTCGAGCGCTTCCTCGACCGCCTCGGGGGCCACGACGCGCAACTCGTAGTCGCCGCCCATCAGCCGCAACAGGCCCTCGGCCATGTAGAGGTCGGTCGGGAAGTTGCCGCTGTCCGACAGCACCACGCGGCGGTCCGGGCGCAGCGCCAGCGCGGCGGCGAGCGCCTGGTAGACCTTGATCGACAGCGTGTCGCCGGTGACGACCGTGCCCGCGGGCGCACCGATCAGGCGGCCGATGCGGTCACCGATCCGGGCGGGCTGGGCCATCCACCCGGCATCGTTCCAGCCGGTGATCAGCTTCGCGCCCCATTCGTCGCGCAGCATCGCGGCCACGCGCGCCTCGGCGGCGACGGGCAGGGGGCCAAGGGAATTGCCGTCGAGATAGGTGATCCCCTCGGGCAGGTGGAAGGCGGAGCGGGTGCGGGCGAAATCGGTCATGGGCTCGTGATGCCACGGCGGCGCGCCGAGCGGAAGCATCCGCTTGCAGCCGCCGGTGCGCCGGGGCAACGTCGGGCCATGTTCGGTCTGACCTTCCGCCAGCTCCTCGACCTGCCGCCAGCTCCTCGACCTGCCGCCCCTGTGGCTGGCGCTGATGCTCGTCGCCGCCTGGGCGCAGACGGTCATGCTGCCGGGGCCGAAGTTCGGACCCTGGGCGCGCTTCGCGGGCACCCTCGTCATCGCGGGCGGGCTGGTGCTGATCGGCCTCGCCTTCGCTGAGTTCCGCCGGGCCGACACCAGCGTCGTGCCGCACCAGGAGCCGCGCGCGATCCTCACCAGCGGGATCTACCGGCTCAGCCGCAATCCGATCTACCTCGCGGACCTGCTGCTGCTGGCCGGGTTCTCGCTGCGCTGGTCGGCGTGGCTGGGGCTGATCCTCGTGCCGGTGCTGGCCATGATCCTGACGCGGCGCTTCATTCTGCCCGAAGAAGACCGCCTGAGGGCAGGGTTCGGCCCGGAATTCGCGCAATGGGCGAGCCGGACCCGGCGCTGGCTCTGAATCCATCTTTCCGAGTCGCGCGATTTTCGCTAGGCCGCGCAAGATTGTGACGCAGACATGCGGTCAATGGCCGCCTTCGGACTATCTCCGCCGGATGCTACCAGCGGAGCAGAGGGCGATGCCGCGGCTGCCAACGCGACAATGAGAGAGGGACTGACACGGTGAAAATAGGCGCACCGAAGGAAATCTTCGAAGGAGAAGCGCGGGTCGCCATGACCCCCGACAGCGCGCTCCAGCTTCAGAAACTGGGCCATACCTGCATCATCGAGACCGGCGCGGGCAAGCCCGCCGGGTTCGAGGACGCCGCCTACGAGGCCGCGGGGGTGGAGATCGCCAAGACCGCCGCCGCGCTGTGGAAGGCCGCCGACATCGTCGTCAAGGTCCGCCCGCCGTCGGACACCGAGGTCAAGCGCCTGACGAAGGACAAGACCCTGATCTCGTTCTTCTATCCCGGCTCGAACACCGAGCTGATGGAACTGGCCCAGTCGAAGGGCGCCAGCGTCATCGCGATGGACATGGTCCCGCGCATCTCGCGCGCCCAGAAGATGGACGCGCTGTCCTCGATGGCCAACATCGCGGGCTACCGCGCGGTGATCGAGGCCGGCAACAACTTCGGCCGCTTCTTCACCGGCCAGGTCACCGCCGCGGGCAAGGTCCCGCCGGCCAAGGTGCTGGTGGTCGGCGCGGGCGTCGCGGGCCTCGCCGCGATCGGCACCTCGACCAGCCTCGGCGCGATCACCTACGCCTTCGACGTGCGGCCGGAAGTGGCCGAGCAGATCGAGTCGATGGGTGCCGAGTTCGTCTTCCTCGAGTTCGAGGCGAGCGAGCTGCCCGACGGGGCGGCGACCGGCGGCTATGCCCCGCCCTCCAGCCCCGAGTTCCAGGCCAAGCAGCTTGCGAAGTTCCGCGAGATCGCCCCGGACATGGACATCGTCATCACCACGGCGCTGATCCCGAACCGGCCCGCGCCGGTGCTCTGGACCAAGGACATGGTCGAGAGCATGAAGCGCGGCTCGGTGATCGTGGACCTCGCCGCCGAGCGCGGCGGAAACTGCGAACTGACCGTCAGGGACGAGAAGATCGTCACCGAGAACGGCGTCACCATCGTCGGCTACACCGACTTCCCCAGCCGGATGGCGACCCAGTCCTCGACGCTCTACGCGACCAACATCCGGCACATGATCTCGGATCTGACGCCGGAGAAGGACGGCGTCATCAACCACAACATGGACGACGACGTCATCCGGGGCGCGACCATCACCCACGCGGGCGAGATCACCTTCCCGCCGCCGCCGCCCAAGGTGCAGGCCATCGCCGCGCAGAAGCCCAAGGAAAAGGCGAAGGAACTGACCCCGGAGGAGAAGCGCGCGCAGGAAGCGGCCGCCTTCAAGGCCCAGACCCGCAGCCAGGTGACTCTGCTGACCATCGGGGCGGTGCTGCTGCTGGGCGTGGGCCTGATCGCCCCCGCCAGCTTCATGCAGCACTTCATCGTCTTCGTGCTGTCGGTCTTCATCGGCTTCCAGGTGATCTGGAACGTGGCGCACTCGCTGCACACGCCGCTGATGGCGGTCACCAACGCGATCTCCTCGATCATCATCCTCGGCGCGCTGATCCAGATCGGCTCGTCGTCCCTGCTGATCACCGTGCTCGCCGCGGCGGGCATCCTCATGGCGTCGGTCAACATCTTCGGCGGCTTCCTCGTGACACGGCGCATGCTCGCCATGTTCCAGAAATCCTAAGGAGCAGGGGATCATGGAATTCGGATTCACGATTGCAGCCTACGCGGTTGCAGCAGTTCTCTTCATCCTCTCGCTGGGCGGCCTCTCGGGGCAGGAAAGCGCCAAGCGCGCGGTCTGGTACGGCATCGCGGGCATGGCCATCGCCGTGCTGGCGACGATGTTCGGCCCGGGGCAGGGCCTCTGGGGCGCGTCGGTCATCCTGATCGGCCTCGGCGCGGCGGTGGGCTACCAGCTCGCCACGCGCGTGCAGATGACCCAGATGCCCGAGCTGGTGGCGATCATGCACTCGCTCGTCGGCCTCGCGGCGGTCTTCGTCGGCTTCAACGCCGACCTGACGATCCTCGCGGTCGAGGCGGCCAAGGCCGCGGGCACCGGGGTCGAGGGTGTCTTCGCCGAGCTCGTCTCGAAGAAGACCCCGGTCGAGATCGGCATCCTTCGCGTCGAGCTGGTGCTCGGCGTCTGGATCGGCGCGGTGACCTTCACCGGCTCGGTGATCGCCTACGGCAAGCTCGCAGGCAAGGTGAACTCGACCGCCAAGCAACTGCCGGGCGGGCACATCCTGAACGCCGCGGCCGCCGGGGCCTCGGTCGTGCTGGCGGCGATGTACCTGGGCGGCGCGGGCAGCTGGACGCTGATCGTGCTGACGCTGCTGGCGCTCTTCATCGGCTACCACCTGATCATGGGCATCGGCGGCGCCGACATGCCGGTCGTGGTCTCGATGCTGAACAGCTATTCCGGCTGGGCGGCGGCGGCCATCGGCTTCAGCCTCGGCAATGACCTTCTCATCGTGGTCGGCGCGCTGGTCGGCTCGTCCGGTGCGATCCTCAGCTACATCATGTGCAAGGCGATGAACCGGTCCTTCGTCTCGGTGATCCTCGGCGGCTTCGGCGGCGCGAAGGGCCCGGCGGCCGAGATCGAGGGCGAGCAGGTCGCCATCGACGCAGACGGCGTGGCCACCGCGCTGAACGAGGCCGACTCGGTCATCATCGTGCCGGGCTACGGCATGGCGGTGGCACAGGCCCAGCAGTCGGTCAGCGAACTGACCCGCAAGCTGCGCGGGCGGGGCAAGGAGGTGCGCTTCGCCATCCACCCCGTCGCCGGCCGCCTGCCGGGGCACATGAACGTGCTCCTGGCCGAGGCCAAGGTGCCCTACGACATCGTGCTCGAGATGGACGAGATCAACGAGGACTTCCCGAACACGGATGTCGTCATCGTCATCGGCTCGAACGACATCGTGAACCCGGCGGCGCAGGAAGACCCGAACTCGCCCATCGCCGGGATGCCGGTGCTGGAAGTGTGGAAGGCGAAACAGGTGTTCGTCTCGAAGCGCGGCCAGGGCACCGGCTACTCCGGCATCGAGAACCCGCTGTTCTACAAGGAGAACACGCGGATGTTCTACGGCGACGCCAAGGCCTCGGTGGACAGCCTGCTGCCCAAGATCGAGGGCTGATCCCCCCGGTCCCCGGACCGGACAGACACACCAGCCCCCCGGTGCGCCCGCCGCGCCGGGGGTTTTGTTTTAGGGGGGTGTCTTCACCTTTTCTTCAGGCTTCAGGGCCCTGCTGGGGGTCAGAGAAGCCAGAGGAGAGGCCCAGATCCTTGAAACCGAACCGGCGCTTGGGGCGCCTTCTGCACCGGGTCCTTGGGTGGAAACCCGGTTCTGCGCGGGACAGCAACGCGCGCCGGGCCTTCATGCGGGTCTGCCTGCTCTGGTGTGTCGGCTATGGTCTCTGGCTTGCCGTCGCCGGGGGGCGGATCGAGCCGTCCTATTCCGTCGCAATGTCGCTCGTTGCAGTCGCGCTCGTCGGGTGTTCCCTGCTTGTCTTCGCCCTGATCGTGTTGCTCATGCCGTTCCGAAGCGCGGAAGGTTTCGTCATCGACGCGCGCCGACTGCTGGCCGACACGGTCATCTCCTCCCTCTTCATGATGATCGTGTTCTCACTGATCTATCGCAACGTCGGATTGATGGAGGGTGGCCACCACGTGCAGCCGACAGCGCGCGAGGGGCTCTATTTCTCGATCGTCACGTTCTCGACGCTGGGCTACGGCGACTTCGCACCAAGTCCGTCAGCCCGCCTCATCGCAGCCTCTGAGGCGTTGCTCGGGAACCTACACCTGGGAATGCTGGTTGGATCGACCTTCGCCGCCCTGCGTCGCTGAGCAGGATCAGATCACGATCAGGCCCACGGTCCCGAGCACGAGAAGCACGACCGCCAGCGGCAGCGTGATCCCCTGCAGTTTCAGATACAGCCGTGTGCTCATCGTGTTCTCCTGACCCGAATTTAGCATGGCCGGAAACCGTTACCAAGTCCTTGCCCTGGAGGCCAAAGTTTCCGATCCGCGTCCGCATACCATCGCACACAGATAACCTGCTGGAATTGCGACGTTTTTCCCGTTTACAGCGGGGCGTGGCCTGCTACCTTGACAGTTAACGCCCCTGATTGCCCGGAACGCGCGCCCATGTCCGCCATCGAAGACCACCCGCTGCGCTACAAGCTGGCCAATGAATTGCACGCGCGGCCGTTCCCGTCGCTAGTGGCGCCGTGCCGGGCGGTGTTCCTCGCCGTGAAGCAGGCGCGCAACGCGGTCGGGCGGGACCGCTCGGCAGATCGCGCGCACCTGCTCGACCTGCTGGACCGTCACGGCACCGCGCACCCGCAGCCGGGTGCCACCCATTTCTTCGGCCAGATCGGCAAGCACCGGCTGAAATGGGAAAGCCACACCGAGTTCGTGACCTATACCGTCTTCCTCGACGGTCTGGGCGAGCGGCCCTTCGATCCGAAGGACTTCGACGTCTTCCCCGCCGACTGGCTTGCCAAGGCGCCGGGGGTGCGGATGACCAGCGCGCTGATCCGGGTCGAGACGCGGGACGACGATGACGACGCCCTCGCGACCAAGATCGCCGACTGGTTCGTGCCGGAAAGCCTCGCCGTCTCGGCCGTGCTCGATGACAGCGCCGTGGTCGCGGGCGATTTCCGCATCGATGCCGCCGGGCACACCCGATTTGCGATCTTCGCCCGGCCCGACACCGGCGAGCGGCGCGTCGGCCGCGTGGTGCAGCGGGTTGCCGAGATCGAGACCTACAAGACGATGTCGATGCTGGGCCTCGCCCGCGCGCGCGAGCTCTCCGGCAAGATGGGCGAGCTCGACGACGAGTTGTCCGCCCTCGTCTCGTCGCTCAGCAACGAGGAGATGGCGGGTGAAGCGACGCTGCGCGCGCTCCTGTCGATCTCGGCCGAACTGGAGAAGCTGGTGGCGCAGACCGCGTTCCGCTTCGGCGCGACCGGGGCCTACGAGGCGCTGGTGAACCAGCGGATCGAGGTGATGCGCGAGGAGCGCTTCAAGGGCCGCCAGACGCTCGCCGAGTTCATGATGCGCCGCTTCGATCCGGCCATGCGCACGGTCAAGGCGACCGAACGGCGGCTGGCGCAACTGGCCGAACGCGCGATCCGGGCGGGCGACCTACTGCGGACCCGGGTGGACGTGGCACGGCAGGCGCAGAACCAGGAATTGCTGGAAAGCATGGACGCCCGCGCCGACCTGCAACTGCGGCTTCAGAAGACGGTCGAAGGGCTGTCGGTGGTGGCGATCAGCTACTACGCCGTCAGCCTCGTCAGCTATCTTGCCTATCCCCTCGCCGAGCCGCTGGGGCTCAGCAAGGGGCTGTTGATGGCGGTGCTCACTCTGCCGGTTGTAGGGCTCGTCTGGCTGCTGGTTCACCGGCTCCGGAAGGAATTCGAGAAGTAGCGCCCAGCAGGCGGTCGGTCAGAACGCCGCCCGCCGCGATGGCCGCCAGAGCCAGCAGCGCCGCGACCGACAGGGTCGGCACCCCGGCCAGACCGGCGCCGACGGTGCAGCCGCCTGCCAGCACGCCGCCCACGCCCATCAGCGCCGCCCCGGTCAGCGAGCGCCCGGTCTGCGCGGGGGTCTCGAAGCTCTCCCAGCGGAAATCGCGGGCGGCCAGCGCCGCGACCAGCGCCCCCGCCAGCGTGCCGCCGACGAGGCCGGTGCCGAAGCCCGCCGGGATCGACGACGAGGCGACCGTGAAGAACAGCGTCTCGGCCCAGGGCGACGTGAAAGACAGCGACTCCTGCGCGATCGGGTCGAATTCGTCGAAGAGTACGAAGCCCGTCCCGGCCCAGCCCAGCGGCACCAGCGCCCCGATCAGCACCGCGCCGAGCACCAGCCCGGCCGAGGGCCGCGCCCGCAGCAGCGGCAGCAGGGCGAGGGCGGCCAGTCCCAGCGTCCAGACCCACGCCCCGCCGGGCAGGGCCGCGAGGCTGGCGGCGGCGCCGAGGTCCACCGTCCAGCCGCCGAGCGCGGTGCGCAGCGGCGCCAGAACGCCCTTCAGCGTGGCATGGGCGACGACGGCGAAGACCAGCAGCCCCGCCAGCGCCCGCAGGTTGCCCGAGGCGGTCAGCACCGTCAGCCGCGAGACGCAGCCGCGCGCCAGCACCATGCCTGCGCCGAACAGCAGCCCGCCGACGAGGATGGCGGCATAGGGCAGGGCGCTCGCGTGGAAGCGGTGGTCCGCGAAGCCGGTCAGCCCGGCGCCCACCACGGCTTGCGTGCCGACGAGGGCCACCGCCAGCGCCACCCCCCAGACCGCCAGCGCCTGCGCGCGGTCGGGCCCGGCCACGACGCCGCGCCGGAAGCAGAAGCGGGTGCGCTGGGCCAGCGCGCCGAAGAGCGCGCCCAGGCCGAGGCCGAACCAGACCGACGCCTCGCGGGCGGTGGTCTCGATGAAACCGAGTTCTTCGAACATGTCTGTCCTCCTGACGGGATCGACCGCGCGTAGCGGGCGGCCCGCAGGAACGCAAACCGCCCGCGCGGGAGGCTGTCGCGCGGGCGGGGTGAGGATCGGGACAGGGGTCCGGTTCGGGTCGCGGGGCGGGAAATCCGTCTGTCCCTCGGCGGGGACGCGGACGGATTTCCCTGATTTGCAGCCCGGCGCTCAGCGCCCCCGGATGCGCGGGTCGAGCGCGTCGCGCAGGCCGTCGCCCATGTAGTTGACGCTGAGCACGGTCAGCGAGATCGCGACGCCCGGGAAGATCACCCGCTCGGGATACTGCTGCAGGTAGTCCACCCCGTCGAACAGCAGCCGCCCCCAGGTCGGGAAGTCCGGCGGGAAGCCGAGGCCGAGGAAGGACAGCGCCGACTCGGTGATGATCGCGTTCGCCACCCCCAGCGTGGCCGAGACCATGATCGGGCTCAGCACGTTCGGAAGCACGTGGCGCAGGATCATCAGCAGCGGCGTAGTGCCGATCGAGCGCGCGGCCAGCACGAACTCGCGCTCCTTCAGCGCCAGCACGTCGCCGCGCACGATCCGCGCCGCCTGCATCCACGAGGTGATCCCGATCGCGGTCACCATCAGGATGAAGATGCCGCCCTCCGGCCCGAAGGCCCGGTTCAGCGGGTCGCGGAACAGCAGGATGATGACCAGCAGCAGCGGCAGCAGCGGCAGCGCGAGGAACAGGTCGGTCAGCCGCATCAGCCAGCCGTCGAGCCGTTTGAAGTACCCAGCCAGCACGCCGATCGCGGTCCCGAGGATCAGCGAGATCAGCATCGCCGTGATCCCCACCGCCATCGACACCTGCCCGCCCGCCATCATCCGGGCGAGGATGTCGCGGCCGAGCTGGTCGGTGCCGAACGGGTGGGCGAGGCTCGGCCCCTGGTTGCGCGAGCGGATGTCGATGTAGGTCGGATCGACGTGGTAGATCAGCGGTCCCACGATCACCAGCAGCAGGATGCCGAAGAACACGACCGCGCCCATCATCGCGCCCTTGTGGCTGCGGAACTGGCGCCAGACATCCGACCAGTAGCTGCGGGACTTCTCCGGGGCCGTCTGGTTCGACGAATGGACCGGCTCTTGCGAGATGTCAGTCATAGCGGATCCTCGGGTCGAGAAGGCCGTAGAGCACGTCCGCGATCAGGTTGAAGACCACGATCAGCACGGCGAAGATGAAGGTCAGCGTCTGCACCATCGGCAGGTCGTTGGCCTGGATGGCGGTGATCAGGAGCTGGCCGAGGCCGTTCACCTTGAACACCTGCTCGGTGATGATCGCGCCGCCGAAGACGGTGGGCACCCCCAGCGCGATGACGGTGACGACCGGGATCATCGAGTTGCGCAGCACATGCACCAGCACCACGGTCTTTTCCTTCAGCCCCTTGGCGCGGGCGGTGCGCACGTAGTCCTGGTTCAGGTTGTCGAGCATCGAGGCCCGCATGAACCGGCTGATCTGCGCCGCATTGTAGAGCGCCAGCACCGAGACCGGCATGATCATCTGCTTGATCTGGAACAGCAGGCTTTCGAGGTCCGTCACCTTGTGCGTGGTGTCGTAGATCGACGGGAACCAGCCCAGGTTCACCGAGAAGATCACGATCAGCAGCACGCCGGTGAAGAAGGTCGGGACCGAGAAGCCGACCATGCTGACGAAGGTGCCGATCTGGTCGAACCACGAATACTGCCTGTAGGCCGAGTAGATCCCGATCGGCAGCGCGATCAGCACGCCGAGGACGTAGGACATGCCGACCACCCACAGGGTCTGCGGCATGCGCTGGACGACGATGTCCATGACCGGCGAGCGGGTCTGCCACGAGATCACCCGCTGCATGCCCTCGCCGAGGGACGACCCGAAGATCGCGTCAACGAGGTGGATCGGTTCGACGATGAAGAACTGTTTCAGCCAGAGCACGAAGCGGACGTGCATCGGTTCGCCGAGGCCGAGCGCGAGGCGCATCTTCTCCTTCACCTCGGGCGGCACCGTCAGCGGCACCTGCGCCATCGGGTCGCCGGGCGCGAGTTCGAGCAGCAGGAAGATGACCAGCGCGATGAACAGCAGCGTCGGCACGGCAAAGACCAGTCGTCGGAGCGTGAATGTCAGCATCGGCGCCTCTCGGTCGGGTCGGAATGTCGAGGGGGGCGGGCGGTCTGGGGCCCGCGAAAAGACCCGGCGCGCAGGGCACGCCGGGTCGGTTCAGGCCGGGATCAGTCGATCCGGTACCAGTCGGCTGCGTTCCACAGCTCGCTGTCCCAGGTGTTCAGCTGCACGCCGCCCAGCGAGTTCGAGTGGGCCGAGACCCGGCCGCGATCCACGAGGGGCAGGATGGTGTAGCTGTCCTTGGTCAGCATGTCGTTCAGCTTCCGGGCGATCTCGCCGCGCTTCGACAGCTCGCCGGTCTGCGCCAGCTCGTCGAGCAGGGCGTCGTACTCCGGGTCGCAGAAGCGGTTGATGTTCTCGCCCTGCCACTGGCTCGACGGCTTCGGCTCGTTGCCGCAGCGATAGGCCGCGAGGTAGGACTGCGGGTCGGTGCCGTCGAAGTTGTTGGCGTACATCTCGACGTCGGCATAGAACTTCTGGAAGGTGTCGGGCGAGCCCGGGTCACCGCCGAAGTAGACCGATGCATCGATGTTGCGCAGCTCGGTCGCGACGCCGATCTCTTCCCACCACTGCTTGATCAGGGCCTGGAAGTCCTGACGCACCGCGTTGGTCGAGGTCTGGTAGAGCACGCGCAGTTCCACGCCGTCCTTCTCGCGGACGCCGTCGCCGTTGCTGTCGACGTAGCCGGCCGCCTCGAGCATCGCCTTGGCGCCCTCGATGTCCTGCGTCAGGCACTCGGTGTTGTCCGAGGCATAGAGCGCCGGGGCCGGAACCAGGTTACAGGTCGGACGACCCGCCTGGCCGTAGCCGATCTCGACCAGCAGTTCGCGGTCGATCGCCATCGACAGGGCCTTGCGCACGTTGATGTCCGACAGGAACGGGTGCGGGTGGGCCACGGTCGAGCGCTCGCCCTCGGGCAGGCTCGGCGACGGGTCGGTCAGGTTCATCTCGATCCGCTCGACGAGCGAACCGAAGGCCGACACGGCGGTGCCGCGGCCGGCCGCGGCCATGCCCGCAAGCACGTCGGGGGCAAGCTGCAGGTTCCACGCGTAGTCGAACTCGCCGGTCTCGAGGACCGAGCGGCCCGCTGCCGCCGCGTCACCGCCGCCCTTGAAGGTCAGCGTGGCGAAGGCCGGCTTCGCCGGGTCGCGGTAGTTCGGGTTGGCTTCCATGGTGATCACGTCGTTCGGGCGGAACTCGGTGACACTGAACGGGCCGGTGCCGATCGGGTTGAAGTTGGCCTCGGTGCACTCGGGCGCGCGGGCGCCAAGGCATTCGGCGAACTGCGCGGCCTGGATGATCGGGGACTGGCCGCCCATGAACGGGCCATAGGGGTTCGGCTTCGGTGCGTCGAAGGTCACCTTCACGGTCAGGTCGTCGATCACGTCGACCGAGCTGACGCCGTCGAACTTCGCGCCCTGGGCGCAGCCGCCCTCCGGATGCATGCAGTAGTCGGCGGTGAACTTGACGTCCGCCGAGGTCACCGGGGTGCCGTCGGACCACAGCAGGCCCTCTTTCAGCTTCCAGGTGATCGAGGTCAGGTCAGCCGACACGCCGCCGTTCTCGACGGTCGGGATTTCCGCCGCCAGATAGGGCACGAGCGCGCCGGTCGGGTCGTAGCGGCCGAGCGGTTCGATCACCAGGGACGCCGACTCGATGTCCTTCGTGCCCCCCGAAAGGTAGGGGTTCAGGATCGACGGCGCCTGCCAGTAGATGATGCGCACCTCGCCGTCCGAGCCTCGCTCTGCGAAGGCGGCCGGCGCCAGGACCATCGCGCAGGCGGCCCCCAGAAGCGCTGATTTCAGTTTCATTTTCAACTCCTTGTTGGACACGCTCGTGCCTCTTTTGTTGTCTGGCGGGGGGCGTTCCCGGCCCCCGTCCGTCCGGTGGTGCGGGCGGACCCGACCCTCCGATAGCGCCGATCATCATGCCGAGTGTCACGAAAAAGCAAGACTTGCCGGCACGTCGTGTCGAGGAAATTGCCCAAGGCGCGATCACGTCGGGACCGCCCTGCCCAATCCGCAGGCACGCCCCGGGGCGCGCGCCGGGGACGAAGGCAGGGTTTGACTTCCCGGTCCCGGTGCTCCCAAATCGGGCGCAGCCCTGCCGCCAGACGCCGGGCCGACAGCGACCCGCCAACAGGGGACACCGATGCTCGACAGCCAGACCCCGGGGCCCGTGGCCTCGATCCGCAACCTGCGCGTGACCTTCCAGACCAAGGACGGTCCCGTGGTGGGGGTCAAGGACATCTCGTTCGACATCCAGCCCGGCGAAACGGTCTGCGTGGTCGGCGAATCGGGCTCGGGCAAGTCCGTCTCCGCCCTGTCGCTGATGCGCCTCGTGGAATTCGGCGGCGGACGGATCACCGGCGGCAAGCTGCTCTTCGACCGCGGCGACGGCAAGCCGATCGACATGGGCGAGGCCGGGCCGGACCTCGCGCGCGAGATGCGCGGCAACCAGATCGGCATGATCTTCCAGGAGCCGATGACCGCCCTCAACCCGGTGTTCACCGTCGGCCGGCAACTGGCCGAGGGCCTGATGGTCCACCGCGACCTGTCCGAGAAGGAGGCCCGTGCCAAGGCGCTCGACCTGCTGAAACAGGTCCGCATCCCGGAACCCGAGCGCCGCCTCGACCAGTACCCGCACGAGCTGTCGGGCGGCATGCGCCAGCGCGTCGTGATCGCCATGGCGCTGGCCTGCGAGCCGCGCCTCCTGATCGCGGACGAGCCGACCACTGCGCTCGATGTGACGATCCAGGCCGAGATCCTCGCCCTGATCGACCGGCTGAAGAAGGAAACCGGCACCGCGGTCCTCTTCATCACCCATGACATGGCGGTGGTGGCCCAGATGGCCGACCGCGTGGTCGTGATGTACCGCGGCGAGATGGTCGAGGAAGGCACCGTCACCGAGGTCTTCGACAACCCGCAGAAGGACTACACCAAGGCCCTGCTCGCCGCCGTGCCGAAGCTGGGCGAGATGACCGGCAAGCCCTATCCCGAGCCGATGCGCCTGATGGGCAAGCCCGACCCGGAGCCGATCAAGGTCGAGCACAAGCCGGGCGAGCGGCCGCTGCTGGAAGTGAAGAACCTGATCACCCGCTTCCCGGTGCGGGGTGGCTTCTTCCGGCGCACCGTCGCCAATGTCCACGCCGTCGAGGATGTCAGCTTCGACCTGCCGCGCGGCGAGACGCTGTCGCTGGTGGGCGAGTCGGGCTGCGGCAAGTCCTCGGCCGGGCGCTCGATCCTGCGGCTGGTGGAGCCGCTGTCGGGCCAGATCCGGCTCGACGGGGCGGACGTGATGGCGATGGGGCCGGAAACCCTGCGCCGCGCCCGCGCCGACATGCAGATGATCTTCCAGGACCCGTTCGCGTCGCTCAACCCGATGATGCGGCTGGTCGAGCAGGTGGCAGAACCGATGCGCAACTTCGGCGGCCGCTCGGCCTCCGAGATCCGCGACCGCGTGGCGATGCTCTTCGACCGCGTGGAACTGCCGCGCAGCTTCCTCTACCGCTACCCGCACGAGCTGTCCGGCGGCCAGCGCCAGCGCGTCGCCATTGCCCGCGCCCTGGCCCTGAACCCCAAGCTGATCGTCGCGGACGAGGCGGTGTCCGCCCTCGACGTGTCCGTGCAGGCGCAGGTGGTGAACCTGCTGATGGAGTTGCAGGCCGATCTCGGCATCTCGATCCTGTTCATCAGCCACGACATGGCCGTGGTCGAGCGGGTCAGTCACCGCACCGCCGTCATGTACCTTGGCCGCATCGTCGAGATCGGGACGCGCCAGCAGGTCTTCGAGGACCCGCGCCACCCCTACACCAAGTCGCTGATGTCCGCCGTGCCGCGCGCGGACCCGCACAACAAGACGATCGGGCGGGAGTTGAACTTCAAGCCGATCCCCTCGCCGATCTTCGCGGTCGACCATGACCCGGGGCCCAGCCTCTATGACGAGGTTTCGCCGGGTCATCTCGTGCTCAAGGCTTGACCTTCCCCGGAATGCGAGAAGGATGCCCGCAAGGGGTGTACCATGACCGAAACTCTGTCTCCCCGCGCGCTGCTCGAGCGGCTCGTGGGCTTTCCTACCGTCAGCCGGGACTCGAACCTGGCGCTCACCGACTGGCTGGCCGACTACCTCGCGGGGCACGGCATCACGCTGCACCGGCAGCTTGACCCGACCGGGCAGAAGGCCAGCGTCTATGCCCATGTCGGACCGCAGCGCGACGGCGGGGTCCTTCTGTCGGGGCACACCGACGTGGTGCCGGTGGACGGGCAGGACTGGTCCACCGACCCCTTCACCGTGGTCGAGAAGGACGGCCGCCTCTACGGGCGCGGCACCGCCGACATGAAGGGCTTCGACGCGCTCGCGGTCTGGGCGCTGGTCGAGGCCTCGAAGCGCGACCTTGCCGAGCCGCTCCAGATCGCGCTGACCCGCGACGAGGAAATCGGCTGCCTCGGCGCCCCGGTCCTGATCCCCGAGATGCTGGGCGTGATCCCGAAGGCGGGCGCGGTGATCGTCGGCGAGCCGTCGATGATGAAGGTCGTGACCGGGCACAAGGGCGGCATCGGCTTCGACACCCATTTCCACGGCTTCGAGGTGCATTCCTCGATCCTGCACACCGGCGTGTCGGCGATCATGGAAGCGGCGAAGCTGATCGACTGGGCCAACACCGTCAACGACGAGAACCGCGCCAAGGCGGTCACGGCGCTGGCGGGCATGTTCGATCCGCCCTGGACCACGGCACATGTCGGCATGATCTCAGGCGGCACCGCCCACAATATCACCGCCAAGGACTGCACCTTCTCCTTCGACTTCCGCTGCGTTGCGGGCGAGGACCCGCTCGACTGGGCCGACCGTTTCCATGCCCGCGTCGCCGAGATCGAGGCGGCCATGAAGGCCGTCCGTCCCGAGGCCGGGATCACCACGTCGCAGCGCTTCGACGTGCCGCCGCTCGTGCCCGAGACCGACGGCCCGGCCGAGACGCTGGCGCGCGCGATCACCGGTGACAACGGCACCCATGTCGTCAGCTACGGCACCGAGGCCGGGCAGTTCCAGCGCGAGGGCTATTCCGCCGTGGTCTGCGGCCCCGGCGACATCGCGCAGGCGCACCAGCCCGACGAATACATCACCGTGGCGCAGTTCGAGGCGGGCGAGGCGTTCATGCGCCGCCTGCTCGACCGGCTCGCCGCGTGACGGCCCGGCGATGACTCCCGCCCGGGCAGACGTGCTCCGACGCTACTTTGCCGCCCTCTCGGCGGGCGACACCGCGGCCGTGCTGGCGCTGTTCTCGCCCGACGGCATCGTGGTCTCGCCCTTCCTCGGCAGCCTGCCCGCCACCGAGTTCTTCGCCCGCCTCGCCGCCTCGACCTCGGACAGCCGCGTCAGCCTGCTCGATGCCACCCACGGCGAGACCACCTCCGCCGGTCGGTTCAACTACGAGTGGACCCTCGCGGACGGCACGACGGTCTCGTTCGAGGGGGTGGATCACTTCACTTTCGACGGGGCAGGGCGAGTCGCCGCGCTGCGCATCTACTACGACACCCACCCGCTCCGGGCGCAGGTGGGCGACAAGTACGCCTGAAAGGACCGGGGACCATGCCGATCAAGAACCGTTTCGCCGAACTGCTGCCCGAGATCACCGAGTGGCGCCGCGACCTGCACGCCCATCCCGAGATCATGTACGACCTGCCCCGCACCGCCGGGTTCGTCGCCTCGAAGCTGCGCGCCTTCGGCTGCGACGAGGTGGTCGAGGGGATCGGGCGCACCGGCGTCGTCGGCGTCATCAAGGGGCGGTCGGACAGCTCCGGCAAGGTCATCGGCCTGCGCGCCGACATGGATGCCCTGCCGATCCACGAGACGACGGGCCTCGACTACGCCTCGGAAACCCCCGGCGCGATGCACGCCTGCGGCCATGACGGCCACACCGCGATGCTGCTGGGCGCTGCGAAGTATCTCTCCGAGACCCGCAATTTCGACGGCACCGTGGTCCTGATCTTCCAGCCCGCGGAGGAGGGCGGGGCAGGCGGCCTCGCCATGGTCGAGGACGGCCTGATGGACCGCTGGGGCGTGCAGGAGGTCTACGGCATGCACAACGCCCCCGGCCTGCCGGTCGGCATGTTCGCCACCCGTCCCGGCGCGCTGATGGCCTCGTCGGACGAGTTCGAGATCGTCGTGACGGGCAAGGGCGGCCACGCCGCCGAACCGCACCAGGCCGTGGACACCACGCTGGCCGCGGCCCAGGTCGTCGTCACCCTGCACAGCATCGTGTCGCGCAACGTGAACCCGCTGCAGCGCGTCGTGCTGACCGTCGGCACCTTCACCACCGACAGTTCCGCCTCGAACATCATCGCCCATACCGCGACCCTGCGCGGCACGGTCCGCACCCTCGACCCCGAGGCCCGCGCCCTGATGGAGGCCCGCGTCCGCCGCGTCGCCGAGGACACCGCCAGCGCCTTCGGGGCTCGCGCCGAGGTCACCTGGACCGCCGGCTATCCGGTCACCGTCAACGACGCCGATGCCGCCGCCTTCGCGACCGAGGTCGCCCGCGCCGTCTCGCCGATGGTCGAGGGCGAGGTCCCGCCGATCATGCCCTCCGAGGATTTCTCCTACATGCTCGAAGCCCGGCCGGGGGCCTATCTCTTCCTCGGCAACGGCGACTCGGCCCAGTGCCATCACCCGAACTACAACTTCAACGACGAGGCCATCCCCTACGGATGCAGCTTCTTCGCCGAGATCGTCGAACGACGCCTCTCGGCCTGACCCCGACCAAGGAGACGCGCCCATGCCCATCAAGAACCGTTTCGCCGAGCTGCTCCCCGAGATCACCGAATGGCGGCGCGACCTGCACGAGCACCCGGAAATCCTGTTCGAGACCCACCGCACGGCAGGCGTGGTGGCCGAGAAGCTGCGCGCCTTCGGCTGCGACGAGGTCGTCGAGGGGATCGGCCGCACCGGCGTCGTGGGGGTCATCAAGGGCAAGACCGACAGCGCGGGCAAGGTCATCGGCCTGCGCGCCGACATGGACGCCCTGCCGATCCTCGAGGACACCGGCCTCGACTACGCCTCGAAGACCCCCGGCGCGATGCACGCCTGCGGCCATGACGGCCACACCGCGATGCTGCTCGGGGCGGCAAAGTACCTGTCCGAGACGCGCAACTTCGACGGCACCGTCGTCGTGATCTTCCAGCCCGCCGAGGAGGGCGGCGGCGGCGGCCGCGAGATGTGCGAGGACGGCATGATGGACCGCTGGAACATCCAGGAGGTCTACGGGATGCACAACTGGCCCGGCCGCCCGGTCGGCAGCTTCGCGATCCGCCCCGGCGCCTTCTTCGCCGCGACCGACCAGTTCGACATCGCCCTCGAAGGCAAGGGCGGTCACGCCGCCAAGCCGCAGGAAACCGTCGACACCACCGTGATGGCGGCGCAGCTGGTGCTGGCGATGCAGACCATCGTCAGCCGCAATGCCGACCCGGTGCAGCAGATCGTGGTGTCGGTCACGTCCTTCACCACCTCCTCGACCGCCTTCAACGTGATCCCGCAGAAGGTCCACCTGAAGGGCACCGTCCGCACCATGTCGCCCGAGATGCGCGACCTTGCGGAAAAGCGGATCAAGGAGATCGTCGCCGGGATCACCGCCACCTTCGGCGGCACCGGCGAGGTCACCTACCATCGCGGCTACCCGGTCATGGTGAACCACGAGGAACAGACCGAGTTCGCCGCCGAAGTCGCCCGCGCCGTCTCCGGCGGTTGCGACGAGGCCCCGCTGGTGATGGGCGGCGAGGACTTCGCCTTCATGCTCGAGGAACGCCCGGGCGCCTACATCCTCGTCGGCAACGGCGACACCGCCAGCGTCCACCACCCGAAGTACAACTTCACCGACGAGGCGATCCCCGCCGGATGCTCGTGGTGGGCCGAGATCGTCGAGCGCCGGATGCCCGCCGCGTAAGGGGGCGGGCGCATGTTCGCGATCTCCGTCACCTTCACCCTCGACCCGGACCGGCGGGAGGAGTTCCTCCCGCTGGTGCGTGCCAACGCGGCGGCCAGCCTGCGCGACGAGCCGGGCTGCCATCGCTTCGACGTGGCCGAGGATCCCGCCGACCCGGCGCGGATCTTCCTTTACGAACTCTACACCGACGCCGCCGCCTTCGAGGCCCACAAGGCCACGCCGCATTTCCACGCGTTCGACAGCGCCACCCGGGACATGATCCGCGACAAGGCGGTGGACAGCTGGCAGCTCGCCGCCCCCGCGCCGACAGCCCCCCTGCACCTGAAACCCGCCGAGCGCCCGCATCTCGACCGCGGCAATGGCGCGATGACGGTCAAGATGCTGGCGAAGGACTCCGGCGCGTCCTTCCGCAACGGCTTCACCGAACTGCCGCCGATGGGCGCGATCCCGCTCCACACCCACAATTGCGAGGAGGCGGTGCTCGTCGTCTCCGGCCGCGCCATCGTCGAGGTGGACGGGCAGGAACGGCCGATGGAGCTGGGCGAGGTCAGCTATATCCCCGCCGATGTCCCGCACCGGTTCCGCAACCCCGGCCCCGAGACCCTGACGATCTTCTGGACCTACGCCAGCGCCAAGGCGACGCGCACGCTGGTCGCCACCGGCGACACCCGCGCCATCGACGCCGAAGGCTGAGCATGGAGCGGGTCCGCCCCGACGCGCTCGCGGGCTTCATCACGGCTGTCTACCGGCGGCTCGGGCTGCCGCAGGACGATGCCGCGCTGGTCGCCGACAGCCTCGTGCAGGCCGAACTCTGGGGCCACCCCTCGCATGGTGCGCTCCGGACCTTCTGGTATGCCGCGCGGCTGCAATCGGGCGCGATGACCCCGGTGACCCGGGCCGAGCCGATGGCCGACGCGGGCGCGCTGGTGCTGCTCGACGGCGGCGACGGGGTCGGGCAGGTGCTCGCCCGAACCGCGATGGACACCGCCATCGCCCGTGCCCGCGCGCACGGGATTGGCGCGGTCTCGGTCCGCAACGCCGGGCATTTCGGCATGGCGATGTATTTCACCCGGGCGGCGGCGCAGGCGGGCTGCATCGGGATGCTCTGCGCCAACGCAAGCCCCGCCATGGCGCCCTGGGGCGGCCGCGACAAGCGGCTCGGCACCAACCCGTGGTCCTGGGCCGCGCCCGCGGGCCGGCACCCGCCGTTCCTGCTCGACATGGCGATGACCGCCGTGGCGCGCGGCAAGCTCTATGCGGCGCAGGCTAGGGGTGCCCCGATCCCCGAAGGCTGGGCAATGGACGCCGAGGGCCGGATCACCACCGACCCGGCGGCGGGCATCGCGGGCACCATCCTGCCGCTCGCCGGGCACAAGGGCTACGGCCTCGCGATGATGGTGGATACGCTCGCGGGCGTGCTCTCCGGCTCGGGCTTCGGGCTGGGCGTGACCGGGCCGTATGTCCCCGAGGGGCGTTCGGGCGCGGGCTTCTTCGCGATGGCCATCGACATCGCGCAGCTGCGCCCGCTGGCCGCGTTCGAGGCCGACATGGAAGCCCTCGTCGCCCAACTCAAAAGCGCCCGTCCCGCGCCCGGCGTGACCGAGATCCTGACCCCGGGCGAGCCGGAGGCGCGCGCCGAATCGCGCCACCGCGCCGACGGCCTCGACCTGCCGCCCGCCACCCTCGACGCCCTGCGCCGGGGCGCCGCCGACCTCGGCCTCGACTGCCCGCTCTAGCGCGCGCCGCCCCTCCTTCTTCTTGGCCCAAGTACTCCCGCCGGAGGCGTCGCACCGAAGGTGCGAGATACCGCGTGCCGCAGGCACGCAGGCCACCCGCACCTATCCCGCACCGACGGAATACCGACAGAATACCGACGCGATACCGACGTACAAAATGCAGCAAGACCAAGAACTTGACCGCAAATCCTGCGCCGTCGCCCGGTTCCGCCGTGCGCCCCGTTCAGATGTCGTTAAATCTCAGCCGCCGGTGTGGCTCATGTGGCGCGAGACCTGGCCGTCCGCGCGCTGGCGCGAATAGTCGAAGTCATGCCCTTTCGGCTTGCGCGCGATGGCGGCCCGGATCGCCGCCTCCAGCGGCCCGTCCCCGGCGCTGGCCCGCAGCGGCGCACGCAGGTCGGCGTTGTCCTCCTGCCCGAGGCACATGAACAACTCACCCGTGCAGGTCACCCGCACCCGGTTGCAGCTTTCGCAGAAATTGTGGCTCAGCGGCGTGATGAACCCCACCTTCTGCCCGGTTTCCTCCAGCCGCACGTAGCGCGCCGGTCCCCCGGTCCGCTCGGCGAGGTCGGTCAGCGTATAGTGCTGTCCCAGCGCCGCGCGCACGTCCTTCAGGCTCCAGAACTGGCCGACCCGGTCCTCGCCGCCGAGATCGCCCATCGGCATCACCTCGATCCAGGTCAGGTCCATGCCGCCCTCGGCGCACCATTCGGTCAGCCGCAGCAGCTCGTCCTCGTTGAACCCCTTCAGCGCCACCGCGTTGATCTTGACCCGCAGCCCGGCGGCCCGGGCCGCGTCGATCCCCTTCAGCACCTGCGGCAGGCGGCCCCAGCGGGTGACGCGGGCGAATTTTGCCTCGTCCAGCGTGTCGAGCGACACGTTGATCCGCCGCACCCCCGCCGCCGCAAGGTCCGGCGCGAAGCGTTCGAGCTGGCTGCCGTTGGTGGTCAGCGTCAGCTCTTCCAGCGCGCCCGACTCGAGGTGCCGCGACATCGCGTGGAAGAAGCTCAGGATGTTGCGCCGCACCAGCGGCTCGCCCCCGGTGATGCGCAGCTTGCGCACCCCCAGCCGCACGAAGGCCGAGCACAGCCGGTCCAGTTCCTCGAGCGTCAGCAGTTCGGCCTTGGGCAGGAACTGCATCTGCTCGGACATGCAGTAGACGCAGCGGAAATCGCAGCGGTCGGTCACCGAGACCCGCAGATAGGAAATGGCCCGCGCGAACGGGTCGATCAGCGGGGCCGGATGCAGGGCGGTCTCGGTCATGGCGCGAAGCTAGGCGGCAGGCCGCGCCGATGCAAGGTCACCGCGCTTGATCCGGTCCGTCCGTTCGGCCATGACTGGGCCATGCGTGCCGTCCTTCCTCTCGTGGTCTCTGGCCTTCTTCTCGGCGGATGCACCGATCTCGGGCTCTTGAACGGGGGGCTGTTCTCGTCCGAGCCGCCCGCCCCGCCGCAGCCGGTGATCGAGGTCCGTGTCGCCACCGCCGACACCGTCAAGCCCCGCCCGCGCCCGGCCCGCACCCGCGTCACGGTGCCTGAGCAGCCGGGCGAGATCGGCCGCTCCACCATCAGCCTCGGCAGCCCGACCGAGCCGGGCCTGTGGATCGAGACCCCTCTGGTCACCGCCGAGCGGCCCGCCGTCGCCACCGTTCCGGAGACCGGGCGCAGCACGCCCGTCATCCTGCGGCCCGGCCCGGCCGGGGGGGCGCGTGCCTCGCTCCAGACCCTGCTGGCCCTGGGCCTCAGCCCGGCCGCGCTGGCCGAGGTCGTGCTGACGGCGCCCTGACATGAGCCGCCGGATCCTGACCCGCTCGCCCTGGGATCCGGACGCACCGGACTGGGCCGCCTGCCGGGCGGCCTTCCGCTGGGACCTGCCGCGGGTCCTGAACATCGCCGAGCGCTGCTGTGACAGCTGGGCCGCGGTCGCGCCGGACCGGGTCGCGCTGACCGATCTCGATGCCGCCGAGCACCAGCGCGACTGGACCTACGGCGACCTGCGCGACGCCAGCGACCGCTTCGCCGTGGCGCTGCGCGCGCTGGGCGTGCGGCGCGGCGACCGCATCGCGATCCTGCTGCCGCAGGGCCCCGCCACGCTGATCGCGCATTTCGCCGCCTACAAGCTGGGCTGCATCGCGCTGCCGCTCTTCACGCTCTTTCGCGAGGACGCGCTGGCCTACCGGCTGCGCGACAGCGGCGCCAAGGTGGTGGTCACCAACCCCGAGAAGCTGGCCGAGGTCGAGGCGCTGGCCGACAGCCTGCCCGCGCTCAAGCTGATCTACACGACCGGTCCGGCGCTGGCCCCGGTGCGCAGCTTCTGGGCCGACATCGGGTCGGCGGCGACCGACCGGTTCCGCCCGGTGGTGACCGGCCCGGACGACCCGGCGATCATCATCTACACCTCGGGCACCACGGGCGACCCGAAGGGTGTCCTGCACGGGCACCGCTTCCTGCTCGGGCACCTGCCCTCGATCGAGGTCTGCCACCCCGGCTTCGACGCGCCTGGGGCGGTGGCCTGGACCCCGGCCGACTGGGCGTGGATCGGCGGCCTGATGGATCTCGCCATGCCCGCGCTCTATTACGGCACGCGGCTGGTCAGCCACCGGATGCGCAAGTTCGACCCGGAGGCGGCCTGGGACCTGATCCGCACCGAGGGCGCCAGCGCGCTCTTCCTGCCGCCGACCGCGCTGAAGCTGCTGCGGGCGGCCCCGGTGCCCGTCGGCCTCGCTGTGCGCTCGGTCTCGTCGGGGGGCGAGGCGCTGGGGGCCGACCTGCTTGCCTGGGGGCGCGAGACCCTCGGCGCACCGATCCACGAGATCTACGGCCAGACCGAGTGCAACCTCGTCGTCAACGCGGTCTCGCGGGGCATGACCGCCCCGCCCGGCGCGATGGGCCTGCCGGTGCCCGGCCATGACGTGCAGGTGCAGACCGCGGACGGCGCCGAATGCGCCCCGGGCGAGACCGGCGAGATCGTCGTGCGCCGCGGCACGCCGGTGATGTTTCTCGAATACTGGAAGAAACCGGCGAAGACCGCGGAGAAGTTTCGCGGCGAGTGGATGCGGACCGGTGACCTCGCGCTCCGCGACGCCGAGGGCTACCTGCGGTTCGCGTCGCGCGACGATGACGTGATCACCTCGGCGGGCTACCGGATCGGACCGACCGAGATCGAGACCTGCCTGACCGGCCACCCGGACGTGGTCATGGCCGCCGCCGTCGGTATTCCCGACCCGGTGCGGACCGAGGTCGTCAAGGCCTTCGTGGTGCTGCGCGACGGGGCCGCGTGGGAGGGGCTGGAAGACGCCCTGATCGCACGGGTGCGCGAGCGCGTCAGCCCGCATGTCGCCCCGCGGTCGGTCGAGCGGATCGAGGCGATGCCGATGACCGCGACCGGCAAGATCCTGCGCCGGGCCCTGCGCGACCGGGGGTGAGCGCCGGCGTGGAGGGCGGTGTTGCGCGCGGTGCCTGAGCCTGAGGGCGGACGGTGGCGGCAGGGTTCTCGCCTGTCGGGACGCCGTCAACTCCCCGCGGGGAGCCCAGGCACTGTCTCATGCTGGGCCCCAGCCACCCTCTGAAGCGAACGCCTTTTGTGCTCGGTCCCGCCTAAGAATTTTAGGATCTTAACCCCTTGGTCAGGTTTGGTGGCCGCATTGGCGACGCAAGCCCTTGATTTCATTGTGGCGATCTCCGACGGAACCCCTCCGGCAGACCCCGCGCCTAAAATTCTTAGGACCCGCCACCTCCGGTCACGGCCGCAGCCCGTCCCTACTCGGCCGCCTCGGCATAGGCCTCCAGCGGCGGGCAGGTGCAGACGAGGTGCCGGTCGCCCCAGACGTTGTCGACACGGCCGACCGGCGGCCAGTACTTGTCGATCCGGAAGGCACCGGCCGGGAAGCAGGCGACCTCGCGCGAGTAGGCGCGATCCCAGTCGCCGACGAGGTCCTCGACGGTGTGCGGCGCGTGGCGCAGCGGGCTTGCCTCGATGGCGATGCGGCCCGCTTCCACCTCGGCGATCTCGGCGCGGATCGCCAGCATCGCGTCGCAGAACCGGTCCAGCTCGGCCTTCGTCTCGGACTCGGTCGGCTCGACCATCAGCGTCCCTGCCACTGGCCAGCTCATCGTCGGTGCGTGGAAGCCGTTGTCGATCAGGCGCTTGGCGATGTCGTCCACGGTCACGCCGGTGGTCTCGGTCAGGCCGCGGATGTCGAGAATGCACTCGTGCGCGACCCGCCCCTTGCGCCCCCGGTAGAGGATCGGAAAGGCGTCGGCCAGCCGCGCCGCGATGTAGTTCGCGTTCAGGATCGCCACCTTGGTCGCCTGCGTCAGGCCCGCGCCGCCCATCATCAGGCAATAGGCCCAGGAGATCGGCAGGATCGAGGCCGAGCCCCAGGGCGCCGCGCTGACCGGTCCCTCGGTGCCGCCGGTCTCGGGGTGACCCGGCAGGTAGGGGGCGAGGTGCGCCTTGACGCCGATCGGGCCCATTCCCGGCCCGCCGCCGCCATGCGGGATGCAGAAGGTCTTGTGCAGGTTGAGGTGGCTGACATCCGCACCGATCTCGCCCGGCTTCACCAGCCCGACCAGCGCGTTCAGGTTCGCCCCGTCGAGGTAGACCTGCCCGCCGTGCTCATGGGTGATCCGGCAGACCTCGCGCACGGTGTCCTCGAAGACGCCGTGGGTCGAGGGGTAGGTGATCATGCAGGCAGCCAGCCGGTCGCCCGCGGCCACCGCGCGCGCGCGGAAGTCGTCGAGATCGATGTCGCCGTTGTCGGCGGATTTCACCACGACCACCTCCATCCCGGCCATCTGGGCGCTGGCGGGGTTGGTGCCATGCGCCGAGACCGGGATCAGGCAGACCTTGCGCTGGTGATCGCCGCGCGCCCGGTGCCAGGCGGCGATGGTCAGGAGGCCGGCGTATTCGCCCTGGGCACCCGAGTTCGGCTGCATCGACATCGCGTCGTAGCCGGTGATCGTGCAGAGCTTCTGCGACAGGTCGGCGATCATCTCGGCATAGCCCTCGGCCTGGTCGGCGGGGGCGAAGGGATGCATCAGGGCGAACTCGGGCCAGGTGATCGGCATCATCTCGGCGGCCGAGTTCAGCTTCATCGTGCAGGAGCCGAGCGGGATCATCGCCCGGTCGAGCGCCAGGTCGCGGTCGGCGAGGCGGCGCATGTAGCGCATCATCTCGGTCTCGGCCCGGTTCATGTGGAAGATCGGGTGGGTCAGGTAGTCGCTCTGCCGGATCAGCGGGTCGGGCACGCGGTACTCCGCCTCGACGCCCTCGCATTTGCGCTCGATCCCGAAGGCGCGCCAAACGGCCTCGACGGTCTCGGGGCGGGTGCGCTCGTCGAGCGAGATGCCGATCTTCGTGCGCCCGACCTTGCGCAGGTTGACGCCCTCGCGGACGGCCGCCTGCAGCACACCGCGCTGCAGCAGGCCCACGTCCACGGTGATGGTGTCGAAGAAGGCGTCCGGGCCGACGGTGAAGCCGGCGGCTTCCAGCCCCTTGGCCAGCCGCACGGTCTTGCGGTGAATGCGCTGCGCGATGGCGCGCAGGCCCTTCGGTCCGTGGAAGACGGCGTAGAACGAGGCGATCACCGCCAGCAGGGCCTGCGCCGTGCAGACGTTCGAGGTCGCTTTCTCGCGCCGGATATGCTGTTCGCGGGTCTGCAGGCTCAGCCGGTAGGCGCGGTGGCCGTGGCTGTCGATCGAAACGCCGACGATCCGGCCCGGCATCGCGCGCTTCAGCGCGTCCTTGCAGGCCATGTAGGCGGCGTGCGGGCCGCCGAAGCCCATCGGCACACCGAAGCGCTGCATCGAGCCGACCGCGATATCGGCGCCCATCGCGCCGGGTTCCTTCAGGAGGGTCAGCGCCAGCGGGTCCGCGACCACGATCCCCAGCGCCTTGGCGCCGTGCAGGGCCTCGATCTGCGGGGTGAAGTCGGTCAGGCCGCCGTAGGTGCCGGGATACTGGAAGATCGCGCCGAAGACCGCCGCGGGGTCGAGCGTTTCGGGGGCGCCGACGATGATCTGGATGCCCAGCGGGGCCGCGCGGGTCTGCATCACGGCGATGTTCTGCGGGTGGCAGTTCTCGTCGACGAAGAAGGCGGTCGCCTTCGACTTCGCCACGCGCTGCGCCATGGTCATCGCCTCGGCGCAGGCGGTCGCCTCGTCCAGCAGCGAGGCGTTCGCCACGTCGAGTCCGGTCAGGTCGCAGACCAGCGTCTGGAAGTTCAGGAGCGCCTCGAGGCGGCCCTGGCTGATCTCGGGCTGGTAGGGGGTATAGGCCGTGTACCAGGCGGGGTTCTCGAGGATGTTGCGCTGGATCGCGGGCGGCGTGACGGTGCCGTAGTAGCCCTGGCCGATCAGCGAGACGACCATCCGGTTCTTCTGCGCCACCTGCTGCATGTGGTAGAGCATCTCGCGTTCCGAGAGCGGCTTGCCGAAGTCGAGCGGCGCGGCCTGCCGGATGTCGGACGGCACGGTCTCGTCGATCAGCGCATCGAGGTGCGTCACCCCCACCGCGGCCAGCATCTCGGCCATCTCCTCGGGCGAGGGGCCGATATGGCGTCGGTTGGCAAAGTCGTAGGGCAGGTATTCGGTGGGGGTGTAGACCATGATGAACCTGTGTGTCGTGAAGGGCTTAGCCGATGAAGTCCATGTATTCGGACTCGGTCATCAGGCTGTCGAGCTCGGTCATGTTGGCGGGCTTCATCTTGAAGAACCAGCCGCCTTCCAGCGGGTCCTCGTTGACCAGCGCCGGGTTGTCGGCGAGCGCCTCGTTGACCTCGACGATCTCGCCGTCGAGCGGCGCGAGGATGTCCGAGGCGGCCTTGACGCTCTCGATGACGACGATCTCGTCGCCTTTCGACACGGTCGTGCCCGGCTCGGGCAGGTCCACGAAGACGATGTCGCCCAGTTGGGTGGCGGCGTGCTCGGTGATGCCGACGACGATCAGCTCGCCCTCGGGGTTCAGCCATTCGTGTTCTTCGGTGTATTTCATCGGAAAGCTCAGCGTTTGTAGGTTGAGGGACGGAAGGGAAGCGGGACCACGGTGACCGGCAGGCGCTTGCCGCGCACCTCGCCATAGAGGCGGGTGCCGGGGGCGGTCAGGTCGGCGGGGACGTAGCCCATCGAGATCGGCGCGCCGACCGAGGGGCCGAAGCCGCCGGAGGTGACCTCGCCCACCGGTGCTGTGGCGGTTTCGGCGGCAAAGAGCGGCGTGCCCGCCCGCATCGGGGCGCGGCCCTCCGGGCTGAGACCCACGCGGCGGCGGGACGGTCCCTCGGCCAGCGCGGCAAGGATCGGCCCTGCGCCGGGGAAGCCGCCCGCGCGGGCGCCGCCGGTGCGGCGGACCTTCTGGATCGCCCAGCCGAGATCTGCGGCGACCGGGTCGGTCGCCTCGGTGATGTCCTGCCCGTGCAGGGGCAGCCCGGCCTCCAGCCGCAGCGAGTCGCGCGCGCCGAGGCCGACCGGCACCACGCCGTCCACCGCCAGCAGGGCGCGGGCCAGTGCCACGGCCTGATCGGCGGGCACCGAGATCTCGTAGCCGTCGTCGCCGGTGTACCCCGACCGCGTGATCCAGAGGGCGCCGAAGGGGCTGTCCAGCGTCGCGGCATCCATGAAGCGCATCTCCGCGACACCGGGCACCAGCGCGTTCAGGGCGCATTCGGCGGCCGGGCCCTGCAGGGCCAGCAGCGCGCGCCCGGTCACCGGTTCGACGGTGATGCCGCGCAACTGCCCGAGATGGGCGATCCCCGCCGCCGCATTCGCCGCGTTGAGGACGAGGAACAGGTGGTCGCCCCGGTTCGCCACCATCAGGTCATCGAGGATGCCGCCCGCCTCGGTGGTGAACATCGCGTAGCGCTGGCGCCCGGCGGGCAGCCCGGCCACGTCCACGGGCACCAGCTTCTCCAGCGCCGTCGCGGCCTCGGCCACCCCGCCCGAGAGCGGGTGCAGCAGCACCTGTCCCATGTGCGACACGTCGAAGAGACCCGCACCCGCCCGGCAGGCGAGGTGTTCGGCCATCACCCCGGCGGGGTACTGGATCGGCATGTTCCAGCCGGCGAAGGGCCCCATGCGGGCGCCAAGCTCCTCGTGGAGCGGGGTCAACGGAGTGTAGCGCAACGCCATGCCGGTCCTTTCAACGCATCGGGCCGGGAAACGCGTGCCGGCACCTGTGCCGGATCGCTCCGGCGGTGGTGCCCCCTCTGTCCTTGGTGCCTGAGATCGTTATCCCGTCGGCGGGGGCATATGGCCCCACTCTCCAGAGTCTGTCGCTGCATCCGGTCCTTTTGCCTGAGAGTTTACCGGGGCGGTTGCTCCTTCGGCACCGGCCCCTGCGGACCGGATTCTCCCGTGATGCCGCGCCAGATTACAGGAGCGCGGCCATCTGGCAAGCGGTAGCTGGACCGTGGTTATTCCGCCGCATGCCGGGCTTCTGCCCGCTCGGTGCGGGCAGGGGTCCTCAGCGGCCCGCGCGCGGCCCGGCCTGCGAAGGCGTCCGCCACCGCGCCCTCGGCCCAGACGAGGCAGCCGTCCGCGATGACCCCCGCAAGGCGGCGGCGCGCGGGGTCGAGGATGCAGACATCCGCCCGCGCCCCCGGGTTGAGCGTGCCCCGGTCGTGCAAGCCCATGACCTCGGCCGGGCCGGTGCTGGCGAGGTGCCACAGGCGCTCGAAGGCGATGCCGAGGTCGGTCAGAGTCCAGATCGCGTCGAGCACCCGTGCCCCCGGCGCGCCCGAGACGAGCACGTCGCAGAGCCCCTCCAGCACCAGCGCCGAGGCGCGCCGGGCGCCGCTGTCGGCCATCCCCGCAAGGTCAGCGGCGGCGATCAGGACCGGGTCGTTCATAGCCTTGGCGGTGGCCGCGGCCGAGCGGCTTTTCGGGCGCAGCGTCAGACGGGCGCCGATGATCCGGTGATGCTCGCGCGTCTCGCCGTCGGCGTCGCCCAGGCTGCCGTAGGAAATCCCCATCCGGTCAAAGGCTTCCGCCATCCGGCAAAGGTGGCGTGGCACTCCCGGACGGCAGGCCGCCGCCGCCGCGATGCGCGCGGCGAGCGTGTCGGCGTCGGTCCCCAGTGCCCCGGCCGCCGCGGCCAGCCCGCCGGGGCCGCCGAGCGCGAGTTCCTGAAGCCGGGCCAGCCGGTTGCTGAAATAGACGAGGTCCAGCCGCTCGGTCTCGGCCGTCGCCAGCAGTTCGGTGCCGGTCGCGGTGGCGTGGCTCTCGGCTTCCAGCCCCGGGCGCAGGTCGATCGGTCCGGGGGTGGCGCGGCGCAGGCGGGCCAGATCGCCCCGCGTCGCGGCGACGCCGGTCTCGCCGCCCTCCCAGCTCCAGCGGTAAAGGCCCCAGGCCGTGGTGACGCCCCCGGCGGCGAGCCGGTCGCGAAAGGTCCCGGGCGACTGACGCTCGGCCGGGTCCGGCTCGGCGGCCATGTCGACGATGCCGGGCAGCAGCCAGTGCCCGCTCAGGTCCACCGCTTCGAAGGGGCCGCGCGTGATCCGCCCTTCGGCAAGCGCGAGGGTGCGGGCCTCGAACGCGCCGTCGCGCAACACATGCGCCCCGGTCAACCGGAGGGGAGGAAGCTGCGCCATCATTGCCGTGGGTCCGAATGCCTGCCTGATCGTCGTTTTCCGGCCTGAATACCCGTGTTGCGTGTCGGTCCTGTGACAGCGCGGGCGGTCCGGTCGGGTGGCGTCCGGGGGCGGCGGGGGCGGTCAGTCGACGGGCAGTCCGCTGGGCACCGTCTCGGGACGGCCCAGCGGCCGGGTCTTCGCCGTCACCCCTTCCAGCGCGCCGAGGAAGGCGACGAGGTCGGCGATCTCCGCCTCGGTCCGCGCCTGCGGGGCGAGGTCGAGCACGGCCGCGTGCCGCCGCCGCTCGATCGGGTCGTCCTGCACGAGGAAGTCGACCGGGGCGAGCCACGGGATGTCGGGCAGTCGCGCCATGTCCGGGGTCCATCGGACGAGGCTTTCGCGCGGGGCGATGTGGTGCCGCACGATCCCTTCCAGCGTCGGGAAGGCCCCGTTGTGGCCGTAGGGCGCAGTGAGGGTCACGTTGCGCAGCATCGGCGTGCGGAAGCGGTAGCTGTCCTCCAGCCGGTTCGACTTGCCGACCCGGCCCACGTCGCGGACATACGGGTCATGCGCGCGGGTGCGCCCCGGGCCGAACTGGGGCAGGGCGAGCGCGTGGAACTGCTGGTCGCTGAGCAGGGGACCCGCGTGGCAGGCCGAACAGCCCGCGTCGCCGTAGAACAGCTCCATCCCCCGGCGCTGAGCCTCGGTCAGCGCGCCGGTGTCGCCCGCGAGATACGCGTCGAAGGGGCTGTCGAAGTTGCGCCACTCGGTGCCCATGAAGGCGGCCAGCGCGTTGGCGATCTCGACGATGCCGACCTGTTCGGGGCTGTCGATGTGCGGGAAGGCCGCGACGAACATCTCGCCGTAGGCGGGGATCGTGCGCACCCGCTTGGCGATGATCGGCCACGCTGCATCGATCCGGTCGTTGACGGCCCCGGCGACCTCGTTCTCGCCGACATTGCCGGCCATCTCGAACTGCGCGGTCATCGGGAACAGCGCCTGCGCGGCGAGCGCGGTCTCGAGGCCCGGGGGCAGCCACTCCTGCGCGGGCGTGTCGAAGCCGTTGCCATAGAGGTCAGAGACCTCCAGCCGCCCGTCGTGGAACAGCACGCGGATGTCCTCGTGCGCGAGGTTCCAGAGCGCGGGCGCGTTGCGCGGGATCCGCTTGCGGACCCGGTCGTCCCCTTCGCCGGGCCGCCGCTCGGGGCCGACGCCCACACCGCCCTCGCCGATCCCGAGGCTCAGCCCGTCGGTGCCGCCGAAGTCGTGGTGGTGACAGGTGCCGCAGGAGATGTTGCGGTTGCCGGACAGGATCTTATCGTAGAACAGAAGCTGGCCGAGCTGCGCCTGCGCGTCGTCGAAGGCGATGAAGTCGGCCTCGGTCAGCGGGGCGGGCAGGTCGGCGGCCGAAACGGGCATCGCGGCAACGAGACCGGCGAGCGAGAGGGAGGCGATCCGATGCGAAACCTTGCGAAACATGCGGCGAGTTTGGCGCTTTGCCTCGCGGTTGCAAGCCCCGCCGTGGCCGAACTGGAGCATGCGCGCGACCTGATGGAAGAGGGCCGCTTCGTCGAGGCGCGCGAGGAATTGTGGCTGGCGGCGCGCTCGGGAAATGCCGAGGCCGAGGAGCTGATCGGGGTGATGTACGCGATGGGTCTGGGCGTGCCGCGCGACGACCAGCGCGCCTTCGACTGGTACCTGCGCGCCGCCATGAAGGGGCATCCGGGCGCCCAGTCGGGGGTGGGCTGGTACTACGAGATCGGTCGCGGCCTGCCCGCGCCCGACCTGACGCGCGCCTACATGTGGTACACGCTGTCGGCGATCGGCGGTGACCCGGATGCGGCGATGTCGCTGGAAGAGGTCGTCAAGAAGATGACCCGCGAGGAAATCGAGAAGGCACTGATCCTTGTCGAGGATTACCGCGTCTGGATGTATCCGTTCCGGTAGGAACGCTCAGCCCCCGAGGTCCTTCAGGACGCCCAGCAGCCCGTCCGCGGTGCCGCCGTCGAGGTAGCGCTGCGCTTCAAGGACCAGCCGCAACTGCTTGGCCAGAAAGGCGAGGCGGCGATGCTCGGTCTCGATCCTGCGGGCCTCGATCTCGGCATCCAGCGCCTCGGCCTCGCGCAGCAGCTTGCCGATTTCGGCAATGGCGCGCTCGTTGGTCAGCCCCTCCCGCCGCAGCCGCGCCCGGATCGCGCCGAGACCCTCCCGCGCGATGCTGCGGGCTTCTTCGCGGACCGTCGTGCCCGCCTCCGGGTCGGCAATCGCGTCGAGCACCCGCCCGAGGGCACCATCGAGCTTCGCCGCCAGCCCGGCCCGTTCGCTGCGCGCCAGCGGGACCAGGTCGGCGGTGCCGAGCGGATCGGGCAGGTTACGCCCCGCGTCGGCATCCCGCGCCCGGTGCCGGGCTTCCACGAAGGTCGCCACGATCAGGCGGGAGGCCGCGACAGCCTCGTCTGAGCGCAGCAGCGTCGCTGCCATCACGACACCATGCTCGGTGAAGGCCCAGGGCGTATGGCGGATCCCGCCGCGGCCGGTGTTTGATATCCCGTTTTCGGATATCAAAGCGGTCCACTCCGCCTCGGTCAGCTGGAACGCGTAGTCGTCGCCGAAGCGGTCGAGGTTGCCGCGCACCCGCTCGTTCAGTTTCCCGGTCGTGTAGCCGAACCGGGGCGCCACGTCGTGGGCGAGGACGACGGCAAACCCGCGCACGGTGTATATCGGCAGGGCGGGAGACAGTGTGTCGGGCATCGGCGGGCCTTGGCAAAGCGCCCGACCAGCATAGCGCTCAAGGTTAACAGCCGGTGAAAACGAAACGGCCCGGGTTTCCCCGGGCCGCCCGCTCCTGTCCGGAACGTGAGAGCGATCAGTTCAGATCGGCCGCACGCTCGGCATCGACTTTCGCCTTGGCTTCATCCACGGCGGCGGTGAAGGCGGCGAAGATTTCCGGGCCCTTGGTCACCGACGACTGGAACCACTCGTAGACCGGAGCCGCGGCTTCCTGGAACATGGCCTTCTCGGCGGGCGACGGCACGTAGATGTCACCGCCACCGGCCACGAAGTCCTCGTAGGCCTGGATCGACTTGCGCTTCGGCGAGGCGAAGGTGGCCTGCTGGAGGGCCGCGAAGCCGTCCACCACCACGCGACGCAGGTCTTCCGGCATCGAGAGGAACTTCTCGTTGTTCATCCACCACAGGGCGCCCATGTAGCTGTGCCCGTCGAGGGTCAGGTACTGCAGGCCGGCATCCGGGAACTTCATGCCCATGATGTCGGTGATGCCGTTGGCGGTGCCTTCCACGACGCCGGTCTGCAGCGAGGTGAACAGTTCCGGCCACGCGATCGGGGTTGCCGAGGCGCCGAGGGCCTGGGTCAGCTCGATGGCGAGGTCGGCCTGGATGGTGCGCATCTTCAGACCGGCGAGGTCGGAGGGCTGCGTCACGCGGCGCTCGGTGTTGGCGAAGCTGCGCCAGCCGCCGGTGTTGCCGATGGTCATCAGGCGGATGGTATTGCCCGAGTCTTCCAGCGCCATGTCCCGCATGGTGCGCACGAAGTCGCCCGAGAGCACTTCTTCCGCGATGCGGTCATCCGACATCAGGTAGGGCAGGTCGAGGACCTGGACATACGGGAAGATGCCGGCGGCACCGCCCGAGGTCGAGATGTAGATGTCGATGGTGCCGTCCGAGACGCCCTGCAGGCACTCGGCGCCGTTGGCGCAGAGCTGGGTGCCGATGAAAAGTTCGACGGCGATGGCGCCGTTCGAGGCGTTCTCGACGTAGTTCTTGAACACCACGAGGCCGTCATAGTCCTCGTCGTTCTCGTTCGAGTTGGCCGTGGCGCGCAGCGTGTAGTCCTGCGCCATGGCCGCGAGCGGAGCGCCCGCAAGCAGCGTCGCCACCATCAGCGACTTCGTGAGACCCTTCAGCATGGTTCTGTTTCCTCCCTGGCTTTTGGTCTTTGGGTTGGTCAGTTGGCGAACCCGGTCAAACGCGGGATCGTCATGGAAATCGCGGGGAAGTAGGTGATCAGGAAGATCACCAGAACCTCCACCGCAAGGAACGGCAGGATGGCGCGGGCGATGCGCTCGACCTTCTCGCCCGAGACGGACGAGGCGACGAACAGCACCAGCCCCATCGGCGGCGTGGCGAGACCCACGGTCAGGTTGACCGACATGATGATCGCGAAGTGGATCGGGTCCACGCCCATCGAGGTGAAGATCGGCCCGAGGATCGGCCCGAGGATGATGATCGCCGGACCCGCGTCGAGGAACATGCCCACCACGAAGAGCAGCACGTTGATCAGGAACAGCAGCACCAGCGGGTTTTGCGACAGCGACAGAATCCATTCCGCCAGCAGTTCAGGCGCATGTGACAGGGACACGACGGTCTTGAAGGCCATCGCCGCGCCGACGAGCAGCAGCACCACCGCCGAGGTGGCCGCCGAGCGGGCCAGGACCTCCGGCAGGTCGCTCAGGCGCAGGGTGCGCAGGACGAACATGCCGACGATGATGGCATAGGCCACCGCGACGGCCGCCGCCTCGGTCGGCGTGAAGACGCCGCCCAGGATGCCGCCGAGGATGATGACCGGGGTCAGCAGCGGCCAGAACGCCTTGAGGCTGGCCTGGCCCTTTTCCTTCCAGGTCGCCTTCTGGGTCGAGACCGGGAAGTCGTACTTGTCGGCCATGACCTTGATGACCGCCATCAGGCCGACGCCGACGAGGATGCCCGGCACGATGCCCGCGAGGAACAGTGCCGCGACCGACTCGCCCATCACGTAGGCGTAGATGATCATGATGCCCGAGGGCGGGATGATCGGACCGATGACCGAGCTGGCGGCGGTGATCGCGGCGGCGAAGCGGCGGGTGTAGCCCTGCTTCTCCATCGCGGGGATCAGCATCGAGCCGAGCGCCGAGGTGTCCGCCACCGCCGAGCCCGAGAGACCCGCGAACAGCATCGAGGACAGCACGTTCACATGGGCGAGGCCGCCGCGCAGGTGGCCCATCAGGGCCTGCGCGAATTCCACCAGCCGCTCGGTGATGCCGCCGCGGTTCATCAGCTCGCCCGCGAGCATGAAGAACGGGATGGCCATCAGCGGGAAGCTGTCCATGCCGTTGTAGACGTTGCGGTAGAGCAGGACGATGTCGCGCGTCGAGCCGTCGAGGAACAGCAGCAGGCCGGGCGCGAAGACCAGCCCGAAGAACACGGGCAGGCCGATCATCAGGAAGACGAGGAAGAGGGGCAGGAACCAGACCAGCATGTTCTTACTCCGCGCCCGAGACCGCTTCGCCCGGGATCGGGCGCAGCCGGTCCTCGCCGCCGAGCAGCGACACGACGCTGCGCAGCACGAGTTCCACGTTGACGATCATCAGCAGGACGCTGCCGACCACGAGCGACGACATCATCCAGCTGCGCGGCACCTTGCTCCAGGTTCCGTCAAGCGACGGGTACCACAGCGAGTCGGTGGCGAAGCGGCCGCCGAAGCCGGTGATCTCGGCCCAGCCGATCTGGACCGCGACCACGAGCACGATCGAGGCGATCAGCAGCAGGAGCAGCGAAAGCACCGCGCCGATCGTCTTCGGGAAGGCCAGCAGCACCATGTCGATGGCCACGAACCCGCCGCGGCGATAGGCGAGGGGGGCCATCAGGCCGGTCATCCACAGCATCATGAAGCGCGCGGCTTCGTCGGGCCAGGGCAGGGCGTTGCCGAGTACGTAGCGGAAGAACACCTGAATCAGGATCGCCAGCACCATCAAGGCGATGGCGATGATCGAGATCCACCGTCCGACGGCGAGGATGCCGTCCACGAAGACCTGCAAAGGCTTCAAGAGCCCCAGCAACAGCGTCATGCGACGCCCTCCCTCCCTGTCGGCCCCGCGTGGGGGCCAGTTGATCCCCGGCCGGGTCTTGTTGCCCGGTCCGGCGTCCCCGGTGGGCCCGGGGTCAGCCTTGCGCCGTGAAGCCGCCGTAGCGGCCCTGCGCGAAAATCAGTGGTGCCCCGTCGCCCGGCGTGGCGCGCAGCACCTCGCCCACGACGATGACGTGATCGCCGCCCTCGTGCACGGCCACCTTGCGGCATTCGAAGCGTGCGAGGCAACCGGCCAGAAGCGGCACCCGGTCCGGGCAGGCATGCCACTCGGCATGCTCGAAGTCCCAGCCGTCCTTGGCGAAGCGGCGGCCGACCTCGGCCTGCCCCTGTTCGAGGACGTGGATGGCGTAGCGGTCGGTCTCGGTGAAGGGCGCGAAGCGGGCCGAGGCGCGCGCGGGCGACCAAAGCACCAGCGGCGGGTCGAGCGACAGCGACGCGAAGCTGTTCGCGGTGATCGCGACCGGTCCCTTCTCGGTCTGGCAGCTCACCACGGTCACGCCCGTCGCGAACTGGCCGAGCGTGTCCCGGAACGCGCGCGGGTCCGTCGCCGGGTCGAAGGCGCGGGTCTCGTTCATGGCTCGTCCTTCCGGGCTTTGGGTCAGGCCGCCGTCCATCTAGGGCACCTCATGGCCAAGGGCGAGGGTGTAGAGCTCGAACCAGCGCTGCCGGGTCATCTTCACCTGCATCGCCTGCCCGAGGGTGCGGATGCGGGGCAGGGCGTTGGTGCCCATCACGGGCAGGATGCGCACCGGGTGATGCAGCAGCCACGCCACCGCGACGGCCGCGGCATCGGTGCCGGTCTCCTCGGCGATCTCGGTCAGCTTCTCGCGCAGCGGGGCCGAGCTTTCGGCGAAGAGCGAGCCGCCGCCCAGCGGCGACCACGCCATCGGGGCCACGCCGCGCTCCTGCAGGAAGGCGATGTCGCCGTTGGTGAAGGGCTGGTGGTGCACCAGCGAGACCTCGATCTGGTTCGTCACCAGCGGGGTCTCCATCGACGCCTGCAGCAGCGTCCAGTCCCACGGGCGGAAGTTCGACACGCCGACGGCGCGGACCTTGCCCGAGCGCACGACCTCGTCCAGCGCGGCGCCGGTCTCGCAGGCGTCCATCAGCGGGTCGGGGCGGTGGATCAGCAGCAGGTCGATCCGGTCGGTCCCGAGCAGCGACAGCGAGGTGTCGACCGAGTTCAGGATATGCGCCCGGCTGGTGTCGTAATGCTTGACCGGGGCCGAGGCATAGCGCCCGGCGGGGGCGACGATATCGCACTTGGTGACGATCTCGATCCGGTCCTTCAGATGCGGCGCACGAGCCAGCATCCGGCCGAAGATCTCTTCGACGGTGTAGCCGCCATAGATGTCGGCATGGTCCATCGTGGTGATGCCCTGCTCGAGGCAGGCTTCCACCTTGGCCTGGACATGGGCGTCGCTGGTGTCGGTGTCGTCGCCGAGCCGCCACATCCCGTAGACGATGCGGCTCAGGCTCAGGTCGGCGGTCAGGTCGATACGATCCATGCGGAAGCGGTCCTCAGCGGCGCGCGCCGACGCCGAGCGGCGTGGCGGGCGTGGTCGCGGGCACGCGGCCATAGGCCTGCGGCAGCGACACGGTTTTCAGATGCGGCATCACGCGGCTGCCGAAGTGGCGGCACTCGTCGAGATGCGGGTAGCCCGAGAAGATGAAGGCGCGGATGCCCATCTTCTGGTAGGCCTCGATTTCCGACAACACCTGATCGGTCGAGCCGACCAGCGCCGCGCCGCAGCCAGAGCGGGCCCGGCCGACGCCGGTCCACAGGTGCGGCTCGACATAGCCGAACTTGTCGGCCAGTTCGCGGGCGCGGGCCTGGTGGGCCACCCCGAGCGAGATCGAGTCATGCGCCCGGTCGCGGATCAGCTTGCCGTATTCGTCGTCGAGCTTGCTGACGAGATGCTCGGCATACTCGCGCGCTTCCTGCTCGGTGTCGCGGACGATCATGTGGACGCGCAGACCGTAATCCAGCGTCCGGCCATGCGCCTCGGCGCGGGCGTTCACCGCCTTCATCCGCTCGGCGATCTGGTCCTTGGGCTCGGGCCACATCAGGTAGACGTCACAGTGCTCGGCGCAAAGCTCGATCGCGTCGGGCGAGTAGCCCCCGAAGTAAAGCAGCGGTCCGCCGGTCTGGTAGGGTTTCGCCGGATCGGTCGTCAGGCCTTTGAAGTCATAGACTTCGCCGGTGAAGTTGATCTCGTCCTGGGTCCAGGCCTGCTTCAGGATCTGCACCACTTCGCGCGACCGCCGGTAGCGGAAGCCCGACTCGGCCACCTCGCCCGGGAAGTCCGACGAGATGATGTTCACCGTCAGCCGCCCTTCCAGCATGTGGTCGAGCGTGGCGATGGTGCGGGCCAGCATGATCGGCTGCATCTCGCCGCAGCGGACGGCGGCCAGCATGTTGATCTTCGAGGTCAGCGGCGCGCAGCCCGCGACGAAGCTGAGCGTGTCCTGTCCGACCTGGTAGGACGAGGGGCACAGGATGTTGCGGAAGCCCTGTGCCTCGGCCTCCTTCACGATCGAGGAGCAATGCGCGAAGGACGAGCGCAGCGAGCCGTCGGGGACGCCGAGGAATTCGTAGTCGTCCGAGCAGAGCGCGGCGAACCACGACACCTCCGCCCCGTCCAGATCGGCCGATGTCACCGGAACCACGGTCATGTGGATGCGTCTCCCTTCTGGCGTCCCGCGCTTCGTTAGCGCTGTCATTTGCCCCTTGCCTAGCACCGGATTTGAGATGCATCAATCCTGCATCAATTCTTTTTTCCACCCCGCCGCCGGGCCCGATGACCGATACCGCCGCCCTTCCGAAGTACCTCCAGGTGTCCGAGCGCCTCGCCCGCCAGGTGACCGCCGGGCTGCTGCGCGCGGGCGAACGCCTGCCGCCCGAGCGCGAGATGGCCGAGGGCCTCGGCATCGCCGTCGGCACACTGCGCAAGGCGCTCGACCAGCTGGCGGCGCAGGGCATGCTGGAGCGCGTGCAGGGCTCCGGAAACTACATCAGGAAGCCCGCGCAGGCATCTAACATATATGCGTTTTTCCGCCTTGAGCTTGTCGCGGGCGGGGGGCTTCCGACAGCCCGGGTCCTGACCGTCGAGCGGGTTCCGAAACCGGGTGATCTGCCCGCGTTCGGCACCAGTGCGGACGGGCACCGCATCCGGCGCGTGCGCGCGCTTGACGGGGTGCCGGTGGCGCTCGAGGAAATCTGGCTCGACGGGGACGTGGCGGCGCGGGTCACGCCCGCCGACCTGTCGGAGTCGCTCTATCTCTTCTACCGCGAGCGGCTTGGCCTCGCCATCACGCGAATCGAGGACCGGGTCGGCATCGCACCCCCGCCGGGCTTCGGCGCCGAGGCGCTGGCGCTGCCCGATCCCGCCTGTTTCGTCGAGCGGCTGAGCTGGGCGGTGGAGGATCACCCGATCGAGTTTTCGCGCACCTGGGTCCATTCCGACCGGGCCCGTTATGTCGCGCGCAGTTAGGGCCAGAGGAGGGCCTGCCCCAGAATGACACTGAAATACGGGCTTATCGGCGCCGGGATGATGGGCCAGGAGCACATCCGGAACATCGCGCTGCTGCACGAGGTCGAGGTCGCCGCCTTCTACGAGCCGGATGACGGCATGGCCGCCGCGGCGCAGGCGCTGGTGCCGCACGCGGCGCGCGCCGGCAGCGTGGCCGAGGTGCTGGCGCGGGACGACCTCGACGCGCTGGTCATCGCGTCGCCGAACCATCTGCATGTCGGCCAGCTGGAAGTGATTGCCGCGACCCGGCCGCTGCCGGTCCTCTGCGAGAAGCCGATCTGCACCCAGCCCGGCGATCTGGCACGTATCGAGTCGCTGGTGTCCAGCTTTCCGGCCCCGATCTGGGTCGCGATGGAGTATCGCTACATGCCCCCGGTGGCGGCGCTACTCGAATCGATGACGCGCGTCACGGGTGGCGTGAAGATGCTGTCGATTCGTGAACACCGCTTCCCGTTTTTGGCCAAGGTCGGCGACTGGAACCGGTTCAACGCGAACACCGGCGGCACCTTCGTCGAGAAGTGCTGTCACTTCTTCGACCTGATGCGGCACGCGCTCGGCTCGGACCCGGTTCGCGTCACCGCCAGCGCCGGGCAGGCGGTGAACCACCTCGACGAACGCTACGGCGACCGGGTGCCCGACATCTGGGACCATGGCTACGTGCTGGTTGATTTCGCCTGCGGGACCCGCGCGATGCTGGAACTCTGCATGTTCGCGGAGGGCTCGCGCTACCAGGAAGAGCTCTGCGCCGTGGGGCCGAAGGGCAAGATCGAGGCGCTGGTGCCCGGCCCGACCCGGTTCTGGAACATGGACGCCGGCGCCCCGCCGGTGCCGCAGGTGATCGAGAGCCCGCGTTACCCGACCGGGGTCGTCACCCGCGACGTGCCGGTCGATGCGACCCTGCTGGCGGCGGGCGACCACAACGGATCGACCTTCTACCAGCACCGGCAGTTCGCCGATCTGGTGCGCAAGGGCAGCGGTCAGCCCGAGGTCACCCTGCGTGACGGGGCCTGGGCGGTCGCCATGGGGCTGGCGGCCCAGAAGGCGGCCGCCGAGCGGCGCGTGGTTGAAATGTCCGAGATCTATGCGCCTGCGGGTTGAAACCGGCGATATCTGGGGTCAGTTCGTCGAAAATTTCGCGCATTGACAGATTGTCGCACTCTGTCGATGGCCTAGGTAGAGCCGGGAACGATCCCGACTCTGCCCCAGGGCCCCGCGATGCCGTACCTTATCCGCTTCATGATCCGCCATTTCTCGCTGGGCTTCGCGCTCGGGCTGACAGTCGTCGGCCTGATGATCTGGCATGATGTTCTCAACCTTGGCCGTCTCTTCGACGGCAAGGACACGCTCGGCGCGCTGGCACTGTTCTGCGGGCTGATGGGACTGACCTTCGGGTCGGTCCAGATGGCCGTCGCGGTGATGACCGCCGAAGATCCCGGCGTCGCCCCGGTCCGCGAGCCGGGCCCGGCCGAAGCCGCGCGCATGAAGGAAGTGCGGGATCGCCGCGCGCAGAAGCCGCCGCGGCGGGGCTGAGACCTCCGGCGCGCGTCGGGCCGGGGTGGACCGGGGCGCGCCGGAGGGCTCGCCCGACAAGCGGGTCAGCAGATCCGGGGCAATTGTTCCCCGACGAGCATGTCCACGATTCGACGCCCGCCAAAGAGCGTATTCATGACCACACGTCCGGGATTCGCGGCGGTCGCGCGCCCGATGGCGACGGCGTTGCGCCCCTCCGGCGTGGCCCGCATCGCGGCCAGGGCAGCCTCGGCCTCGGCCTCCGGGACGAAGGTGACGAGGGTGCCCTCGTTGGCAAGGTAGAGCGGATCGAGCCCGAGGATCTCGCACATTCCCTTGACCTCGGGCCGCAGGGGCAGGGCGGTCTCGTCGATCTCGATGCCCACACCGGCCTCGGTGGCGATCTCGTTCAGCGCGCTGGCCACCCCGCCGCGCGTGGCGTCGCGGGCGGCCCGCGTGCCCGGCGCCGCCGTGATCAGCGCCTCCATCAGGTGGCCCAATCCTGCACAGTCGCTGACAAGATCGGTCGACAGCGCCATGTCTCCCCGTGCGGCGAGGATCGCCGCCCCGTGATCGCCCAGCACCCCGTTGACCAGCGCCACGTCGCCCGGCCGCACCTGCGCGGCGGCCAGCGACCGGCCCGGCGGGATCACGCCGACCCCGGCGGTGGTCACGAACACGGTGTCCGCCGCGCCGCGCTGCACCACCTTGGTGTCGCCGGTCACGATCCGGATCCCGGCCTTCTCGGCCTCGGCCTGCATCGAGGCGACGATCCGGCGCAGCAGCGCGATCTCGCAACCCTCCTCGATGATGAAGGCCGCCGACAGCCAGAGCGGACGCGCGCCCCCGACCGCCAGGTCGTTGATCGTGCCGCACACCGCGATCTTGCCGATGTCGCCGCCGGGAAACTCGACCGGCGAGACGACGAAACTGTCGGTGGTGAAGGCCAGCTGCGCGCCGGGTTCGGCCAGTGCGGCGTGGGTCAGCCGCGCCTGATCCTCGGTGCCGGGCGGCAGGAACACGCCGGTGAAGACGCTGTCGATCAGGTCGCGCATGGCCCGTCCTCCGCCGCCGTGCGACAGGGTGACATGGGTATCGCGCAGGCGGTCGGGGGGCATCGCGTTCATTCCGCCGCCTCCAGCGCCCGGGCCCCGCCGTACTGGTAGTAGGCCGCGCAGGCGCCTTCGGAGGACACCATCAGCGCGCCCAGCGGCATCTCGGGCGTGCAGCCGCGCCCGAACTGCGGACAGGCGGTCGGCTTCATGCGGCCGGTCATCACCGCCCCGCAGGCGCAGCCCTCCGGCTCGGGCACGACCCGGGGCGCGCCCTTGCCATAGCCCACGCCGAATTTCGATTCCGCGTCATACATACGATAGGCATCACGGATCCGCAGGCCGGACGCGTCGATCTCGCCCAGACCCCGCCATTCGAAGCTCGGGCGCGGCTCGTAGACGTCCGCGATGGCGGCCAGCGACACCGGGTTGCCGAACTCGGGCACCACGCGGGCATACTGGTTCTCGACGCAGGCGCGGCCGTCGCGGATCTGGCGCAGGACCATCAGCACCGACTGCAGCAGGTCGAGCGGTTCGAACCCCGCCACGACGATCGGCTTTCCGTAGTCTTCCGCAATGAAATCATAAGGATGGGTTCCGATCACCATGCTCACATGGCCCGGGCCCACGAAGCCGTCGAGCACCATGTCGGGATCGTCGAGCAGCGCGCGGATCGGAGGCGGAACGGTGATGTGGTTGCAGAACACGCTGAAGTTCCCGAGACCCTCGCGCGCCGCGGCCTGGATCGACAGCGCGGTCGAGGGCGTTGTCGTCTCGAATCCGAGACCGAAGAACACGATTTCACGGTCGGGGTTGCGCCGCGCCAGTTCCAGCGCGTCGAGCGGCGAATAAACCATGCGGATGTCGGCCCCCGCCGCTTTGGCCTGCATCAGCGAACCGCGCGTGCCCGGCACGCGCATGGCATCGCCGAAGGTGGTGAAGATCACCTCGGGACGTTCCGCGATCTCGATGCACTCGTCGACCCGCGACATCGGCAGCACGCAGACCGGGCAGCCCGGCCCATGGATGAATTCGACGCCGGGCGGGGTCAGCTTGTCGAGCCCGTAGCGGAAGATCGCGTGGGTGTGGCCGCCGCAGATCTCCATGATGTGGACCGGGTTCTCGGCGGTCGCGCCGATTTCGCCGGTCACGACGTCAATCGCGGTCAGCAGGGCCTTCGCGCGCGCCGGGTCGCGGAAATCGTCGATCAGGTTCATGGCCGCACCTCCTCCAGGGCCGCGGCGCCTTCGGCCATCGCGGCAAGCGTTTCCTGCGCTTCTCCGAGGTCGCGCAAGGCCTCCAGGGTCGCGGCGGCCTCGGCCTCGTCGATCAGGGCCATCGCGAAACCGACATGGATCAGCGCCCAGGCGCCGATCAGCGCGTCGATGTCGTTGCCCGCGACGCAGGCCACCGAGACCTCGCGCCGGACGCCCGAGACATCGGCGATCGCCATCTGCCGGTCGCGGTCGGTGATGCGGACGATCTGTCCGGGGATTCCGAGACACATGGCTCAGGCCTCCTCTTTCTCGTGGGCCGCTTCCAGCGGCGGGGTGATGCCATAGCGGTCGAGCTTCGCGCGCAGGCCGACCCGGCTGAGCCCGAGGTCCGCGGCGGCGCGGCTCTTGTTCCATTTGCGGCGGATCAGGGTTTCCCGGATGATCCGCTTCTCCAGCGTCTCGACCCGGTCCTTCAGCGGCCCGGCGAGGGCGAGCGCGGCGGTCAGGCTGGCCTCGTCCTCGGCCCCCTGCGGCGGAGCGGTCAGGATGTGGCGCGAGATCAGGTCGGCCCCCAGCACGCTGTCCTGCGAGAAGATCAGCATGCGCGTCACCTCGTTGGCGAGTTCGCGCAGGTTGCCGGGCCAGTCATAGGCGGCGAGGCAGTCGAGGGCGGCGTCGTCGAAGCCGCGGACCGGCTTGCCATGCGCCGTGGCCGCGTCGAACAGGAACTGCGTGGCGATCAGCGGGATGTCGCGGGGCCGGTCGCGCAGGGGCGGCAGGGTCAGCTCGGTCACCGACAGGGCGTAGTAGAGATCTTCGCGGAAGCGGCCCGCCTCGACCTCGGCGGCCAGATCGGCGCTGCTGCCGGTCAGGACGCGGACCTGCGCGGTCAGCACCTCGGTGCCGCCGGCCGGAACGTACTGGCGGTCGCGGAGCAGGCGCAGGAGCGCCAGTTGCAGGCGCGGGCCCAGCATGTGGACGCCGTCGAGGAAGAGCGTGCCGCCCTCGGCGCGCGCGACAAGGCCCGGCCGTGCCCCGGTGGCGCGGCGGCTGCCGAAGAGCTCGGCCTCGATCAGGTCGTCGGTCAGGCCCGGGCAGGTCAGGTTCTGGAACGGACGGTCCGAGCGGAGCGAGGCGCCGTGGATCGCCCGGGCCAGCGTGTCCTTACCGGTGCCCTGTTCGCCCCGGATCAGGACCGGGACATCGAAACTCGCGAATTGCAGGGCTGTCCGCAGCAGCGGTCCCATCGGGCTGTCGGGCGCGCGGAGGATGCGGTCGAAGCCGTCGCTTTCACGCAGCAGGCGGCGGCGCTGCACCTCGTGCCGGGGGCCGGTCCCGTTCGACAGGCAGCGCACTTCCAGCCGCAGCCGGTCATGCTCGCGCGCAAGATCGAAGGCCGCGACGGCGGTCTGGGCCGCCACGCGCAACAGGGGGCCGGGACAGGGTCGGGTCAGGACCTGTTGCGGCGAGATTTCGCCGAGCCGCGCCGCCACCGCGGCCTGGGCGCCCGCGTCGATCATCGCGATGCGGCCGATCGCGGGCCACCGATTGCGAACCCTGGACAGGATCGTGCAGGTTTCGGGCGCGTCGGGCAGCATGCCGCAGAACACGGCCTGCACGTCCTCGTCCTCGAGGATCGGAAGCGCCTCGGCCGCGTCTCGTGCCTCCAGCAGGTCGAACCCGTCCGCCAGCGCCTGCGCCACGGCGCGGCGGGCGGCGGGGTCGGGATCGACCACCAGCAGCGTGGGGAGGCGGGCGGCGGGCATGACCTACTCGGCGGCCTGCGTCTGCGCGGATTTCGCCCGCAGCGCCTTGATCCCGGCCTGTGCCCGCAGCCAGGCGATCCAGATGTCGAGCCCCTCGCCGGTGCGGGCCGAGACGCGCAGCACCTCGATGGCCGGATTGACCCGGCGCAGGTTGGCCTCGTAGGCGTCGAGATCGGCGTCGCAATAGGGCGCGAGGTCGGTCTTGTTCAGAATCGCCAGCCGGGCGGCGGTAAACATGTCGGGGTATTTCAGCGGCTTGTCCTCGCCCTCGGTCACGCTGAGGATCGCCACCTTGCAGTCCTCGCCGAGGTCGAACCCCGCCGGGCAGACCAGGTTGCCGACGTTCTCGATGAAGACGAGGCTTTCCGGCGCGAGGTCCAGATGGTCGAGCGCATGGCCCACCATGTGGCCGTCGAGATGGCAGCCCTTGCCGGTGTTGATCTGGATCGCGGGCGCGCCCGTCGCGCGGATGCGGTCGGCATCGTTCGCGGTCTGCTGGTCGCCCTCGATCACCGCCAGCGGGGTGTCCCCGAGGGCCCGGATCGTGGCGCAAAGCAGCGTCGTCTTGCCCGAGCCGGGCGACGAGACGAGGTTGACCGCATAGGCCCCGAGCCCGGCCAGACGCGCCCGGTTGGTGCGGGCATGGGCGTCGTTCTTGGCGAGGATATCGGTTTCGACCTGGATCAGGCGCTCCTGGCTCATGCCGCCGACGCTGACGCCTGCCGGGCCGGTGCCGAAGTGCAGATCGCCGTGGGCCCCGTGATGATGGTGCCCGTGGTGATCGTGGGAATGATCATGCCCGTGGTCATGGTCGTGCCCGTGCCCATGCTCATGCCCGTGTGAATGTCCTTCAACCGTCGTGTCGCCACAGCCGCAGACCGTGCACATCACGCCACCTCCATATCCTTGATTCGCATTTCATCGCCGCCCTGGGGCAGCAGCCGGCCGCCGCCGCAGAGCGGGCAGGGGTCCAGCCTGTCGTTCAACTCGACCGTTTTCAGGCAGTCGTAGCAAAGCGCTGAGCCCGGCAGGTCGATCATCTCCAGCACCGCGCCCTCGGCGGGCGAGCCGCGCATCACCACGTCGAAGGCGAAGGCCAGCGCGTCCTTCTCGACGCCCGCGAAGCGCCCGATCTCCAGCCGCAGCCGCGAGACCCGGTCGAATGCATGCGCCCGTGCCTGGTCCTCGACGATGCTGCGGATCCCTTCGGCGAGCGACATCTCATGCATGCGCGGCCTCGCGCGGCAGGATTCGGGTCGGCGACAGGCTCACCGGCACGCAGGGGTCGAGCAGCGCGGTCACCAGCTGGACCTCGCCGTGGCGGACCATCGGCAGCGTATCGAGCGTGCGACGCAGCACACCGCCCTCGGCCAGCAGGTGATCGGTCGGGGTGACCCGTTCCAGCCGGGTCAGAACGCCCGCCTTGGCGGCGGCGCGCAGGGCATAGGTGCCGCGCGCGGCCGGGACCAGCGCGCGGCCGGGGCCGGGGCGGTCTGGCTTCGGAAGCCGCCCCTCGAAACAGGCCTCGAGATCGAGCAGGCGCGCCACCGCCCGCCACAGCGGGCCATGGCCGAACTTGAGCGCGATCTCCTGCATCAGGGGATGCGCGTGGTGCCGGGTGGCGAGGCTGTTCTCGATCGCCACCGGCCGGAAGAAATCGCCCGCCTCCGAGGGCAGCGGCAGGTGGGCGGTCGCCTCGCCGGGCAGGAAGCGCGCGCCGAGCGCCGCGATCACCGGGGCGAGGCCCTCGTCGCGGGCCAGCCAGCGCTTCAGGTCGCGCAGGGATTCCGGCACGCTCAGGCCGCAGCCGAAAACCTCGCAGCGCAGGGCCTTGGGGTCATGGTCCCAGCCCTTCGGCAGGGCGCGCGGCTTAAGGTCGAGCAGCGGCGGCAGCATGACGAAGAAGCGGATCAGGTGCTCGCGCAGGATGTCGAGCGTCAGGCGGCGCTGCGCGCCCGGGGCCAGCGGCAGGTCGAGCGCCACCCGGAACGCCATGTCCTGCGCCATGGCGCAGAGGTTGAAGAGCCGCGGCATCAGCGCTGCCGCCTCCTCGACCGGTTTGCCGATCAGGAACCGGGCCACGGGCAGCGGCTCCGGCAGGGCGATCGAGAACCCGGCGGTATCGGCGGACAGGGTGAGCGGGCTGAACATCGCCTAGCCCTCGCTTTCGGCAGGTTGGGCGGTGTCCGGCGCGGCGGTCTCGGGTGCCGTGGCGAGACCGGCGGTCAGGACGGCGCGGCGCGACGGGCTGCTGGCGAGGATCTTGGCCTTGGCGGCGGCGGTTTCCTCGTCCTTGCGGCGGGCGGCGGCCTCGGCATCCTCGTCGGCGCGGGCGGCCAGCTCGGCCTCCCGGGCGGCGCGGATGTCGGCGGCGCGGTCCGTTTCCTCCATCGCGTCGGGATCGAAGAGCGCGGCCATCACGGCCTCGGCCACCTCGACCGCCTGCCGCTGGCTGGCGAAATCGGCCATCGGCGAGAACAGCGAGCAGGCCTTGTACCCGCCGAGCGCGCCGCGCGTGTTGTGCAGGAACTCGTACTCGCCGGAGGGGAAGCCCTGCACCTCCTTCGCGCCGGGGGTCAGGTGCGACCAGTCCTCGCCGCTGGCGGGCAGTTGCACGAGGTTCATGAACCACGGCGCGACCAGCACGCCCAGCGGGCGGCCTTCGTGCATCCGGAAGCCTATCGCCTGCACGTGCAGCGCGGTGTTGCAGAGCGGCACGTCGCGCATCTTGGCGTGGTAGATCTCGGTGAACTCGGCGACCAGCGCCGCGCTGCGCCGCGCCAGGTCCTCGGCGATCCGGGCCGTGTCGCTGCCTGGATCGTCGAGCACCATGAACTGTTCCTTCGGTGCGCCGCAGGTCGGGCAGGACCAGTCGTCGGGCAGGGCCAGGAACGGGGTGCCGGGCGCGACCTGCCGCGTGTCGTCGCCCTCGGCCGGGTCATAGGGCGTCCAGCAGATCTTGCACTCCATCACCGCCTGCGCGCTGATCTTGGCGGCGGCCCCCATGTAGGAGCCCTCGAACCGGGGTTGTGCGGCGGCGGTCACGAGATCGACTCCACCACAGCGCGCAGACGTCCGCCGCTGTCGCCGAGGTCCTCCGGGGCGGCGCGCACCACCTCGGGCAGCTCGGTCACCTCGAACGTGTCGAGGATCAGCGTGTCCATCGAGTTGAAGAACTGAACCCGCCAGACATGATCCGTGGCGGTCGCCGTGACCCGGCAATTGCCGTAGCCGCGCGACAGCATCACGGTCGAGCCCTCGCCGAGCGCGGCATCGAGCCAGATCAGGTCGTCCTCGGTGTGCGGGAGCAGGGTCAGGTTGACCACATGCGGGTCCTGACCGCGCTGGAAGGCGCCCGATTTCTCGGTCAGTTCCGCGAGGATCGGGGGCGCGTTCACCACCCCGGGTCCCCAGGCGGCCGCCGCGCCCTGTCCGGGACGGCGGGCGGTAAAGGCGCGGGTCAGGGCAACCTGTGGCACCGGGCCGACCTCGACGATGTCGGTGCCCTCGCCATGCAGCACCCAGACCCCGGCAAAGACCGACTCCTGCACCCGAAGCGCCGGGATGCCGTGCAGTTTCATCGACACCTCGCCTTCGCCCAGCGTCTCGGCCATCAGGGCGCGCGAGGCGGCGCCGAGGCCGCCAAGGTCGAACTCGGCATGCAGGCCGGTGCGCGCGGCCTCGTCGCAGGCCGCCGCGATCTCGGTCAGAAGGGCCAGCGCCGGGGCGACCGCGCGGGTATCCTCGACCTCGGGCGTGTGCGGGACATAGGTCCGCATCCCCGAGGGCAGCGCCATGTAGTCGAGCTCCTCGCCCTCGTCGTGGGTTTGCGAGCCGGGGCCGAACCCGGTCGGCGGCATGTGGAAGTTGCTGACCATCGCGGGACCTCAGGCGGAAACGGAAACGGGGGTGGCGAGGATCTGCGCGATTCGCGCCATGTAGTCCTCCCAGTCGCGCACCTTCGGGATCGCGCCGATGGCCTCGCCGTCGCGGAAGAACAGCAGTGACGGGGTCTTCCAGACGCCGGTCTCCTTGCGGAGCGCTTCCTCGATCGCGTCATCGACCAGCGCGCAGTCGAAGGCGCGCTGAAAGCTCAGCGCCAGTTCCGGCAGGATCACCGCCACGTCCGCGCTTTCGAGGTTCCGGACAGGATCGCCGGGGATGAAGAGGCAATGCACGCCGGGCAGGGCGAGATGGGCCGCCAGGGCTGCATCGCTGGCGAGCCGGGGCCAGCCGAGCTCGGTCGTCAGGCGGTCGATCAGGGGGTGGGACATGGGCAGGCTCCGGAGCTAGGGGGAGGGGACGGAGGCAGGGGCAGGGCTCAGGCGAGGGATTTGCCGGCGGCGCGGGCGGCTTCGAGATGGGGCGGCAGGGTCGGTTCGCGGGCTTCGAGATCGGCGAAGGCATCGCCGAGACCGCCCCCCGCCATCAGCGCGGCCAGCCCGTCGAGGGCGGCGGCAATGCGCCGGGCTTCCTCCGCGTCGAGCACTTCTCGTGCCGCACCGAGGAAGGTCAGCACCCAGGTGCCGGGGATGAGCGGGCCGGTCAGCGACAGGTCGATCAGGTGGGTGCGCGTGCCGTCCGTGGCGCGGCCGGCGATGCCGTCGGTCGAGACGATCTGCATGGGGATGCCGAGGCACATGGTCAGACCTCCTCACGGGCGGGCAGGAAGCGGGCGTCGCCGATCCGGCAGGCGGCGTCGGCGGAGGGGCGGCCCTCCTCGTAGGCCCCGCGGGTGATCGAGGCATCGGCAAGCAGCGAGGCGTCGCCCTTGCCGGGGGTGGCGGGGAGGCCCCAGTCGGCCAGCCGCGCCAGCGCGATCTCGACGGCGGGGGCGATCTGCGCCGCGACGGGGGCGCGCAGCCCGCCGCCGTAATCCTCCAGCTCCTCGGGCTGGCAGCCGATCAGCAGCAGCGTTTTGGGGCACTGGTTCATCAGGCGAGCGGTGGCGATCACGTCCTGGAAGCCGGTCTGGTGCAGGCTCATCTTCTTGGCACCCATGAAGGCGGGCACCTCGTCGCCCTCGATCACCTTCAGCGTGCCGGGCGGCAGGCCGTAGTCGATGGCGTCGAACACCACGAGGATGTCCACCGCTTCGAGGAAGGGGAGCAGGTAGAGACCCTGCGTGCCGCCGTCGAGCAGGGTCACCTCGGGGCCGAAGGACCAGCTGTCCGCCAGCGCCTCGACACAGCGGACGCCGAACCCTTCATCCGCCCAGAGCACGTTGCCTATGCCGAGAACCAGCGCGCGTTTGCCCATGGGCGGTCTCCTCCGGGTGCGGACTGCGTCCGGCGCAGCCTCGGGCTTGGTGGCACCGCACCTTTCGACGTTCCCGTGAACTGGTCAGTGCGCTGCCAGCTAGCGGCGCTTCCGTTAAGCGGACTTTGACATGGATCAAGAATTGTCCCGCCGCGGTGGATTCCTGTGCGCAGCACTCGCCTTCAGGTGCAAAGCGCAAAAAAGGATGCCTGAAAAACAGGCATCCTTTATGTGGCTTTGCGTTCTGCAACGATGTCGCGACTCAGTCGCGCCGGTCGTCCTTGAAGGTCCGGTGTCCCGAGATCATCGTCGAGACGATGGACTGCCGGGACATGATGTCCTCGCGGACGGCGACGTAGATGTGGATCATCACGAAGACCACGATCGCCCACATGCCGAGCTGGTGCAGCCCGTGCAGGGTCTGGGACGAGCCGACCAGCGGGATCACCCAGCCGAGCAGGATGTCCGGCAGGCTGCCCTGGCCCGACCCCTCGGCATAGAGCGCGAAGCCGCTGACGATCATGAAGCTGAGGCCCAGCGTCATGAAGAAGAACATCGCAAGCTGCGCCAGCGGGTTGTGCCCGATGTACTTCTTCGGCTCCTTTTCCAGCAGCAGGTACCAGCGGATCTCGAAGAAGACCTCGCTCCACCAATGCCGGTTCAGGATCGGCAGCCGGAACATCTGCTTCGAGTGGTGGTTGCCCATGAAGGCCCAGTAGATCCGGCCGAAGAACCCCGCCGTCATGATCATCGCCGCCGCGAAATGGGCGAAGCGGATGTAGCCGAAGACGAACTGGTTCGCCGCCTCGCCGATCTGCATGGTGGGGGGCGGGTTGGCGATCAGCCAGCCCGTGACGATCAGCACGAGGATCGCTGCCGCGTTGATCCAGTGCCAGAGCCGCACCGGCGTTTCGTAGACATAGACCGAGGCATGGCGGCGGACGCTTTCGAGATCCTCGGCGGTCGCGTCGCCGGTCAGCACGGCGGTGACAAGGGGCGTGTCCTCGTCCACCTCCGCCACTGCCCCGGGCTTCCGGGTTTGGATGTTCATGGCCCGGCCCTCAGTCCTTGCGGCGGAAGAGGCCGCGCAGGGCCTCCCCGGCGCCGGGGAAGACGGCCAGCGTCACCGCCACCCCGAGGGCCAGCCCGACCACGAGGTGATCGGCCTGGGTCAGCCAGTGCAGGGCACCCTCGCGGACGGCGGCCTCGTGGCCGGGGTGGGCCAGCGCGGCAACGGGGGCGAGACAGGCGGCGAGCGTGGCCGGAACAACGAGCTTCTTCATCGGGGTCTCTCCTCAGCGGACCTTGACGGTGGTGAGTTCCTCACCGTCGGGCGACATGACATGGGTTGAGCAGGCGAGGCAGGGGTCGAAGCTGTGCAGCGTGCGCAGGATCTCGACCGGCTCGTCGGGACGCTCCATCGGCGTGTTCAGCAGGCTGGCCTCGAAGGCGCCGATGTTGCCGGCGGCGTCGCGGGGCGAGCCGTTCCAGGTCGTGGGGACCACGCACTGGTAGTTCTCGATCCGCCCGTCCTTGACGCTGACCCAGTGGCCCAGCGCCCCGCGCGGGGCCTCGGTCATGCCGACGCCGCGGGCTTCCTTCGGCCAGGACGCGGGGTCCCACTTCTCGACGTTCGCGGTCGAGCTGTCGCCGTTGCGGACGTTGCTCACCAGCGTGTCGAAGAAGTGCTTCTGCAGCCGCGCGCAGTACTCGGCCTCGAGCGCCCGGGCGGCGGTGCGGCCCAGCGTCGAGAACAGCGCGTTGACCGGCAGGTCCATCGTGCGGAGCAGGCCGGTGACCTGGTCCTTGATGTCCTCGTGCCCCGAGGCATAGCCGATGATGTAGCGGGCGAGCGGACCCACCTCCATCGCGTTGCCGCGCCAGCGCGGCGCCTTGATCCACGAGTATTTCGCGCTCTCGTCGATCTCGTCGATCTCGTCGATCCGGGTGCGGGTGCCCTTGTGGTTCGGCCCGAGCTCGAATTTCGCCTCGGTGACGCCGTCCCACGGGTGCAGGCCCTTGCCGGGCTCGCCGTAGGCATACCACGAGTGGTCCACGAACTCCTGCACCTGCTCGGGGTCGCGCACGTCGACCTCGTGCACCGTGCTGAGATCGCCGTTGATGATCGCGCCGCGCGGCAGGTGCAGCTGGCCCGCCGAGAAGTCATTGGCATGCTCGGGGATGTCGCCGTAGCTGAGGACCGCCTGGCTCGACAGGCCGCCGCCGTGCAGCCAGTCCTTGTAGAACCCGCCGACCGCGATCACGTCCGGGATGTAGACGTTGTTCACGAAGTCGAGGCAGCGGTTGATGATGGAGCTGACCATGTTCAGCCGCTCCATGTTGATCGCGCCCACCGCGCCCACGCCGTCGATGTTGATCGGGCAGGGCACGCCGCCGACCAGCCAGTTCGGGTGCGGGTTCTTGCCGCCGAAGATGGTGTGGATCTTGACGATGTCCTTCTGGAGATCGAGCGCCTCCAGGTAGTGCGTCGTCGCCATCAGGTCCGCTTCGGGCGGCAGCTTGTAGGCGGGGTTGTCCCAGTAGCCGTTCTTGAAGAGGCCCAGCTGGCCCGACTCGACGAACTGCTTCAGCCGGTTCTGCACGTCGCGGAAATAGCCGGGGCTGGACATCGGGTGGCTGGGGCTGACCGCCTGCTGCAACTCGCTGGTGGCCTTCGGGTCGGCGCGGAGCGCGTTCACCGGGTTCACCCAGTCGAGCGCGTGCAGGTGGTAGAAGTGCACGATGTGGTCATGCACCTGCAGGTTCAGCTGCATGATGTTGCGGATCGAGTTGGCGTTGTCGGGGATGGTGATCCCCAGCGCGTCCTCCACCGCGCGGACCGAGGTCAGCGCGTGGGTACCGGTGCAGACGCCGCAGATGCGCTCGGTGAAGGCCCAGGCGTCGCGCGGGTCGCGGCCCTTGAGGATGACCTCGAGGCCGCGCCACATGGTGCCGGTCGAGACCGCGTTGCGGATCACGCCCTGCTCGTCGACGTTGACCTCGCAGCGCATGTGACCCTCGATCCGCGTCACGGGATCGACGACGATGCGGCGCCCGGCGGTATCCAGGTTGAATCCGTTGGGAGTGACGGTCATGGCTTACGCCTCCTCGCTGACGCGGCTCTGCGTCTTCTTCTGGGCTGCCTTCAGGGCGGTGACCGCGGCATGGACCGCGATCGCGCCCCCGGTCAGGGCGGCGGCGGTGGTGCCGACGGTGTTCGCGTTCGCCTCGATCCCGAAGGCGTTGATCTGGGTGGTCCGCTCGTAGAACGAGCCGTTGTCCCAGAACCCGTCCTCCGAGCAGCCGATGCAGCCGTGGCCGGACTGGATCGGGAAGGACGTGCCCTCGTTCCAGCGCACGGTCGAGCAGGCGTTGTAGGTGGTCGGGCCCTTGCAGCCGACCTTGTAGAGGCAATAGCCCTTGCGCGCGTTCTCGTCGTCGAAGGCCTCGACGAACTGGCCGGCGTCGAAATGCGGACGGCGGTAGCACTTGTCGTGGATGCGCTGGCTGTAGAACATCTGCGGCCGGCCCTGGCGATCGAGCGGCGGCAGCCGGTCGAAGGTCAGCATGTAGGTGATCACGCCGGTCATCACCTCGGCGATGGGCGGGCAGCCCGGCACCTTGATGATCGGCTTGTCGGTGATGACCTGGTGCACCGGGGTGGCGCGGGTCGGGTTCGGTTTCGCCGCCTGAACGCAGCCGTACGAGGCGCAGGCGCCCCAGGAGATGATCGCCTTGGCCCCTTCGGCGGCATGGCGCAGCTTCTCGACGAAGGGCCGTCCGCCGGTGATGCAGAACATGCCGTCCTCGTTCAGCGGCGGGTTGCCCTCGACCGCGAGGATGTAGTTGCCCCGGTACTTCTCGATGGTGTCTTCCAGCGCCGCCTCGGCGGCGTGACCGGCGGCGGCCATCAGGGTGTCGTCGTAGTCGAGCGAGATCATCGACAGCACGACGTCCTTGGCCAGCGGATGCGCCGAGCGGATGAAGGATTCCGAGCAGCAGGTGCATTCGAGGCCATGCACCCAGATCACCGGCGTGCGCGGCTTGGTTTCCATCGCGTGCGCGATCTTCGGCACGAAGGAGGGGCCGAGCCCCAGCGCCGCCGCCGTCAGCGAGCAGTATTTCATGAAGCTGCGCCGGGTGATCCCCTGGCGTCGCATGACCTCGTAGAACGTCTCGATCTGGCTCAAGGCTGATCCCTCCGCTTAGGCTCCTCCGCGGCACCGGAGTCGCCTCCCGGACCGCATTGCCTCCATTAGGCGGGGGGCAGGGGCGCTGCTGCAAAAGCAAAGCCGCGGACTGCGACAAAGCGGAAGAAATCCAGTTTCGTCAGTCGGTTGCCGGTGTTCGGCTGCAGCATTTGACAGCCTGTCGCAGCAAGGGACTTACCGCTTTGCGGATCGGTTGGTCAGCGGCTTTCCGGTCCGTACGATCCGGAAAAATCGTGCATTTTCAACATCGAATTTGCCGGGCGGGCTTTTTCAGGGGGATCAGACGCTGGCCGCCGCGACCAGCACCTGACCCAGAGCAAGCCCGCCGTCATTGGCCGGAACGCGGGTGTGATACCGCACGTCGAGGCCCGCCAGCGCGTCGAGCGTCGCCGCCAGCAGGGCGGGGTTCTGGAAGCAGCCGCCCGACAGCGCGACGGCCCGCGCCGCACCGGCCTCGACCGTCCCGCGGGCCGCTTCCGCGAAGCCCTGGGCCAAGGCCGCCTGGAACCCCGCCGCCACCGCCCCGGGATCGATGCCCTGTGCAAGGTCCTCAACCATCGCCGCCAGCACCGGGCCGGGGTCCAGCACCGCGCCCGCGCGCGCCATCGCATAGCCGCGGGGCCGGGCGCCCTGCGCCAGCGCCTCGAGCCGCATCGCCGCCTCGCCCTCGTAGCTCTGCGCCATCGGGCAGAGGCCGAGCAGGGCCGCCGCCGCATCGAAGAGCCGCCCTGCCGATGACGACAGCGGCGCCCCGATCCCCGCGGCCAGCGCCGCCCGCAGCGCGTCGCGCGGGGAGTCCGGAAAAAGCCGGTCGGCCACCTCCGAAAGTCCCAGCGCGTCAAGCCGCACGAGCGCGTTGCGCCACGGCTCGCGCGCGGCCCGGTCGCCGCCGGGCAGCGGGGCCGGGGCGAGGTGGGCCGCCCGTGTCACCCCGGCATAGTCGCCGACCAGCAGTTCTCCGCCCCAGATCGTGCCATCGGGGCCGAGGCCGGTACCGTCGAGGACGATCCCCGTCACCGGTCCCGCGTCGCGGGCCCAGCCGGTCTCGCCCAGCACGGCGGCCAGGTGGGCGTGATGGTGCTGCACCGGGATCAGGGGCAGCCCAAGCTCCGCCGCCCGCGCCCCGGCATGCCGGGTGGCCGCGTAGTCCGGATGCCGGTCGCAGGCGAGCCGGGCGGGCGTGACCTCGAACAGCGCGCAATAATCGCGTTCGGCGTCCAGGAACGCATCGCGGGTCTCCGGATCGTCGAGATCGCCGAGATGATGCGACAGCATCGCCTGTCCGTCCCGCGCCAGGCAGATCGCGCCCTTCATCTGCCCGCCATAGGCGAGGATCGGCGGCGCGTCGGCGAAGCCCTCGGGCAGTGCCAGCACCCCGGGCACCCGCCCGCGCGCCCGGCGCAGGACCATCGGGCCGGCGGGCGTCATCCGCTCGACGCTGTCGTCGAGCCGCCGGGCAATCTCGCGGTCGTGCAGCAGGAAGGCGTCTGCGATCCCGGCAAGCTTCTCCCGCGCCTCGGCATTGCCGATGACCTGCGGCGCGCCCGAGACATTGGCCGAGGTCATTACCAGCGGCGCGCCGACCGCCTCCAGCAGGAGGTGGTGCAGGGGCGTGTAGGGCAGCATCCAGCCCAGTTCCGCCATGCCGGGGGCCACGGCGTCGGGCAGCGCCGTGCCCGCCACCGGCAGCAGGACGATCGGTGCGGCCGGGGACCGCAGCAGGGCGCGGGCCGCGTCATCGAGCCGGGCATGGGCCGCGATCATCGCCTCCGTGCCCATCAGCGCGAGCGGTTTCGCGGGGCGGCGCTTGCGGTCCCGCAGGCGTGCCACCGCCCCCGCGTCGCGGGCGAGACAGGCGAGGTGCACGCCCCCTAGCCCCTTGACCGCGAGGATCTCCCCGGCCTGCAGCCGCGCGGCGGCGGCCTGGATCGGGTCGCCCGGACATGCGGTGCCGTCGGCCTCCAGCCACAGGCGCGGCCCGCAGGCGGGACAGGCCACGGGCTGCGCGTGGAAGCGCCGGTCGCCGGGGTCGGCATACTCGGTGGCGCAGTCTGGGCACATCGGGATGGCCGCCATGCTGGTGCGCGCCCGGTCATAGGGCAACCCTGTCACGATGGTCAGGCGCGGCCCGCAGTTGGTGCAGTTGGTGAAGGCATAGCCCCGCCGCCGCCCGGTCCCGCGGATCTCGGCGGCGCAGTCGGGGCAGGTGGCCGCATCGGGCGTCACCTGCGTGCGCGCCCCGGCGGGACCCGAGGCGACGATGTCGAAGGCAGGCCCGGCCCTGAGGTCGGTGGCGGTGTGTTCGACCCGGTCCACCTGCGCCAGCGGCGGTGCCTCGGTCTGAAGAGCCCGTGCGAAACTGGCCAGATCGGCACCGGTCGCAAGGATCAGAACGCCTTCCGCATCGTTCTTCACCCACCCTGTCAGCCCGCGCGCCCGCGCGAGCTGCCACACGAACGGCCGGTAGCCAACGCCCTGCACCCGCCCGCGCACGCGCAGGAGGGCGGTTTCGGCAGCGGGAAGGTCGGCGGGTGTGTCCGGCATGGATGCAACCCTAGCGCGACCGGGGTTGGCTGGGAACGGGGAGAATGCGCGGGTGGAGGGACTTGGGGGCTCTGGGGGGATGCGGGGGCGTTGGTGTGCGGCGGATGCTCGGTAGAAGGGGGGCTGGTCTCAGATGGCAGGTATGGCGGAGGTTCGTCCGTCCCTCCCGAGAGACTGCTGGCGAAGGTGCGTCCGACCGCCAAGGAGGCCGGCGAAGGTGCTCCCGCCCCGGGAGGCATCTGGCGGAAGCAGGGACCGCACCGTCAGCGCAGGTCCGGCGCGCCAGGCTCCTTTCGTTACAGGCTAAAAATTTTAGGCGGGCAGGTTTGCCGGGGGCGGTCAGCCCTCGCGTCCTCAACAAGATCAAGTGTTTGCAGGCTGCTGTGCAGATCGGACTCTTGATGACTGGTTAAGATCCTAAAATTCTTAGTTACATGTCGGCCTTCCCTCCAGGCTTCGCCCTTCTGCGCTCATTTCCTCTATCTTTCTGAGAAGATGTGATTTTTGTTGACGGTCCGGGCGCTGCTTTTCTACCGATTGCCGCATGAAACGCTCCCGCCGGGTGCCACAGTGCTTCCACGCGGCGGGCGAACTGGAACCGGGAGGAGAGGGCTGTGCCGAGACTGACCAAGCGGCTGGTGGACGCGCTCGCGCCGAGGGAGGCGAGCTATTTTGTCTGGGATGACGAGGTGACCGGCTTCGGCATCCGGGTGATGCCGTCGGGCACGCGCACCTACCAGGTGCAGTATCGCAAGGGCGGGCGCACGCGGCGGGCGTCGATTGGCAAGCATGGGACTGTCACGGCGGATCAGGCGCGCCAGACGGCGCGGCAGATGCTGGGTGTGGTGGCAGGGGGCGGTGATCCGGTCGAGGACGCCCTGCGGCACCGAGCGGCCCCGACGATGGCGGCGCTCTGTGACCGCGTCCTTGCCACGCATGCCGCCGAGCGCTGCAAGCCCAGCACCCGGCTGGAATATGAGCGGGTCTGTCGGCGGTTCATCAAGCCCGCGCTTGGCGGCTTCAAGGTGGTGGATGTCACCCGGAGGGATGTCGCGGCGCTGCACCAGAAGCTGTCGGCCACGCCCTACCAGGCCAATCGGGCCGTCCTGATCCTCTCGAAGATGTTCAACCTCGCGGAGGTCTGGGGCCTGCGTCCGGACGGCTCGAACCCATGCCGCCATGTGCCGAAGTTCCGCCAGCGCAAGCGCGAACGGTTCCTGTCCGTGGCCGAGATGGCCCGACTTGGCGAAGTCCTGGCCGAGGCCGAGGCGGAGGGCCGTTTCTCTCCGTACCTGTTGGCGGCGATCCGCCTGTTGATCCTGACAGGCTGCCGCAAGAGCGAGATCCAGACCCTCAAGTGGGCCTATGTCACCGAGACGGCCCTTGAGCTGCCCGACACCAAGACGGGGGCCCGTCGGGTGCCGCTTCCCGGCGCGGCCCGGGCCGTGCTGGACGGGCTGACGCCGGTCGAGGGCAATCCCTACGTCATCGCGCGGAGCGGCACGGCCGGTTTTGACACGGGCCTGCAGCGCATCTGGGACCGCATCCGGACAGAGGCCGGTCTCAAGGACGTGCGCCTGCATGATCTGCGGCACAACTATGCCTCCGCGGCGGTGTCGGCAGGCATGCCGATCCAGATGGTCGGCAAGTTGCTCGGGCACAGCGAGTTGCAAAGCACGATGCGATACGCGCATCTGGCCGACGACCCCATCCGGGCCGCCGCCGAGCAGAACGCCAGCGCGCTCGGTGCAGCTCTGGGCCTGCGGGTTGGACCGGGCAAGGCGCGCCTGAGGCTGGTGACATGAGCGACCAGGAGGAGTTGGAGCGCTTCCTCGCCAGCAACCCGACCCTGCTGTCGGACCCTGAGCTTGAGCAGATTGTGCTCGGGCAGGGCGCCGTGCTGGTACAGCCGATCACCCCGGAGGCCGTGGACGCCCTTTGCGCCCGGTGGGACATCGATTCGAAGGGAAAGGTCGTTCTCACAGGCGGTCTGAGGTTTGCAGCCCAAAGGTACGCCACCCAGATGCAGGTCCCGCCCTCGGTCTTGCCGGGCGTCCGAAAGGAACTGACCGCGCTCATGGCAGGCGGGGCGCGGGGGCTTGCTGCTTTGCAGGGACTGTCCGAGGCCGCGCGCCATGTGCTGCATCGCGCCGGGCTGGGCCTGAAACTGCTCGGTCAGGCGCACCCGCGACTGCTGCAGGACAGCGCCGGTCGGTTGATCCTGGAGTGTCCCCGGTCAGGGCAGCGCGACCTCGCCGATCTCGCGGAGTGGCAGCCCGAGGTCGGCCAGGCGGCTGAGGCTGCGCTTACCTTCGCGCGGAAAGGCAAGCGGGGACGCCCCACCGATGACGCGATGCGCGACGTGATGTGCTATTGCTATGTCTTCTGGGTCGATGAATTGGGCCGGAGGTTCACGCTCGACTGGACGCAAGCCCCTGAGCCGATCACCGACGCGGCCCGCTTCTGCGTGGACTTCGCTCGCCGTGTCGATCCGGATGTGACGGTCTCCCGGGTGCAGACATCCTCGTTGGCCGCGCGGGAGCGTCTGCGCGATCTCGATCGTGCGAAAATCCGCGCAGAGCTCCTGTCGAATTAATCTAAGCGGTTCCGGTGGAGCGGAGCGGCACGTTGAGCGTAGCTGTTCCATCCCGGATGATCACATTTCCCCTCGGCGCTCTGCCCTGTTCATGGCAAGATCGGTTTTGAGGGACATTCGGGACGGAGAACGAGCATGCTGATCCATCTTCACAGCCAGGCAACGA
>JAUIAU010000076.1 GCA_030425185.1 Alphaproteobacteria bacterium
GTCGACACAGAGCTTGTCGAATTCGTGCTCGCCCGTTGCGGCGCGCTTACGCAGGCCGAAGAGGCGGTCAGTGAACTCTTTTCCGTTGTCCGTGAGAATCGTGCGGATGCGGATCGGGCAGGCACGCTCCAGGTCTCGCAGGAAGCGCCGAGCATTCGCCGCAGTCTTTGCCTTGAAGATGCGGATGAAAACCCATCGTGTCGCGCGGTCGATGGCCACAAACAGATAGCGGCGTGAAGTTTCGTCAGCCATCTGGGGCAGATACTTCACGTCGATGTGGATGTAGCCGGGCTCGTAAGCTTTGAAGCCGCTGTGTTTGGGCTGCGCCGCCTTGGCCTGCAGGTCACGCAGATTGCCCACCCCATGCCTGCGAAGGCAGCGGTCGAGCCCCGAGCGCGAGACATCCGGGTTCAGGAACTCCCGCACCACCGCCAGCAGGTCATCGAGCGAGACCAGCAGCGTCTTGCGCAGCGCCACGGCCACGGCTTCCTGCGCGGGCGTAAGCGTGGTCTGCAGACGGTGTGGCGTATGGCTGCGATCTTCAACGCTATTGCGCTTGCGCCACTTCCAAACAGTTTGCTCTGTCGTCCCGTGGCGTTCCGCGAGAACCCAAGCTGGTTCATCGCTGGCTTGTATCGCAGCTCTGACCTTCGGCGTCGTCGTTGCTTGGCTGTGAAGCTTGATCAGCATGTCGCTCTCCCGTCCCGCGCCTCCGTCAGAACCCAGCGTGCCATGAAAAGCGCTGACCGACGAGGGGCAATGTGATCATCCGGGATGGAACATGTAGCCCCAAAGAAGGTTTTCTGATCCGATGCGAATGACCACATCGCGCAGCTCTTGCGTGAGGCTTGGCCGTCCTACCGCTTTGAAGGGGCGGCCCATGCGCATCTGGGCGAGCCAGCGCTTGTAGGTCGCGGGCTTGGCGACTTCCATGAGCCCGTTGATCTCGTGACCGAACTCCGCTCCAATGCGAATGAGTTCGGCTTTCTCTGCGGGCGACAGAATGATCCTGTCGGTGTGGATGCGAGCGCGCAAGATCGCGATTTGGGCCTTCAGCTGTCTCAACTGCGCATTGTGCCGCGGCATGAAGAACTGGCTCAGGAAGACCAGAAGCAGAGAGAGGGTCGAATTCATCTTGCCGGGCTCCACTACGGCGTTTAAAAAAATGCCGCTATGTCAGGGTGATGGGGCTTGCTTACATTTTGGCACCCCGCTCAGGGAAGCAAAAAACGCCGGGGCCAGCTGGTGACTGCCATCAAGCCGGGGCAGGGGGCCTGTCGAGGTCTTTGCCCGCCCGATGAGCCGCACGATCACGGCGTGGCAAGCTGCTGAGCGGCGCAATGACACCTCTCCTCCGAGATAATTGAGCGCGTTTGGATGTCAGACCCATCCCGAAGCAATTGGGATTGAAACCCGCAGTTCATACTAGTAAAATCAATAGCTTAACAGGTAGAGAAGGTTGGATTCCAGACCCCTTCCCTCCGCCACCAGACCCCTTGATGCGCGTTCGTGCGATCCGGCTGCGGTCGGATTTTCCGTTTCTGTCGCCACTCTCGCGGGCTGACTTTGGCGGCCGTGGCTGCGAGCGTTCGCTGCGGGCGGGCGGCGGCACGCTAGGTAGACGTCGCCCAACGCCGATAAACCAGCCGCCGCCTCAGCCGTCGCAGTCGGGGATCGGGACCACGGTGCCGTCGGCTTTCGTGATGCTGCTGGCGCAGAGGTCCGGCGGTCCCGGGTCGTCGTCGACGTAGCCCGTCACGGTCACGATCTCGCCCACCACGACCGGAACGCGGCTTGGGCCGAGGTAGACCTCGATCGACCCGCTCCGGTCGGCGAGGTGGAACTCGTCCCCGTCCGCGATGCGCTCGACCGTGCCGGCGATCGTGACCTGGGTGCCCCGCGTGATGTCGGCGATCGCGGTCGCGGGTCCCGATTGGGCCAGGGCCGGGACGCCGCCGAGGGCGGCCGCGGCCAGAATCATCATGCGGATCAAGGTCGAACTCCCTCGCGGACCGTGGACATCATCCCGGGTGAGATGGGACGGTGGCCGGCGCATTTCAACGCGCGCCGCTGTGCCCGTGACCAAACCGGCCTTCAGCCGCGCCGCGGCAGCCGCAGGACCCCGGCCGGGGGCAGGGTGTGGTCGCGGTAGGTCTGCGGGTGGGCGGCGTAGTTGAAGACGAAGCGCTCGGACGGGGTGTCGCGCAGGCGCAGCCCGTCGGGCAGGACCTCGGTCGCGAGGCCCAGCTCCGCGCAGGCCCCGGCGAGGATCCGGTCCCACAGCGCCGCGGTCGGCCAGCCGCCGAGGTAGCGCAGCCCGCCCCTTCCCATCACCAGCGCCTCACCGGTCGCGAGGCACAGCCCGACCTCGGCGCTGCCCTCCAGATGCTCGACCCAGTGCGCGACCGCGCCGCCGCCTGCAACCGGGCGTTCCTCCCCGGGGGGCAGGCTCTCGACCCGCGCGACGGTGACGTCGAGGCCGGGCAGGGCAGGGGGCAGCGGCACTGGGATGCTGAACTCGGCCGTCTTGGAGGCCGTCCGCGGCCCGACGAGCGCGATGCCCTCCAGCGCCGCCAGCCGCGCCTTCAGCCCGTCCGGCATGGCGAACATCCCCGGGGCCAGCACCAGCCGGTAGCCGTCGAGCGGCGTCTCCGGCGCGATCACGTCGACCGACAGGCCGCGCGCCCGGAGCGCGCGGTAGGCCGAGAAGACCAGCCGGACATAGTCGAAATCCGCGCCCTGCGGCTGAACCTGCCAGGCCCAGGCGCTGGGATAGTCGAAGATCAGCGCCACCTCGGCACGGGCCGTGCCGACCTCCGGCGCGTCCGCGATCTCGGCGGCGACCTGTGCCGCCTCCCCGAGGCCGGGGGCCGCCACGCTGTCGGGGCGCAACAGGCCCGCGTGCATCTGCTCCTGCGCGAAGGGCGCCTGCCGCCAGCGAAAGAAGCAGACGGCCTCCGCGCCATGCGCGAACGCCTCCCACGCCCAGAGGCGCACCATGCCGGGCAGCGGCGCGGGGTTCCACGGCGCCCAGTTCACCGGGCCGGGCTGCTGTTCCATGATCCACCAGCGCCCCCTGCCCACGGCGCGGTAGAGGTCATGGTGGAAGGCCTGGAAATCCGGGTCGCCCTGCCGCAGGTAGGCCGCCTTGTGGGCCGCATCGCCCTCGACCCGGTCCATCAGGAAGCCCATCGGGTAGCTGTCCCACGACGCGATATCGAGGTCCTGCCCGACGTCGAAATGATCGAACTCGGTCACCCGGCCCATGTAGTTGTGGATCAGGGGCGCATCGGTGTGGCGGCGCAGGATCTCGGTCTGGGCGCGGTTGAAGGCCACCACCTGGTCGGAGGCGAACCGGCGGAAGGCCATGACATGGGCGGGGTTCGCCTCGGTCACGGTCAGGTTCGGCAGGTCGATCTCGTCGAAGCTGGCATACTCCATCGACCAGAACACGTTGCCCCAGGCGCGGTTCAGCGCCTCGGGGGACTGGTAGCGCTGCGCGCACCAGTCGCGGAACGCCGTGCGGGCGGCATCGGAATAGCTGATCGTGGTGTCATGGCAGCCGTACTCGTTGTCGGTCTGCCACGCCGCGACATGCGAGTTGCGGCCATAGCGTTCGGCCAGTTTCGTCACGATCCGGCGGCATTCGGCCAGGTAGCCCCGGTGCGAGAAGCAGTAGTGACGGCGCGAGCCGAAGCCGCGCGGGCGCCCCTCGGCATCCAGCGCCAGCATGTCGGGATGCTTGGTCACCACCCAGCGCGGCGGCGTGGCGGTGGGCGTGCCGAGGATCACCTTCAGGCCCGCCGCGCCCAGCACCTCGATCGCGCGGTCGAGCCAGTCGAAGCGGTAGTCGCCTTCGGTGGGCTCCAGCCGGGACCACGCGAACTCGCCGATCCGCACCCAGGTCAGGCCGGTCTCCGCCATGCGGCGGGCATCCTCGGGCCAGACCTCCTCGGGCCAGTGCTCGGGGTAGTAGCAGACGCCCAGCGTGCGGGTCACGGGATCACCCGGTGCTCGGCCTGCCCGCGGAACCGGGTCGGCCAAGAGAAGGTCGCGCCCTCGGTGGGGGCGGGGGTGTCGCGCCCCTCGGTGGCGCTGGTGGCGAAGAGCGTGCGCAGGTCCGGCCCGCCGAAGGCCGGGCAGGTCATGTGCGGCGCGGGGGCCTCGAACCGGGCGATTTCGGTGCCGTCGGGCGCATGGCCCACCACGCAGCCCGCGCCCCAGAGCGCGATCCAGAACGTGCCGTCTGCCCCGAAGACCGCGCCGTCCGGCCCGCCGGGTGCGTCCGCGAGATCGAGGAAGACCTCGGGCGTGCCCACCGGCCAGCCGTCGGCATCGAGCGCCACGCGCAGGACCTTGCGGGTCGGCGTGTCGGTGAAGCAGGCGCTGCGGCCATCGGGGTGAAAGCTGATCGCGTTCGGGATCGAGATCCGCGGATAAAGCCGGCGCAACTCGCCCGCGCTGTAGCGATAGATCGCGCCCGCGCCCTTCTCGGCCTTCTTGCCCATCGTGCCGATCCAGAACCCGCCCATCGGATCGGCACGGCCGTCGTTCGACCGGGTCAGCGCATTGTCGCTCTCCAGTCCGCAGAGGTACTCGCTCTCGCCGGTGTCGGTGTCGAAGAGCTGCAGCGCGGTTTCCGAGGCGACGAGCAGCCGCGTCCGGTCGACCCATCCTGCGGCACTGACATGCTCGTCGAACTGCCACTGGTCCAGCGCCTCGCCGTCCCGCCGGTAGAGGCGCATCGCGTTGATGTCGAACCAGTAGAGGCACTGTGCCTCCGGGTGCCACAGCGGCCCTTCGCCCAAGCTGCAGGGCGTGGCGTCGAAGACCTGCGCACTCATGCGACCGCGTCCCACGCGGCGACAAGCGCTTCGGCCCGCGCGCGCAGCGCGTCGAGCGCGAGGCCCGGCGTGTAGAGCGCCGTGCCGATTCCGAAGCCGTCCGCCCCCGCCTTGCGCCAGGCGGCGAAGGTGTCCGCGCCCGCCCCGCCGACCGGGAACACGGGCACGTCCTTCGGCAGCACCGCCCGCAGCGCCTTCAGCCCGTCCGGGCCTGCCATCGAGCCGGGGAACAGCTTCAGCCCGTCCGCGCCCGCGGCGAGTGCCGCGAAGGCCTCGGTCGGCGTGAAGACGCCCGGCCAGCTTTGCAGCCCGGCGGCCTTGGTCGCGCGGATCACCGCCGGATCGCAATTCGGAGAGACGATCAGGGCGCCGCCCGCGTCGGCGACCTCGGTCACCTGCGCGACGCTCAGCACCGTGCCCGCGCCGATCAGGGCGCGGGTGCCGCAGGCCTCGGCCATCGCGGCGATCGAGTGCATCGGGTGCGGCGAGTTCAGCGGCACCTCGATCCGGGTGATCCCCGCCGCGATCAGGGTCTCGCAGGCGGGCACCGCCTCGGCCGGGGTGATCCCGCGCAGGATCGCAATGATCGGTCGGCTCATGTGGTTTCCTTCATCCGGGCATGGGCCGCGGCCAGTCCGGCCCGGGTGGCGGCGCCCGCCTCGATCCGCATTGCCGTCACGCCCTGCGCCGCCAGCGCCGCGGCATAGGCGTCGGCCAGTCCGTCCGCCCCGAGCAGCGCGACCGGCATCCCCAGCCAATAGGGTTTCGCGGCGGCCAGTTCCGCCCCGATCAGCAGGCCCGAGAGGCGCGCGCGGGCCGCGGCAGGCGGCAGCCCGTTCAGCAGGCCCTCGGCGCGGATCGCGAACAGCCGGGCCGCCAGCGCCTCGGGCCGCGACAGCGACTCCTGCACCGCCTCGGCAAAGGCCCCGGCATCCCAGCCGTCCCCGCCCATCGAGTGCCGCAGCACCGAGTGATCCGACAGCAGGCCGAACAACTCGCCGGTCAGGAAGCTGCGGAAGCTCACGACCTCGCCCGCGCTGACCTGCGCCCACTTCGAATGGGTGCCGGGCAGAACGATCACGCCGTCGAAGCCCGGATGCAGGGACAGCGCCCCGGCGATCTGGGTTTCCTCGCCGCGCATCACGTCGGCGGGCCGGTCCTGCTTCAGCCCGGGAATGATCCGCACGGTCAGCCGGGGGTCCCGCGTCGGCACGGGCGTCAGCGCCTCTCCGACCGGGGCACAGGGCACGGCGGCATAGCGCGCCTCGACCCAGCCCTGCCGCGAGCCGACCATGCCGCAGGCCACGACATCGACCCCCTGCGGCCCGAGCCAGGGCCCGACCAGCGCCAGCAGCGCCGCCTCGAACTGCGACGGCTGCAGGCCGCCCATGCCGTCGTCGGACATGGCCTCGTCCAGCACGGTGCCGCCCGGCCCCATGGCCCAGGCGCGCAGGTGCGTCGTGCCCCAGTCGACGGCGATCCAGTCCGGCCGGATCATCCCGTCACCACCACGCCGCCATCGATCACCAGCGCCTGTCCCGTCATCGCGCCCGAGGTGCGCGACGCGAGGAACAGCATCGGCCCGACGATGTCTTCGGGCGCGAGGTGCCGCTTGAGGCACATCCGGTTCATGTGCTCGGCCAGCGCCTCGGGCGTCGTCCACATCTGCAACTGTTTCTCGGTCAGCACCCAGCCGGGCGCCAGCGCGTTCACCCGGATGTTGTCCGGTCCGAACTCGCGGGCGAGGCTCCGGGTCATCCCGTTGATGCCCGAGTTCGCCGTCGTGTAGGCGGGATAGCCCGCATTGCCCATCATGTAGCTGATCGAGGTCGTGTTGATGATCGACCCGCCGCCCGCCGCGCGCATGCCCGGCGCGACCGCCTGGCAGGCGAAGAAATAGCTCTTCAGGTTGATCGCCTGCGACCAGTCCCAGAACTCCTCGGTCACCTCCTCGGCGGTGTGACGCTTGTCGTTCGCGGCGTTGTTCACCAGCACGGTGACCGGCCCGTGCGCGGCGGCGGCCTCGTCCACGCAGGCGCGCAGCCGGGTCACGTCGGTGATGTCGCAGGGCAGGAACAGCGGCGTGTTCCCGGTCTTCTCGGTCATCTCGGCGACGAAGCCCGAGGCGTCCGAGCGCTGCACGAAGGCGACCTTCGCCCCCTGCCGCAGGAACCCTTCGGTCAGCGCCGCGCCGATGCCGGAGCCGCCCCCGGTGATGAACACCGAGGCGCCCTTGAGGTCGGGGTAGGAAACGTCGCTCATCAATGGCTCTCCCGCGTCACGAGCCGCGTGTCCTTGCCGACGAGGAAGTCGAGGTCCGCCCCCGCGTCGGCCTGCAGCACGTGATCGATGTAAAGTCTGGCATAGCCGCGGGTGTAGTGCGGCGGCTCGGGCTGCCACGCGGCGCGGCGGGCCTCCAGCTCCGCGGCATCGACCAGCAGCTCCAGCTCGCCCTTCGAGGCCGAGACGCGGATGCGGTCGCCGGTTTTCACCAGCGCCAGCGGGCCGCCCGCCTGCGCCTCCGGGCTGACATGCAGGATGACCGTGCCGAAGGCGGTCCCCGACATCCGCGCGTCCGACACGCGGATCATGTCGCGCACGCCCTGCCGCACCAGCCGCGCGGGGATCGGCATGTTGCCGACCTCGGGCATGCCGGGATAGCCCTTCGGCCCGCAGCCCTTCAGGACGAGGATCGTCTCGGGCGTCACCGGCAGGTCGTCGCGGTCGATGTTGGCCTTCAGGTCCTCGATGCTCTCGAAGACATAGGCCTCGCCCTCATGCTCCAGCAGGGCGTCGGTGGCCGCCGACGGCTTCACGATCGCCCCGTTCGGCGCGAGGTTCCCGGTCAGCACGCGCAGCCCCGCCGCCGGTTTCACCGGATCGTCGAACGGCCGGATCACGTCGCGGTTGAAGCATTCCGCGCCCTCGGCATAGGTCTTGATGTCGCCGCCGAGCACGGTCCGCGCCGGGCGCAGCCTTGCCCCCAGTTCCTTCAGCACGACCGGCATGCCGCCGGCGTAGCAGAAGTCCTCCATCAGGTACTTGCCCGACGGCATGCAGTTGACCAGCAGCGGGATCTCCGAGCCGATCTCGAAATCCTTCAGGCTCAGGTCCACGCCGACCCGGCCCGCCAGCGCCAGCAGGTGAACCACGGCATTGGTCGAGCCGCCGACGGCGGCATTGGCGAGAATGGCGTTCTCGAAGGCGGCGCGGGTCAGGATGTCCGACGGCTTCAGGTCTTCCTCGACCATCTCGACAATGCGCTTGCCGGTCAGGTGCGCCAGCGCCCCGCGCCGGGCATCGACGGCAGGCAGGGCGGCGTTCGTCGGCAGGGCCATGCCCATCGCCTCGACCAGCGAGGCCATGGTGCTGGCGGTGCCCATCGTCATGCAGACGCCCTTCGAGCGGGACATGCCGCTCTCGGCGGCCATGAAGTCCTGCAGGGTCATGTCGCCCGCGCGCACGGCCTCCGAGAACTTCCACACGTCGGTGCCCGAGCCGATGTCCCGGCCCTGCCACTTGCCGTTCAGCATCGGCCCGGAGGACACCACGATGGCGGGCAGGTCCACGCTGGCCGCGCCCATCAGCTGGCCCGGCGTGGTCTTGTCGCAGCCGCCGAGCAGCACGACCCCGTCGAGGCCATAGGCGCGGATCGACTCCTCCACGTCCATCGACAGCAGGTTGCGGAACAGCATGGCGGTGGGCTTCATCTGGGTCTCGCCCAGCGACATCACCGGGAACTCGACCGGGAAGCCACCCGCCTCCCACACGCCGCGCTTCACCGCTTCCGCGAGGTCGCGCAGGCCCGAGTTGCAGGGCGTCAGTTCCGACCAGGTGTTGCAGATGCCGATGATCGGGCGGCCGTCGAAGACGTGATCCGGAAAGCCCTGGTTCTTCATCCAGCTGCGATGGATGAAGCCGTCCTTGTCCAGTTTGCCATACCAGTGTTGCGAGCGGCGTTTGGTCATCGGTTCGGGTCCGCCTCCGGCGGGAGTATTTGGGCCAAGAAGAAGATCAGGCCGCGCGCGGAAGCCGGGCGAAGGCGGGCAGCCAGTCGCCGTGGGCCGCGCGCAGATCGTCGATCAGGGCGCGGATCTGGCGCAGGTCCAGCTCGGCGGCCGTGTGCGGGTCCATCATGGCGGCGTGGTAGATGTGTT
>JAUIAU010000190.1 GCA_030425185.1 Alphaproteobacteria bacterium
ATCGATGACATCCGCGCGATCCGCTACATCGGCGTGGACGGCGGCGCGGACGCGATCACCCAGACCATCGGCGGCTTCACCACCGCGATGACGGGCGACATGTCCGAGATCGTCGGCTTCATCAAGTCGGGCGAAGTGCGGGCGCTGGCGGTCCTGACCGAAGAGCGCGTACCGGGCTTCGAGGACATCCCGACCGCGATGGAGCAGGGCTATGACGTCGTCGCCGTGAACTGGCGCGGCCTCTACGTGCCGAAGGGCATCTCGGACGCCGACTTCGAAGCCTGGGGTGCGCGCCTGGCGGCCGTTGCCGCGTCGGACGAGTGGAAGGCCGCGATGGAGGCCAACGGCCTTGCGCCCTTCACCAAGGTCGGCGGCGACTTCCAGTCCTGGGTCGATGGCGTGATCGCCGAGACCGTGGACCTGTCGAAAGAGATCGGGGTCCTTCAGTAATGGCCTCGGACCGCATCTTCGGCGCGGTCCTGATCGGTCTGGCGCTGGCGTATATCGCCAGCGCCTTCCAGATTCAGACCAGCTTCCTGACCGACCCGGTCGGCTCGAAGACCTTCCCGATCCTGATCGGCGCGGTCCTGGCCATCTGCGGTCTCCTGATGATCCTGAAACCGGACGCGGAACCGGAATGGCCCGACCTGTCGGGCGTCGGGCGGCTGGTCTTCGCGACGATCGTCCTGGTGGGGTATTCCTATGCGCTGAAGCCCTTCGGCTTCCTCGGTCCGACCTTCGTGGCGGCCACCATCCTCGCCTACCAGATCACCCCGCGCCCGCTGCATGCGCTGGCCTCGGGGATCGGCCTGTCGGTCGGACTGTTCGTGATCTTCCGCTTCGCCCTCGGGCTGGGGCTGAAACCCTTTCCCGCCGGTCTGTTCGGCTAGGAGCGCCCCCACATGGAACTGCTGTCTAACCTCGCGCTCGGATTCTCCGTCGCGCTGTCGCCCTGGACGCTTCTGCTGGCCGTGATCGGCTGCTTCCTCGGCACCATCATCGGCGCGCTGCCGGGCCTCGGCCCGTCGAACGGCGTCGCCATCCTGATCCCGCTCGCTTTCACGCTGGGCCTCGACGCGGTCTCGGCGCTGGTGCTGCTGACGAGCGTCTATTACGGCGCGATGTACGGCGGGCGGATCTCGTCGATCCTGCTGAACATTCCCGGCGACGAGCCGGCGATGATGACCACGCTGGACGGCTACCCGATGGCCAAGCAGGGCAAGGCCGGCGAGGCGCTGGTGCTGTCCGGCGTCGCCTCGTTCGTCGGCGCGATGCTGGCGACCTTCGGGCTGATGCTGCTGGCGCCTCTGCTGGCGCGGGTGGCCTACCTGTTCGGCCCGGCGGAATACTTCGCGCTCTACCTGCTGGCGTTCTGCACGCTGGGCGGCATCGCCTCGAAGAACCAGGCCAAGGCGGCCGCGGCGGCGGCGCTGG
>JAUIAU010000077.1 GCA_030425185.1 Alphaproteobacteria bacterium
CCGGCGCGTCCAGCGCTGCGATATACACGGTCTTCGCGCCAGACGCGCCTCACGTCCCGACTACAACATCTGGTATAGCTGCGGACGCGCCGCTCCGCGTCAACCCACACAAATCGCGAAGGGACCAACTTTGGTCACAGAGCAGCAACCAGCCAATTGAACTCGTAATCGTCGCCTCGGAACCAGCCGTGGGAGCGACCTTCTACAGCCGCTTTCATCCGCCGATAAAGCTGACAGGGGTCGATCCCCGCCAAGGAACATGGCTTCTGGATGAAAACGGGTGCTTCTCTGGCGCTGCGGCCATCTACTGGGGCGGACCGACGGACTGGAAAGATGCGCTGGGACGATCGCCAGCCTTTGAAGGTCTTGTGGTCGCCGAAGGGCGATGGACAAACCTGACGTACACCAAGGGAACTCAGATCTACGTGCAGGGCTTCCCGGAGGGCTTGTGCCTCTGACCGCGGTGGTGACACCACACCCCCGGTTGACCATGACCGCCCCCCCTCCCTAAGATCGGTCGGGGACGCAACGAGGAACGACAGCTCGTGGACGGAGATATCGCGTCGGACGGCAACTGGGGGATCTGGGGCCGTCCGCTCTTCTCGGACCCGAAGGTGCGGGCGCTCGAGCGCGTCGGCGTCATCGACGTCGGCTCGAACTCGGTCCGGATGGTCGTGTTCGACGGCGCCGCCCGCAGTCCCGCCTATTTCTACAACGAGAAGGTCATGGCCGGGCTCGGCAAGGGCGTGCCCGACACCGGCCGCCTGAACCCCCAGGGCCGCGTGCGTGCCGAAGCGGCGATACACCGGTTCGTCAAGCTGGCCGAGGGGATGCAGGTCCGCCCCCTCGTGGCGGTCGCCACCGCCGCCATGCGCGAGGCCGAGGATGGCCCCGAGTTCTGCGACCGGATCGAACGGGTCTGCGGCCTGAAGCTGTGGGTGATCGACGGCGCCGAGGAGGCCCGCCTGTCCGCGCAGGGCGTGCTGCTGGGCTGGCCGGGGGCCGAGGGCGTGATGTGCGACATCGGCGGCTCGTCGATGGAACTGGCCGAGATCGACCACGGCAGCATCGGACGGCGCGCCACTTCGCCCTTGGGACCGTTCCGCCTGACCGGCGTGCCGGGCGGCAAGAAGGGGCTGAAGGCCCATATCGACGCCGAGATCGCCAAGCTGACCGCCGCGGTGCCGGTCACCGGCAAGCGGCTGTTCCTCGTCGGCGGATCGTGGCGGGCGCTGGCCCGGCTCGACATGCTGCGCCGGTCTTATCCGCTGGCGGTGTTGCACGAATACGAGATGACCCGCACCGACCTGCGCGAGACGCTCGACTGGATCGAGGCGCAGGACCTCGACGAGCTGCGCGCGAGCACCGGCATCTCGATGGCCCGCCTGTCGCTGGTGCCGCTGGCCGCGCAGGTGCTGCGTCCGCTGGTGCAGGCGCTGAAGCCGTCGAGCGTGGCACTGTCGAGCTACGGCGTGCGCGAGGGATTGCTCTACGAGCAGATGCCGCCAGAGTTGCGGCACCGCGACCCGCTGATCGAGGCCTGCCGCCACGCCGAAGCCCGCTCGGCCAGGATGCCCGGCTTCGGCAAGGTGCTGTTCGATTTCCTGTCGCCGCTCTACCGCTCGGCCCGCTACGACCGCCTGCGCCTGGTGAAGGCGGCATGCCTGCTGCATGACGTGGGCTGGCGCGCGCACCCGGACTACCGTTCGGAAGTGGTCTTCGACATCTCGACGCAAGCCAACCTCGCCGGGCTGACCCACGCCGAACGTATCTTTCTCGGTCTCGCCCTGCTGCACCGCTACAAGAACTCGGCGACCGGCAGCCGGTTCGCGGCGCTCTTCGACCTGTTGCCCGCCGAGGACCGCAAGCGGGCCGAGGTGCTGGGCAAGGCGATGCGGTTCGGCGCGATGTTCGCGGGCCAGACGCCCCAGATGATGGGGACCCTGCGGTACTTCCCCAAGAAGCAGCGGCTGGAACTGGTCCTGCCTGCCCCCTGCGAAGTGCTCTACGGCGAGGTGGCCGCCGCGCGGTTCGCCGCCCTGGGCAAGGCGCTCGGGGCCGAGGTCGGATTGGTGCTGCGGCGCTGACGCGCGCCTGCGCTGCGGCTACGCCGGATCAGAGATCGATGGCTTCGCCCCCGCCTTCACCTGTCTCTTCGGGCGGCCACGGGCGGTCAGCCTTGCGCCGGATCAGGATGTCGCCGTTCGGCAGCCGCTCGGGCAACTCGTAGGCGTTGACGTCCTCGATCACGTCGCCCAGCGCCTCGATCATCGGGGCCATCTCGGATTGCAGCCCGCGCAGGATCATCCGCGCCCCTTCGGAGAGCAGCGAGAACCCCTCGGACAGCTCGGGGTTGGCCTCGGGGGCCGGGGTGTCCTGCGCGGCGGCCGGCAGGGTCAGGGCGGCGCTGAGCAGAAGCGCGGTCAGAGCGGGTCGCATGGGTCCTCTCCTTCGGGTCAACCTGTTCGCCCCGATATGGGGCGTGACCGGCCCGCCATAAAGGGGGAAAGACCGCCCGCGCGGCCCCGCTCAGGGCAGGTCCCAGGTCACCGGGAAGTGGTCCGAGGCATCGAGCAGCGCCGCCTGCAGCGCGGTGTCGGCCCAGCACTCCGGATCGTCGAAGGGGTGCCAGATCCGCCAGGCCCCGCCCTGCGCCACGAGATCGGGCGACACCATGATGTAGTCGAGCAGCGCGCCGAACCAGCGCTTGCGCGCCCGGTCCCAGAACCGCGCGGTCGCCGCGATCGACGGCAGCCGCCGCGCCAGCGCCGCGTCGGCATGGGGATCGAACAGCCGCACCTCCGGCGGTCCGTCCGTGCCGAGCACGATCTCGACCCCCGAGCGCCCGAAAAGCTTCTCGTAGGCGTCGAGACCGGGACCGTCGTTGAAATCGCCCATCACCACCAGCGACTCGCCCTCAGCGAGGTGCGCCGCGATCCGGCGGCGCAGCCAGATGCACTGCGCCAGTTGCTTGCGGCGGTTCTCGATTGCGATGCGGGTCGCGTCGGCCGGCCCGGTCGCGCCATGCGGCGCCTTCGACTTCGCATGCACCCCGATCAGGCGCAGGCGCTGACCCGTCGCGGTCTCGAGCGCCAGTTCCAGCGGCGGCTTCGACCAGCGGATCGGGTCGACGCGCGCATCCACGTCGACGTCGAGCGCCAGCACCTGGTCGAATCGCGGCGCATCGGGCGTGGCCTGCGGGTCGTGGCGCACTCGCAGAACCTCGGGATCGTAGAGAAAGGCGATCTCCTGCTGGGTGTCGTTCGAGAACCCGATCACCGCCGCCCGCGTGCGCAGGTCAAATCGCGCCGCGAAGGCCTCCAGCGCCCGGAGCGTCGAGCGCTTGCCGTTGTGGTCGGGGGCCTCGATCACCATCACCCCGTCGGCGTCGAGGGCGCGGAACACGGTGGCCAGCGCCTCGCCCTGCTGCCGCCGGGTGACGTTGTAGCGGCCGCTCCAGGCGCCATCGAGGCGCAGCCGGTCATGCCGGTCGAAGAGCTCGTTGAACCACTCGACGTTGTAGGTGGCGAGCCGCACCGGGGGGCTCAGCCCGCGCTTTCGCGCGCGCTGATCTCTTCCCAGGCGCGGTTGACGGCGATCAGGCGCTTCTCGGCCAGCTTGACGGCCTCCTCGGGCACGCCGCGCGCGATCATCGCGTCGGGATGGGTCTCGCGGACCAGCGCCCGCCACGCCTTGCGCGCCTCGTCGAGAGACGCGCAAGGCGGCACGCCAAGCACATCCCACGGATCGCGGGTCGCTTCCGGCACGAACTGGGCGCGCAGCCTGCGGAAACAGGTGTCGCTCAGCCCGAAGACGGCCGCGACCCGTTCAAGGAACGCGTCCTCGTTGGGGTGATAGGTGCCGTCGGCCATCGCGATGTGGAAGAGCCCCTCCATCAGGTCGGTCAGCGGGGCCTGCTGACCGTCGAACATCCGCGCGATGCGGCGGGCGTAATCCTCGAACCCGGTTACGTCCTGCCGGGCCAGGTTGAACACCCGGGCCGCGTTCGCCTCCTCCTCCGGGGGAATGGTGAAGACCTCGCGGAAGGCGGTGACCTCGTCACGGGTCACCTGTCCGTCGGCCTTGGCCATCTTCGCCCCGAGCGCGATGACCGCGATGGTGAAGGCGACCGACCGTTCCGGCGGCGTGCGCAGACGATCAAAGACGGCAGACAGGCTTTCGCCTTGCCGAAGCGCCGAGAGCGCATCCGCAATCCGGGACCAGAGCGACATGGGTGTCAGCCTAGCGGATGCGCCGCCCGCTGTCACAGCCGTTTCTGCATCAGCACGAGGTCCATCCAGCGCCCGAACTTGTGCCCGACCTCGGGCAGGCGGGCGATCTCGGCATAGCCCATCCGGGCGTGGAAGCCGACGCTCTCGGGGTTCTCGGCGCTGATTCCGGCCCAGAGGCTGTGCACCCCGGCGCCGCGCGCCTGCTCTTCCAGCGCACCGAGCAGCGCCCGGCCCAGCCCCTTGCCCCGGGCCGCCTCGGCGAGGTGGATGGTGTGCTCCATCGTGAACCGGTAGCCGGGCCCGGCCCGGAACGGCCCGTAGAGGGCGAACCCGCGCACGGTGTCCCCGGCCACGTCGACGAGAAAGCCCTGTCCGGCCGCCGCCTTCTCGGCCAGCGTCGCGCGCAGGCCGGCCTCGGATTTCTCGGCGGTGGTGAAGGTGATCGCCGTCTCGCGGATGACCTGGTTCCAGATCGCGGCGACCTGCGCCATGTCGGCCGGCCGGGCCGTCCGGATCACAGCAGCACCTCGCCCTTCGGGGTCGAGAACGCGGCGCGCAGGGACGGCGGCCCCTCGCTGAGCACGACGCGCGGATCGTCGAGATGCGGCACCTCGCGGATGCGCGGATGCGACACCACGAGCCGGGTCAGCCGCACGCCGGCATCAGGCAGACGGTCGGCCGGGTGGGCGTCGCCCTGCCATTCGATCAGCGCCGGGGCCAGGCCGCCCAGCGGCAACTGCCCCAGTTCCGGCACCGCCATGCGCCAGCGGAAATCCCCGCGCTGCAGCTGCATCGGCAGCCCGGTGCCCTCCGGCGCATCGGCGAGCGCGGCCTCCAGCCGGTCGCAGCGGACGATCCAGGTGGTCAGCCGCGGCGGTCCGTCGAAATTGTCGAGGTCGAACCAGCGCGGCCGGTCGGGCGGCGGCGCGGCGGCGTCGATGGCGATGACCTCGAGATAGAGCCCCGGTCCGAGCGACAGGAGCCGGTTGTGCGTTCCCATATCGGGATGCTTGCCGCCCGGCGCGAGACGGACCCCGAACAGGTCCTCGATGCGGGCCGTGCCGACCGCGAGATCGGCGGCGGAGACAGCAAGATGATCGAGTTCCAGCATGGCGGCCTCCTGCAGGGTGCGCGGCGCAAGGAAGCGGGTTTTCCGGGCGCTGTCAAAGGGGGGACGATGCGGGAGGGGGTGCCGGGGTGCGGGAGGCGGCGGCGGCGTGGGGCATGTGCGGGGGCGTCCGGAGGGCCGGGTTCCCTAAGAATTTTAGGATCTTAACCAAAGAGCAACCATGCCCGAAAAAAGAATTATCCTTATCAATGGCTTGCACACCCCAACCCTTAACGAGTCCTTGCCACCCTAAAATTCTTAGGCGCGACCGGCCCGGCTTGGCCTTCCCGGCCCCGGCGCATATATCTCCTCCCATGTTCGGTGATCTCCTGCGCCGCCTGACGGCCCCCGCCCCCGACCGCCTGCCCGAGCCCGATGCAAGGCTGGCGCTGGCCGCCCTGCTCGTCCGCCTCGCCCGCTCCGACGGCGACTACGCCCCCGAGGAGGCCGACCGGATCGACCGCGTGCTGGCGCGCCGCCACGGCCTGTCGCCCTTCGAGGCCGCCGGTCTGCGCCGCGAGGCCGAGGCGCTGGAGGCCGAGGCCCCCGATACCGTCCGCTTCACACGCGCGATCAAGGACGGGGTTGCCTACGAGGACCGCACCGGCGTGATCGAGGCGCTCTGGGAGGTCGTCCTTGCCGACGGCGTGCGCGACCACGAGGAAGACGCGCTGATGCGCCTCGCCGCCAGCCTCCTGGGCGTCAACGACCGCGACTCGGCGCTGGCCCGTCAGCGGGTCGAAGGGCGCGGCTGAGCCATGCGCGCCGGTCTTCCGATGTACCTGCGGCCGGAAAACCGGGCCGCGCATGACACCTTTTGGACCCTGCTCCGGGCCGCGCTGGCGGATCACGGCCTGTCCGCGCCCGCCGGTCTCGATCCCGCAGCGGACATGTGGGACCTGTGGCAGGCGCCCGACCTTGTCCTGTCGCACGCCTGCAACCTGCCCTACCGGTCCCGCCTGCACGGCCGCGTCACCCTGATCGGCGCCTCGGACTACGGGCTGCCGCAGGCCGGACCGGGCGAATACTACAGCGTCTTCGTCGTCCGGGCCGACGACCCGCGCGAGACGCCGGAGGTCTTTGCCGGGGCGCGCTTCGCCCTGAACGGCGCGGACAGCCACTCCGGCTGGGCCGCACCCTGGATCTGGGCGCGCGCCCGCGGCGTGCACTTCACGCCCGCGCTGGTCACCGGGGCCCATGCCGAAAGCCTGCGCGCGGTGGCCGGGGGGCGCGCCGACATCGCCGCCCTCGACGCGGTGACCTGGCGGATGCTCGACCGGTGGGAGCCGCTCGCGGCCCGCGTCCGGATCATCGGCCGCACCGATCCCTCGCCGGGCATGAGTTTCATCACCCGGGCCGGCGAAGACCCGGCCCCCTACCGGGCCGCGCTGGCCGAAGCGCTGGCCGCCCTCCCGGCCGCCGACGCGCTGACCCTCGGCCTGCGGGCGGTGATCCCGCTGCCCGAGAGCCGCTATCTGGACCTGCCGCTGCCGGAACCGCCCGATCTTCGGGCAGGTGCCATGAAAAACACCGCCTGACGCGCGGTCCGACCTTGATCCCCGGCGGTTTCTCGGCCCTACTCCGGACCCAACCGCAGACACAGCCGAGACCCGCGTGACAGACGAGAGTGCCCCCGTCCTCGACCTCAGGGACATCCACAAGGCCTATGGCGGGCTCGAGGTGCTCAAGGGCGTCTCGATCTCGGCCCGCAAAGGCGATGTCGTCTCGCTGATCGGCTCGTCAGGCTCGGGCAAGTCCACCCTGCTGCGCTGCGCCAACCTGCTCGAGGACAGCCAGCAGGGCGACGTGGTCTTCTGCGGCGAGCCGGTGCGCTGGAAGGGGACCGGTCATGGCCGGGTGCCCGCCGACCGGCACCAGGTGATCCGCATCCGCACCAACCTGTCGATGGTGTTCCAGCAGTTCAATCTCTGGGCCCACATGACGATCCTCGAAAACGTCATGGAGGCCCCGCTGACCGTGCTGCGCCAGGAGCGCGGCATCGTCGAGGAACGCGCGCGCCGCCTGCTCGACAAGGTGGGGATCGGCGAGAAATGCGACGCCTACCCGGCCCAGCTGTCGGGCGGCCAGCAGCAGCGCGCCGCCATTGCGCGCGCGCTCTGCATGGAGCCGCGCGCCCTCCTGTTCGACGAGCCGACCTCGGCCCTCGATCCTGAACTGGAACAGGAAGTCGTGCGGGTGATAAAGGACCTGGCGAACGAGGGGCGGACCATGCTCATCGTGACCCATGACATGAAACTGGCGGCCGACGTGTCCGATCACGTCGTCTTCCTGCACCAGGGCCTGATCGAGGAAGAAGGCCCACCGGACGCGCTGTTCGGATCGCCGAAATCCGCGCGTCTCCAGCAATTCCTCAGCGCCACGGCGGCCTGAGGCAAGAACCGACCAATACGGGAGTCAGACTATGAAAAAGCTTCTTCTGGGCACTGCCGCGCTGGCGATGACCGCCACCGTGGCCTTCGCCGCCGGCCACGGCCAGACCGTCCGCATGGGCACGGAGGGCGCCTACCCTCCCTACAACTTCATCAACGACGCGGGCGAGGTCGACGGCTTCGAGCGCGAGCTGGGCGACGAGCTCTGCGCGCGCGCCGAACTGACCTGCGAATGGGTCAAGAACGACTGGGATTCGATCATCCCGAACCTCGTGTCGGGCAACTACGACACCATCATCGCCGGCATGTCGATCACCGCCGAGCGCGATGAGGTCATCGACTTCACCCAGAACTACTACCCGCCGACCGCCTCGGCCTACGTCGCGCTGTCGGCCGACGCCGACACCATGGGCGGCGTGGTTGCGGCCCAGACCGCCACCATCCAGGCCGGCCATGTCGCCGAGTCCGGCGCGACTGTGCTGGAATTCGCGACCCCGGAAGAGACCGTCGCGGCGGTCCGCAACGGTGAGGCGGACGCCGTCTTCGCCGACTACGACTACCTCGCCCCGATCGTCGAAGCCTCGGGCGGCGAGCTGATGTTCGTCGGCGACCGCGTGCCGCTCGGCGGCGGCGTCGGCATGGGCCTGCGCGAGACCGACACCGAACTGCGCGACAAGTTCGACGCCGCGATCACCTCGATGAAGGAAGACGGCTCGCTCAACGCCCTCCTCGTCAAGTGGTTCGGCGAAGGCGTCCAGACCTACTGATCCCAGAGCGGGACCGGGCGCGCTGCGTGCCCGGTCCCACCCGAGCGACCGGTGACCGGCTCTCCCCATGACGCCCCTGCCCGCCTGCACCCGCCGACCGGGACCGCGGGACGGGGACGTTGCGGCGAGGACCGGCGCGCCCGGAGGGCCGCCTGATGTTCTCGTTCTGCACTGATCCCGGCACGCTCGACACGCTTCCGTGGCTGTCGTGCTACCTGACCACCGGCGTGCACCTGAACTTCTATCTCAGCTTCCTGACCGTGCTGCTGCTGCTCGCGGTGACGGCGCCCTGCGCGCTGGCCTTCGGCTTTGCCGGGGCGGCCGCGTCGCGGGCCCGGCTGTTGCCGGTGCGGCTGATCGGCAAGACCTACACCGCCATGGTGCGGGGCGTGCCGGACATCGCGTTCTTCCTGTTCTTCGTGATCGCGCTCGACCAGGGCCTCGAATGGCTGCGCCACCAGGCGCTCTGCCCGGACTGGACCGACCCGATCCGGCAGGG
>JAUIAU010000191.1 GCA_030425185.1 Alphaproteobacteria bacterium
TGTGTTCGCGTCCTTGTTGCCGAACACTGTGGCGCCAAAAGCGGCGGAAAACACTGTGTCCAACACAGTTGATTCTACGCTCAGCCCAAGCGCAAAGCGACCGAAAAGGTGTGCTACAGGTGCGCTATGCACAAACTGCGTCAACCAGTTTCTTAAGTCATTGATTATAAAGGATTTTTGGTAGCGGAGGAGGGACTTGAACCCCCGACACGCGGATTATGATTCCGCTGCTCTAACCAACTGAGCTACTCCGCCGAAAGCCCGGCTCAAGTAGGCGACCGGCCCGCCCCCGTCAAGCGCGAAATCGCGGGGTTCGGGGGCGGATCCGGATCAGGCGGCAAGCCAGCTGAAGAAGTCCTTCGGCGCCCGCTCGCGGAGGCGGCGCGCGATCTCGCGGCCGAGGGCGGCCCCTTCCTCGATCGGGGCGCGGCCCTCGTCGGAGATCACCTCCGAGCCGTCGGGACGCAGGATCTCACCGCGCAGCCAGATCTCGCCGCCGTCCAGCAGCGCAAGCCCGGCAATCGGTGTCTCGCACGAGCCGTCGAGCGCGCCGAGATAGGCCCGCTCGCAGGCCAGGCGCTGCCCCGTGGGTCCGTCGTGGATCGCGGCCAGCAGGTCGGCAACGCGGCTGTCGTCGGCGCGGCGCTCGATCCCGATGGCGCCCTGTGCCACGGCGGGAAGCATCTCCTCGGGATCGATGGCGGTGCGCGGCACGTCCGCCATGCCGAGCCGGTTCAGCCCGGCCATGGCAAGGAAGGTGGCGACCGCCACGCCCTCTTCCAGCTTGCGCATCCGGGTCTGCACGTTGCCGCGGAATTCGACCAGCGTCAGGTCGGGGCGGCGGTGCGCCAGTTGCGCCCGGCGGCGCAGACTGGACGAGCCGACGACCGCACCCTGCGGCAGGTCCGACAGGAGACCGCCGTCGAGCGTCACGAAGGCATCGCGCACGTCCTCGCGCGGCAGGTAGGTATCGAGCAGCAGCCCGGCGGGCTGTTCGACAGGCATGTCCTTCATCGAATGAACCGCGATGTCGATCTTGCCGGCCAGCAGGTCCTCCTCGATCTCGCGGGTGAAAAGGCCCTTTCCCCCGATCTCCTTCAGGGGCTTGTCGAGCACCTGGTCACCGGTGACCTTGATCACGACGATCTCGAACGCCGAGCCCGGCAGATCGAAGGCCGCCGCGAGCCGGTCGCGGGTCTCGTGCGCCTGTGCAAGCGCGAGCGGCGAACCGCGGGTTCCGATACGGAGGGGCGAGGCGGGGGACGGAAGATCGAGAGCCATGCGTGAGCCTACAATGTGTCAACTTGACCTGACAATAGCCATTGATTGACAAGCGGTCGCATGGGAAACTTCCGGACGCAAGACGAGAAGGACGACCGATGCCCGAGACCAAGAAACTGATGCGCGCCCTGGCGGGCGAGGTCCTGCCGAC
>JAUIAU010000078.1 GCA_030425185.1 Alphaproteobacteria bacterium
AGCCGGGCGAAGGCGGGCAGCCAGTCGCCGTGGGCCGCGCGCAGATCGTCGATCAGGGCGCGGATCTGGCGCAGGTCCAGCTCGGCGGCCGTGTGCGGGTCCATCATGGCGGCGTGGTAGATGTGTTCGGGGTTCTCGTCCACCAGCGCGCGCACGGTCAGCTCCTGCACGTTGATCTGGGACCGCATCAGGGCGACCAGTTGCGGCGGGATGTCCGCGACCGTGGTCGGCTGAACGCCGTTCGCATCGACGAGGCAGGGCGTCTCGACCGCGGCCCCGAGCGGCAGTTGCGGGATCTGGCCCCGGTTCGGCAGGTTGCCGTACATCGTGTAGGGCGTGTCGGTCACGATGGCGTTCATCATGTCGGCGGCAAACTCGTGGCTCTTCGGGACCGCGATCCCGGCCTCCGCCTTGAGCGCCCGCGCCTGTTCGGCCCATTCCGCCGCCTGGATCACGCAGCGGCTGGGGTATTCGTCGAGCGGGATGCCGAAGCTCTCGATCAGGTCCTCGCGCCCGTCCTTGATGAACCAGGGCACGTACTCGGCGAGATGCTCGGAGCTTTCGGTACAGAAATAGCCGAGGTGCTCCATCACCTCGTAGCGGACCCTGTTGGTGCAATGCGGCCGCTCGATCGGGGTCTTCGGCAGACGGCCCGTGCGGTAGCCCTCGCGCAAGGCGGGGTACAGGCTGCGGCCTGCCGCGTCTTCCAGCTTCAGGAAGAAGGCGACATGGTTCACGCCCGCCACCCGGTAGCGGATGTCGGCCGGGTCCATGTCGAGGTCATGGCCCATTTCCGCGACCGTGTTCTGCACCGAGTGGCACAGGCCCACCTGCCGGATGTGCGGATAGCGCTCGGCCAGCGCCCAGGTGTTGATCGCCATCGGGTTGACGTACTGCAGCATCAGCGCGTCCGGGCAGACGGCGGCCATGTCCTCGGCCACCGACCACAGGTGTGGGACGGTGCGCAGGCCGCGCATGATGCCGCCGACGCCCAGCGTGTCGGCGATGGTCTGGCGCAGGCCATAGCGCTTGGGGATGTCGAAGTCGGTGACGGTGCAGGGCTGGTAGCCGCCGATCTGGAAGGCGGTCACGACGAAATCCGCCCCCTCCAGCGCGCGGCGCTGGTCGGTGTGGGTGGTCACGGTCGCCCCCGTGCCCATCGCGGCGATCATCTTGCGCGCGACCAGTTCGCTTTCGGCCAGCCGCGTGGTGTCGATGTCCATCAGCGCGATCTGCGCGTCTTTCAGGGCGTCGAAATGGAGCATGTCGCCCACGATGTTCTTCATGAAGATCGTGGACCCGGCCCCGATGAAGGTCAGTTTGGTCATTCTACTTGACGGCTCCGAGAGTGAGACCCGCGATGAAGTGCTTCTGCATCAGGAAGAACATCAGGACGGGCGGCAGCGCGGCGACGATGCTCCCCGCGCTCATCAGGTGGTAGGCGGCGCGGAACTGCGAGTTGAACGCGGTGATCCCCGCCGTCGCGGGCTGGCTGTCCGGGCCCTGCGTCAGCACGACGGCCCAGAAATAGTCGTTCCAGATGAAGGTGAAGATCAGCACCGACAGGGCCGCGAGCGCGGGCTTCATCAGCGGCATGACGACGTACCAGAAGATGCGCCACTCGGCGACCCCTTCGACCCGCGCTGCCTCGATCAGCGGATAGGGCAGGGTGCGGATGAAGTTGCGCATGAACAGCGTGCAGAACCCGGTCTGGAACGCGATGTGGAACAGCACGAGGCCCAGCTTGGTGTCATAGAGCCCCATGTTCACCGTCAGGTCGCGCACCGGCACCATCAGGATCTGGAACGGCACGAAGTTGCCGGCGATGAACAGGAAGAAGATCGGCAGGTTCGACCTGAACTTGTAGATCCCCAGCGCGAAGCCGGTCATCGCCGACAGTGCCACCGCTCCGAGCACCGTCGGCACGGTGATCATGACCGAGTTCAGCAGGTAGCGCGGCATGTCGCTCTCGAAGAAGACCTTCCGGTAGTTGGTCACCCCCTCGAAGGACGACGGCCAGCCCCAGTAGTTGCCGTTGGTGAAGTCGGCATCCGGCTTGATCGAGAACAGCGCCACCGCGAGCAGCGGCAGCAGCCACAGCACGAGGGCCACCGGCAAGAGCGCCTGGTACGAGATCTGCCACGCGCGCGAGGTCTTGGCGATCGGGGTCGGAAACATCAGTCGGCCTCCCTCGGCGGCAGGGCGTCACGGTCGGCCCGCTTCAGGCTGGCGCGCACGATGTCATAGGATTGGCCGAGCCGGTGGAAGACCTCGTCGGCCGCGGCCCGGTGGTAGTCGAACCGCACCCAGGAGCGGTGGAAATAGGGCGCCTTGTCCGCGACGCCCGCCGCGATCAGCATCGCCGCGGTCTCGGCATCGGGCGTCTTGACCGACACGCCGCCGGTATCCTCGAAATCGCCGAAACAGGCGAACATCTTCTCGCCCACCTTCCAGCTGACCAGTTCCGGCGGCAGGCCGAGGCGCGTGCCCGGCAAGCCTGCGCAGAAGGCGTCGATCTCGGCGCGGGTGACACTCATCAGCGCGCCTCCCGCTCGTCCCGCCACATCGCGTAGAGGAAGTAGCAGATGAAGATCAGCATGAGGAAGAACAGCACCACGGCGATGGCCGCGCCGTAGCCCATGCGGAACCCGAACTCCGACAGGCTCTCCTCGAACATGTAGAAGGACAGCACCCGGGTCGAGCCGAACGGCCCGCCGTTGGTCATCACCGCGATGAAGTCGAAGCTGCGCAGCGCGCCGATGATGGTGACCACGAAGGCGATGAAGGTCGCGGGCTTCAGCTGCGGCAGGATCACGTACCAGAGCATCTTGTGCCCCTTCGCCCCGTCGAGCCGCGCGGCCTCGACCTGTTCGGGGTCCACCGCGTTCAGGCCGGTCAGGTAGAGGATCATGCAATAGGCCGTCTGCGGCCACAGGCCCGCGGCGATGATGCCGTAGGTCGCCGTGTCCGGGTTGCCCAGCACACCGCCGCGGATGTCGATGCCGAACCAGCCCGTCATCACGTCGAAGAGCCCGTTGTTGGGCAGGTAGAACCACGAAAAGACGAGGCCCACCACGACCTGGGAAATCACGAAGGGGAAGAAGAACAACGACTTGTAGATGCGGATCCCAAACACCGTCTGGTTCAGGAACAGCGCGATGAACAGCCCCATCGGGATCGCGAGCAGGTAGAGCAGCAGCCATTTCACGTTGTTCCAGAAAGAGGTCTCGAACTTGCGGTCGCCGCCGAGCAGCCGCTCGTAGTTGGCGAGGCCCACCCATTCCTTCTCGCCGAGCCCGTCCCACTCGTGGAAGCTGATCCAGAACGACTGGAAGATCGGGATGATCACGTAGATCGCGAAGAAGATCAGCCCGGGCAGCAGGAACAGCCAGGGGGTGACCGCGATCTCGTTGCGCCGATACCAGCCGCGACGGTCGGGATCTGTGGCCTGCGATGCCATGGCGGGTCTCCGAGCGGATCAACACATGCGAAAGGCGGGCAGGTCCCGGCTTTCGGATGGGCTGAGGGCGGGGCGGGGGGGGGGTAGGGTGCGTGAGATCACGCACCCTACGAGAGCGATCAGTTGTAGATGCGCTGGCGGGCTTCCTCGAGACGCTCGAGGATGTCGTCCAGGTTGTCCGGGAACACCATGAACTCCTGCAGGCCTTCCATGCCGACCGAGGCCATCTCGGCCGGGAAGTCGCGGTCGAAGAACTGCATGATGCCGCCGCCGGCGTTGTTCGACAGCATGTCGAAGCCCTGCTGGATGAACTTGTCATCCGACACGGTGGCGTTGGCGTTGACCGGAAGCTGGCCCAGCGCGTCGCCCGCGTTGATCCAGGTCTGGACGTCCGGCGAGGTCACGTAGCGCAGGAAGGCCTTGGCCGCCTCGACGTTCTGGGCACCGCTGGCGATGTGGAACGTGTCGGTCGGCGCGTCCTCGGCGTAGTCCACGTCGGGGTTGATGACCGGGAACTGGTAGAAGTCCAGCTTGCTGTCGTCGAGGCCGCCGTCGCGCATCGCGGCCACGGCGAAGTTGCCCATCAGGTAGGCGGTCGCCTGGCCTTCGAGGATGAAGGGCAGCGCTTCCTGCCAGCTGTAGGTCTGGTGGTCGTCGATGAAGGCGCCCATGTCGATCAGCTGACGCCAGTTCTCGAAGGTCGCCCGCACGCGCGGGTCGGTCCACGGAACCTCGCCGTTGGCGAGCTGGATGTGGAAGTCATAGCCGTTGGTGCGCGAGTTGATGTAGTCGAACCAGCCGCCCGCGGTCCACAGGAACTTGGTGCCGATGGTGTAGCACTTGCGGCCCGAGTCGAGGATCGCCTGGCAGTTCGCCAGTTCCTCGTCCCAGGTCTTCGGCTCTTCGAGGCCCAGCTCGGCGAAGATGTCGGCGCGGTAGTAGACGCCCCACTGGTAGTAGGTATAGGGCACGCCCCACTGCGCGCCGTTCAGGGTCATCGCGCCCTTGGTCGAGGCCAGCGCCTCGAACTCCGGCTCGGCCCAGAGGTCCGAGATGTCCATGAAGAGGCCGGCATCGACGTAGGGCGTCATGCGGGTGGCGGCGTACCAGTTCACCACGTCCGGCGGGTTGGCGGACAGTGCGTTCCGGATCTGGGTCTTCCATGCCTCGCGGTCGACGATCTCGAGGTTGACGGTCAGGTCGGGGTGCATCGCGTCGAAATCGGCGGCGAGCTTCTCCATCACCGCGCGCGGTGCCGGGTTCGACATGTCGGAAATGATCCGCAGCTCACCCGTCAGCGGAGCGCTGTGGCTGCCGGCAAAGGCGGTGCCGGCGAGCATGGTCGTGGCTGCAAGCGCCGCGAGCGACGCCTTCACAGTGGAACGCATGGTATCCTCCCTTATGCATTCTATGTCAGTTTGGTTTCAATTAGTGAAACCTAGTTTTGTATATTGAAATCATAATCGCGACTCGCCTATTCTTGTCAACAGGGCTGATACCGACCGCCAGCGTCGGACAGGGCCCGCGGGAGGAGACGAGGATGCGCGGCACCGGGGACGGCACCGTCGGCAAGGCACTGGATGTCCTGGACCACGTGGCAGGGTTTGCCCGGCCCGTGCGCTTTGCCGAACTGCTGGCTACCAGCACCTATCCCAAGGCCACGCTCTACCGGATGCTGCAGACGCTCACCTCGACGGGCCTGCTGAGCTACGACGAGGACCGCCATACCTATGCCCCGGGCGTCCGGCTGGTCCGGCTCGCGCACGCCGCCTGGGCGCAGTCCTCGCTCGCGCCCATTGCCCGCCCGCACCTCGACCTGCTGAGCCGCGACATCGGCGAGACGGTGCACCTCGCGCAGCTCGATGCCGGGCAGGTGCTCTACGTCGACAAGCGCAACGCCGTGCGCCCGGTCGAGATGTTCAGCGAGGCCGGCAAGGTCGGTCCCGCCTACTGCACCGGGGTCGGCAAGGCGATGCTCGCCTACCTGCCGGAGGACCAGCTTGCCGACGCCCTGTCCCGGCAGAGCTTCCACCGCCACACGGCGCAGACCCTCGACACCCCGGAGGCGCTGCGCGCCGAACTGGCCGCCATCCGCCAGCGCGGCCATGCTTATGACCGCGAGGAACACGAGGACGGGATCATCTGCATCGCGGTGCCGATCCTGTCCCCGACCGGCCGGCTGCTCGGCGCGATGTCGGTCACCGGCACCACCCGGCACATCTCGATGCCGAAGCTCGAATCCTACCTTCCCCGCCTGCGCGATGCCGCGAAGGCCATCGCGTCCGATGCCGCCGACTGGCGGTTCCCGGACACGCCCTCCCCCGCGCGCGGGGACGCCCGCGCCGCCTCTCACTGAATGGAGCCGTCATGTCCGGTGTCACGCTGAATCAGGTCGTCAAGCGGTACGGAAACGTCCAGGTGATCCACGGGATCGACCTGACGATCGAGGACGGGGAATTCTGCGTCTTCGTCGGGCCCTCCGGCTGCGGGAAGTCCACCCTCCTGCGGATGGTCGCGGGGCTGGAGGAGACGACCGAGGGCAGCATGCACATCGGCACCCGGAACGTCACCCACATGGACCCGGCCGCGCGCGGCGTGGCGATGGTGTTCCAGACCTACGCGCTCTACCCGCACATGACGGTCGAGCAGAACATGGGCTTCGGCCTCAAGATGACCGGCCATCCCGCGTCCGAGATCAAGACCAAGGTGGCCGAGGCCAGCCGCATCCTGAAGCTCGACCCCTACCTCAAGCGCAAGCCCTCGGCCCTGTCCGGCGGCCAGCGCCAGCGCGTCGCCATCGGCCGCGCCATCGTCCGGGGGCCGGAGGTGTTCCTCTTCGACGAACCGCTCTCGAACCTCGATGCCGAACTGCGGGTCGAGATGCGGGTCGAGATCGCGCGCCTGCACAAGGAGATCGGCGCAACGATGATCTACGTGACGCACGACCAGGTCGAGGCGATGACGCTGGCCGACAAGATCGTCGTGCTGCGCGGCGGCCACATCGAACAGGTCGGCGCCCCGCTCGACCTCTACCGCGACCCCGACAACCGCTTCGTCGCGGGCTTCATCGGCTCGCCCTCGATGAACTTCCTCAAGGGCACGGTGCGCGGCGCCGTGATCGAGGCGCCCGGCCTCGCCACCACGGTTCCGGCCCCGACCGCCTGCGCCGACGGCGCGGCGGTCGAGGTGGGCCTGCGCCCGGAGCATCTCGCCGTGGACCGGGCGGGCGACAGCCACACCGTCGACCTGACCGAGGCGCTGGGCGGCGTCAGCTACGCCTACCTCGTGTCGAAGGCGACCGGCGAGAGGCTGATCGTCGAGGAGCGCGGCAATACCCGTTCGCGCGAGGGCGAGACCGTCGGCCCGACCTTCGAGCCGCACCGCGCCTACGTCTTCGACGCCAGCAGCGGCAAGCGCATCCGCTGAGCCGGGCGCGCGGCCCGCGCTGTCACTCGGACAGGCAGTCCGCCAGCGCGGTGGCGAGCCCCCGCATCAGGTCCGCGTGGAGCGCGGGACCCGGCACGAGGTCCGATCCCAGCGGGTCCAGCACCGCCGTCCGCACCCCGGTCCCGGCGGTCACCGTCGCGACGAGGCCCGGGTTGAACTGCGGTTCCGACAGCACGCAAGCCACCCCCTCGCGCGCCACGCGGTCGCGGATCTCGGCGATGCGGGCCGGGCTCGGGGCTGCGGCATCCGAGAGCGAGATCGCGCCCGCGGCCGGCATGTCGAAAGCCGCCTCGAAATACTGGTAGGCGTCGTGGAAGACGATGAACCGCCCGCCGCGCACCGGGTCGAGCAGGGCGGTCACCTCGTCCGTCAGGGCCGACAGCGCCGCGCGCGCCCCGGCCGCGTTCGCGGCATAGCGCGCGGCATTGTACGGGTCGGCCTCGGACAGGTCCGCCGCGATCGCGTCCAGCCACACCCCGGCATTCCCGGGCGACAGCCACGCATGCGGATCGTGCGCCCCGTGTGCGTGATCCTCATGCCTGTGATCCTCATGCTCGTGGTCGTCGTGGCCGTGATCCGCATGGTCCTCGTCCGCGCCATGGGTATGGGCCTCGAACAGCGCGCCCTCGCGGACCTCCAGCAATTGCACCCCGTCGGCCTCCATCAGCGTGGCGACGGCGGCATCCCCGGCCAGCGTGGCGATGGCATCCTGCATCCAGGGCGTCAGGTCGGGACCGACCCAGACGACGAGGTCCGCCTCCTGCAGCGCGCGCGCCTCGGACGGTCGCAGGCTGTGCTCGTGCGGCGAGGCCCCGGGCGGCACGATCAGGTCCGGGGTGCCGACCCCTTGCATGACCTGCGCCACCAGCGCATGCACCGGCGCGATGTCCACCGCGACGCGCGGCACGTCGGCCTGCGCTGTCCCGGCCAGCAGCGCGGCGGTCAGGGCCATCGGGATCGGGTTTCTGGACATCGGCACACTCCTGTGATTGTATAACGTAACCGCCCCACTACAGGAAATGAGATAACATGACAAGTGGCACGTCCCAGGGATCCGCCCCGGTCCCCGGCTCCCTGCCCGAGCCGGTGGGTTTCGACGCGCACGACCACGGCGCCTGCGTCGCGACCGCGCTTGCCGCGGCCGAGGAACTGTGCACCGCCGAAGGGCTGCGCTTCACGCCGGTCCGTCGCGCGGCGCTTGAAATCCTGCTGCACGAACACCGCGCGATGGGGGCCTATGACCTGCTCGAACGGCTCCATGCCGAGGGCTTCGGCGCGCAGCCGCCGGTGGCCTACCGCGCGCTCGACTTCCTCGTGGCGCATGGCTTCGCGCACAAGATCGAACGCCTGAACGCCTTCATCGCCTGCGCCCATCCCGGCGCGGCGCATTCCCCGGCCTTCCTGATCTGCCGCCTCTGCGACGCGGTGGCCGAGGCGCAGTCCGCCCCCGCGCGCGGGGCGCTGGGCGAGGCCGCCCGCGCCACCGGCTTCCGGATCGAGCGCACCGTGGTCGAGGCGCTGGGCGTCTGCCCGGCTTGTGCCGAAACCGCTGACGCGGAGGCCGGCGCATGACCCTTCTCACCGTCGAGAACCTCCACGTCCGCTACGGCGCGACCGAGGTGTTGCGCGACGTGGCCCTGACCGTCGAGAAGGGCGAGATCGTCACCATCGTCGGCCCGAACGGCTCGGGCAAGACGACGCTCTTGCGCGCCATCGTCGGCTCGGTGCGTCCGGCGTCGGGGCGGATCACCCGCGCCCCGGACCTCGTGCCCGGTTACGTGCCGCAGCGGCTGCATGTCGATCCCACCCTGCCGATCACCGTCGAGCGTTTCCTGCGCCTGCCGGGCGGCGCGTCGCGGGCCACCATCGCGGCGGCGCTGGCCCGGGCGGGCGTGCCCGACCTCGGGCCGCGCCAGCTGGCCGACCTGTCCGGCGGCCAGACCCAGCGGGTGCTGCTCGCGCGGGCGCTGGTGGCCAAGCCGACGCTCCTGCTGCTGGACGAGCCGACGGCGGGCCTCGACCAGCCCGGCTCGGCGG
>JAUIAU010000017.1 GCA_030425185.1 Alphaproteobacteria bacterium
CGAATGTGGGAAGGCACCCAAACTTGCCATCACCGCCGTCATGCGCAAGCTCGTCCTGCTTGCCAACGCTCTCCTGCGCGACGGCCGGAAATGGGCTGAAAGATCCGCTTGACCAAGACGGATACTATCGCGGCGCGCGGGCGAGGGGAAGCGGGAAAGGCGGGCGGGGCTGGCTGTGTTCTCGGGTCTAAAAATTTTATGAAGCAATATTAATAACTTAAGCCCACCCCCTACAAGATGTAGTAGCTGCTTTCTAATTTTCTTAGGATTCTGGTGAGGGCTTGGGCCGTGTCACGAGGACTGCTCATCCGGGCTGGCCTCTCGAGGCGGTCGGGCTGCACGGCAAGACGTGCGGCTGATTTCGCCCGGGCGCCGCCGCCAGACCCAAGACTGCCGAGCCACATGCCACCCTTGGGTGCCACATGCCCTCGCCCCCGAACCCCTTGCCGCCAGTACAATTGCTCCCACTCAAACCTTGGGCTCCATGGCGCCGGGCCACGCACCGCAACTCCGCCCCCGACCCCGCACCACAGGCCGCCAGTCCAAGCGCCGCCTCCACGCCGAGCCCGCCCTGCTAATGTCCCGCGTCCCGCAACGCCCGGTCACCCCCCTTTCCACCGTCCACCCACTAGGCAGCCACCCCGCGGTCCCGCTGACCACGTTCCCCCCTCCCGCACCCTCAGACCCGCCCAACGCCCCCCGATCCGAGGCACACCCCACGCACTGCCTCTCAGCAGATCACCCGCGCCTGCCCCGGGTTGCAGATCACGAGGAACTGGTCGCCGCACTCGATCAGGTGAAAGCGCCGTCGCCGGACCTCGGCCAGAAGGGCCGCGCGCCCGCATTCCCGGTCGACCGAGGCGACGGAGCGCCGGATCAGCCCGCCCTTCCGCACCGCGCGGGCCGAGAACATCTGGGCGAGCCAGGGATGGAGCGTGGCGGGGGGCGGCGCGAAGCGTTCATGTCTCATGCCCCGGAGTGTTCCATGTCGGAGGCAAACAAATCATGAACAACGACCGTCAGCCGCGCGGCGGGCGGCTCCGGTGGATCGGGACGCCGTAGAGTTCCAGCTTGTGCCCCTTCAGCCGGTAGCCGAGGCGCTCGGCGATCCGTTCCTGTAGCGCCTCGATCTCGGGATCGACAAACTCGATCACCGCCCCGGTGGTCATGTCGATCAGGTGGTCGTGGTGCTCGCGCTCGGCGTCCTCGTAGCGGGCGCGCCCGTCCCCGAACTCGAGCTTGTCGAGAATCCCGGCTTCCTCGAACAGCTTCACCGTCCGGTAGACCGTCGCCAGCGAGATCGCCGCGTCCATCGCCTGCGCCCGGGCATAGAGTTCCTCGACATCCGGGTGGTCCTCCGACGCCTCGAGCACCTGCGCGATGGTGCGGCGCTGGCCGGTCATGCGAAGGCCCTTGGCCTCGCAGCGCTCCAGAATGGTTTCGGGCATCGGATGCTCCCCGGTCGTGGGTCCCGGGTGTACGGCAGCACCCGGCCCCGCGTCCAGCCGCAAAGGCATCCCGCCCCGCGGAAAACCCACCCCCGAAACGCCAAGCACCCGCCGCAATTCCGCCACGCGCGCCCGCGAGATTGTGCCCGATACGGGAACAATCACGAAACCGACGCCCATGGACCTGATCTCCAGCCTCACCGCCGCCGCTGATGCCGTCGCGGGGTTCCTCGTCAGCCCCGGCGGGCGGCTCTGGCCGCTCTACCTCGGCACCATGGCCTTGATCGCCTTCGGGCTGTGGTGGCGGCGCAGGCCGGGACCCGGCTTCCTCGCCTGGGCCTTTCCGCGCGCGATGTATGTCAGCCGGTCGACCTGGGTCGACCTGCAGCTCTTCCTGCTCGGCCGCGCGCTGGCGACGCTGGGCCTCGTCAACGCGGTGGTCGGCGCGGCGCTGGTCGCGGGCCTCGTGGGCGAGACGCTCGGCGGGCTCAGCACCGGGCTCGTCCTGCCCGGCTGGGCCTATGCCCTGCTGATCCTCGTCGCGGCGGATTTCGCGGTCTACTGGGTCCACCGCATCCATCACGAGAACAAGGTGTTCTGGCCGTTCCACTCGGTCCACCACTCGGCCGAGGTGATGACCCCGCTGACGGTCTACCGCAAGCATCCGCTCTACGACCTGATCGCGGGGGCCGCGCGCGGCGTGTCGCTGGGGCTGGCGCAGGGGCTGGCGCTGGCGCTGTTCGAGGGCGACCCGCAGATCGCCACGCTGGTCGGGATCAACGCGGGCTACGCGCTCTTCAACCTCGCGGGATCGAACCTGCGCCACACCCATATCTGGCTCAGCTACGGCCCGGTGCTGGAGAGGCTGCTGATCTCGCCCGCCCAGCACCAGATCCACCACTCGAGCGCGCCGAAGCACCATGACCGCAACTACGGCGAGGTGCTGGCGGTCTGGGACTGGATGTTCGGCATGCTCTACGTGCCCGAGCGCGAGGAGATCCTCGAGTTCGGCCTCGCCGACGCCGAGGGCAACAAGCTGCCGCAGCGCCATGACACGCTGGCCGGTGCCCTGATCGCGCCGGTGACGGATGCGCTCGCGGCGATGGGTCTGCGGCGCAAGGCCCCGCTGCCGCCCGAAGCCTGGCCCGGCGAATGAGGGCCGCGACCCTCTCCCCCGGCTTCAGCACCTGGCTGAACCTGCTGCGCGCGGGCGCGGCGGTGCTGGTGCTGCTGTCGCACTGGGCCTACCCGCGCTTCACCGAGGGGCGCTGGCTGGCGATCCGGGACTGGAACCTCGGATCGGACGCGGTGGTGCTGTTCTTCGTGCTCTCCGGCCTCGTCATCGCCTTCGCCGCCGCCGAGAAGGACGGCGGCCCGGGGGCGTTCCTGTTCGCCCGCGCGACCCGGCTCTGGTCGGTCGCCCTGCCTGCGCTGCTGGTGACCTTCGCCGCCGACCGGCTGGGCGCGGCCCTTGCGCCTGCGGCCTATGACGGCTGGTGGTACGCCCCGCAAAGCCTCGGGGTGATGCTGGCGGCGGGTCTGAGCTTCGCCAACGAATGGGGCGGTCTCGGCCTGCGGCTGGGCACCAATGGACCGTGGTGGTCGCTGAGCTACGAGGTTGCCTATTACCTGCTCTTCGCCGCGGCGCTGTGGCTGACCGGCTGGCGGCGGGCGGTCGTGCTGGCCCTCGGCCTTGCGCTGGCGGGACTGCCGGTGCTCTTGCTGATGCCCTGCTGGCTGATGGGCGTGGCGCTCTACCGGGCCTTGGTGCGGGGGGCCGCGCTGCCCTCCGGCGTGCGGGCCTGGGGGTTGGCGCTGTTGCCGCCTTGCCTCTACGTCACTGCGCAAGCTATTGGCCTGCCTGCGTTCCTCGCCGGTCTGACCGAGGGCGCGCTCGGCCCGGACTACCGGCTGCTGCTGCGCTTCTCGGACGAGGTGCTCTGGAACACGCTGCTCGCGGCCGGGGTCACCGCGCATCTGTGGGGGATGGCGGGCCTGCTGCGCGAGGCACAGCTGGCCCGGCTGGCGCGGCCCGCCGCGTGGTTCGCGGGGGGCAGCTTCTCGCTCTACCTCGTGCACTACCCGCTTCTGCAACTGACCGATGCCCTGCTGCCCGAGGCGGGCGGGATCCTGCGGGACGCGGGCCTGCTGGCCCTTGTCGCGGCGCTGTGCCTCGTCTTCGCGGCGGTCTTCGAGCGGACCCTGCCCGCCCAGCGCCGCGCCCTGCGGCGGCTCTACCGGCCGAGCGCCCGGGCCAGCGCCGCGACGTAGGCCTGCTCGTCCGGGTTGTCGGCCCGCGCGGCGGCGCGCGCCACCCCCAGCAACCGGTCCGCCAGATCGGGCGGCACGTCCGCCGCCAGTTCCTGCGGCGGCTCGGACCCCGACAGGGCGCGGGTCACCGCCAGCACCGCGCGCGGATCGTCCCGCCCGACCCGGTCGAGGAGCGCCTGCTTCTCGGCGAACCCCAGCCCCCCGGCGCGGGCCACGCCCGCCAGCGCGCGGATCATCAGGGCTGCCTCCGCCTCGGCCTTCGGATCGGACGGCCCGTCTCCCGACAAGAGATCGCCCAGACCGGTGGTCGCCGCCAGCGCCCCGCCCGCGACCGCCAGCAGGCCCGCCGCCCCGGCCAGCCCGAGGATGTCGCCCAGCCCCTCGGAGGGCGCGTCGGAGGTCACGTCCGACAGGAAATCGCCCAGCACCGAGCCCTCTTCCGGCGCGGGCAGGCTGCGCAGGGCGGCATAGCCCCCGGCAAGGGCGACGAAGGCGGCGGCGTAGCTCATGCCCGGGAACCTAGCGCGCGGGCGGCTCAGATCAGGTCCGGCTCGCGGCCGACATGCCGGGCCAGCGGCGCGACGGTCAGGCCCTGCACCAAGATCGAGAAGACAACCACCATGTAGGCCGCCGCCAGCAGCAGCGGCGTCCACGCGCTGTCGGGCAGGCTGAGGACCAGCGCGACCGAGATGCCGCCCTTCAGCCCGCCCCAGGTCATGATCGGGATCACCCCCGCCGAGAAGTCGCGGAACGGGCGCAGGACCAGCACCGGCACCGCGACCGCCACCAGCCGCGCGACCAGCGCCAGCAGGATCGCGGCGGCCCCGGCGGCGAGCGTGTCCATCGTGAAGGCCACCGCGAAGACCTCGATCCCGATCAGCAGGAACAGGACCGCGTTCAGGATCTCGTCGATCAGCTTCCAGAAGGCATCGACGTATTTGCGGGTCTCCTCGGACATGCCGCGCGCCATGCCGACGTCGCCGATCAGCAGACCCGCGACCACCGCCATCAGCGGGGCCGAGACATGCAGCGCGAGGCTCAGCGAATAGCCGCCCGACACCAGCGCCAGCGTGATCAGCACCTCCAGCGCGTAGTCGTCGATCCGGCGCATCAGGCGGAAGGCGAGCCAGCCCAGCACCGCGCCCAGCAGGATGCCGCCGAGCGCCTCCTGCAGGAACAGCAGCGCGGCGTCCGCGAGCGAGGCGTCGCCATGCGCCCCGGCCGCCGGGAAGGCGAGACCGGCAAGGACAAGGAACACGACGTAGCCCACCCCGTCGTTGAAGAGCGACTCGCCCGCGATCTTGGTCTCGAGGCTCTTCTTCAGCCGCGCCGCGCGCAGCACGCCCAGCACGGCGACCGGATCGGTCGGCGAGATCAGCGCCCCGAAGACCAGCGCCACCATGAGCGGCACGCCGGTGACCCAGGAGAAGCCGATCCCCACCACCACCGTGGACAGGCCGACGCCCAGCGTCGCCATCAGCAGGATCGGCAGCGCCTCGCGGCGCAGGGCTTCGAGGTTCACATGCAGGGCGCCCGCGAACAGCAGCAGGCCCAGCATCCCCTCCAGCAGGGCGTCGGAGAACTCGATCTCCAGAACCCCCGCCCGGATCGTGTCCTCGATCCCTAGGCCGGGCACCAGCCGGTCGAGCCCCATCAGCCCGAGCGAGGCGAGCAGCGCCACGATCAGGATCCCGATGGCCGCGGGCAGGCGCAGCACGAGGTAATTCACCGACCCGAAGAGCGCCGCCAGCACCAGGAGCGCCGACGTGATCTGGAGAATGTCCATCCGGTGGTCCTTCCGTCCCTGCCGACCCTCCCCGAGCGCTACCACGGCGCGGGCCTGCCGGGGAACGCTTGACTTCCCTCCGGCGGAGGGAAACACCGGCCCCGTGACCGGGAGGACAGCGCGATGCCGAAAAAAGACGCGATGGATGCCTATGGCGCGACGGCGCTGGTGCTGTTCTCGGCGCTCCTGGGGTTCAACCAGGTCGTCATCAAGGTCGTGAACGCGGGCCTGCAACCGGCCTTCTTCGCGGGGCTGCGCTCGGCCGGGGGCGTGCTGGCGCTGCTTCTGCTGATGCGGCTGCGCAGACGCGCGCTGACGATCACGCCGGGCACGGTGACGATCGGCCTGATCATCGGGGTCTGCTTCGGGGCCGAGTTCCTGTTCCTGTTCCTCGCGCTCGACTACACCACCGTGGTCCGCACCGGCATCCTGTTCTACTCGATGCCGGTCTGGCTGGCGCTGATCTCGCACTTCGCGCTGCCGGGCGACCGGATGACGCCGCTCAAGGCCGCCGGTCTCGCCTGCGCCTTCGGCGGCGTGGTGCTGGCACTGTCGAGCCGGGGCGAGCTGACCGGCGGCGCGCTTCTGGGGGACGTCTTCGCGCTGCTGGCCGCGATGGGCTGGGCGACGACGGCGCTGCTGGCCAAGGCCTCGCGCCTGCGCCACGAGACGCCCGAGATGCAGCTTCTGTGGCAGCTTGCGGTCTCGGCCCCGCTGCTGCTGGGCGCTGCGCTGTTCTTCGGACCGCTGGTGCGCGACTTCGAGCCGGTCCTGCACCTGTCGGGCCTCGCCTTCCAGATCGGTCTCGTCAGCGCGGGCTTCGTGTTCTGGCTGGGCCTGCTGGCGGTCTACCCGGCCTCCGGGGTGGCGTCCTTCTCGTTCCTCGGCCCGGTCTTCGCGCTGCTCTTCGGCTGGCTGATCCTCGACGAGCCGGTCAGCCCGTCGATCTTCGCGGCGCTCGGCCTCGTCGCGGTCGGCCTCGTGCTGATCAACCGGCCCCAGCGCCGGGCCTGAGCCGCCGATGACCCGCCAGACCTGGATCCTGCTGCTGCTGCTCTCGCTGCTCTGGGGCGGGTCCTTCCTGTTCCAGGCGGTGGCCGTCACCGAGATCCCGGTCTTCACCATCGTCTGGAGCCGTGTCCTGCTGGCCGCCATCGTGCTGTGGCTGGTGATCGCGGCGACCGGCGCGCGCGTGGTCTGGAGCCGGGCCGCCGTCATCGCCTGCCTCGGCATGAGCGTGACCAACAACGCGGTGCCCTTCTCGCTGATCATCTGGGGCCAGAGCCACATCGCGGTCGGCCTCGCCTCGATCCTGAACGCCACCACGCCGCTCTGGACCGTGCTGGCGCTGCACGTCTTCACCCGCGACGACCGGCTGACCGGGCGCAAGATCGCCGCCGTGGCGCTCGGCCTCGCCGGGGTGGCCGTGCTGGTGGGCCCCGAGGCGCTCGGCAGCGGCGGGCCGCTCCTGCAGCAGCTTGCCGTGCTCGGCGGCGCGCTCAGCTACGGGCTGGGCGGGGTCTGGTCGCGGCGGTTCAAGGGCCTCGGCCTGAGCCCGCCCGCCATCGCCGCGGGGCAGCTGACCGGCTCCAGCCTGATCCTGCTGCCGCTGGTGCTGACGGTGGACCAGCCCTGGGCCCTGCCCACGCCGGGGCTGGCGCCGGTCCTGTCGGTGCTCGGTCTCGCGCTGCTGTCGACGACGCTGGCCTATGTCCTCTTCTTCCGCATCCTCGACCTCGCGGGGCCCGCGACCCTCAGCCTCGTGACGCTGCTGATCCCGGTCTCGGCGACCGGGCTGGGCTGGGCGGTGCTGGGCCAGAGCATCGGACCTGGCGAGCTGGGCGGCGCGGCGCTGATCGGTCTCGGCCTCGCGGTGATGGACGGACGACCGGTCGCGCTCTTGCGCCGGAAGCTCGGACGGGCGAAAACCGGGGCATGAGCCATCAGGACAAACCCCTGCTGGGCATCCTCCTGATGCTTGGCTTCTGCCTGACCGCGCCCTTCGCGGACGGTCTGGCCAAGCTCGCCGGGGCGGTCGTGCCGGTCGGTGTCGTGCTGCTCGCGCGGTTCGTGATGCAGGTGGTCATCATGGGACCGCTGACGCTGGCGCTCGGCCTGCCGTGGCGGATGCGCGGGCGGGTGCTGCGCCTCGTGGTGATCCGGACCGTGCTGCACATCCTCGGCGTCGGCACGATGTTCACGGCGCTCCTGTTCCTGCCGCTGGCCGAGGCCATCGCCATCGCCTTCGTGATGCCCTTCCTGATGCTGCTGCTCGGTAAGTTCGTGCTGGGCGAGGAGGTCGGCCCGCGCCGCCTGATCGCCTGTGTCGTCGGCTTCATCGGCACGCTGATGGTCGTGCAGCCCACCTTCGCCGAGGTCGGCTGGCCCGCGCTCCTGCCGCTGGGCGTGGCGGTGATCTTCGCGCTCTTCATGCTGGTCACGCGCCAGATCGCCCGCGAAACCGACCCGATCGCCCTGCAGGCCGTGTCCGGGGCCATGGCGGTGGTGATCCTGACGCTGGGCATGGGCCTCTTCGGCACCGGGGCCTTCGCGCTGCAGATGCCGGATGCCGCGTACTGGGGGCTGCTGGTCGCCATCGGCGCGGTCGGCTCGCTCGGGCACCTGCTGATGACATGGTCGCTGCGTTTCGCGCCCTCGGCGACCCTCGCCCCGATGCAGTACCTCGAGATTCCCTTCGCCACCCTGATCGGCTGGCTGATGTTCCGCGACCTGCCGAACGGTCTGGCGGCGGCCGGGATCATGGTGACCGTGGGCACCGGGCTCTACATCGTCTGGCGCGAACGGGTCTCCGCCCGCGGGCTGCACCCGCTGCCCGCCGAGACGCCCGATCCATGACCGCGCCGACCCTGCGCCCGCCCGGGACAGGCGCCGACTGGGACGCCATCGCCGATCTCTGCCGCGATTACCGGCGCTTCCTGTTCGAGGTGAACCCGCCCGCCCGCGCGATGCTGGAGCGCTTCTACCCGGAAGCCGCCTACGAGGCGCTGATGGCCGACCTGCCGCGCCTGCACGTCGCCCCGGAGGGCTTCGCCCTTCTGGCCGAGGCGGAGGGCCGTGCAGTCGGCTGTGGCATGTTCCGCCGCCACGACGCCACCCGCGTCGAGATCAAGCGGGTCTACGTCGCGCCGGACGGGCGCGGGACCGGCCTCGGCCGGGCGATCATGGCGGGCCTGCTGGCCGAAGCGCGCGCCCGGGGCAACGCGGGCGTGCTGCTCGACACGATGCATGTGCTGACGCCCGCCGCCGCGCTCTACGAGGCACTGGGCTTCACCCGGCGCGGGCCCTATCTCGACGGCCATGCCGGAGCCGAGGATATCGTGCGATGCTACGAACTGACCTTCTGAGCGCTGACGAGGTCATCGCGACCCTCGGTCTGGAGCCGCACCCGGAGGGCGGGCACCACCGCCAGACCTGGATCGCGCCCGCCGAGGGCGACACCCGCGCGGCGGGCACAGCGATCTACTTCCTGCTGAAGGCGGGCGAGGCCAGCCACTGGCACCGCGTCGATGCCGCCGAGATCTGGCTCTGGCACGCCGGCGCGCCGCTGACCCTGTCGCTGGCCGAGACCGAGGCCGGGCCCGCCACCGACCACCTGCTGACCCCGGACCTGGGCGCGGGCCGCCCGCAGGCCGTGGTGCCGAAGGACTGGTGGCAGGCCGCGCGCAGCGAGGGCGACTGGACGCTGGTCTCCTGCATCGTCGCCCCCGGCTTCCGCTTCGAGGGCTTCGAACTGGCCCCGCCGGGCTTCGACATCCCGCGGGGATGAGCGGGGCGCGGGATCACGCGGCGTTCCTCGCCAGCCTGCCCGCCGCCGAGAAGGTGCGACTGACCGGGCGGTCGGACCGCGCAGGCCTCCGCCATCTCGCCGGGCATCTGGGGCTGATCGCGCTGACCGGCACCGGGATCGCGCTTCAGGTGCCGGGCTGGATGCTGCTGCTGCCGCTGCACGGGGTGGCGCTGAGCTTCCTCTTCACGCTGGCGCACGAATGCACCCACCGCACGCCCTTTGCCAGCGACCGGCTGTCGGACATCGCGGGCACGCTGGCGGGCGCGGTACTTATCCTGCCCTTCCAGTGGTTCCGGGCCTTTCACCTCGCCCATCACCGCTGGACCAACCTGCCCGGGCAGGACCCGGAACTGGAGGGCGCGAAGCCCGCGACCCTGCGGGACTGGCTGTGGCATGTCAGCGGGCTGCCCTACTGGCGGGCGCAGATCGCGCTGCTGATCCGGCTGGCGCTGGGGCGTGAACAGGCGCCCTACCTGCCCGCCCGCGCCCTGCCCCGGATGCGGACCGAGGCGCGGGTGCTGCTCCTCGCCTACGCGCTGGCGCTGGCCTCGCTCGCTGCCTCGCCGCTGGTCCTGTGGCTCTGGATCGTGCCGATGCTGCTGGGACAGCCCGTCCTGCGGCTCTACCTGCTGGCCGAGCACGGCGACTGCCCCCCGGTCGCCGACATGCTGCGGAACACCCGCACCACCTGGACCAGCCGCGCGGTGCGGTTCCTCGCATGGAACATGCCCTACCACGCGGAACACCATGTCTTTCCCGCGGTGCCCTTCCACCGGCTGCCCGAGCTGTCGCGGCACATGCGCGGCTGGCACGGGGTGACGGCGGAGGGCTATGCCGCCTTCACCCGCGCCTATCTCGACCGCAGGCGCGATCCCCGCCACGATCAGCTTGGCTGATCCGGCCCGCCACCAGAAAGCATTGGTGCCGGCCCGCCCTTGGGTCTAGAGGATCGGGGCAACCGAACGAGCCCCCGATGACCGATACCCCCGCCGCCGCCCCTGCCCCGACCCCCGCGAGCGGGGACAGCCCGCGCGGCCTCGCCTTCGCCCTGACCGCCTATTTCCTGTGGGGCGCGCTGCCGCTCTACATGAAGGCCCTGTCGCACATTCCCGCGGTCGAGGTCGTCGCCCACCGCGTCGTCTGGTCGGTGCCGGTGGCGCTGGCCGTGCTGCTGATCCTCGGGCGCACCCGCGACCTGCGCGCCGCCCTGACCCAGCCGCGCACGCTGGCCATGGCGGCGCTGACCGCCGTGCTGATCTCGGTCAACTGGGGCACCTACGTGTGGTCGATCGGGGCCGGACGGGCGCTCGACACCGCGCTCGGCTACTACATCAACCCGCTCTTCTCGGTGGTGCTCGGCGCGATCGTGCTGAAGGAACGCCTGAGCGCCCTGCAATGGGCCGCCGTCGCCCTCGCCGCGACCGCCGTGGGCGTTCTGACCTACGAAAGCGGCGAGTTGCCCTGGCCCGCGCTGGTCCTGACCGTGTCCTGGGGGCTCTACGCCTTCTTCCGGAAGACGCTGCCGGTCGGCCCGAACCAGGGCTTCACGCTGGAGGTGCTGCTGCTCTTCCCGGCGGCGCTGGCCTATCTCGGCTGGCTGACCCTGACCGGCGAGGGCATCTTCTTCACCGGCACCTGGACCGACACCGCGCTGCTCGTCGGCTGCGGCATCGTCACCGCGGGGCCCTTGATGATCTATGCCAACGGCGCGAAGCTCCTGCGGCTGTCGACCATCGGCATCCTGCAATACATCGTGCCGACCCTGATCCTGCTGACCGCGGTCTTCATCTTCGGCGAGCCGTTCGGCCCCGCGCGCGCCATCGCCTTCCCGATGATCTGGGCGGCGCTGGCGCTCTACACGGTGTCGCTGGTGCGCGGCCTCAACCGACGCGGCTGATCGTGCCGCCGCCGACCGCCGCCGCCACCCCGGTGGTGCCGGGGGCCGAGGTCGGCAATCCGCCCGCCACCCGGACGGCGAGATAGGCGAAGGCCTGCGCCTCCATCAGGTCGCCCGCGACGTCGAGGGCCTCGACCGGCTCGACCGCAATCCCCGTCGCGCGGGCGAGCGCCGCCATCAGCGCCGCGTTGCGCCGCCCGCCGCCGGTCACGAACAGGCGCCGGGGCGGGGTCGCAAGCTGGGTCAGCCCGACCGCCACGGCCCCCGCCGCACAGGCCGCGAGCGTCGCCAGCGCATCGGCATCGCCGAGATGCGCCACCCCGTCCGCCAGCGCGGGAAAGCCGTTGCGATCCAGCGACTTCGGCCCGATCCTTGAGAAATACGGCGAGCGCAGGAAAGCCGCCACGACATCGGCATCCGCCGTCCCGGCCGCCGCCAGCGCGCCGTCCCGGTCATAGTCCCCGAGGCCCCGCGCCTGCATCAGGTCGTCCATCGGCGCGTTCGCGGGCCCGGTGTCGAAGGCGATGCAGGCCCCGGGCAACTCGGGCGCTGCAGCGCGCGGATCGAGCCAGGTCAGGTTGCCGACGCCGCCGAGGTTCAGGACGCCGACCGGCTCGGTCAGCCCGGCCCGCCGCGCGCAGGCCCAGTGGTAGAACGGGGCCAGCGGCGCGCCCTGCCCGCCCAGCGCCACGTCCGCCGACCGGAAGTCCCAGACCGTGTCGATCCCCAGCGCCCCGGCCACCCGTGCGCCGTCGCCCGCCTGGTGGGTGCCGCGCCCGCCGGGATCATGCGCCAGCGTCTGGCCGTGAAAGCCCAGCAGCGCGATGTCCTCCAACCGGTCGCAGATCCCGATGGTGGCGTCCTCGACCACCCGCGCGGCCTCGGCCACCCCGGGCGCTCCGGGCCAGAGACCCAGCGCCGCGCGCAGCGCCTCGCGCTCGGGCCGGGTATAGAGGCGGTAGCCGGTTTCGGCGGTCTCGAAGACCTCGACCCCGTCGGTGACGATCACCGCCATGTCGGTGCCGTCGAGCGAGGTGCCCGACATCGTGCCCGCCGCGCGCATCGGCCTCGGCCGCTCGCTCTTTCCCTTCACGCCCGCCCCCGTTATAGACCGCGCGACGCCGACAATGGACCGCCCCCCGATGACCTACCAGCCCAAATCCGACTTCCTGCGCGTGATGACCGAGCGCGGGTTCCTCGCGGACTGCACGGACCTCGCGGGCCTCGACGAGGCCTGCCGGACCGGGGTCGTGCCCGGCTACATCGGGTTCGACGCGACCGCGAAGTCGCTGCATGTCGGCAGCCTGATCCAGATCATGATGCTGCGCTGGCTGCAGAAGACCGGCGGCAAGCCGATCGTCCTGATGGGCGGCGGCACCACCAAGGTGGGCGACCCCTCGTTCCGCGCCGACGAGCGTCCTCTCCTGACGCCCGCCCAGATCGACGCCAACATCGACGGCATCAAGCGGGTGTTCTCCGGCTACGTCACCTTCGGCGACGGCCCGACCGACGCGATCATGAAGAACAACGCCGAGTGGCTGGACGACCTGAACTACCTCGATTTCCTGCGCGACATCGGGCGGTTCTTCTCGGTCAACCGGATGCTGAGCTTCGAGAGCGTCAAGAGCCGCCTCGACCGCGAGCAGTCGCTGTCCTTCCTCGAATTCAACTACATGATCCTGCAGGCCTACGACTTCCTCGAACTGCACCGGCGCTACGGCTGCCTGCTGCAGATGGGCGGCTCGGACCAGTGGGGCAACATCGTCAACGGCATCGACCTGACCCGCCGGGTGGTCGAGGGGACGGTCTTCGGGCTGACCTCGCCGCTGCTGACGACCTCGGACGGCAAGAAGATGGGCAAGAGCGCCGACGGCGCGGTCTGGCTGAACGCCGACATGCGCTCTCCCTACGAGTTCTGGCAGTTCTGGCGCAATACGACCGACGCCGACGTGGGCCGCTTCCTGAAGCTCTACACCGAACTGCCGCTCGACGAGTGCGCGCGTCTCGGCGCGCTGGCAGGCTCGGAGATCAACGAAGCCAAGATCCGGCTGGCGAACGAGGTCACCACGCTGGCGCACGGGGCCGAGGCGGCGCGTGCGGCCGAGGCCACCGCCCGCGAGGTGTTCGAGAAGGGCGGCGCGGGCGACGACCTGCCGACCCTGACGCTGAGCGCCGAGGACGTCGCCGACGGCATCTCCTTCGCCCAGCTCGTGATCCGCTCGGGCCTCGCGAAATCGGGCAAGGACGCCAAGCGCCTGATCGCCGAGGGCGGCGCCAAGCTGAACGACGAGACCGTCACCGACGCCGGGCTGATGCTGTCGGCCGCCGATCTCGGCGCGCCGGTCAAGCTGACGGCGGGCCGGAAGCGGCACGCGCTGGTGCGGCTGGGCTGAGGCCCGCCGCCCGCCGGGGCAAAACCCCCAGAATATCTGTCATTTCTGTCGGTTATCCACAGATGATGACCTGAATGTTCGATTTGTGTCCTTGCGAGTCAGGGTCCCTGTTTGGCACCGTCCCCTCAGAGATGCTGCCAAGCGTCTCGCCCAACTGGTCACACGCCCCGGCTTCCCCGCTGCCTCGGGAAGCCCTTATCTGGCGGCTGTGTGACGCGCGCGGTCTGTACCTCGCGAAAGGGCGGTCCGGTCCCTGGGGGTCGGGCCGCCCACTTTCGCGGATCTGCCGAGACCTGCGACCGGGGGGCGGTGCCGAATGGGCACCGCCCCCACGCCGTTCAGGGGATCAGTTCTCGCGGACGCTGACGCGCACCATCCGGTCGGGCTGGCCCAGCACCGCGCCGTTGGCCCCGGTGCCGCGCTTGATCGCATCGACCACGTCCATGCCCTCGGTCACGCGCCCGACGACGGTGTACTGCCCGTCGAGGCTGGGCGCCGGGGCGAACATGATGAAGAACTGCGAGTTGGCCGAGTTCGGGTCCTGCGCCCGCGCCATGCCGACGACGCCACGCGCGAAGGGCACGTCCGAGAACTCGGCCGGCAGGTCGGGCAGGTCCGAGCCGCCGCGCCCGGCCTGGCGCATGTCCTGCCCGAAGCGGCCGAAGGCCACGTCGCCGGTCTGCGCCATGAAGCCCTCGATCACCCGGTGGAACACCACGTCGTCATAGGCGCCGTCGCGGGCCAGCCCGACGATGCGGGCAACGTGCTGCGGAGCGACCTGCTCCATCATGTCGATGGTCATCGTGCCGTTGGCGCCCTCGCCCGCGATCTCGATGTCGAGATAGGGCCCCGGCGCGTCCTCGCCCGCCACGACGGGCGGGGCGACCTCGGGCTGGTCGCCGGGCAGCGTCGAGTACCACACGCCGACCAGTGCCAGCAGGCCGAGCGCGAAGACCGCGCCCGCGATGAGCTTGTCACGCGACATCGGCCGCCACCTTCACGCTGATCATCCGGTCGGGGGCCGCCGGCGGCTCGCCCCGGGTGATCGCATCGACATGCTCCATCCCCGCGATGACACGGCCATAGACCGTGTACTGGCGGTTCAGGAAATGGTTGTCCTTGAAGTTGATGAAGAACTGCGAGTTGGCCGAGTTCGGGTTCTGGCTGCGCGCCGCGCCCAGCGTGCCGCGGTCATGCGGGATGCCCGAGAACTCGGCCGGCAGGTTCGGCAGGTCCGATCCGCCGGTGCCAGCCAGGCGCAGGTTGAATTCCTTTTCCATGTTGCCGTTCTTCACGTCGCCGGTCTGCGCCATGAAGCCGTCGATCACGCGGTGGAAGGCCACGTTGTCATACGCCCCGGCGCGGGCCAGCTCCTTCATGCGCTCGACATGTTTCGGCGCGATGTCGGGCAGCAGCTGGATGGTGACGGTGCCGGACTTCAGTTCCATCAGGATGGTGTTCTCGGGATCGGTGATCTCGGCCATGCGGGCCTCCTTCGGCAGAATGTTCGGCGCGACCCTATTGCGCTGGCATGACCGGGACAAGCCGCGCTAGGACGGGGCGACACCCAAAAGAGAGGGAGCGGACGATGGGCTGGAAGACGCTGGACGAGATGGACCTTCAGGGCAGGCTGGTGCTGACGCGGGTGGACATCAACGTCCCCGTCGAGGCCGGGCACGTGACCGACGCCACCCGGATCGAGCGCATCGTGCCCACCCTGCGCGATATCCTCTCCAGGGGCGGCCGCCCGGTCCTGCTGGCGCATTTCGGCCGCCCGAAGGGCAAGCCGGTGCCCGAGATGAGCCTGCGCGTCACCCTGCCCGCGCTGGAAGCCGCGCTGGGACAGCCCGTCACCTTCATCGATACGCCGACCCGCGCCGATCTCGACGCCCTGCCGGAGGGGGCCGTCGCGCTGATCGAGAACACCCGCTTTACCCCGATGGAAGAGGCGAACGACCCGAAGATGGCCGCCTTCCTCGCCTCGCTCGGCGATGTCTACTGCAACGACGCCTTCTCCGCCGCGCACCGGGCGCATGCCTCGACCGAGGGGGTCGCGCACCTGCTGCCGTCCTGCGCCGGCCGCCTGATGGAGGCCGAACTGAAGGCGCTGGAGGCCGCCCTCGGCGCGCCCGCGCGGCCCGTCGTGGCGGTGGTCGGCGGAGCCAAGGTCTCGACCAAGCTCGACCTGCTGGGGAACCTCGTGACCAAGGTCGATCACCTCGTGATCGGCGGCGGCATGGCCAACACCTTCCTCGCGGCGCAGGGCATCGACGTCGGCAAGTCTCTCTGCGAGCATGACCTCGGCGACACCGCGCGCGACATCCTGACCCGCGCCGCCGCCGCGGGCTGCACCATCCACCTGCCGACCGACGTGGTCGTCGCGCGCGAGTTCAAGGCTGGCGCCGCGAGCGAGACGGTCGCCGCCGACGCCTGCCCGCCCGACGCGATGATCCTCGACGCCGGTCCCGCCACCGTCGCCGCCATCGAGGCGGTCTTCGCTGAGGCGAAGACGCTGATCTGGAACGGCCCGCTTGGGGCCTTCGAGATCCCGCCCTTCGACGCCGCCACCGTCGCCGCCGCCCGGGCCGCCGCGGCCGCCACCAGGGCCGGCACGCTGATCTCGGTCGCGGGCGGGGGCGACACGGTCGCCGCGCTGAACGCCGCCGGGGTCTCGGGCGACTTCACCTATATCTCGACCGCCGGGGGGGCCTTCCTCGAATGGATGGAGGGCAAGACGCTGCCCGGCGTGGCGGCCCTCGGCTGAGGGCCGCAGCCGTTAGCGCAACCGTCATTGTCCCTGCGCCCAAGGGCCAATAAGCCATGTTTCAAGCCACTCCCGACCAAGGATTTTGACCATGAAGGCGACCCGCACCGTTCAGAAGATCCTCAGCCAGTACGAGGGCGAAACTCCCGGCGTGAAGGCGCAGCTCTGCCGGATGCTGATGACCGGCAAGCTGGCGGGCACCGGCAAGATGATCATCCTGCCCGTCGACCAGGGCTTCGAGCACGGTCCGGCCCGCAGCTTCGCCCCGAACGCGCCGGGCTATGATCCGCATTACCACTACCAGCTCGCCATCGACGCCGGGCTGAACGCCTATGCCGCGCCGCTCGGCCCGCTCGAGGCCGGGGCCGACACCTTCGCCGGGCAGATCCCGACGATCCTCAAGGTGAACTCGGCGAACTCGCTGATGTCGGGCACCGCGGGCAAGAACCAGGCGGTCACCGCCAGCGTAGACGACGCGCTGCGCCTCGGCTGCGCGGCGATCGGCTTCACGATCTACCCCGGCTCGGACATGGCCATCGACATGATGGAAGAAATCACCGAGATGCGCCGCGAGGCCGCCGCGAAGGGCGTCGCCACCGTGATCTGGTCCTACCCGCGCGGCGAGGGCGTCACGAAGGACGGCGAGACCGCGATCGACGTCGCCGCCTATGCCGGGCACATGGCCGCGCTGCTGGGCGCGCACATCATCAAGATCAAGCTGTCGACCGACCACATCATGCAACCCGAGGCCAAGAAGGTGTACGAGGCGCAGGGCATCGACATCTCGACGCAGGCCGCCCGCGTGGCGCATTGCGTGCAGTCCGCCTTCAACGGCCGCCGCCTGATCGTCTTCTCGGGCGGCGCGGCCAAGGGCGCCGACGCGGTCTACGACGACGCCCGCGCGATCCGCGACGGCGGCGGCAACGGCTCGATCATCGGCCGCAACTCGTTCCAGCGCTCGCGCGAGGATGCGCTCGACATGCTCGGCAAGCTTGTCGACATCTACAAGGGCAAGGCCTGATCCCGCCCCGGCGGGGGTCCCGGCCCCGCCGCTCACGCAGGTTTCAGAGAAATCGCCAAGGATACGGCGCGCAGGGGATTCCCTTCGCGCCGTTTTTCTGATTCGGTATGTGCTGAGACCGGGCCGACAGAGCCCCGGCGAGGCAGACAGATGGCACAGACCGGACAGAACTCGGCGCTCGAAGGCGTGCTCGTGGGATTGGGCGCGCTGACGCTGGGCCTCTACTTCACCTTCCACGCCGTGCAGGGCGACGACGGCCTGTTCTCGCGCCTCCAGATCGAGGCCGAGGCCGAAGCCCTGCGCGCCGAGAAGGCCACGCTGGAGGCGGAACTGGCCAACCTGTCGAACCGCACCCGCCGCCTGTCCGACGCCTATCTCGACCTCGACCTGCTCGACGAACGCGTCCGCGCCGTGCTCGGCTACGTCCACCCCGACGACATCGTGGTGCAGTAGGGGTCAGGGGGCGCGGACGCCGGCCAGGCCCGCAGCCGCCGCAGACGCGATCAGCCGCTTGTCGAAGGTCACGAAGCCCGTGCCACCCTCGGCCCGCCCCGCGTGCAGCGCATCGGCAAGGTCCATGCCCGCTTCGGCCCGGTCCAGCGCATCGGCCACGCGGGCCGCATCCTCGACCGTGACGGTCGGAAGCCCCCCGAACGCACGCAGCGCACGCGCCACCTCCGCCCGCCCGAGGCCATAGGCGCTGCGCAGAACCCAGTCGGTTTCGAGAACGACCGTCACCGGCAGGTAGACCGCCTGCGTGTCGATCAGGGCGCGGGCGCGCGCTGCCTGTTCGGGATCGTCGCCGACGAGGTAACGCACGACGACGTTGGTGTCAGTCGCCAGCATGCCGCCGCTGCGCCTCCGCCAGAACGGCAGCGTTCATCTCCTCGACGGACAGGGCCGCCTGCCCGTCCCGGGCCAGTGTGCCGAAGACCGCCTCCGGACGGGTCGGCGCGAAGGCCGGAGCCGGTTTCAGCAGCACCCCCTCCGCGGTCTCCTCGACCAACAGCCGGGTGCCGGGCCCCCAGCGCCGCGCGGCCCGGATCGCCTTCGGCAGGATGACCTGCCCTTTCGTGGATACCGTGGTCGTCGCGCTCATGGAAGCCCTCCGGTAAGACAAACGTAAGATACGCATCTGCGCCGCCGTTGGCAATCACCCCCCCGCCCCCTGCGACGCCGTGCCCGGTGACGGTTGACGCAGCCCCCTGCTACACGGTAGTTCAACCTTAAACCATTTTCTGGCGCAGGGAGGCCCCGTAATGGCACCACGCAAATCCGCCAAGCCGAACGTCTCGAAGGACGAGCTGCTCGCCTACTACCGCGAGATGCTGCTGATCCGCCGGTTCGAGGAAAAGGCCGGTCAGCTCTACGGCATGGGCCTGATCGGGGGCTTCTGCCACCTCTACATCGGGCAGGAAGCGGTCGTCGTGGGCCTCGAGGCCGCCGCCGAAGAAGGCGACAAGCGCATCACCTCCTACCGCGACCACGGCCACATGCTGGCCTGCGGGATGGACCCGAAAGGCGTCATGGCCGAACTGACCGGGCGCGAGGGCGGCTATTCCCGCGGCAAGGGCGGCTCGATGCACATGTTCAGCCGCGAGAAGCACTTCTACGGCGGCCACGGCATCGTCGGCGCGCAGGTGCCGCTCGGCGCGGGCCTCGCCTTTGCCGACAAGTACCTCGAGAACGGCCGCGTGACCTTCACCTATTTCGGCGACGGCGCCGCCAACCAGGGCCAGGTCTACGAGACCTTCAACATGGCCGCGCTCTGGAAGCTGCCGGTCATCTTCGTGATCGAGAACAACCAGTACGCCATGGGCACCGCGCAGGCGCGCTCGACCTCGTCGATGGACCTGCACGCCCGCGGCGAAGCCTTCGGCATCCCCGGCGAGATCGTCGACGGCATGGACGTGCTCGCGGTCAAGGCGGCTGGCGAGAAGGCCATCGCGCACTGCCGCTCGGGCGCGGGCCCCTACATCCTCGAGATCAAGACCTACCGCTACCGCGGCCACTCGATGTCCGACCCGGCCAAGTACCGCACCCGCGAGGAAGTCCAGAAGATGCGCGAGGAGCGCGACCCGATCGAGGCGGTGCGCACCCTGCTGCTGACCGGCAGCCACGCGACAGAGGACGACCTCAAGGCCGTCGACAAGGAAATCAAGGCGATCGTCAACGAGGCCGCCGAGTTCGCCAAGGAAAGCCCGGAGCCCGCGGTCGAGGAGCTCTGGACCGACATCTACGCAGACGAGCTGCCGCAAGGCGCGGCCATCGAGGCCTGAGGGGGGAGACGACAGACATGGCAACCGAGATCCTGATGCCCGCCCTCTCTCCGACGATGGAAGAAGGCACCCTTGCCAAATGGCTGGTGAAGGAAGGCGACAGCGTGAACACCGGCGACATCCTCGCCGAGATCGAGACCGACAAGGCCACGATGGAGTTCGAAGCCGTCGATGAAGGCGTGATCGGCAAGATCCTCGTGGCCGAGGGCACCGAGGGCGTGAAGGTCAACACGCCGATCGCGACCCTCGTGGGCGAGGACGGCGACAGCGCCGCCCCGGCCCCCGCCGCAGCCCCGGCCCCGGCCCCGGCCGCCGGGGCCCCCGCGCCCAGCGCCCCGGCCGCCCCGAAGCCCGCCGCCCCGCAACCGGCGGCCAGCCCCGATTACCCCGAGGGCACCGAGATGAAGACCTCGACCGTCCGCGAAGCCCTGCGCGACGCGATGGCCGAGGAAATGCGCCGCGATCCCAACGTGTTCCTGATGGGCGAGGAGGTGGCCGAGTACCAGGGCGCCTACAAGATCAGCCAGGGCCTGCTGGACGAGTTCGGCGGCAAGCGCGTCATCGACACCCCGATCACCGAGCATGGCTTCGCCGGCATCGGCGTCGGCGCGGCCTTCGGCGGCCTGCGCCCGATCGTCGAGTTCATGACCTTCAACTTCGCGATGCAGGCCATCGACCAGATCATCAACTCGGCGGCCAAGACGCTCTACATGTCCGGCGGCCAGATGGGCTGCCCGATCGTGTTCCGCGGCCCGAACGGCGCCGCCGCCCGCGTGGGCGCGCAGCACAGCCAGGACTACGCGGCGTGGTACGCCCACATCCCCGGCCTGAAGGTCGTGCAGCCCTACTCGGCCGCCGACGCCAAGGGCCTGCTGAAATCCGCGATCCGCGATCCGAACCCGGTGATCTTCCTCGAGAACGAGATCCTCTACGGCCGCTCCTTCGAGGTGCCGGTGCTCGACGACTTCACCATCCCCTTCGGCAAGGCCCGGATCTGGCGCGAGGGCTCGGACGTCACCATCGTCAGCTTCGGCATCGGGATGCAGTACGCGCTCGAAGCCGCCGACAAGCTGGCGGAAGAGGGCATCTCGGCGGAAGTCATCGACCTGCGCACACTGCGCCCGATCGACTATGACACCGTCATCGCCTCGGTGATGAAGACCAACCGCTGCGTCACCGTCGAGGAAGGCTTCCCCGTCGGCGCCATCGGCAACCACCTGTCGGCCACGATCATGACCCGCGCCTTCGACTACCTCGACGCGCCGGTGATCAACTGCACCGGCAAGGACGTGCCCATGCCCTATGCCGCGAACCTCGAGAAGCTGGCCCTGACGACCACCGCCGAGGTGATCGCCGCGGTCAAGCAAGTCACCTACCGCTGAGGGAGAGAGACATGGCAACCGAGATCCTGATGCCCGCCCTCTCGCCGACGATGGAAGAGGGCACGCTGGCCAAGTGGCTGGTCAAGGAAGGCGACACCGTCTCGTCCGGCGACGTGATGGCCGAGATCGAGACCGACAAGGCGACGATGGAGTTCGAAGCCGTCGATGACGGCGTGATCGGCAAGATCCTGATCGCCGAGGGCACCGAGGGCGTGAAGGTCAACACGCCCATCGCCCTGCTGCTGGAGGAGGGCGAAGACGCCTCCGCCGCCAGCGCGCCTGCGCCCGCCGCCGCACCCGCCGCCCCGGCCGAGGCCCCGAAGGCCGCAGCACCGGCAGCCGCCCCGGCCCCCGCCGCCCCCACGACCGCGAAGGGCGACCGCGTCTTCGCGACCCCGCTCGCCCGGCGCCTCGCCGCCGAGAAGGGTCTCGACCTGACCGCCGTCACCGGCACCGGTCCGCATGGCCGCATCGTCAAGGCCGACGTCCTCGCCGCCGGCCCGGCCACCGCCGCCGCGAAACCTGCCGCGGCCGCCCCGGCCGCAAGCGCGGCCGCGGCCCCCGCGCCCGCCGCCAAGGCGATGGCCTCCGGTCCCTCGACCGACGCGATCCTCAAGATGTACGAGGGCCGCGCCTACGAGGAAAAACCGCTCGACGGGATGCGCAAGACGATTGCCGCCCGCCTCACCGAGGCCAAGCAGACCATCCCGCACTTCTACCTGCGCCGCGACATCCAGCTCGACGCGCTGATGAAGTTCCGCGGCCAGCTCAACGCCCAGCTCGAAGGGCGCGGCGTCAAGCTGTCGGTCAACGACTTCATCATCAAGGCCTGCGCCCTCGCGCTCCAGCAGGTGCCCGCCGCCAACGCCGTCTGGGCCGGTGACCGGGTGCTGCAGCTGAAGCCGTCCGATGTTGCGGTGGCTGTCGCCATCGAGGGCGGCCTCTTCACCCCGGTCCTCAAGGACGCGGAGATGAAGTCGCTCTCCGCCCTCTCGACCGAGATGAAGGACCTCGCCAAGCGGGCCCGCGACCGCAAGCTCGCCCCGCACGAGTACCAGGGCGGCACCTTCGCCATCTCGAACCTCGGCATGTTCGGCATCGACAACTTCGACGCCGTCATCAACCCGCCGCATGGCGCGATCCTCGCCGTCGGCGCGGGCGTGAAGAAACCGGTGGTGGGCAAGGACGGCGAACTGACCGTCGCCACGGTGATGAGCGTCACGCTCTCCGTCGATCACCGGGTCATCGACGGCGCCCTTGGCGCGGAACTGCTGACCGCGATCAAGGACAATCTGGAAAACCCGCTCGGCATGCTCGCCTGAGCCAGACCTCGGCCCGGACGCCCCGCGCGTCCGGGTCCCTGCCTGTCCCCGACAGGCCTCAGCGGTAGACCGGCGCGCGCTTGCCCATCCGCGCCATGACCGTCTCGACCTGGTTGGGCGCGCCCATGATCCGGGCCTGCAACACCGCCTCCAGCTTCAGACCTTCCGCGGCGCTCGCCCCGCCCCAGACCGCCGTCGCCAGCGCCTTCCCGGCGCGCACCGCGTCCGGCGACTGTCCCGCGAACTCGTCGGCCAGCGCCCGTGCCGCGGCCAGCGGATCGTCCGCCACCCGCGTCACCAGCCCGGCCTCCGCCGCCTCCGTTCCCGACAGCACCCGCGCCGTCAGGATCAGCTCCAGCGCCCGGTCCATCGGCATCAGCCGGGGCAGGCTCAGGCTGAGCCCCATGTCCGGGATCAGCCCCCAGCGCGCTTCCATGATCGACAACCGCGCACCCGGCGCCGCGATCCGGAAATCGCAGCCCAGCGCGATCTGCATCCCCGCGCCGAAACACACGCCCTCGATCGCCGCGATCACCGGTACCGGCAGATCGCGCCACACTTTCGCGGGCTTCTGGAAGCGGTTGGCGGTCTCGCCCTCGGGCAGGTCCAGCACCTCGGCCTTCAGCGCGTCGAGCTGTCCGGCCATCGCCATCAGCGTCCCGGTGTCGATCCCCGCGCAGAACTCACCGCCCGCGCCCGTCAGCACCACCGCCCGCAGACCCGGGGCAGCGGCCAATGCCTCGCCTGCCGCGGTCAGCGCGTCGAGCATCTCCAGCGTGACGGCGTTCTTCTTCTCGGGCCGCGCCAGCCGCACCTCCGCGACCGGACCCTCGGCCCCCGTCACCTCGATCAGATCCGCCATGCCCGCGCCCTCCCCCGGTTCAGTCGCGCGCAGCGTCGCGGACCGGGGGGACAGGCGTCAATCGCGACCCGGCGTCAGTCGCGCCGAACGAAGCGATGGTCCATGCTGCGCGCGGGCTGGGCGCAGCCCGCCTCGCCGACGATCCGGGCCGGGATCCCCGCCACCGTGGTGCAGGGCGGAACTTCCTCCAGCACGACCGACCCGGCCGCGACCCGCGAGCAGGCCCCGACCCGGATATTGCCCAGAACCTTCGCCCCCGCGCCGATCAGCACGCCGTCGCCGATCTTCGGATGCCGGTCCTCTTCTTCCTTGCCGGTGCCGCCCAGCGTGACCGAGTGCAGCATAGAGACGTTGTCGCCCACGACCGCCGTCTCGCCGATCACGATGGAATGGGCGTGGTCGATCATGATGCCCTGCCCGATCCGCGCCGCCGGGTGGATGTCCACCCCGAACACCTCCGAGACGCGCATCTGGATGAAGTACGCCAGGTCCCGCCGCCCCTCGCGCCAGAGCCAGTTCCCGACGCGGTAGGCCTGCACGGCCTGGAAACCCTTGAAATACAAGAGCGGCTGCAGGAACCGGTGGCAGGCCGGATCACGGTCGTAGACCGCCACGATATCGGCCCGCGCCGCCTGGCCGAGCCCCGGATCGGCGGCATAGGCCTCGTCCGCGATCTCGCGCACCAGCTGCTCGCTCATCTCGCCGGAGGCCAGCTTCTGCGCGATCCGGTAGGCCAGCGCCTGCTCCAGAGAGCCGTGATGCAGCACGCAGGCATGCACGAGCCCGCCCAGCAGCGGCTCGTCCGCCACCGCCATCCGTGCCTCTTCCGTGATCCGGTGCCAGACCGGGTCCACACTTGCCAGGTCGGGGCGTCGCTTGGCCATGGGCATCCATCCGTTCGCTGCGTCTTGTCCCGCCCCTACATATACTGTCGCCACCGAAATATCCACGCTCAGCGCCGTGATCTGCGCCCGCCCCGCACCGCCTGCTCGGTCTGCCAGTCGAGGAGGCCCGCGCAGACCGCGCCCAGCCGCGCGATGCCGCCCGCCTCGGCCCGGAACGGCCGCAGGCTCGACGGCACCACCAGCGCCAGCACGCCCGGCCATTCCGACCGCGCGCCCATCCGCTTCGCCCCGCAGTCCTGCGCATGGGCCAGCATGCACCACGCCCGCACCGCGCCCGCCCAGCGGTCTGGCTCCACCTCCTCCAGCGCCACCGCCATCCGCAGGAGATCGTCGAGCACCACCTGCCGCATCAGACCGCCTCCGGCAGGTCGAGCACCGCCCGGTGCACCGCGAACCGCACCGACCCGCCCGCGAAAACGCCGCCCTCGGCGGTCAGCCGCAGCGCGGTGTCGCCGTAATAGGTCACCGGCGTCCCCGTCAGCCCCCGCCCCCAGGCGTTCAGCGACAGGCCCAGCCCGCTGCCATAGCGGTCGTCCGAGCCCGCGACCCCCAGCCGCCAGCTGCCCAGCGTGCCGGTGATCGCCCCGGTCACCCGGCAGGTGATCCCGAGGACCAATGACTGCGCCGGGATCGGCACCGCCGTGTCGCTGGTCGCCCCCGCCCCGATGACGTGATCGAACTCGACGATGTCCCAGCGCAGCGCCGCGCCCGACAGCCCCTCCGCCGCGGCCCGCACCCGCCACGCGGTCCCGTCGAAGACGACCGGCGCGCCCTCGCTGGCCAGCCACGCCTGCCAGCCGGTCTCCGGGGTCACGAAGTCCCAGCCCCCGTTCAGCCAGACCGCGAGGCGCCCCGCCTGCCCGGCCCAGGCACTGACCGCGCCCGCGGGCACCGCCCAGACCTGCCCCTCCGCCGCGGCCCCCGGCGGGAGAGTCACCGCCGCCGATTGCAGCACCAGCTGCCCCAGCGCGTCCAGCCGCGCGAAGGCCTCGTTCACCGTGACATGTTTCTGCGCCTGCCCGCCCTCCACAAGCGGCAGGCCAAGCCGTGCGGTTTCACCCATTGAACGTCCTCCTTGCCGGAACACCGGGCCCGACCCGGTCCGAGACCTGCGCCACCGCGACCTCGAAAGGTCCGGCGATCCCATCCTCCGCCTGCATCGCCGCGCTGTAGACCCAGCCCGGCGCGCCGACCTCCACGACCCGCCGGACCGCCCCGCCGACGCTGACCTCGACCCGGTAGAGCTCCGCCGCCTCGCCCAGCGGCACCTCGCCCGCGTCCCAGCGGTCGCCGTCGATCCGCGTCCGCCGCACCCAGCTCACGGCCAGGTCGCCCCCCGCCCGGCGCCCGCGCAGATGCGCCGGCGCATAGGGCCGCAAGCCCCGCCCCTCGAAGGCGTGCGCTGCATGGACATAGCTCGGGTCGTCATAGCCCCGCCCGGCGGGCCCGATCCGGTAGTGCCGGACATAGCCGCGCGCCGAGGCCGCCAGCGTCAGCTGTTCCAGCCCCGCCTCCAGCGCCACGACCCAGCTGCCCGCCGCCCGCACCGCGCGCATCTCGGGCTCCGAGCCGAGCTGCCCCCGCAACCGCCCGGACAACTCCCACAGGTCCGGCGCCACCGGCACGATGTCGCGCGCCTGGAACAGCTCCCAGCCGCCCGGATCGCCGTCCCCGATGGCAAACAGGTTCGCGCCGCGCAGGACCTGCTCGGTGCTCCGGGCGGTCAGCCCGCCGCCCGTCACCCGCACCCGCAGCGCAGGCCCCCGGTCCCAGCGCCCCGGCGCGGCAGCGGCCAGCGCGGTCTCCGTCACGCCGACGACCGCGCCGCGCGCGATGGACCGCTCGAAGGCATAGCCCGCGTCCTCGCCCGAGGCCCAGACCTGCACCGCGCCGGGCCACGGATCGGCGGCGACGGCGAGGTGCGGCGCGTGCGGCACCTCCTCGCCGGTGATCACCGGCAGGTCGAGGAACAGCGGCAGCACCGGCACCGGCGGCACGAAGGCCGCGAGGCTCGCCGCCTCCTCCTCGCTCTCGACCGGCTCCCAGACCGACGGCTCGACCCGCACCCCCTCCAGCAGCCGCGCGCCCGTGGTCTCGACCCGGTCGACCCGGAACAGCGCCGCGTCGCCCTCCAGCCGGATCAGGTCGCCCGGCCCCACCGCCAGCGACGGCGGCACCGCCAGCCGGACACCGTCCCGCGCCACCCGCGCCTCGGCCAGCCAGCGCTCGGCCAGCGCCCGGCCCTCGGCGACGGTCAGTGCCAGCGGCACCTCGCTGTCCGCGACCCCCACGCCCGGATCGCCGGGCAGGATCGCCTCCGCGGTGCGCGTCGCGTAGTCGCCGCCCGCATCGGTGAAGCTGACCCGCACCCGGCCTGCCATCTCGGCCTCGGCGGCGCGGCTCCGCTCGACGTCCGCGTCGAGGCGCGCGTCCGCCACCAGGTCGTCCGGCCCGATCCCGATCACCGGCCGCGCCCGCCGGGTGCGGAACACCAGCACCCCCTCGCGCTCGATCACGTCGAGGCCATGCGCCACCACAAGCTGCTGCAACACCGCCCGCGCCGGCCCCGCCGTCGCCACGGTCAGCCCGCGCACGAGGCCATGCACCTCGCGCACGTCCACCCTGTTCCGCGGCACGCCTGCCGCCGCGCACAGCTCCAGGATCACCGCCCCCAGTTCCTCGGCCGCCGTCCGCCCGGTCAGCCAGTGTCCCCGCCCATGGTTCACCCCGTCCGCCCACAGGGCCGAGTTGTTCGGAAAGGCCGGCCAGGGCCGCGTGTCCCAGGCCCAGACATGGGTGCGCCCGAGGTCCAGCATCGGCCCGCCATAGACCGACGAGACCGGGTTGCGCCCCGGCTCGGCCCAGTGTTCGAGGATCGCCCGCAGGTACCGCGCCTGGATCAGGTCGTCGCGCCGCCCGTCGGAATGCACCGGCAGCGCGCTCTCCGACGACAACAGGTCGAGGAACTTGTTCGGCTGGTTCGTCGCCTTGTCGAGCGCCGCACAGCCGATCTCGATGAACCAGATCGGCTTCATCTCGGGCACCCACGCCGTCGGCGCGGCCTGCCGCACCCCGCCGAGGCGCGGATGATGCGCCGAGCCCCACCAGCCCCGCAGGTCCTTGTAGCGGAAGACCCAGTCCTCGCCATGCGCGCCGTCCGTGATCGGCGTGCGCCGCTGCGCCGTCCGCGCGGCGTCGTCGGCGTAATACCAGTCGTAGCCCTCGCCGCCCTCGATCCCGGCCTTCAGCGCGGCAAGGTCCCACACCGCCACCGCGCCGCCCCCGGCGTCGAGGTGCTCCGTCCCGTCGCGCCAGTCGGTCAGCGGCATGTAGTTGTCGATCCCGACGAAATCGATGTCCGGATGCGCCCAGAGATCGTCCAGCGGGAACAGCACGTCGCCCGATCCGTCCTGCGGGTGATAGCCGAAATACTCCGACCAGTCGGCGGCATAGCCGATCTTCACCCCCGGCCCCAGCAGGGCGCGCACCTCGTCCGCCAGCGCACACAGGCCCGCGACCCCGGGGAAACTGCCGCCCGCCCCCCGGATCTGCGTCAGCCCGCGCATTTCCGAGCCGATGCAGAACGCGTCCACGGTGACCCCCGACGCCGCGCAGAGCGCCGCCTGGTGCAGGATGAACCGCCGGTAGGACCACTCCTCCGGCCCGGCATAGCTCACCACCCCGTCGCCGATCCCGAAATCCGCCGCGCGACAGGTCCCGAAGAAGGCCGCCACCTGCGCCTCCGCCGCTGCCGTCCCGTCGGGCGAGCCCGGCCGCCCCGGCGCCGCCTCCAGCGTGATCCGCCCGCGCCACGGCAGCACCGGCTGATCGGCTGCCCCGCTCCACGGGTCTCCAAGCCCGTTCCCCGGCATCACCTCCATCAGGATGAACGGGTAATAGACCACCCCCGGCCCGCCCGCCGCCGCCATCGCCCTGAGCGCCTCGATCACCGCCGCATCCGCCGGCGTGCCGCCGTAGACCGGGCGGTCCTCCAGCCGCCCGATCTCGGGACAGCCCGCGCGCCCGCGCCCCGACACCGACCACGGCATCGCCGCCGCGTCGCGCGCGGCATACTCGACCTTCGGCTCGATCCTGCAGGCCCCGCAGCGCAGGTCCGAGCCGAACCACGACACCACCAGCAGCGCCGAGCCGCAGTTCGGCAGCGCGCCCCGGAGCGCGTCCAGCGCCTCGGTGAAATCCGCCCGGCCCGAGGGCGTGTTGACGTTCACCGCCTCGTAGCGCCCCGGCCCCAGCTCCCGGGTGACCGGCGTGGTGGCCAGCGCGTATTCCCCGGTGCCCGGAATCAGCGCCACCCCGGGCACGAGGTCGGCCAGCGGCACATGCCCCTCCGCCTGCGCCCCGCGCTCCACCTCGAAGCTGAACTGCGGCACCCGGTTGCCGAACCGCCCGAGATCGAGGTCCTCGATCACCACGTAGGCGATCCCCCGGTAGCAGGGCGCGTTGCCCGCCCCCTCCACCGCCTCGATCTTCGGATCGGGCATCTGGTCCGCGTCGCCGTGATAGACCCGCAGCGTCAGGCTCTCGGGCGCGATCTCGGTGCCGTCGGCCCAGATCCGCCCGACCCGCCGCACCGGCCCCTCGCAGAGCGCCACCGCCAGGCTGACCGTGTAGCTCAGCTGCGTCACGCTGGGCTGGCGCGGCGCACCCTTGCCGCCGCCGCCCTCGGTGGTGCGGTGTTCGAGGAACCGCGACGCCCAGATCACGTGTCCGCCCAGCCGCATCGCGCCCCACAGGCGCGGCACCGCCACGCCCTCGCCCGCGCCGGTCAGCCGGAACCGGTCCACCCGGCCGGTCTCGACCGGGTCCGCGCCCGCCCCCAGCAGCCGCGCATCCAGCGCCCGGCCCAGCGTGGCCCCCACCGCGCGCCCGATCACCGCCGAGGACAGCCCCAGCACCGAGCCGCCCATCGCCCCGCCGACCGCGGCCCCGACCGCCGAGAAAAGGATCGTCGCCATGCCTCAGTCCTCCCCGATGCCCGGATAGGCAAACCGCGCCACCACGCGCCGCGCCCAGGGCCCGCTCAGCGCGCTCTCGACCACGCCGTGCCCTTGCCACGCGTGAATGAACCGCCCCGTTCCGGTCTCGATGCCCAGGTGTTTCGCCACCGCGCCCGCCCGCATCCGGAACAGCAGCACCCGCCCCGGACCCGGCCCGGTCACCGGCACCATCAGCCGCAGCGCCGCGTCCCACAGCACCTCCGTGCCCTGCGCCTCGCCCCAGTCGGGGGTGTAGCGCGGGACAGTCCCGACCTCGGGACCGACCACCTCGCGCCACACCCCCCGGATCAGCCCGAGACAATCCGTCCCCGCGCCGCGCACGCTCGCCCCGTGCGCATACGGTGTCCCGAGCCAGCCCCGCGCCGCGGCCACCACCGCCGCGCCGGTCACAGCGCCCCCCCGTCATGCACCCCGCCCGCCGCCGGGTAGCTCATCAGCCAGTCCTCGGACGGAAGATGCGGAAAGCCGCGGAAGTTGCTGAAATTTTGAAACTTTGCCTTGCAGGTCGCGGCCCGCTTGTCGCAGCCCGCCACCAGCCGCACCCGGTCGCCCGCCGCCACCGCCGCGCGCAGGCCCTGCCACAGCTCGACGACCCGGTCGCCCCCGGCGATCCGGTCCGCCTTCACGTGCCCCGACAGCCCCGCCGCCGCGCCGTCCAGCACCTCGACCCGGCCGCGCGTGAACCAGCCCGCCGCCACCCCCGCGACCGGGGCGAACCGCAGCACCCGGTCCTCCTCCGCCGCCGCCACGACCGCCTCGACCCGGTAGCCCGGCGCGCCCATGTCCACCCCGCAGGCCGCATCCCCCAGTACCGCCGCGCAATCGCGCTGGAAGACCCGGCCCACCGGCTGGCCCAGCGCCTCCGCCGTGCCGCGCAGCTCGGCCCGGAACGCCGCCCCCGCCTCGGTGATCTCGCCCAGCGTGCCCCGGAACAGGATGCGCCGCGCCGCCGGATCGGCCCAGTTCACCTCCCACAGCGTCACCTCCGCCCCGTCATAGCGCCCCGCCCGCAGGTCCTCGGCCCGGATCGCGTCGTGGCTCAGCACGCCCAGCGCCTCCGAGTTGTCGACCGCCAGCCCGTTCCCGGCCTGCAACGCCTGCGCCGTCATCCCGCCGTCCGCCGCGAACCGGACGCCCGCGAAGGACAGCGCCGCGTCATGGTCGGTAAAGCCCAGCACCACCCCGTCGCGCCGCGCCACCGACCACGCCCGCGCGATGGTCGTCACCCCCGCCTCCAGCGCCGCCTGCAGGGCGGCCGCCTCTGCCGACAGCCCGCTCATGCCCGCACCTCGATCACCGGCACGTTCGGCATGTCGCCCGCCTGGAACGACGCCACCGACACCTGCACCCGGTCGGTGTCGAACCGGACCGGCACGTCGAACTCGAAGCCCGCCGTCACCCGCGCGCCCGGCCCCGGCGGGTCCGTGAAGGTCACGACGCCCGTCGCGCAATCGACCGTCCAGTGCAGCGTCTCGACCAGCGGCACACCGTTCACGCCGACCCGCACGCTGCCCGCCACCGGCTTCACGATCGGGCGCAGGTAGGCCCCTTCGCCCGACCCGTAGCGCTTGCCCAGCGCAAACCCCGCGGTCGCCCCGTCCCCGGTCCCGATCTCCTGGTCTTCGAAGGCCACCGCGCGCGAGGGCGCGCAGGACTTGTAGTCGGACCAGTCCTTCCAGCGGAACCCGTGCAACTGCCCGCGCCGCGCCTCGAAGAACGCCACGAGATCGGCGATGTCGTCGAGGCTCCTGAGCCCCAGCCCCGCATCGTAGCGCCGCCGCGCATGGGCCCAGGGCGTGTTGCGGGCCTCGTGCCCGTTGGCCAGCGTCACCACCTCGGTGCGCCGCTCGGGCCCGCCGACCGACCCGAAGCTCAGGTTGGCCGGAAACCGGATCTCGTGAAACATCGCGTCCCCCAGAACGTCAGGATCGGAAAACTCAGCGGTTGCGCGCCCCGCGCGCCAGCGCCCGGCTCATCTCGGCGGCGATCTGGCTGCGCGAGCGGCGGAACCCCTCGGCATCGGGCGTCTGGATATGCATCACCACCGACACCGGCCGCCCGCCGCCGCCACCCGCCTGCACCCCCAGCCGCCCGTCCGCGCCGCGCGCCAGCGGCAGGATCGTCTCCGGTCCCGCCTCGCCCATCAGCCCGGTCGCCCCGCGCATCGGAAAGGTCGTGGGTGCCGTGACCACGCCGCCCTTGGCGAACGGCATCACCCGCCCCTGCACGAAGGCCCCGCCCTGCGCGAAGGGCAGAACAGCGCCCATCAACCCGTTGATCCCGTTGGCAATCGTCGAGCCCAGCGCGTTCTGCACCGGGCGCAGCGCCACGTCATAGGCGGCGTCCGCCATCGACAGCGCGACCTGCCGCAGCGCGTCCGACAGGCTCGCGCCATCCAGCAGCACCGCGTCGAAGGCGCCCTTCAGCCCGCTGCCGATCCGCGCCGACAGCGTGCCCACCTCGCGCCCGGTGTAGAGCATCTGCTCGCGCATCCGCCCCAGTTCGGCGTCGAAGGCCGCCGTCATCCGCGCCGCCTCGTCGAGCCCCGCGCCGAGACCCGCCAGCCCGTCCTCGAACTCGCTCATGTCCTCTCCCCCGTGTCAGGAAATGCCGCCGCGAGGGCGGCCAGCCGCGCGCGCCCCATTGGGGCCTCGCGCGCGGCCTGTCCGGTCATCACCAGAAGCTCGGCCGGGGTCAGGTCCCAGAAGACGCGCGGCTCCAGCCGCAGCCCCAGCAGTCCCAGCCGCATCAGCCCCGGCCAGTCGAGCCCGCGCCCCTCCGCCATGCCCTCACTCCGGCACGGTAAAGGCCGCCGCCAGCAGCGCCGCCGCCAGCAGCGCCGCCGCCGCGCGCGCCGCCGCCACCGGCCCGCCCGCGATCTCGGCCCCGGCCAGACGGGCGGCGTCGCCCTCCCAGCCGCCGCCGCGCAGGCCCGCCGCCAGCAGCGCCAGCACGTCCGCCGCCCGCGCCCGGCCGCCCTCGAACCGCTCGACCAGCGCGATCAGGCTCTCGGCCTCCAGCGCCGCCTCCAGTTCCGCCAGCGCGCCCAGCGTCAGCCGCATCGCGCGCCGCTCGCCATCGACCACCAGCGCCACCTCGCCGCGCCACGGGTTCGCCATTGTCCCTGCCCCCGTCACAGCGGGTTGAACGCCAGCGCACCCGCCGATGCCAGCGCCAGCTCGTAGGTGGCCTCGCCGTCATGGCTGCCCGCGTACTCGATCGAGGTGATCAGGAACCGCCCCTGCACGATCCCGAAATCCGGGATGATGACCTGGAACTCCGGCGTCGCCCCGTCGAAGAAGATCTGCCGCGCCCGCTCGTCGGTGCTCTCGTCGCGGAACACCCCCGCGCCCGAGATCGCCGCCGACTTGACGCCCGCCCCCGCCAGCAGCTCGCGCCAGCCCCCCGCCGATTCCAGCGAGGTCACGTCCACCGTCTCCGCATTGAAGCTGATCCGGGTCGCGCGCAGGCCCGCCACGGTCTCGAACTGCCCCGCGCCCGACAGGTCGAGCTTCAGGAGCAGGTCCTTGCCTTTCTGAACCGCCATCCCGGTCCTCCTTTTCTGCCAGAAAACGTCCCCTCCGGTTACAGGCCCACGAGGGCCCGCACCGTCACATCCACCCGCCGCGCCGCGCCGTCCGGCGTCCGCTCCGCCCGGATCCAGCGCAGCCCCAGCGCTGCCGTCACGCCGCCGCCGAGGTCGATCTCCGCCCCCGCCAGCGCCTCCGCGATCGCCACCGCCGCGCCCTTGGCCTGCGCGAAGCCCGCCGCCGTCGAATGCACCCGGATCGTCAGGTCGCTCCGCGCCACCGCGCCGCCCGCGTCCGCCGCGATCCGCAGCCGCTCGGGCCCGATCACCGCGTAGGTCTCCGGCAGCGCCCCCGAGGGCAGCGCGTCATGCACCGCCCCCGGCAGCAGCGCCTGCACCCCCGCGTCCGCCTGCAACCGCGCGAAGACCGCGCCCTGCAGGTCCGCCAGTCCGCTCATGTCCATCGGCCTTGCCCCCTGGTCCGCCCCGGCCTCAGGCCGGGCGCTCCTCGATCGCGGTGCAGCTCAGCGTGCGCCCCGCCGCGTCCCGCTCCGCCACCGCCACGATCCGGTAGAGCCGCGTGCCCTCGCGGAACCGCTGGCCCGGGCGCGGCCGGTCCGGCGCGCCCTCCGGCGCCCCGCGCACCACGATCTCCAGCGCCAGCCGCGCCGCCTCGCCGCCGCCGCGCGTCACCGCCCGGCCGGTGCGCGCCTTCACCGCCGCCCAGAGCGTGCCCAGCCCGACCCAGGTCACCGCCAGCCCGCCCGCGCCGTCGCCGGTCTCGACCGGCGTCTCCAGCACGAGGGGCCGGTTCAGCCCCAGCCCCAGGCTCATAGCGCCGCCCCCAGCCGCACCGGCCGCCACGGCGCCAGCAGCGCCTCGACCCCCGGCAGCACGCCCGCCGACCCGTCGCGCCCCTCGTAGAGACCCGCCGCCTGCATCAGCACCGCCGCCGCCAGGTCCGCCGGCACGCCCGCCCAGTCCGTGCCGTGCCCCGCCGTCAGGTCGATCTCGATCCGCCCGCCCGGCGGCACCACCGGGAAGAGCCCGCGCGCCACCAGCCGCCGCCCGTCGGGCGCCAGCCCCCAGCCCGCCAGCGGCACCGCGGCCTCCGCGCTGTCGACCAGCCGCACCGCCTCGACGCTGACCACCGGCGCGACCGGCAGCACGATCTCGGCCCGGTCGCGCAGGCCGCCCCGGCTGACCCGGAACCCGCGCCGCAGCACGATCACGCCCAGCCGCCGCTCGATCAGCGCCAGGCTCGCACGCAGGCACCCCTCCAGCACCCCGTCCTGCACCGTCTCGGTGCCGAACCCCGTCCCCAGCCGCAAATGATCCCGGAACGCCGCCAGCGGCAGCACCGCGCCCGCCAGCGGGCTCAATTCGCTCAGCATCGACCTGTCTCCTTGGAAATCCGCAAAGGGCGCGCGCGCGGGACGACCCCGCTCGAACGGAGGGAACAGCTAGACACGACCGCCCCCGCGCGCGCCCCGGACCGGACCGTCAGGCCCGGCCCGCCGTCAGCCCGCGACCGCCCCTCAGGCCGCCGCGAACTTCAGGATCTTGATCGCCGCGAAATCGCTGACATCGCCGCCGACGCGCTTGCTGGCGTAGAACAGCACATGCGGCTTGGCCGAGTAGGGATCGCGCAGGATGCGGATGTCGGGACGCTCGGCGATGGTGTAGCCCGCCTCGAAATCCCCGAAGAGCACCGCCGCCGCCCCGGTGGCGATGTCCGGCATGTCCTCCGAGATCAGCACCGGGTAGCCCAGCAGGCGCGCGGGCTCGCCCGCCGCCAGCCCGTCCGACCACAGGAAGCGCCCGTCGGCATCCTTCAGCTTGCGCACCGTGCCCGCGGTCTTCGAGTTCATCACGAAGGACGCGTTGGCGCGGTAGCGCGCGCCCAGCGCATAGACCAGATCGACCAGCGCATCCGCCGGGTCCGTGGCGGCAAAGGCGCCGTCCGCCCCCGTCGCGACATAGCCGACCGAGCCCCAGGTCCACGCCCCGTTCGCCACCTGCGGATGGGCCAGCACGCCCTTCGGCTTGTCGATGCCGTCGCCGGTCAGGAACGAGGCCGCCTCGGCCCGCGCGAACTTCTCCGCGATCCGCGCCGCCAGCCAGCCCTCGATGTCGAAGGCCGCGTCGTCGAGCAGCCGCTGGCTCGCCTTCGGCAGCGCCGACAGCTCGTGCAGCGGAATGCTGATCCGGTCGATCTGCGGGGTGTCGGTCTCGGTCAGCGCCGCCGTCTCCGAGGCCCAGCCCGAGCCGATGTCGCTGTGATCGACCAGCACGTCGTAGGACGTCGCCTCGACGCTGACGACCTGCGCCACCGCGCGCAGCGAGGCCATGCCGCGCATCACCGACTTCACCGTGTCGGCGGTCTGCGGATCGACGAGGTAGCCGCCCTCCGCCGCCACCGCCGAGGACAGCGCCTTGCCCTCCAGCGCGAGGCCGCGCAGCGCATCGTCATCGCCCGAGCGCAGGTAGGCCGCGAAGGCCTTCTGGTGCGGCGCGGCGGGCTCGGCCGCCCCCGACAGGACGGGACGCCCGGCGGCCATCCCGGTGGAAATCATCGTCTTGCGGTCCAGCATCGACAGTCGCGCCTCCTGCGCCTTCAGTTTGGTCTGAAATTCGGCCTGCATGGCCTTGATGTCGCTCGCCAATCCGGCCAGCGCCCGCACCACGCCCGCGCGCGGGTCAGCGCCCGCCGCCGGGGTGGACTTGGTCTCGGTCCGGGACACGCCGTCCCCGGCCCGGGGCATCGCCTCGGGGGTCTGCATAACATGCTCCTTTCGCTTGCTCCGGACCCGGTCAGTCCGGCTGGCCATCCGTCTCGCGGGACCCGGCCCCGGGCGCGATCCCCGCCCGCACGGCCTCCAGCGCCGCCGCCAGCGCCGCCCAGTCCGCCGCCGCCGCCCCCGTCTCGGGGGCCTCCGCCGCCTTGCCGCCCGCCAGCCGCGCGGCGGGCAGCATCGGGAAGGTCACCAGCGAGACCTCCCACAACTCGACCTCGGCCAGGCGCCGTCGCCCGCCCGCGTCCTTGGTGGCCCGGCACACGCGGTAGCCGATCGACAAGCCGTCGATCGCCCCCGCCGCGACCAGCGCCGCCGCCTCGCGCGCCTGCGCGACGCCCTCCAGCAGCCGCCCGCGCACCCACAGCCCGCGCGTATCCTCGCGCACCTCGTCCCAGACCCCGATCGGGCGCGCGGGATCGTGCTGCCACAGCATCTTGACCCGCCGCCCCTCGGCGCTCAGCCGCGCCAGCGAGGCCGCGAAGGCCCCCGCCTCGACCACGTCGCCGCCCTGGTCGGTCGCCCCGAACAGGCTCGCATAGCCCTCCAGCACCAGCCCCTCGGTCAGCGCCACGCCGCCCTCGGGACGGCAGAACTTCACTTCCAGCCCGCCCGGCACATCTGCCGTCGGGCCCCAGACCTCAGCCTCCATGCATCTCCCTCCTCAGGGCACCAGGACCGAGGTCAGCGCCTCGGTCAGAACCGCGCCCGCCAGCCCCACGATGGTGGCCCACAGCCGCTTCTCGACGCGCCCGATCAGCGCCTCGATGACCTCCAGCCGGAATTCCAGCGCCTTCCAGCGTTCCTCCATGACCCGCTCGTGCGCCTCCAGCTTGTGCCCCTGGTCGCAGTCGCCGGGACCGCAGCCGTCGCAGTACCCGCGCGCCCCGGCCCGTCCGCCGCGCCCGCTCATGCCGCGCCCTCCTCCGGCTCGGGCGGCAGGCCCAGCAGGCGCCGCTTCTCGGCCCGGCTCAGGAACTCCGCCGCGCCGACCCGCGCCCAGAGCGCCTCGCGCTCGGCCGCCAGCGCCGGGACCTGGTCGGGATCGGGCGCCAGCCGCACCGGGGCCGCGCCCGCATCGTCGCCGAACCCCGCCAGCCACGCCCCCACGCGCCCCGTCACCTTGCGCGCCAGCGGCAGCACCGTCAGCCGGTAGAAGGCCCGGTGCGCCTCGGCATAGTTGGCATAGGTCGCGTCGCCCGGGATGCCCAGCAGCATCGGCGGCACCCCGAAGGCCAGCGCGATCTCGCGCGCGGCGGCCTCCTTCGTCTTCTGGAACTCCATGTCCGACGGGCTGAACCCCATCGGCTTCCAGTCGAGCCCGCCTTCCAGCAGCATCGGTCGCCCGGCGTTGCGCGCGCCCTGGTGGTGCATCTCCATCTCGTCCTGCAGCCGCGCGAACTGCTCCGCCGACAGGACCGAGCCCTCGCCCGCCCGGTAGACGATCGCGCCCGAGGGCCGGGCCGCGTTGTCCAGCAGCGCCTTCGACCAGCGCGAGGCCGCGTTGTGCACGTCCATCGCCTGCGCCGCCGCCTGCATCGGCGACAGCCCGTAATGGTCGTCCTGCGGATGGAACGCCTTGAGATGGCACACCGGCACCCGCGGCCCGCGCGCATCGAACCGGTGCACCGCCGCGCCCACCGCGTACTCCCACGCGACCGGCCAGCCATCCGCCCCCGGCACCACTCGCATCCGGTCCGAGCGCAGCACGTGCAGCTCCAGCGGCCAGCCCGCCTCGCCCGCCACCACCTCCAGGTAGCCGTTCCCGGTCAGCAGCACCTGCGCGTAAAGCGCCTCCAGCAGGTCGCCCCGCCCCTGCCCCGGATTGGGCGCGTCGAGCAGCCCCAGCACCGGATGCACCTCGTAGCGCCGCGCGCCGTCCTCGCAGACCAGCGGCAGCGCCGCCGCCGCCTCGGCGATCATCTTGACCGCCCGGAACCCGACCGGATTGCCCGCGAAGCCGTTCCGCGTCAGGCTGACCGCGTCGCGCGGCGTCCACGCCACCCGGCCCCCCGTCGCCATCGCCGCCACGCGCCCCACGGCACTGGCCTTGACCTGCACCGACGGCGACACCGGCGCGCCCTGCGCCCCCGCCTTGCGAAAGAGTGTGAACTTCACCGCATACCCCCTTTCCGGGATGACGGGGACCGGCCGCACGGGCCCGCCCCCGGGTTCTCGCCGCCCGCCCGGCTCACAGCATCCGCATCCGCGGCGCCTGCCCGATGTGCTGCGCGGGCGCGATCATCAGCGCGTGCAGCGCCCAGACCAGCGCATCCACCCGGTCGGGCGAACCCGACCCGGTGAAGCCCTGCACCGTCATCTGCGCCATCTGCACCTCCAGCGCGTCCAGCCCCGCCACGTGCGCGACCCGCCCCTGCTCGTAGAGCGCCGCGATCGGCTCGGCGCGCGCCGCCTTGCCCTGCCGCGCCCGCACCTGCTGGACCGGCAGCAGCGGATCGACGCTGCGCAGCACCTCGCTGACGAGGTCGCCGCCCTGGTTGACCTCGGCCACCACCTTGGCCGCGCCCCAGCCGCGCGCCAGCTCGACGACCTTCTCCGCCCATTGCCCGGGCGAGGCCGCCTCGACCGTGCCGTCCTCCAGCACGACCGCCCGCCAGTCGGCGCGGGTGCCGTGCATGCGCACCCCCGCCACCACGATCCCGCAGGCATCCGACGTGCCCTTGCCCGAGACCGGCGGATCGACCGCCACCACGATCCGCTCGGGCGTGGTGACATCCGCCGCCCGCGCCCGGTCCAGCATCGCCTGCGTCCAGAGCGCGCCCTCGACATCCTCGATCAGCTCGCCCTGCAACTCCTGCCGCCCCAGCCGCTGCCCGGCATAGCGCGCCGTCACCTCGGCAAGGAACGAGCGCGCGAGGTAGGCCCGGTTCGCCTCGGTCGGCGCATGGGTCAGCACCGTCGAGTCACGCCCCAGGATCGCCTTCAGCACCGGCACCGGCTGCGGGGTCGTCGTCACCACCTGCCGCGGCTGGCGGCCCAGACGCAGCGCGAACTGCAGCATGTCCCACGCCGCCTCCGCCTTCGGCCACTTCGCCAGTTCGTCCACCCAGGCCGCGTCGAACTGCGGCCCCCGCAGGCTGTCCGGGTCGTGCGCGCTGTAGACCTGCGCCACCGCCCCGTTCGGCCAGACCAGCCTCCGGCGGCTCGCTTCCCACACCGGGCGCCGGTCGGGGGGCGAGACCGCCAGGATCCCGCTCTCCCCCATCACCATCACCTCGCGCGCCTGGTCCAGCGTCTCGCCCACCAGCGCCACCCGGCGCGCCTCGCCCGGCGCCTCCGGCGTCGCGCCCTCCACCATCGCGCGCACCCACTCCGCGCCCGCCCGCGTCTTGCCCGCGCCCCGGCCGCCGAGGATCACCCAGGTCCGCCACGTCCCCTCCGGCGGAAGCTGGTGCGGAAACGCCCACATCTCCCACAGGTACGGCAGGCTCCCCAGCGCGTTCGGGCTCAGCCCGGCCAGGAACGTCTCCACCGTCTCGGGCGGCAACGAGGCAAGCCAGTCGGCGGCTGACCTCAAGCCGGGCAGCGTCGAGGTCGAGGACACCGCTTCCAGCGGCGTCGCAGAGCTTGCGGCGCACGTCATCTGTCTTCTTCTCCTCTTCAGCCAGCTTGGCGGCGAAGGTCATCGTCGCCGTCCACGCCTTCCAGAACCCCGGCATGTCCTGCGGAAGCTCCGCGTCCAGCCGGTCCACCACCTCGGCAAGTTTCCCCAGCCCCCGGCGGGCCAGCCGCCGCATCTGCGCCAGCGTGTCGTCCGCCTCGCCGCGCGCGATCTCCGCCGCGCGCAGCACGTCGTCCCGGCCCTCGGTGCCGAAGGCTCCCTCGTTCGTCTCGTCCATGGTCATGGGTCAGGTCCCGCCTCTCGCCTGCCCGTACGAGCGACATGAAAAAAGGCGGTGCGGACCCGTCCGGGTCCGACCGCCTTTGCACACGTCTTCTAGCTTGCCCTCTTTCTACCGGAGAGCGTTCGCAATGTCAAGCGCACAATTCAGGGTTGTGCGATCTTTCCTTGTCCGGTCCCCCGGCCTCAGTTCCCCCGCTCGGCCTCGATCTGCCGCCAGCGCGCCACGTTGGCGTTGTGATCGGCGAGGTTCGTCGCGAAGGCGTGCCCGCCCGTGCCGTCGGCCACGAAGAAGATGAAATCGCTCTCTTCCGGGTTCAGCGCCGCCTCGATGCTGGCCCGCCCCGGGTTGGCGATCGGCGTCGGCGGAAGCCCGTCGATCACGTAGGTATTCCAAGGGGTTGAGCGCCGAAGCTCGGACCTCCTCAGCCCCCGCCCCAGGCTGCCCTCGCCGCGCGTGATGCCATAGATCACCGTCGGGTCGGTCTGCAGCTTGATGCCCCGGTTCAGGCGGTTCACGAAGACGCTCGCCACCAGCCGCCGCTCCTCGGGCACGCTGGTCTCCTTCTCGATGATCGAGGCGAGAATCAGCGCCTCCTCCGGCGTCTGGATCGGCAGACCCTCCGCGCGCACCGCCCAGGCCTCGGCGAGAATCGCCTCCTGCGCGGTCTCCATCCGCCGAATCACGTCCGCGCGGGCCGAGCCGGTCGACACCTCGTAGGTGTCCGGCGCCAGCGTGCCTTCGGCGGGCAGCTCCTCCGGCACGTCGCCGGTCAGGAAATCGGCGTTCTTCAGCGCCTCGACGATGTTCCACGAGGTTACGCCCTCCGCCACCGTGATCCGGTAGGCGACCGGCACGTTGCGCGCCTTCAGCTCGGTATAGGCCTCGGGCAGCGTCTCGTCCTGGTAGGTGAAGGCCGCGATCTCGACCAACCCCTGCTCGGGCTGGCGCTCGCGCAGCCGCATCTCGGCCCCGCCCTCGCTGATCGTGTACTGCGCGATATAGCGGAAGGTCGGCGCGGCGGCCTGCGTGACGATATCGAGGATCTGCGCCATCGACGCGCCGGCCGGCAGTTCGTAGTTGTTGAACTTCAGCTCGCCCGCCTTGCCGGTGTACTGCGCCCCGATCCGGAAGATCCGCGCGTTCGAAATGGCGCCCTGCTCCTCCAGGTCGTTCGACACCCGGATCAGCGACGCGCCGCGCGGCACCTCGAAGAACAGCGTCTCGGTCAGCGGCCCCTGCCCGTTGAACTCGCGCTGTCCCCAGGCAATCAGCCCGATCAGCCCGAGCAGGGCCACGATCCCGAGGGTCAGCGCATTCGAGGCGATGTTCCTCCACATGGATCAGGCCACCCGTCCGAGCACGAGGCTCGCGTTCGTGCCGCCGAACCCGAACGAGTTCGACAGCGCCACGTTGATCTCGCGCTCCCGCTTGGCGTTCGGCGCGAGGTCCAGCGCCGTCTCCACCGCGGGGGTGTCGAGGTTGATCGTCGGCGGCGCGACCTGGTCGCGGATCGCGAGGATCGAGAAGATCGCCTCGACCGCGCCCGCGGCCCCCAGCAGGTGCCCGATGCTCGACTTGGTGGACGACATCGTGGCCTTCCCCGCCGCCGCGCCCAGCATCCGCTCCACCGCGCCCAGCTCGATCGTGTCGGCCATGGTCGAGGTGCCGTGCGCGTTGATGTAATCGATCGCCGCGGGCTCCAGCCCGGCCCGGGCCAGCGCCGCCCGCATCGAGCGCTCCGCCCCGTCGCCATCCTCGGACGGCGCGGTGATGTGATAGGCGTCGCCCGACATGCCGTAGCCCAGCACCTCGGCATAGATCTTCGCGCCGCGTGCCTTGGCGTGCTCGTATTCCTCCAGCACGACGACCCCCGCGCCCTCGCCCATCACGAACCCGTCCCGGTCCGCGTCATAGGGCCGGCTGGCCTTGGTGGGCTCGTTGCCGCGCTTGGTGGACAGCGCCTTGCAGGCGTTGAACCCGGCGATCCCGATCTCCGAGATCGGGCTCTCGGCCCCGCCCGCGATCATCACGTCCGCGTCGCCCCACTGGATCAGCCGCGCCGCGTCCCCGATGGCATGCGCCCCGGTCGAGCAGGCGGTGACCACCGCGTGGTTCGGCCCCTTGTAGCCGAAGCGGATCGAGACCTGCCCCGACACGAGGTTGATCAGCGCGCCCGGGATGAAGAACGGCGACACCCGGCGCGGCCCGCGCTCCTTCAGCAGCACGGCGGTTTCGGCGATCGATGTCAGCCCGCCGATGCCCGAGCCGATCATCACGCCGGTGCGCAGCTTCTCGGCCTCGGAAATGTCCTCCCAGCCGGCATCGCGCACCGCCTGCGTCGCCGCCGCGATGCCGTAGAGGATGAAGTCATCGACCTTGCGCTGCTCCTTCGGCTCCATCCAGGCGTCCGGATCGAAGGTGCCGCCGGTCCCGTCGCCGCGCGTCACCTCGCAGGCATAGGTCGTCGCCAGGTGCCCGGCATCGAACTTCGAGATCGTGCCCGCCCCGGACTCTCCCGCCAGCAGCCGGGTCCAGGTTTCTTCGACCGACGACGCCAGAGGCGTCACCGCGCCCAGGCCCGTCACCACCACTCGCCGCATGAGATGCCCCTTTTGACGTGCTTTTTCGTTCTCGCTCATATCGTGCCCCCGCCCCGAGGGGCAAGAGCGCGTGCCCCTATCGCCCCGGGGCGCGGGCCATCAGACACAGCAGCTCGAACAGCATCTGCGCCCCGGCCTGCGCCGTGTTGGACGTCGGGTCGTAGGACGGCGCGACCTCGACCACGTCGCCGCCCCGGATGTCGATCCCCGCCAGCCCGCGCAAGAGCGCCATCGCCTCGCGCGGGGTCAGCCCGCCCACCTCCGGCGTTCCGGTGCCCGGCGCGAAGGCCGGGTCGAGCGCATCGACGTCGAAACTGACATAGGTCGGCCCGTCGCCCACCACCCGGCGCGCGGCCGCGATCACCGCGGGCAGGCCCATCTCGGCCACCTCCTCGGCATGGATGACCGTCATGCCGGCGGCGTGGGAGAACTCCCACAGGTAGTCGCCGCCGCCCCGGATGCCGATCTGCACCACCCGCGACGGATCGAGATGCCCGTCGAGCACCGCCTGCCGGAACGGCCCGCCATGGTGGAACTTCGCGCCCTCGTAGACCCCGCTGGTGTCGGCATGGGCATCGATGTGGACCATGCCGAGCGGCCCGTGCGCCTCGGCGAGCGGCTTCAGGATCGCCCGGCTGATCGAGTGATCGCCGCCCACCGCCAGCGCCGGCAGTCCCGCCGCCGCCAGTGCGCCGAAGAACGTCTCGATATCGGCGTGACAGCTCTCCAGCGAATAGCGGCTGCGCATCGGCACGTCGCCCAGATCGGCCACCCGCAGCGCCTGCAGGGGCGCCGTGCCCAGCACCCGGTTCCACGGCCCGATCCGCTCGATCTCGCGCACCGCCTTCGGGCCGCGCCGCGCGCCCGCCCGGTTCGTCACCCCGAGGTCCATCGGCACCCCCACCAGCGCCACGTCGAGCGGCACCCCGACCGCGCCCGCCAGCACCGCCTCGGCGAGGTCCGGCCGGTAGGGCGCGTCGAGCAGGGTCGAGACCCCCGCGAAGGGAAACGCCCGCCGCCCGCCCGCGCCGAAGACGCCGTCCGCGACCGCCTTCAGCACCGGGTCGTGGAACGCCGTGCCCTGGTCGTTGCCGTACAGCGCGCGCAACTCCTCCAGCGTCCTGGCCATTTCGTCCTCCCCGGTGCGGTGCCCCGCGATCGGACCCCGCGCGCGGGCGAAACGCAACCCCCGCAACGGAAAACGGCGGCCCCGGGGGACCGCCGCTTCGAATGCGTGCCCCCGGAGGGGCGCGAAACCCGGTTACTGGGCTTCGGTGATGAATTTGACCGCGTCGCCGAAGGTCTGGATGGTCTCGGCGGCGTCGTCCGGGATCTCGATGCCGAACTCTTCCTCGAAGGCCATGACCAGCTCGACGGTGTCGAGGCTGTCGGCACCCAGGTCGTCGATGAACGAGGCGGCTTCCGTCACCTTGTCCTCGTCCACGCCCAGGTGCTCCACAACGATTTTCTTCACGCGATCTGCGATGTCGCTCATCTTGTCACATCCTCGTTCGGTTGTCCGGGCACTCGCGGCCCGTGTCCTGATCTGAAGCCCCGCGTCGGTCGCGTGCGGGCCGGCATTCCTCGGGTCGCGGGTCCCCCCGGCCTGAATGTGCGCCGCCTATAGCAGATGTCCGGGGAAAGGCAACCGTCGCAAAGCGCCCGAACGGTCGCACCGAACTTGACCGGCACAGGCGCGGCTGGCTACCCATCGGGCGGAAAGGACAGACAGCGATGGATCAGGTCTCCGCCCTTGCGGCACAGGCGTGGGAGGCGCTTCGGGGCGGCTGGGACACGGTCGCGGCGCGGCTTCCGCCCGAGGCGGGATCCGGGTTTGCGCTGGCCCTCGTCTTTCTGGTGCTGGTCTACGCGGCCACGCGGATGCGGATCGGGACCGGCCTCGCGCGGGGGCTGCGCCGACTCCGTCGGCGGCGGTCGCGCAAGCCCGGGCTCACCGTGGTCGGGAAACACCCGGCACCCGGGTCCGGCAAGGCAAACTGGCGCGACCCCGTCCCCGATCTGAGCGATGCGGCAGAGCAATTGCGCGCCGTCACGCGGGTCGAGTTCGAGAAGGTCCGCCTGCTGAACGCCAGCGAAGCGCGCTTCCTGCCGGTTCTCGAACGGGTCGCGCGCGCCCAGGGAACGGGGCTTCGGGTCCTCGCGCAGGTCAGTCTCGGCGAACTGATCCGGCCCGCATCCGGCGGCAGCGACCGGGCGCGCCGGGCGGCCCACGCGTCGATCAATTCGAAGCGGCTCGACTTCGCCATCGTGGACCGGTTCGGCCTCCTGGTGGTCGCCATCGAGTACCAGGGGACCGGCCATTACCAGGGCGACGCCGCCCTGCGCGATGCCGTCAAGCGCGAGGCCCTCCGGCGCGCCGGGGTGCAGATGATCGAGATCGCGGCAGACGACTCGCCCGAGGCCGTCGCGGTCCGGGTCGAGGCCCTTCTCACCGCGAAGAGCCCCGCCTGAGTACCCTCACAGCATCGCCATGCCGCCGTTGACGTGCAGCGTGGCGCCGGTGACATAGCCTGCCTCGGCGCTGACGAGATACAGCACCGCGGCCGCGATCTCGGCGGGCGCGCCCATGCGGCCGGCGGGGATCTGGGTCAGGATCTTGCCCTTCTGGTCGTCGGTCAGCTTGTCGGTCATGGCGGTCTCGATGAAGCCCGGCGCCACCGCGTTCACGGTGATGCCGCGCGACGCCACCTCGTAGGCCAGCGACTTCGACATGCCGATCATCCCGGCCTTCGAGGCGGCGTAGTTGCCCTGCCCCGGGTTGCCGGTGGCCCCCACGACCGAGCTGATGTTCACGATCCGGCCCCAGCGCGCCTTCATCATGCCGCGCAGCACGCCCCGGCACAGCCGGAAGGTCGAGGTCAGGTTGACCTCCATCACGCTCGCCCATTCCTCGTCCGACATCCGCATGAAGAGGTTGTCGCGGGTGATGCCGGCGTTGTTCACGAGGATGTCGACCGAGCCCATCGCGGCGATCGCGGCCTTCGGCAGCGCCTCGACCGCCTCGGCGTCGCCCAGGTTGCAGGGCAGCACGTGCGCCCGCTCGCCCAGCTCTGCGGCCAGTGCGGCCAGCGGCGCCTCCCGCGTGCCCGACAGGCCCACCGTCGCACCGGCGCCATGCAGCGCGCGCGCGATCTCGGCCCCGATGCCGCCCGAGGCGCCGGTGATCAGCGCCGTCTTTCCCGTCAGATCGAACATGGGTCCGGCCCCTTCCTTCTTCTTGGCAAAAATACTCGAAATCCCGCCGTCTCAGCCCGCGACGGCGGCGGCCACGTCCTCGGGCGTGCCGACGGCGCGCGTCTCGGCCTCCTTGGCGATGCGGCGGATCATGCCGCTGAGCGCCTTGCCCGCGCCGATCTCCCAGAACGAGGTCACGCCCGCGCCCGCCATCATGCCCACGCTCTCGCGCCAGCGCACCGAGCCGGTGACCTGGTCGACCAGCAGCGCCCGGATCAGGGTGGCGTCGGTGACCGGCTGCGCCACCACGTTGGCCACCACCGGCACGGCGGGGTCCTTGAGCGCGACGTCATCCAGCGCCTCGGCCATCGCGTCTGCGGCGGGCTGCATCAGGGCGCAGTGGAAGGGTGCCGAGACCGGCAGCAGCAGCGCGCGTTTCGCGCCCTTCGCCTTGGCGATCTCGACGGCGCGCTCGACCGCCTCCCTGTGGCCCGAGACCACCACCTGCGCGGGATCGTTGTCGTTCGCGGCCTGGCAGACCTGGCCCTGCGCGGCCTCCTCGGCGACCGCGCGGGCAGTCTCGAAGTCGAGGCCCAGCAGCGCCGCCATCGCGCCGATGCCCACCGGCACGGCCTTCTGCATCGCGTCGCCCCGGATGCGCAGCAGGCGCGCGGCGTCGGCGATGCTGAGGGTGCCAGCGGCGGCCAGCGCGGAATACTCGCCCAGCGAGTGCCCGGCGACATAGGCCGCGTCGGTGATCTTCACCCCCTCGGCCTCCAGCGCGCGGAAGGCCGCGAGCGAGGTCGCCATCAGCGCGGGCTGCGCGTTGGCGGTGAGCGTCAGCGTGTCGGCGTCGCCCTCCCAGATCAGCGCCGAGAGCTTCTCGCCCAGCGCGTCGTCCACCTCCGCGAAGACGGCGGCGGCGGCGGGATAGGCCTCGGCGAGGGCCTTGCCCATCCCGATGGTCTGGGCCCCCTGGCCGGGGAACACGAAGGCGCGCATGGGCAGAACTCCTGTCACGAACGGGTGAGATGCCCGATACCCCGCCCGCGTCCGCAGCACAACCGGGGCGTTCGTGACGGTTCGCGATGCCCGCTCAGCACCCCGGCGGGGGCGCGCCCCAGGTGTCGGGCCAGGCCGGGCGCTCGACGGTGAACTGGCCGACCGAGGCGCCGCCGTTCAGCACGATCTGGACCGTGTGCGAGGCGCCGCAGGCCGGGGTGTCCATCCGCAGGATGGTGCCCCATTCGACGTTGCCGCTGGTCACGGTCTGACCGTTGCGGTCCTGCGCGCGGGGGTTGCCGTCGCCGATCACCTCGAAGGTCGCGGGCATCGGCACGCCGAGATCGGTGGGGTTGATCCAGCCGGTATCGACCTCCGGGCCCCAGCCCGGCGTCAGCACCTTGGTCGGCAGGAAGAAGGTCGGGGTCAGGAGGCCCGTCGCGCCGTCGGGCGCGCCCGCGTCGGGATCGGCCCCCGGATCGGCGCCTGCGCCGGACCCGCCCGAGAAGCCGATGTCGGCGAGCGCCTGCATCGTCGCCGAGGCCTGTGTCCCGAGGTTGCCCGCGCTCGTCGCGGCCCCGTTCCAGACGATCCCGGTCACGGCGATCCCGAGACCGGTGAGGGCCGCGGTCAGCACGACCCAGTCGACGGCAACGGCCCCGTCCTCGGCGCGCAGGAAGCGGCCTGCCCGTCGGATGCTACTTTTTCTTGCCGTTGCCATTCCCGTTTCCATTGTTCCCGTTATTGCCGTTGTTGCCCGCATTGCCGGGCGCGTTCGCGGTGTTGTCGGCGTTGCCGCCCTCGTTCTCGGCGCCGTTGTTCATCTCGGAGTTGCCCGGCGCATCCTGGTCGCCGTTGCCCCAGCCGTTGTTCTGGTTCGAGTTCGAGTTGCCGTTCCCGTTGTTGCCGGAGTTGCCCGGCCCGCCGTTGTCGTCCTCGTCGTCGTTCTCGTCTTCGTCGTCGTGCTCGTCCTCGTCGTCGTGCTCGTCTTCGTCGTCCTCTTCGTCTTCGTCGTCGTGTTCGTCTTCGTCGTCGTGTTCGTCTTCGTTGTCGTGTTCGTCTTCGTTGTCGTGTTCGTCTTCGTCGTCGTGCCCGTCCTCGTCGTCGTGCTCGTCCTCGTCGTCCTGCTCGTCCTCGTGGTCCTGCTCGTCCTCGTCGTCCTCTTCGTCGTCGTCGGAGCCGCCGCCGGTGCCCGGGGTGCCGCCGCCCTGCCCGTCGTCGTCCTGACCCTCGTCGTCCTGGCCGTCGTCGTCGCCGTTGTCGTCGTCGCCGTCGTCGTCCCAGAGGTCGGCGTAGCGCTCCTCTTCCCACCAGTTCAGCGGACCGTCCGCGCCGTCGGGGTCGTAGGAGACCACGTCGATCACGTTGGAGAAGTCGGTGCGGATCTCGATCCGGGTCAGCGTGCGGTTGGTGTCGCCGACGTTGTTGCCGAGCGAGGCATGCATGATGTTGACCGAGCCGAGCCCCAGCACCACGGCCGCCGACAGGAGCGGCACCATATCCACGGTGACCGCCCCGCGCTCGTCGCGCAGGAAGGCGTCAATCCGGGTGTACTGCCGCAAGCGGCGGCGCAGTCGGTCGGTGCGGGTCGACATCGGCAGCGGTTCCTCGGTACTCGGCTCCGGTGCATGGCCCCCGCACATCTCCGGACTGGCAGTTTCCGTATCCTTTCGGGGAATCGGGGCAAAACCTTGGCGCAGTCCGGGCAATTGGCGGACCCCGCCCCCGCGGACCCGGCGCGCCGCAGCTAAGCGGTTGCACATTCCGGCGAACCGCCTATAAGGCGCGGGTCCCGGACCTTTTTTCCGACACGCCGCGTCCCTCGTAGGTGGCCCCGGGACCTTGACCGCCACCGGTGAAACGCGCCCAGAATCAGAGGGTTTTCATGCCGCTTTACGAGCATGTCTTCATCTCGCGCCAGGATCTCTCGCCCGCACAGGCAGAGTCGCTGGTCGAGCACTTCGGCACCGTCCTCGCGGACAACGGCGGCAAGGTCGTCGAGAGCGAGTACTGGGGCGTCAAGACGATGGCCTACAAGATCAACAAGAACCGCAAGGGGCACTACGCCTTCCTGAAGACCGACGCGCCCGCGCCGGCCGTGCAGGAAATGGAGCGCCTGATGCGCCTGCACGACGACGTGATGCGCGTCCTGACCGTCAAGGTCGAAGCGCACGAGGACGGCCCGTCGGTGCAGATGCAGAAGCGCGACGAGCGCGGCGACCGCGGTGATCGTGGCGACCGCGGGGACCGCGGCGACCGCCGCCGTTGATCGAAACCCTCAGGACAGGAGCCTAAGACATGGCCGCAAGACCGTTTTTCCGCCGTCGCAAGGTGTGCCCGTTCTCGGGTGATAACGCGCCCAAGATCGACTACAAGGACACCCGCCTGCTGCAGCGCTACATCTCCGAGCGCGGCAAGATCGTGCCGTCGCGGATCACCGCCGTTTCGGCAAAGAAGCAGCGTGAGCTGGCCCGCGCGATCAAGCGCGCCCGCTTCCTCGCCCTGCTGCCCTACGCCGTGAAGTAAGGAGCGAGACCGATGCAAGTCATTCTTCTCGAGCGCGTGGCGAAGCTGGGCCAGATGGGCGACGTCGTCGACGTCCGCTCCGGCTACGCCCGCAACTACCTGCTGCCGCAGGGCAAGGCGCTGACCGCCTCCGAGCGCAACATCAAGCAGTTCGAGGCCCAGAAGGCCCAGCTTGAGGCGCGCAACCTCGAAACCAAGACGGAAGCCGAAGCCCTCGGCGCCCGCCTCGACGGCCAGACCTTCGTCGTGATCCGCTCCGCCTCGGACGGCGGCGCGCTCTACGGCTCGGTCACCCCGCGCGACATCGCCGACGTTGCGACCGAGGCCGGGTTCTCGATCGACAAGCGCCAGATCATCCTGCGCGGCCCGATCAAGGAATTGGGCCTGCACGACGTGACCGCGTCGCTGCACCCGGAGGTCGAGGTGACCGTCTCGATCAACGTCGCCCGCTCGGCGGAAGAGGCCGAGCTGCAGGCGTCCGGCAAGTCGATCCAGGAGCTGGCTGCCGAAGAGGAAGCCGCGGCCGAGTTCGAGATCCAGGAACTGTTCGACGACATCGGCGGCGCCACCGGCGACGACGACGACCGCCCGAGCATGGACCCGCGCGACAACTGACGCGGGCCCCGGTCTGCACGAGACCCGAACGCCGCTCCCTGCCCGGGGGCGGCGTTTTTTCGTGGCCGGTCGCACGCCGCCGGGGAGTTGCCGCAACGCAGCGCAACTTATGCGCAAAAATTCTTCCGTTTCGGTGGCTTGGGGCCTAGGCTGGACCCGGACGGAGAGGAGGACACACCCCATGTATCGGTTCCTAGGCACCCTCGCGGGCGCCATGCTGGCGGCAGGCGCGGCGGCGGCCTGTCCCAACCCGAACCTGCCCGACACCTATGGCACCTACCAGGCGACAGGCGACCAGCTGTTCCAGGCGCGCACCTTCGCGCTGCAGGCGGGCGGCGACCAGCGCATTCCCAACTGCCCGAACGTGCAGCCCCGCACCGACCGGGGCGACGGCTACGTGACCTCGGCGCCGGACTACAGCTTCACCCTGTCGGGGATGTCGCGCTACCAGCTCGTCATCAGCGTGGTCAGCGCCTGCGACGCGGTTCTGCTGATCAACACCGGGTCGGTCAGCTGGTATTACGACGACGACGACAACGGCAACGGCGATCCGCGCATCACGCTGACGCGCCCCGCCAACGGGCGAATCGATGTCTGGGTCGGCACCTATGACGGCACGCTCTGCGATGCGCAGCTGACGCTGGAGACCTTCTACCGCTGAGGCCTGGGCCCGCCGGTCCGGCCCCCGTGCGGCGGGGGCCGGAAAACCTGTGCGCAGGGTTAATGGCGCAGCTTACTGTAAAATTTGACGAAAACCCGCGCGGGTGCCGCCCGCGTTAACCCTTCGTTTACCCCGCCCCTCCCCGGCGCGGCCCGGCCCCGGTTAGGCCCGGCGCGGGGGCCGGTGAGCGAGGGGATCGGGCATGACACGGACACGGATGGGGCTGCTGGCCGGGATGGCGCTGGCGGCGGCACTCTGGAGCGGCGCGGCGGCGGCGGGCGAGCGCTACGGCTTCGTCTCGATGGGTCTGGGCGCCGCGCGGCACCAGTTCGACACGGCAGCCCTCGGCGGGTCGGGCCGGGTCCGCGAGGCGTTCGAGGCCGGGGGCGCCAGCCTCGGGGTCGGGATCGGCTGGCGCGACGCGGTGCGGCTCGGGGGCCTGCCGGTGGATATCGAGATCGAGGTCCGCGCCAGCCGCACCGAGAGCTTCGCACGCGGCAGCCATTCCTACGTGCTGGCCCGCCAGCAGGTCGCCGTCGCGGCCTGGGCCACGCTGGCCGAAGGGGGCGGCGTCCGGGTGCAGGCCGGTCTGGGGGCCGGGGCGCGGCGGCTGGCGATCACCTACCGCGACGGCGCGCTGAGCCGCTTCGACGTGGACCGCGCGCCCTACGCGATGGCGGGCCTGCGCGGGGTGCGGGAGATGGGTGAGGGCCGCCGCGGTTTCGTCGAGCTGCGCTACACCGTCCACCCGACACCCAAGGGGCCGGGTCAGACGGCCTCGATCGAGCACGAGATGAACGACCTCGAAGTGCTGGTCGGGGTGCAGCAGGAGTTCTGAGCGGTTGCTTCAGGAATTTTCTTCAAGTCTTTGCAGAACAACGAAAAAGGCCGCCCCGAGGGGCGGCCTTCATTCGGTCGGGACGGAGGCCCCGGATCACTCGTCGTCGAGCGCGTCCACGGCGGCCTTGAGGTCGTCCTTCGAGACGTCCTTGTCGGTCACGGTCGCCAGTTCGAAGAGGTAGTCGACGACCTTGTCCTCGAACAGCGGGGCGCGGATCTGCTGCTGGATCTGGCCGTTCTTCTGGACGAATTCGAAGAAGGCGCGTTCCTGGCCCGGGTACTGGCGGGCCTGGTTCATGACGGCCTGGGTGAACTCGCTGTCGGAGACCTCGATCTCGTTCTTCTGGCCGATCTCGGCGAGCAGCAGCCCGAGGCGCACGCGGCGCTCGGCGAGCGTGGTGTGCTCGTCGGTCGGCGTGATCTCCGGGTGGTCGTGGCCGTGCACGTCCGGGTTTTCCTCGTGCCAGAGCTGATGCGCGATCTGGTTGGCTTCGGCCTCGACGAGGCTCGGGGGCAGTTCGAAGGTCACCAGCGTGTCGAGCTGGTCGAGCAGCTTGCGCTTCATGACCTGGCGCGCGGCGCCCTTGTACTCGGCTTCCAGCCGCTCGGCGATCTGGCCCTTCAGCGCGTCGAGGCTTTCGGCCCCGAACTTGGCGGCGAAGGCGTCGTCGATGGTCGCGGCCTCGGCGGCCTTCACGGCCTTGACGGTGCAGGAGAAGACCGCGGCCTTCCCGGCGAGGGTCTCGGCCTGGTAGTCCTCGGGGAAGGTGACCTCGACATCCTTGGCGTCACCGGCCTTCACGCCGACGAGGCCCTCTTCGAAGCCGGGGATGAAGCTGTTCGAGCCGAGCACCAGCGGATAGTCCTCGGCCGCGCCGCCCTCGAAGGCCTCGCCGTCGATCTTGCCGACGAAGTCGAACACGACCTGGTCGCCCATCTCGGCGGCGCCGTCCTTGTCGGCGTAGTCCTTCACGGTCTCGGCGAGGTTGCCCAGCGCCTCGTCCACGTCGGCGTCGGCGGCCTTGACCACGAGACGCTCGAGCGTGACCTTCGAGAAGTCGGTGTCCGGCACCTCGGGCAGGCGCTCGTAGGTCATCGTCACGACGATGTCGTCGCCTTCCTTCCAGTCCTCGTTGGTCATCTTGACCTCGGGCTGGCCGGCCGGGCGGTCACCGGAGGCCTCGAAATGCGCGTTCATGGCGCCGTCGACGGCTTCCTGCATGGCTTCGCCGAGCAGGCGCTGGCCGAACTGCTTCTTCAGCAGCGCCATCGGGACCTTGCCCTTGCGGAAGCCCTTCATCTCGATCTCGGGACGCGCCTCGACCAGTTTCTCGTTGACCTTGGCGTCCAGCTCGGCCGCGGTCACGGTGATCTCGTAGCCGCGTTTCAAACCGTCGTTCAGGGTCTCGGTGATGCTCATGTCGGTCCTCGTGTCGGTCGCGGGGCACGCGGGCGCAGGGCGTCCCCGGGTCAGAATTCGCGCCTTCCTAGTGGCGGGATGGGGGCTGTGCAAGGGGCAAGTTCGCGCCGCGGCGGGGCGGCGGCGTGGTGCGGGTGAAGGGACTCGAACCCCCACGCCTTGCGGCGCCAGAACCTAAATCTGGTGCGTCTACCAGTTCCGCCACACCCGCATGCCGCCGGGGGCGCCTGAGCGGTCCCGCGACGGGCGTGGAGTTAGCAGAGGCCGGGCCGCTTGGCGAGAGGGGAGTTGCGGGCGGGGGCCGTGCCGTGCAGGGCGCGGAAAGCCGCGGGTCAGCGGCCTGCCCCGCCCCCGGGCGCGCGCGCCGCCTCCGCCAGCAGGTCGGCCAGGACGGCGGGCAGCGCCCCGGGCAGGTCCTCGGCGATCAGGCCGGGACCGGCGCGGCGGGCGGCCTCGACATGCAGCCAGACGGCGTCGCAGGCCGCCTGCGCTGGGGCGAGACCGCGCGCCAGGAGCCCCGCGACCAGCCCGGTCAGCACGTCGCCCGACCCGGCGGTCGCCAGCCAGGGCGCGGCGCGGTCCGGGGTGCCGCCGTGGACGCGCGCCTGCCCGTCGGGCCGGGCGATCACGGTGGCGGGACCTTTCAGCACCAGCGTGACGTTCAGCCGCCGCGCCAGCACCCGGGCGGCATCCACCCGGCTGAAGGCGGGGCCGTGGCGGGCGGGCGCGCGCAGCGCCTCGGCGAGGTCGGGGGCGAGCGCGGTGAACTCGCCCTCGTGCGGGGTCAGCACGACATGGGGCGCGAGCATCGCCTGCGCCTCCGGCCGCTGCGCGAGCAGCCGCAGCGCGTCGGCGTCGAGCACCAGCGGGCGGTCGGCCTCCAGCGCCGCCATCAGCAGGTCGGCGGCGCGGGCGTCCTGGCCCAGCCCCGGCCCCAGCGCCAGCGCGCGCAGGCGGCGGTCGGCGAGCCGGGCCGTCAGCGCCGCCGCGTCGTCGATCACCGCCAGCATCACCGCGTCGAGGCGGGCGGCGTTCTCGGTCAGGGCCGCGCCGGGCACGCCCAGCGTCACCAGCCCTGCCCCCACGCGCAACGCGGCCCGGGCGGCGAGGCGCGCGGCCCCCCCGGCCCCCGGCGGCCCGGCCAGCACCAGCGCGTGGCCGTGGGCATACTTGTGGCCGTCGGGGTCCTTCGCCAGCCGGGCGGGCGCGGGCGGCGGGACCGCGTGCAGGAGCGTGCGGATGGCGGCACGGGCGGCGAGCGCGGCCGCCACGGCGCGGCCGAGCGGCACGGTGACCACCGGCCCGCAGAGCGCGGGACCGTGCCCGAGGCGGTGACCCGGTTTCGCCGCCCCGAAGGTCACGGTCAGGTCGGCGCGTGGCATGTCGGCGGGCAGGCCCGGCCCCTCGGCCCCGAGCACCCGGCCGCTGTCGGCGCAGAGCCCCGAGGGCAGATCAACCGCGACAAGGCGCGGACCGCCCGCCCCGGTGCGCCCGCGCAGGACACCGGCCAGCAGTGCTTGCGCGCCGGCGACCAGGTCGGCGGGCCGGGTCAGGCCGGTTCCGAAGACGGCATCGAACACGAGGTCGGCCCCGGCCAGCGGACCGGCGGTCAGGGCCCCCAGCGGCTCGATCGGGCCGAGGGCCGACCAGCGCGCGGCCTCGGCGGCGGCATCGGGCGGCAGGGTGGCGGGATCGCCCGCCGCGAAGACCCGGACCTGCCAGCCGCGCGCGGCCAGCCGGTGCGCTATTCCGTAGCCGTCGCCGCCGTTGTTGCCGGGGCCGGCCAGCACCACCGCGCGGCCGGGGGCCGCGGCCAGCGCGGGCCAGCGGGCGAGCGTCGCGGCCACCGTGCCCTCGGCCGCGGCGGCCATCAGGACCGCCCCGGAGACGGCGCCGGAGCGGATCGCATCGGCCTCTATTTCGCGCATCTGGGTGGCGGTGACGAGGGCCTCTGCCCGGTCCATGGCACATCCTTTCCAAAATCGCCTCAACGGCAATCGTGATGCCCAAAAATTAGGCAGACACCTTCAATCCCTCTCCGTGGCACACGCCGCGACCCGGCGCTGCATTGTAGCTGAAACACGGAAGTGGTCTGCAAGTCCTCGCCGGAGCCAAGGGAGTCGTGGGCATGAAAAAAATCGAGGCGATCATCAAGCCGTTCAAGCTCGACGAGGTCAAGGAAGCGCTGCAGGAGATCGGGGTGCAGGGCCTCTCGGTGGTCGAAGTCAAGGGCTTCGGACGCCAGAAAGGTCACACCGAACTCTACCGCGGCGCGGAATACGTCGTGGACTTCCTGCCCAAGGTGAAAATCGAACTGGTTCTTCCCGACGACCAGATCGACGCCGCCGTGGATGCCATCATCGCCGCCGCGAAGACCGACAAGATCGGCGACGGCAAGATCTTCATCACCTCCGTGGAGCAGGCCGTCCGGATTCGCACCGGCGAGACCGGCGACGAGGCCCTCTGACCCGCCCGGCGGGACCGGGCCGTGCCGGTGCCCTGCCCGCCGATCCACCGACCCATGCACTGAAAGGGAAAACCAGATGAGCAAAGACGCGGTCCTCGCGACCATCAAGAACGAGGAAGTCGAGTACGTCGACATCCGCTTCACCGACCCGCGCGGCAAGCTGCAGCACGTCACCGTGATGGCGGACCAGGTGGATGCCGATTTCCTCGAGGACGGCTTCATGTTCGACGGTTCGTCGATCGCCGGCTGGAAGTCGATCGACCAGTCCGACATGAAGCTGATGCCCGACACGGACTCGGCCTATCTGGACCCGTTCTACGCGGAAAAGACCCTCTGCCTGCACTGCTCGGTCGTCGAGCCGGACACCGGCGAGGCCTATGACCGCGACCCGCGCTCGACCGCGATGAAGGCCGAGGCCTACCTCAAGTCGACCGGCATCGGCGATGCCTCGTACTTCGGCCCGGAAGCCGAGTTCTTCCTGTTCGACGACGTCCGCTTCTCGGTCGCGATGAACAAGGTCTCCTACCAGGTGGACGCGCAGGACGCGGCCTGGAACTCGGACACCGAGTACGAGATGGGCAACATGGGCCACCGCCCGGGCATCAAGGGCGGCTATTTCCCGGTCAACCCGACCGACGCGGCGCAGGACCTGCGCTCGGAAATGCTGTCGACCATGAAGCGCATCGGCATGAAGGTGGACAAGCACCACCACGAAGTGGCCTCGTGCCAGCACGAGCTTGGCCTGATCTTCGGCACGCTGACCAAGCAGGCTGACGAGATCCAGAAGTACAAGTATGTCATCCACAACGTGGCGCATGCCTACGGCAAGTCGGCGACCTTCATGCCGAAGCCGATCGCAGGCGACAACGGCACCGGCATGCACGTCAACATGTCGATCTGGAAGGACGGCAAGCCGCTCTTCGCCGGTGACCAGTATGCCGACCTGTCGATGGAAGCGCTCTACTTCATCGGCGGCATCCTGAAGCACGCCAAGGCGCTGAACGCGATCACCAACCCGTCGACCAACAGCTACAAGCGCCTGATCCCGGGCTTCGAGGCCCCGGTTCTGCGCGCCTACTCGGCCCGCAACCGCTCGGGCTGCGTCCGTATCCCGTGGGCGGAAAGCCCGAAGGCCAAGCGTGTGGAAGCCCGCTTCCCCGACCCCTCGGCGAACCCCTACCTGGCCTTCGCGGCGCTGCTGATGGCCGGCCTCGACGGCATCCAGAACAAGATCCACCCGGGCGAAGCCTCGGACAAGGACCTCTACGACCTGGAGCCGGAAGAACTGGCAGGCATCCCGACCGTCTGCGGCTCGCTGCGCGAGGCGCTGGAGGAGCTGGAGAAGGATCACGACTTCCTGCTCGCCGGTGGCGTGTTCACCAAGAGCCAGCTCGAGGGCTACATGGCCCTCAAGTGGGAAGAAGTGTACGCCTTCGAGCACACCCCGCACCCGGTCGAGTTCAAGATGTACTACTCCTGCTGATCCCGCGCGGATCGGACAGGGAAACGGGCGCCTTCGGGCGCCCGTTTTGCGTTTCCTGCCGCGCTTTCACCGCGGTTTTGCCCGGATCGCATGGTTAGCCTGCCCAAGATTTCAGGCGAGGTGACGAGGATGAGCGATCTGTCGAACGACCCGTTGCGCGCGTTCCGCGCCGCGGTGACCGAGGAAGCGCCGCAGGAACAGGCCGAAGCCCGCGCCGCGCGCGAGGCGCGGCTGGGCGACCGGCTGCACGACGCCATCGCGGTGCTCCTGCTGCTGGTGGCCTTTCCCTTCGGGCTGGCGCTGATGGCGCTGGCGACGGTCTTCGGGCGCAGCCTGCCGCGCGCGCTGACGGTGGGCAGCTTCATGGCGGCCGTTCATGCCGTGGCGCTGGTGCAGGCGCTGCTCTATGGCCGGACGGTCGGCGGCGTGCTGGCCGAGGGCGGCGGGCTTCTGCGGCTGATGCTGCGGGCGGCGGGCATCGAGGTCTGAGCCGGGCCCGCCCGACGGTCAGCCGGCCTCGGTGATCGGATGCTCGGCCAGCGCCGCGGCCTGTGCCGCGCTCAGCGCCGCGAGCCGGATCACCCGCGTCTCGATCGAGAACACCACCGCCCCCGACCGGGGCAGCTTCACCAGGCCCTGCCGTTCCGAGCGGATGTAGCCCGCGCGGCCCGTCGGCGCGACGCGGCGGCCGTGATTCGGCTCGGGCTGGCTGAGGCGCGGATCGTCGGTCAGCGCGGCGTTGACCCGCCAGAGCGGCGCCTCAGGGCGCATGAGGTCGAACATCCGCTGCACCCGCGCCGCGATGTCCCCGTCATAGGGCGGGACCGGGTCATGGATCGCGGTCAGCGGGCGGCCCAGCTTCTCGGCCAGCCGCCAGCGGGCGGGAAAGCAGAGCACCGCGGCGGTGAGCACATGCTCGGGCCCGGTCTTCTCCATCAGGCAGAAATCCGCGACATGGAGGCGGCCCAGCGTCGACAGCGGCCGGTCGCGGTCGAGCGTGACCGCCCCGCCGTCCGGCCGGATCACCCGGTCGCCGTCGCGGCGATAGTCCGGCGGCAGCCAGTCGAGCACCGTCTCCAGCATCTCGCGGGCGGGATCGGTCGCGGCCTCGGCCAGCACGGTCTCCGGCGTGCCCGCCAGCAGCCGCTCGCGCAGGCCCATCTGGGCGGCGAAGGCCGTGTCCACCCGCAGCCAGTCCGCCATCGCCAGCGGCTGGGTGCCCGGCAGGCGGCGGGTGCCGGCCGCGGCCCAGGGCACCTCGGGCAGGCTGTCGTGCAGGATCGGGGCGGCGGGGTCTTCGAACATGGGCCGAGAGTGGCCGAGCCCCGCGCCGGGGTCCAGCGCGCGTTTGCGACATCCGCGCAGGTCGCAACCGGGCGGGACCGGGGCCGTCCCGGCGGGGACGCTCACGGGCAGACCTGACCTGACGCGAGGCCGCCGATGACCCTCTCCCCCCTCTCGCCCGCCGGCGCCCCGGAGCACATGCGCGACCGCCGCAAGATCGACCCGACCAAGGGCGCGCGGCTGGGCGACGGGCTGGAGAACGACGCCGACCGGATGGAGATCGGCCCGACGCGCCTGGCCTATGCCGAGTGGGAGGCCGCGGGCCTCGCCCTGCCCGACCTGACCGCGATGCGGGAGTGGCGGCTGAAGCGGCTGGTCGAGGGGGTGGTGGCGCGCGGCTATGCGGGCGTCCTGCTCTTCGATCCGCTGAACATCCGCTATGCTACCGACTCGACCAACATGCAGCTCTGGAACACCCACAACCCGTTCCGCGCCGTGCTGGTCTGCGCCGACGGCTACATGGTGATCTGGGACTACAAGAACGCGATGTTCCTGAGCCGGATCAACCCTTTGGTGCGCGAACAGCGCTCGGGGGCGGACCTGTTCTACTTCGACCGGGGCGACAAGGTGGACGTGGCGGCCGACGCCTTTTCCAACGAGGTGCGGCTGTTGCTGGCCTCGCATGCGCCGGGGATGACGCGGCTGGCGGTCGACAAGGTGATGCTGCACGGGCTGCGCGCGCTGGAAGCGCAGGGCTTCGAGGTCGTGCCGGGCGAGGAACTGACCGAGAAGGCGCGCGCGGTGAAGGGGCCGGACGAGATCCTGGCCATGCGCTGCGCGGTCCATGCCTGCGAGGCGGCGATGGCCGAGATGGAGGCGCGGACGCGGGCGGGCGTGCCGCTGGGCGACATGAGCGAGGACGACGTCTGGGCGGTGCTGCATGCCGAGAACATCCGGCGCGGCGGCGAGTGGATCGAGACCCGGCTGCTCAGCAGCGGCCCGCGCACCAACCCGTGGTTCCAGGAATGCGGCCCGCGCGTGGTGCAGCAGGACGAGATCCTCGCCTTCGACACCGACCTCGTCGGCCCCTACGGCATGTGCTGCGACATCAGCCGGACCTGGTGGATCGGCGAGGGCAAGGCGCGGCCCGACATGGGGGCGGCGATGCGGCTGGGGGCCGAGCATATCGCGGCCAACATGGCGCTCCTGCGGCCGGGGGTGAACATCGAGGACCTGTCACGCGCCTGCCACCCGCTGCCCGGGCGGTTCCAGGCGCTGAAATACGGCTGCATGATGCATGGCGTGGGCCTCTGCGACGAGTGGCCCCTCGTGGCCTATCCCGACCAGATGGTGCCGGGAGCCTTCGACTACGTGCTGGAGCCGGGCATGTGCCTCTGCGTCGAGGCGCTGATCAGCCCCGAGGGCGGGGATTTCTCGATCAAGCTGGAGGAACAGGTGGTCATCACCGAGACCGGATTCGAGCAACTCTCGCGCTATCCGCTCGACTGGCGCCTGATGGAGGCGTGAGGGGCGCGCGCGCGCCCCTCCCCCCCTCCGGCCGGGTTAGCCCGGCTGGCGCCGCCGCAGGGTCTGCTCCAGCGCCTCGGCGGTGCGGCGGGTCGTCCGCGCGACGGTGACGATGCGGGCGGTGCCGTCCTCGGCGGTCAGGTGCAGCAGGACGAACCAGCCGTTCGCCGCCTTCTGGTAGTTCGACAGCGCATGTTGCAGCGCGACCATCGTGCCGCGCGCCGCCTTGCCCGCCCCCTCCATCGCCGCCATCGCGGCCGACGCGCCGATCAGCGCCGCGCCCTCGGGGCCGCTGCCCCCGGCGAGAAGGACGCTGCCCGAGCGCGACGCCGCCGGGTTGGCGAAGGTGTAAGGGTCGGGGTCGTGCAGGATCTCGACCTTGGCGACGGCATAGGCGCGCGGATCGGGGTCCGCCGCCGGGTTGAGGGCATCGCGCAGCACCCGGACCCGGCCGGACGCGGTGACCTCCAGCAGGCTGCGGGACCAGAGGCGGCGGAGCGCCACGGCCATCCCGCCGACCGCGAGGGCGACCATGCCGATCTGCCCCGCGCGCATCACGAGCCAGAAGAATGTCCCGCCGCCGCGGGCAACCTCCCAGCTGCCGAGCCGTTCGAACATCAGGAAGATCGCGAAGGGCATCAGGACCAGCCCGGCCAGCGTCCGGGTGTCGTGCCAGAGCGACAGCGTCAGCGTCCCCGCGCCGGTCCCGGTCACGGTCATCGTCTTCATCGGCGGGCGCCGCGCCAGCAGGACGACCGACAGCGCGATGGCCGCCAGCATCAGCACCCGGTATCCCAAGGGCAGGTGCAGGTAGATGCGGTTGCCGACCTCGACGGGGCCGGTCGCGACGATGCCCTGCACCGGCATCGCGGCCAGGACGACGAGGGCGAGACCGGCATAGGACCAGGGCGCCGCGCGGGTCCGGTCCACCGGGCAGAGGGTCAGGCACAGGATCGCCGCGAAAGAGAAGCCGACGAGGTCGGGCGTCGCCGTGCCGACGAGGGCGAGGGCCGTGACCCCGGCGAGCAGCGCGAAGGACAGCACCTCGCGCCCGGCCCGGCGCCAGGCCAGCAGGAGGGCGGGCACCGCGAGGGGCCGCAGCAGCGGCTCGGACCACAGGGCGAAGACGACGACCGCGCCGAGCAGGGCGACGGCGAGGCCGCCGTCCCGGGTCAGGCGGGCGCCAAGGGCGTTGAAGCGCTGCATCGGATGTCTCTCCCCCCGTGGATCCTGCCGGGGCCGCGCGGGGCGGCCCTTGCTGGGATCGGTTCGGGCAGGACCGCCCGGCGGTCAATCCAGCCTTAGGGTCGGGTTGCAGGAATGCCACGCAAGCCTTTGGTCTACCTCGGGAAACGCGGCGCCTGCGGGCGCGGGGGCGGGGCGGTCCCGCCCTCCCGCGCCGTCACGCTCGCGCGAGAGGGCTGACACAGGGGTTGAGCCGCGGGGCGCGGGGCGGCACCTCTGGGGGAGCGCGTGTGCCCCGTCTCCAGTCCGAAGGTCCCTGCCGATGCCCACCGAGAAGTTCACCTTCCCCGGCCATGCCGGGGACCCGCTGGCCGCGCGGCTCGACCGGCCGGAGGGGCCCGTGCTGGCGACCGCGCTCTTCGCGCACTGCTTCACCTGCGGCAAGGACATCGCCGCCGCCCGGCGGATCGCGGCGCGGCTGGCGGCGGCGGGCATCGCGGTGCTGCGCTTCGACATGACCGGGCTCGGCCACAGCGGGGGCGAGTTCGCCAACACCACCTTCACCAGTTCGGCCGAGGACCTCGCCGCCGCGGCGCGGGCGCTCGCGGCGCGCGGGCTGGCGCCGGGCCTGCTGATCGGCCACAGCCTCGGCGGGGCGGCGGTGCTGCGGGTGGCGGGCGAGATCCCCTCGGCGCGCGCGGTGGTCACGCTGGCCGCGCCCTTCGACCCCGGGCATGTTACCCACAACTTCGGCGATGCGCTGGACCGGATCGCGGCGGAGGGGGCGGCGGAGGTCAGCCTCGGCGGCCGGCCCGTCACCATCGGCCGGGGCTTCGTCGAGGATGTCGCGGCGGCCGAACTCGGGCCGCGCATCCGGGCGCTGAAGCTGCCGCTGCTGGTGATGCACGCGCCGCGCGACGCGGTGGTGGGGATCGAGAACGCGACGCGCATCTTCACCGAGGCGCGGCATCCCAAGAGCTTCGTCACCCTCGACGAGGCCGATCACCTGATCTCGCGGCCCGAGGATGCCGAGCACGCGGCCTCGGTCATCGCGGGCTGGGCGCGGCGCTATCTCTGGTTGCGGCCGCCTGCCCCGCCGCCCGGCGCGCCCGAGGGCGTGACCCGGGTGACCGAGGCCGATCCGGGCGGCTTCCTGCAGGACGTGGCGGCGGGGCCGAAGCACCATGTCGCCGCCGACGAGCCGGAGGCCTATGGCGGCACCGACCGGGGCCTGACGCCCTACCAGTTCCTTGCGGCGGGGCTGGGGGCCTGCACCTCGATGACGGTTCGGATGTATGCCCGGCGCAAGGGCTGGCCGCTGGACCGGGTCGCGGTGGACGTGACCCATGACAAGGTCCACGCGCAGGACGCGGGCGGCGCGGGGGGCGAGAAGGTCGACATGTTCCGCCGGGTGCTGACGCTGGAGGGCGACCTGAGCGCCGAGCAGCGGGCGCGGCTGCTGGAGATCGCGGACCGCTGCCCGGTGCATCGCACGCTGGAGGCCGGGGCGCGGGTCGAGACCCGGCTGGCGGGCTGAGGCCATGGCGCGGCTGGTGGCGCTGCTGCGGGCGGTGAATGTCGGCGGCACCGGGCTGCTGGCGATGGCCGACCTGCGGGCGCTGGCAGCGGACCTCGGGTTTCACGACCCGCAGACGTACCTTGCGAGCGGCAACCTGGTGTTCGGGACCGATCTTGGGGCGGAGGCGGCCCGGGCGCGGCTGGCCGGGGCGCTGCCGACCGGGGTGATGATCCGCACCGGGGCCGAGCTGGCGGCGGTGGCGGACGGGCATCCCTTCGCGGCTGCGGGGCCGACGCGGGCGATCACGCTCTTCCTCGACCGCGCCGCGACGGCGGCGGACCTGAGCGCGGCGCGGGGGGCGGCGGGCGAGGAGATGGTCTGCGGGCCGCGCGAGATCTTCCTGCACTATCCCGCCGGTCAGGGCCGGTCCCGGCTGGTGCTGCCCGCGATGGCGGAAGGCACCGCGCGCAACCTGTCCACGGTGCGCGCGCTGGCCGCGATGGCGGGCTGACGGGCAGGCCGTGCCAAGCGGCCTGCCCCCGGTGGCGGCGGTCAGGCCGCCTTGCGCAGCGGGCGCTGCGGGGTGGTCGCGGGGCCGGGCCGCGCGGCCGGTCCGGCGGCGCGGGTCACGGGCGCGGGGCCTGCCCCGCCGCGCGCCATCAGCAGGGGTGTCCCCAGCACGGCCAGCGCGAGCGCGCCGAGCATGACCGCGGCCTCGACGAGGCCGATCTGCCCGATCTGGGAGGTCAGGTTCAGAAGGAAGGCGGCGAGGTAGCCGGTGCCGAACCCGAAGCCGCAGGTGATCGCCACGCAGATCAGCATCACGAGGGTCCCCGACCGGGTCCAGACCGGGGGGGCCGGGCGGCGGTGGGCGCCATAGGCGCGGGCAAAGAGAAGCATCGCCGCGGACAGCAGCACGACACTCCAGAGCGCAAACATGGATGGAACTCCGACACAGGCCCGGCGGGACCGAACCGGCGACCATCGCCGGATCCCTCCGCCGGGTGACGCCAGTCTGCGCCTCGGCGTGAGTCCGGCGAAGGGGGCGGATGCGGGCGGGACCGGGCATCGGCCGGAAAGCGCCGACGGACTCTGTGGAACCGGGGGGGCCGGAACGACAACGGGCCGCGCGGTCGGCGCGGCCCGGTCAGGGGGTGCGGCCCCGCAGGGCCGGATCGGGTCAGGCGCGGGCGTTGCCGATCAGCTTCCACAGGCCCGGGACCAGCAGCGCGGCCAGCGCCAGCTTCAGCGCGTCGCCGACGAGGAACGGGGTGATGCCCCACTCCAGCGTCTGCGCCCAGCCGTTGGAGAACTGGTGCAGCCACAGCAGGCCCGGCACGTAGATCAGCGCGTTGCCCACGAGCATCGCCAGCGCCATCAGGAGCACGTTGCGGTCCCAGCCCTGCCGCGCGGCGTGGCCGAGGGCGGCCGCCGCCAGCGCGTAGCCCAGCAGGTAGCCGCCGGTGCCGCCCATCATGTAGGTCAGGCCGGCCTGCTCACCCGCGAAGACGCCCGCGCCGAGGGCGCCGAGGCCGAGGTAGCCCAGCACGGTCGCGAGGCCGAGGCGCGGGCCGAAGGCTGCGCCGATAGTCAGCACGCCGAGCGTGGTCAGGGTGACCGGCACCGGGTTGCCCGGCAGGAAGACCTGCACCTTGGCCATCACCGCCAGCGCGGCGATCCCGAGCAGCACCATCGCCGCCTGTTTCACCGCGGTCGTGGCCCCGGCGGCCTCGATCAACACCGTGTCGTTCCGTGCAAAGGCCATCTGCCCCTCCGCTTGTCCGTCGTTCCCCCTGCTTATGCCGCAGGTGCGGTCGCAGGTGCAAGCGGCGCATGGCACGGCCGGGGCGCGCCGGTGCCGCAGGGCGCCTCAGGCCGGGGAATAGACCGTGTGCATCCGGTAGTCCTTGCGCGGACCTGTGACGCGGTGGGTGACCTGCCAGACCGGCCAGCCGGTGAAGTCGAAGGCGAGGCGGTAGTCGTCGGGCGGGCAGTCATGCGCGGCCGCGGCCCGCGGGGCGAGGGTCAGGGCATGGAACGGGCGGCCGTCGGGGAAGAGCACCAACAGCTCGCCCGGGGCGGGCTCGGTCCAGAGGTAGCGCCGGGCGGCCTCGAACCGCTGGCCGCCCAGCGTCAGGGTCCCGGTCTCGTGGTAGGCGAGGCCGCCGGGCGCGGGGGTGAAGACCGCCTCGCCCGCGAACTGCCCGTCCGGGCCGCGTGCGTCGGAAATCTCGCGCGCCACGCGCCAGCGGCCCGCGAAGGCGGCGAGGCGGTCTGGGGCCCGGCTCGGGTCTTGCGGCTCCATGCGACGGTGCTGCCCTTGTTTGACGTGTCGCCCTCGTCTACGACGCCCGCAACCCGGTCCCAAGACGAAAAAGGCAGCGCCGATGATCCCCCGCTATTCCCGCCCCGAGATGGTCGCGATCTGGTCGCCCGAGACGAAGTTCCGCATCTGGTTCGAGATCGAGGCACATGCCTGCGACGCGCAGGCCGCGCTGGGGGTGATCCCGAAGGCAAACGCCGAGGCCGTCTGGCGCGCGAAGGACGCCGAGTTCGACGTCGCCCGGATCGACGAGATCGAGGCGGTCACCAAGCATGACGTCATCGCCTTCCTCACGCACCTGGCCGAGATCGTCGGCAACGAGGAGGCCCGCTTCGTCCACCAGGGCATGACGTCCTCGGACGTGCTCGACACCACGCTGAACGTGCAGCTGGTGCGCGCGGCGGACCTGCTGCTGGCGGGCGTGGACCGGGTGATGGCGGCGCTGAAGACGCGCGCCTACGAGCACAAGGACACCCTGCGCGTCGGGCGCAGCCACGGCATCCACGCCGAGCCGACGACGATGGGCCTGACCTTCGCGCGCTTCTATGCCGAAATGGCGCGCAACCGCACCCGGCTGGAACAGGCCCGGGCCGAGATCGCCACCGGGGCGATTTCCGGCGCGGTCGGCACCTTCGCCAACATCGACCCGGCGGTCGAGGCGCATGTCTGCGCGCAGATGGGCCTGAGCCCCGAGCCGATCTCGACGCAGGTGATCCCGCGCGACCGGCACGCGATGTTCTTCGCGGTGCTGGGGGTGATCGCCTCCAGCATCGAGAACGTCGCCATCGAGATCCGCCACATGCAGCGCACCGAGGTGCTGGAGGGGGCGGAGTTCTTCTCGATGGGGCAGAAGGGCTCGTCGGCAATGCCGCACAAGAAGAACCCGGTGCTGACCGAGAACCTGACCGGCCTCGCCCGGCTGGTGCGGATGACGGTGATCCCGGCGATGGAGAACGTGGCGCTCTGGCACGAGCGGGACATCTCGCACTCGTCCGTCGAGCGGATGATCGGCCCGGATGCCACCATCACGCTCGACTTCGCGCTGCACCGGCTGGCGGGCGTGGTCGAGAAGATGCTCGTCTTCCCCGACCGGATGCTGGAGAACATGAACCGCTTCCCCGGCCTCGTGATGAGCCAGCGCGTGCTGCTGGCCCTGACGCAGGCGGGCGTGTCGCGCGAGGCGGCCTATGCCATGGTGCAGCGCAACGCGCTGAAGGTCTGGGAAGAGCGCGTCGATTTCCGCGAACAGCTGCTGGCCGACCCTGAGGTGGTCGCGGCGCTGGGGACCGAGGGGATCACCGCGCAGTTCGACATGGGCTACCACACCAAGCACGTCGACACGATCTTCGCCCGCGTCTTCGGCTGAGGCCGGGGGGGGGGGGCGCCTTGCAGGGCGCGGGAGGGCGCTTGGTGGCCTGATCGCGCGGACCGGAGACGGGGGGCGGACGGGGCTGGGGTCGCCGACGTGACACGTCGTGGGTTTGCGCGCACGGCGACGCCTGTAACCAGCCTTGCGTCAAGCGGCCTGATCGTGCTGACCAGAGACGGGAGCGGGCGAGTCTGGGTCGTACCCGCGACCCGTTGCCGTCTGTGCGCCGCGCGACGCCCGCAGCCAGCCCTGCGGCGAGGGGACGGGCCGCGCCCTGCCCGCCGCCCCCTACCCCTCCTCCACCGCCAGCACGAGGTCGCCGGCCGCTTCCATCTCGCGGATGCGCAGGATGAGGGCGGCCATCGCGGCCTCGCCCGCCGCCAGTGCCGGGGCCGGGCGGTCGGCAAGCGTGTCGCGCAGTTGTTCGGCCATCCGGTTCGAGACGTTGGCGAGGATGTAGTCCACCGCCTCCGGTGCGGTGGCGCGGCCCGCGGCGAGGGCCTGCACCAGCGTCTCCTCGTCGAGTTCGCGCAGGACGCGGGGCACGTCGCGGGGGGCGATGCGGGCCGGGATGTTCTCGAAGGTGAAGATCGCGGCGCGGACGGCGCGGGCGAAATCGGCGTCGACCTCCTCGAACGCTGCCAGCACGTCGTCGCGGATCGCGGCGGTGGTGGTGTTGAGGATCGCGCCGAGGCGCGGCACCGGGCCGTCCTCGAAGGCGGGCGGCGGCCCGTTGTCGAGGCTTGCCGCCAGCGCCTGCCCGATCGCGGCCACCGTGCCGGGGTCGGTGGCGGCGACCCGCGGGATCGCCAGCGTGATCGCGCGCGCCAGCGCCCCCGGCAGCGCCGACAGCAGCTCGGCGGCGCGCGCGGTGCGCAGCTTCGACAGGATGACGGCGGCCACCTCGGGACGTTCGGCGGCCAGCACGGGCGCCAGCGTGTCGGTGCCGAGCGCCGAGAGCCGCTCCCACGGGTCGCCCGCCGCGCCGATCCCGGCCTCGCGCCGCAACGCGTCGAGCACCGGGGCCGCGATATGGCCGTCGAGCCGGTCGATGGCGCGCGCCAGCGAGCCGGGCGCGGTCAGCGCGATGGCGTCCACCTCGGCGGCGAACTCGGCCGCGACCCGGTCGAGGGTCGCCCGGTCGATGCGACCGAGCGCGCCGATCTCGCGCGCCAGCCGGGTCTGGCCCGCGTCGGTCAGGCCCGACAGGTCGGGGCACAGCCCCTCGGCCACGAGCAGGTTGACGATCAGCGCCGCCTTGCGGGGCGGCGCGAGGGCGGGACTGGCTGCGGGCGGCTGCACCGGGACACCTCGGGAACGGGTTTCCCGGATAGGCGCTGCGGGTTAACCGCCGGTGAAGCCGCGGGCCCGGCTCAGTAGGCCGGGCGCGGTCCGTTCCGGAGCGCCATCTCCAGCGCCAGTTCCGGCCAGGTCTCGCGGCCGCCGCGGGCGCGGATCTCGGTCAGCTGGACGCGGGCGGCGTCGCGGTCGCCCTGCTCGGCCAGCGCCATGCCCATGTAGGAGCGCGCCAGCAGGTTGTCCGGGTTGGCCTCGAGCGCGGCGGCGTACCAGCGCATCCCCTCGGCCATGTCGCCCGACTTGCGGTGGACGAAGCCGAGATAGGTCAGGCGGCGGTCGTCGCCGGGGTTCTCGAAACTGTCGAGGATCGCCAGCGCGCGCTCCATCTGGCCGTCATAGGCCAGTTCGCGCACAGCGCGGTAGCGGGTGTCGTCGTCGATCCGGCTCTCGCGGGCATCGACACAGGTCTCGGTCTTCTCGTCCCAGACCTGCGCGCCCTCGCATTTGCTGGAGGTCTCGGTCGGGGTCGGCACGGCGTCGTCGTCGCTGCCAACCGCCAGCGCGAGGCCGGGGGCGAGCGCCAGCGCGGCGGCGAGGATCAGGGGGCGGGCACGGGTCATCGGGTGTCCTCCGGGGGAAACGGGGGTTGGCTGCGGGGAAGTCTAGCGCCGCGGCGGGGGCGGCACAGTCACGGATGCGTCAGGATCGGGGGCGGCTCGGCGGGGGGCGGACAGAAAACCGGCCCGTCCGAGGCGGGCGGGCCGGTCGTCGTGACATCTCAGAGGGAACGAGATGTGCTTCGGTGCAGAGGCTCAGCTGGTCGGCTTGGCCACGCAGGTGGCGAGGGTCTCGGACCAGACCTGGCCTTCGGCGCAGGCATTGGCAGAGGTCATCTTGTGGGCGTCGCCCCAGCACTCGGCGAGCGCGAG
>JAUIAU010000079.1 GCA_030425185.1 Alphaproteobacteria bacterium
GTGCTGATGCTGGGCGGGCTCGAGTCGATCAGCGGCGCGATCATCGGCGGGCTGGCGATCGGCCTGCTGGAGAAACTGTTCGAAATCTATTGGGGTCAGCCGCTGCTGGGCGGCTCGACAGAAGCCTGGTTCGCCTACATGCTGGCCCTCGTCGTTTTGCTGTTCCGGCCGCAGGGCCTGTTCGGCGAGAAGATCATCGAGCGCGTTTGAGGAGGCGCGCTCGGGAGCCTGCCGGTTGGCCCCGGCATTCGCGATCTGGGAGGATCATGGAATGAAACAACTCGTTGCGCTGACTTCGGTCATCGGCTGGGCGGTGTTCTGGACGTTCGGCGGCCTCGCGCTGCTGGCGCCCGCGAGCGACGCCGCGACCGTGCCGGCGGTGCTCGTGGCCTTCGCGGGGATGCTCGCGGGCAGCTACAGCTTCCTGTGGCTGCGCGTGCGCCCCTACGCGTCGTTGCAGCGCGCCCGCTAGACGCTTGCCGCGCCGGGCGCGTCCCGGCCCGAGACCATGGGGCCCCGTGCCCCCGATCCGGCCCGCTCGTGGGGGCCGGTCCGAGATAGGTGCGCCCGACCCGGCGCAAGAGGAGTGAGAGGACGCCATGCTCTATCGCGTCGCAGGCCAGTTCAAGACGAGCTACCGTGCCGACCAGGCACTGTTCCCGGTCAAGCAGGATGCCTGGCTGCTGATGGTGATCCTCGTCTTCGCCTGGGTGATCCTGCCCTGGACCGCGTCCGAGTTCGTGTTCCAGACCCTGCTGATCCCGGTGCTGATCTATGCGCTGGCCGCGACCGGGCTGAACATCCTGACGGGCTATGCCGGCCAGCTGTCGCTCGGGACGGGCGCCTTCATGGGCGTGGGCGCCTATGCCTGCTACAAGCTGATCACGATCTTCCCGGAGATGAACCTGTTCATCGCGGTGCTGCTGTCGGGCACCTTCAGCGCCATGATCGGGGTCGCCTTCGGCCTGCCCAGCCTGCGGATCAAGGGCTTCTACCTCGCCATCGCGACGCTGGCGGCGCAGTTCTTCCTCGTCTGGCTCTTCGAGAAATGGCCGTGGCTCTACAACTACAACGCCTCGGGCGCGATCCAGGTGCCGAACGTGGACATCTTCGGGCTGCATGTGGCGGGGCCGCTCGCCGACAGCATGACGCAGTATTACTTCATCCTGATCGTGGTGACGCTGCTGACGGTCATGGTGATCAACCTGACGCGCGGCAACCAGGGCCGGATCTGGAAGGCGACGAGAGACATGGACATCGCGGCCGAGCTGATCGGGATCAACCTGATGCGCTCGAAGCTGCTGGCCTTCGCGGTCTCGTCCTACATCGTCGGCGTAGCGGGCGCGCTCTTCGTGTTCCTGTGGCGCGGGGCGGCCGAGCCGAACCTCTTCGACATCGAGCTCAGCTTCCGGGTGCTGTTCATCGCGATCATCGGTGGTCTTGGCTCGGTGCTGGGCAACTGGCTGGGCGCGATCCTGCTGGTGGCGCTGCCGGTGCTGCTGAACACGGTGCCAGAACTGCTGGGCCTGAGCATCAAGTCGGCCACCGTCGAGCACATCAACATCATGGTCGTCGGCGGCCTGATCATCTTCTTCCTGATCGTCGAGCCGCACGGGCTGGCGCAGCTGTGGCGGCTGATCCGGGAGAAACTCATCATCTGGCCGTTCCCGCACTGAGCGGGGCGGCCCAAGACCAAGAAGAACCGACGTGATCTTTCAAGGGAGGAAGAGAATGACTTACCTGAAGAAACTGGCGGCCGCTGGCCTCGCCCTCGCCGTGACGGCGGGTGCGGTCTCGGCGCAGGAACTCTACACGCCGAACCTCAGCTACCGGACCGGTCCGTTCGCGGCCACCGGCATCCCGCTGATGAACGGTCAGCGCGACTACATGCTGATGCTGAATGCCCGCGACGGCGGCATCGGCGGCGTTCCGGTCAACTTCGAGGAGTGCGAGACCGGCTACTCCACCGAGAAGGGCGTGGAGTGCTACGAGCGCACCAAGGGCAATGCCATCGTAACCCAGCCGTGGTCCACCGGCATCACGCTGCAGGTGCTGCCGAAGACCAACGTGGACGAGATCCCGATCCTCGCGCCGGGCTACGGCTTCTCGCCGATGGCCGATGGCAAGGTGTTCCAGTGGGCGTTCAACATGCCGTTGGGCTATTGGGACGGCGCGTCGATGATCCTGAACGAGCTGGGCGGCGGGTCGCCGGCGGGCCTCGCGGGCAAGAAGATCGCCTTCCTGCACCTCGACCACCCGTTCGGCAAGGAGCCGCTTCCGCTGCTCGAGGCGATGGCCGCAGAGCACGGCTTCGAACTGGTGCCGATCCCGGTCGGCCTGTCGGAAATGCAGAACCAGTCGGCCCAGTGGCTGCAGATCCGCCGCGAGCGCCCGGATTACGTGATCATGTGGGGCTGGGGCGCGATGAACGCCGGGGCCATCACCGAGGCGGTCAAGACCCGCTACCCGATGGACCAGTTCGTCGGCGTCTGGTGGTCGGGCCATGACGCGGACCTGCGCCAGGTCGGCATGGACGGCAAGGGCTACCGCTCGATCTCGTGGTCGATGCCGCAGCCGGACGGCGGCCTGATGGCGGACGTGCGCCAGCATGTCATTGACCCCGGGGCATCGATGGCCTCCGAGGAGGAGATCAACGGCGTCTTCTACCAGCGTGGCCTGGTGATGAGCATGATCCTCGCCGAGGGCATCCGCGCCGCGCAGGCCGAGTTCGGCACCGCCGAGATCGACGCGACCCAGCTGCGCTGGGGCCTCGAGCACATCAACCTGACCGCCGAGCGGCTGGAAGAGCTGGGCGCGACGGGCATGGTGGCGCCGTTCTCGACCTCGTGCGCCAACCACACCGGGCACGCCGGCGGCTGGATGCTGCAGTGGGATGGCGAGAAGTTCGTGCAGGCAAGCGATCACCTGACCCCGGACCTGTCGGTCATCAACCCGCTGATCGAGTCGGCCGCCGCCGAGTACGCGGCCGCCAACGCGCCGTGGCCGGTGAACGAGGCCTGCGAGGGCTGAGGACCTGAGACGACCTCCGGCGGCGGTTCGGGCCGCCGCCGGAGCTTTCGAGTATTTTCGCCAAGAAGAAGCGAGAGCCGCCGATGCTGGATGCCGCGCCGCAGGACACCGAGACGCTTCTCGACGTCAACAACATCGAGGTGATCTACAACCACGTCATCCTCGTGCTGAAGGGCGTCAGCCTGAGCGTGCCGAGGGGCGGGATCACCGCGCTCCTGGGCGGCAACGGCGCGGGCAAGACGACGACGCTGAAGGCGATCTCCAACCTGCTGCACTCCGAGCGCGGCGAGGTGACGAAGGGGTCGATCATCTACGAGGGTGAGCGGATCCAGCACCTCGATCCGGCAGCGCTGGTCAAGCGCGGGGTCATCCAGGTGATGGAGGGCCGGCATTGCTTCGGCCACCTGACCGTCGAGGAAAACCTGCTGACCGGCGCCTATACCCGGCGCGACGGACGCGGCGCGATCGAAGCCGACCTCGACATGGTCTACGCGTATTTTCCCCGCCTGAAGGAACGGCGGAAGAGCCAGGCCGGCTATACCTCCGGCGGCGAACAGCAGATGACCGCGATCGGGCGGGCCCTGATGTCGAAGCCGAAGATGATCCTGCTGGACGAGCCGTCGATGGGCCTCGCGCCGCAGCTGGTCGAGGAGATCTTCGGCATCGTGAAGGGGCTGAACGAGAACGAAGGGGTCAGCTTTCTGCTGGCCGAGCAGAACACCAACGTCGCGCTGCGCTTCGCCCATACCGGCTACATCCTGGAAAGCGGGCGCGTGGTGATGGAAGGCACGGCGGCCGAGTTGCGCGAGAACCCGGACGTGAAGGAATTCTACCTCGGGATGTCGGACGCGGGCCGCAAGTCGTTCCGCGACGTGCGCAGCTACCGCCGTCGCAAGCGCTGGCTGAGCTGAGCCGCGACACCGGACCGGCCGGGTGTGACAGGAACGACAGGACGGTCCGCGACCGGGCGTCCGGGGAGGAAGAGCATGAGCCACTGGGACGAGTTGGAAACCCGCAGCGCGGAGGCCCGCGACGCCTCGCTGGCCGAGTGCCTGCCGGACCTGATCGCGCGGGCGCAGGCCCTGCCGGGCTACGCGGCGACCCTGGGCGGCGTGGCGGCCGCGACGGTCACCGGCCGCGCGGCGCTGGCGGCCCTGCCGGTGTTGCGCAAGTCGGCGCTGGTCGAGGCGCAGAAAGCCCTGCCGCCCTTCGGCGGGCTGACGGCCCAGGAGGCCGCCGGGTTCGCGCATGTCTTCCAGAGTCCGGGACCGATCTACGAGCCGGGCATGGTCACTCCGAACTGGTGGCGGCTGGGACGGTTCCTGCATGCCGCGGGCATCGGGCCGGGCGACATCGTGCAGAACTGCTTCGGCTATCACCTGACGCCGGCGGGCACGATCTTCGAGAGCGGCGCGCGCGCGGTCGGCGCCGCGGTGCTGCCCGCCGGGACCGGCCAGACCGAATTGCAGGCGCGGGCCGCGCATGACATCGGGACGACCGCCTATGCCGGGACGCCGGACTTCCTGAAGGTGATCCTCGAGACGGCCGACGAGATGGGCCTGCGCCTGAAGATCGCGCGCGCGGTGGTGTCGGGCGGGGCTCTCTTCCCGCAGTTGCGGGCCTATTACGAGGACCGCGGCATCGCCTGCCTGCAGTGTTACGCAACGGCAGATCTGGGGCTGATCGCCTACGAGAGCCCGGCGCAGGAGGGCATGATCGTCGACGAGGGCGTTCTCGTCGAGATCGTGCGGCCCGGCACCGGCGACCCGGTGCCCGACGGCGAGGTGGGCGAGGTGGTCGTGACCTCGCTGAACCCGGACTACCCGCTGGTGCGATTCGCGACCGGCGACCTGTCGGCGGTCCTGCCGGGCCCGTCCCCGTGTGGCCGGACCAACCTGCGCATCCGCGGCTGGATGGGCCGCGCCGACCAGACCACCAAGATCAAGGGGATGTTCGTGCGGCCCGAACAGGTCGCCGATCTTGTGGCGCGCCACCCGGAGATCCTGCGCGCGCGGGTCATCGCCGAGCGCGAGGGCGACGCGGACGTGATGATTGTCCAGATCGAAAGCCTTGCACGTGACCCGGCCTACGAGGAGCATGTGCAGGCGGCCCTGAAACTCAGGGGCCGGGTCGAGGTCGTGACGCCCGGAAGCCTGCCGAACGACGGCAAGGTGATCGAGGACCGCCGCAGTTACGACTGAGCCCCGCTCCGCAACTCCGGGAGTGTCCCGATGCGGGTTCTGATCCTGTCGCTTGTCCTGAGTCTTCTGACCGGGGGCGCCGCGCTGGCGCGTGACCTGGCGCTGGTCGTCGGAAGCCGCGACTACGACCGGTTTCCGCGCGTGGCCGGGGCGGATTCGGTGTTTCGCAGCGTCTTTGCCCTGCGGGCGGCGGGCTTCGACGTGGTGTCGGCCCGCGATGCCGATGCCGAGGCGCTGGACCGGCTGCTGGGCGATCTGGCGGCGGGGCTCGGCGCGGCCGACCGGCTGGTGATCCTGCTGGCCGGGCATGTGGTGACCGGGCCGCGCGACAGCTATGTCCTGCCGGTGGACGAGGATGCGAGCCAGCCGTTGCTGCTGGCACGGCGGGCGCTGGGGCTCGGCGCGCTGCTCGACCTGGCCGCGTCGAAACCCGGCGGTGCGGTCGTGGCGCTCGGGTTCGATGCTGATGCCCGGCTGCGACTCGGCGCGGGCCTGACGACGGGGCCGGGGACCCTTGCCGTGCCGCAGGGCGTGACCCTGGCGACCGGCGCGCCGGAGGACGTGACGCGATTCGTGACGGACGGGATCCTGCAGCCGGGCACCACCCTTGGGGCGGCGGCGGACAGATTCGCGGGTCGGGTCGAGGTGACGGGGTTTCTCGGCCGGCTGACGCCCTTCCTCGGCGGCGCGGCGCCCGCGCCGGAGGCGGATGCCGCGGAGCTGCGCGAGGACGGGTTCTGGCAGGCCGTGCAGGCCATCGGGACCGAGGCCGCGGCGGACGCGTACCTCGAGGCCTATCCGGGCGGGCGCTACCGGGCCGAGGCCGAGCGGCTGCGCGCCGACCTGCGCGACGCGCCCCTTCGCGAGGCCGAGGCGCGGGAAGCGGCGCTGAACCTCAGCCGGGATGCGCGGCGGGCGATCCAGCGGGCGCTGGTGCTGCTGGGCCATGACACGCGGGGGATCGACGGGATCTTCGGGCCGGGCACGCGGGGGGCGATTCGCGCCTGGCAGGGCACGGCCGGGGTCGAGACTACCGGGTTCCTCGACGGGCCGCAGATCGCGCGCCTGTCGGACGAGGCGCGCGCGCGGCGCGAGGAACTCGACCGGGAGGCCGAGGCGCGGGCGCGCGAGGAAGCCGCGCGCGAGGGTCGTTACTGGGACCGGGTGCGACAGACCGATACCCCGGCGGCGTACCGTGCCTATCTCGACGCCTATCCCGACGGGCGCTTTGCGCGGGATGCGGCAGCGCGACTCGACGATTTCGAGCGGGAGGCGCGGCGCAACGCCCGGGCAGAAGAGCGCCAGGCGTGGGATCGGGCGGTGTCCGACGACAGTGCCGGGGCGTATCGCCAGTTCCTGCGCCAGTATCCGAACGGGCCGTTCTCGGCCGAGGCACGCGCCCGGCTGGAAGACCGCAGCGGTGCGGAGGCCAACCAGGCCGAGCGGGACCGGCTGGAGGCGGCCGAAGCGCAGGTGTTGGGGAACCCGATTCTGCGGACGCTGGCCGAGCGGCGGCTGGCGGAACTGGGCCTCGATCCCGGGGCGGTGGACGGGCGGTTCGATGCCGATACCCGCCGCGCGATCCGTCGCTACCAACGGGATCGCGGCCTCGAGGTCACCGGCTACGTCACGCAGGACGTGGCGGTGCGGATGCTGGCCGAGGCGGTGAACCCGTGATGCGGGCCCGTGTCGGCCGTGCGGGCCGATATGCAAAAGGCCGCCGGAGCAAATGCTCGGGCGGCCGTTCGCAAACGCGCGGACGCGTGATCAGCCCTGGCGGGCCTTGAACCGACGCTGGGTCTTGTTCACCACGTAGACGCGGCCCTTGCGGCGGACGACGCGGCAGTCACGGTGACGGCTCTTCAGCGAGCGGAGCGAGTTACGGACCTTCATGGTCTTCTCCTCAGGCGGACGCTGGAGCAGCGCCGTGGTTGCGGGGCCCGGACTCGGGCGACGATGGTGGGCGGTACAAGGTTCGAACTTGTGACCCCTACGATGTCAACGTAGTGCTCTACCACTGAGCTAACCGCCCTCGCGCGGCAGGTCTCTGCCGCTCGGGTCAGCGCTCTATAAAAGGGAAGCCGGGGGGGTTCAAGCCTTTTGGCAGAGGGAAAAAGAGGGCTATATCTGCGTCATGTCGGTCGAGCCCTTCTCCCTGCGCCTGAGCCCCGCGCCCGCCACTCCGGTGGTGTTCGCCTCGCCGCATTCGGGCCGCCATTATCCCGAGGAATTCCTTGCCCGCACGGTTCTCGATGCCCATGCGGTGCGGTCCTCGGAAGACGCGTTCATGGACGATCTGATCGTCTGCGCCCCCGCGCTCGGGGCGCATTCGATTCTCGCCCATGTGCCGCGCGCCTATGTCGATCTGAATCGCGCGCCCGACGAACTGGACCCGGCGGTGATCTCCGGGTTGGGGCGGGTGCCGATGACCCCGCGCCTGTCCTCCGGGCTGGGGGTGATTCCCCGGGTCGTGGCGAACGGGCGGGCGATCTACCGGGGCAAGATCACGCTGGACGAGGCGCGCGCGCGCCTGGACCGCTGGTATCATCCCTATCACGCTGCGCTGACCGAGCTTCTGGGCGCCGTGCGCATGGAGTTCGGGCAAGCGGTGCTGATCGACTGCCACTCGATGCCGCACGAGGCGCTGGACAACCTGCGCGCGGCCGGTGGCAAGCGCCCGGACGTGGTTCTGGGCGACCGGTTCGGCGCGGCCGCCGACCCGGACGTGGTCGCGCATGTCGAGGCGGCCTTTGCCGCCGCCGGGCTGACGGTGGCGCGCAACGCGCCCTTCGCCGGGGCTTTCGTCGCGCAGCGGTATGGACGACCCGCGCAGGGCACCAGCGTCGTTCAGATCGAGATCGATCGGGCGCTCTACATGGACGAGGTCCGGATCCGGCCGCACGCGGGCTATGCCGCCTTCAAGGCGATGTTCGCCGGGATCCTCGCCGAAATCGCGCAGTACGGCCGCCGTACACCGGTGGCGCTGGCAGCGGAATAGCCGCGAAGGTTACAGGTACTTGCGGGCGCCCAGCAGCCGGGACAGTTCGGCGGCCGCCTCGCGCAGCGTGGGCAGCGCTTCCCTGATCATGTCATGGGTGCAGCTGTAGCTGGCCCGCCAAAGGCTGATTGCTGCAATCGGCTCTGCCTGACCTGACAAAACAGGGCAAGCTGCGGAGACAACATCACATTGTAGGTGCGATTCGCTGATCGCATACCCGACCTCGCGTGCGCGGGCGACTGGCAGGACGATGTCCGCCTCGACCTTCGCAGCTGACATGTCGAGGTGATAGGCCGAAATGTAGTCCGTGAGGAACCGTTCCGGCAAACACGCCAGAATCGCTCGTCCTGAGGCGACACGATAGGCGTTGAACGGCGTTCCGAGGCGCGGGCCGTTCTCGTACTCGATAAGTCCGACGTGCTTGATGCAGACGACGTGCGGAGGTTCGAACACAAAGAGCGCGGCGTTAAAGCCGGTTTCTCGATTGAGATCGTGCATCACGGGTTCGGCAACCGCGGTCAGGTGTTCTACCTGGAGCGCGGCAATCCCCCAGCGCGCAGGACGCCTTCCCAGAGCTACCCGGTCATCGAGACAGATCAGCA
>JAUIAU010000080.1 GCA_030425185.1 Alphaproteobacteria bacterium
CCACCGCCGAGACCGAGAAGCTCGACCGCACCGACGACCCGGTGCGGATGTACCTGCGCGAGATGGGCTCGGTCGAACTGCTGAGCCGCGAGGGCGAGATCGCCATCGCCAAGCGGATCGAGGCCGGACGCAACACCATGATCGCGGGCCTCTGCGAAAGCCCGCTGACCTTCCAGGCCATCACGATCTGGCGCGACGAACTCCTGTGCGAGGAGATCCTGCTGCGCGACGTGATCGACCTCGAGGCCACCATGGGCCGCAACATGGGCGAGGAGGAAGGCGACGACGAGGACACCCCCCTCGACGGGATCGCCAGCGAGGGCGGGGCCCAGGCGCAGTCCCAGAACCGCTCGAACGAGCCGGAACTCGACGCCGACGGCAACCCGATCCGGACCGACGACGACGAGGACGACGACGACCAGGCGTCGATGTCGCTGGCGGCGATGGAAGCCGCGCTGAAGCCGAAGGTTCTCGAAACCCTCGACATGATCGCGCATGACTACACGCTGCTGGCGGACATGCAGGACCTGCGCATCTCGGCGGCGCTGAACAAGGACTCGACCTTCACCACGCAGGACGAGGTCGCCTACCACAAGCTGCGCACCGAGATAGTCAAGCTGGTGAACGAGCTTCACCTGCACAACAACCGGATCGAGGCGCTGATCGACCAGCTCTACGGCATCAACCGCAAGATCATGTCGATCGACAGCGCGATGGTGAAGCTGGCCGACCAGGCCAGGATCAACCGTCGCGAGTTCGTGGACGAGTACCGCGGTTACGAACTGGACCCGACCTGGGTCGACCGGATGGCCGAGAAGCCCGGCCGCGGCTGGACCGCGCTGCTGGAGCGCTCGCGCGACAAGATCGACGACCTGCGTGCCGAGATGGCGCAGGTGGGCCAGTACGTCGGCGTGGACATCTCCGAGTTCCGGCGCATCGTGAACCAGGTCCAGAAGGGCGAAAAGGAAGCCCGGCAGGCCAAGAAGGAAATGGTCGAGGCCAACCTGCGCCTTGTGATCTCCATCGCGAAGAAATACACCAACCGCGGCCTGCAGTTCCTCGACCTGATCCAGGAAGGCAACATTGGCCTGATGAAGGCCGTGGACAAGTTCGAGTACCGCCGCGGCTACAAGTTCTCCACCTACGCGACGTGGTGGATCCGGCAGGCGATCACCCGGTCCATCGCGGACCAGGCCCGCACCATCCGCATCCCGGTGCACATGATCGAGACGATCAACAAGCTGGTCCGCACCGGCCGCCAGATGCTGCACGAGATCGGCCGGGAGCCCACGCCGGAGGAACTGGCCGAGAAGCTGCAGATGCCGCTCGAGAAGGTTCGCAAGGTGATGAAGATCGCCAAGGAACCGATCTCGCTGGAGACCCCGATCGGCGACGAGGAAGATTCGCAGCTCGGCGATTTCATCGAGGACAAGAACGCCGTCCTGCCGCTCGACAGCGCCATTCAGGAGAACCTGAAGGAGACCACGACGCGGGTCCTCGCCTCGCTCACCCCGCGCGAGGAACGGGTCCTGCGGATGCGCTTCGGCATCGGCATGAACACCGACCACACGCTGGAAGAGGTCGGCCAACAGTTCAGCGTCACCCGCGAACGCATCCGCCAGATCGAGGCGAAAGCGTTGCGGAAGCTGAAGCATCCGTCGCGGAGCCGGAAGCTGCGGAGTTTCTTGGATCAGTGAGTTACACGGCTGATGAACTGCATCTTATAGAGCGTCTGCGCGCCCGTCTTGTGACAGCTGATGCAAAGGCGGCATACAATCGGCTTATGAGTTGGGTCGAGGCATCTTCATTGCATGTTTACCCTGTATCGCGGGGAGCATTCTCAGCCATCCATCTGTCGACGAAGCCCGGTGCACGAAAGTACGCTGACTGCGAATACGGGTTTAAGGGAGCAGCGAGCCATTTGCGCTTCTGGTTTCGACGGCCCGGTTTCGATAGTGGTCTCTTTGGCAACGAAGAAGTCGATACAGCCTTCGTTGGAACGATCACCGCTAAAGGTGAAAGAACCACGGATCTCTTTTCCGTTTCGGACGTAGACCGTTTGATACAATTCTTGGAACTCAAGCACATGTAGGTAGTAGGGCGGGGTTCACCCCGCCAATCCCACGGCATTTTCCTCGTCCCGACACCCCTCCCGCCGTCGCAAATCATCCCCCATAGCCATACTTCCGCCGAATTCCGCAGGCACATGGCGCGTATGATAGACGTCTTGCTTCAAGCTGATCCGTGGATGCTCGCGATTGCGGTCCTCCTTTTGTTGACGAACCTGCTGGCCTTCATCCAGTTCGGTGCCGACAAGCGCCGCGCCTTGACGCAGGATCAGCGCATCCCCGAACAAAACCTTCTGATGATGGCCTTTCTGGGCGGGTATTTCGGTGCGAAGGCGGGCCAATATCTGTTCCGGCACAAGACCCGCAAACAGCCCTTTGGCCGCCGTCTGAACCGCAACGGCTTGGTCGGGCTTTGCCTGATCGCGGTGATGGCCGTGCCCGTATCGCGCCACGCGGTCTTTGATCTTGCGGGGCAGGGCTTGGCGATGATCCCTGCCGCAACGGACGCGGTCGAGACGGCCCTAGCCAATCCGAACGTCGCCCAGCTGCTCAATCGGTACTGACGGCTTGGTGACAGGGCAGGCGCGTCCCGCCCCCTTGCCCCGCCGTACGCTATCGCGTACACTCGTCCCATGAAACACACCACCTCCACCGATCTGCGCAAGAACCTCTCGGCCTACATGGACCGGGTGAACGACGATCATGAGCCGCTGCTGGTCACCCGCGCCAACGGCAAGCCGGTGCTGATGATCTCGGTCGAGGATTACGACTCGCTGGACGAGACGTCCTACCTGCTGTCGTCCCCGGCCAACGCTCAGGCCCTGCGCGCGGCGATGGCGCAGGTCGAGTCCGGCGATGTGGTCGCGCGGACCGTCGAAGACCTGGACGCGCTCGGGCGGGAATGATCGTCTCCTTCGCCGCGTCGGCCTGGGCCGATTACGTCGCCTTGCAGAAGACGGACCCCGCCCTTGTGCGCAAGATCAACACCCTGATCCGCGAGTGCCAGCGTCACCCGTTCGAGGGCACGGGCAAGCCGGAGCCACTGAAGAACGACCTGTCGGGCTATTGGTCGCGCCGGATCAACCGCGAGCACCGTCTGGTCTACAAGGTGCTGGACGGGGCGCTGGTCATCATCCAGTGCCGGTATCACTATTGACGCGCAGCGCGCGCCAGCACGCACCGGTGCTGTCCGGGACCACGATAAATGTCGAGGGTAACAGCATGAGCCGAATTCCCCAGCCAGAGGGCACCAAGGGCAGTCTGAAATGGATTCAGCGCGCGGTGAACGACTGTCCTGAGCTTCTGCAACCCGATGGTGTCGGACCAATCGCTTGGCATTCGCCGCTCAGGTCTGACGACCTCGCCGAGTACCGGGATGCCGCGTTTCTGGAGAAGATAGGGCAGGCTGAACTGGCCCCGGCTCTGCGCGCGTTCTGGCCAGCGCGCGGGCCGCAATGGGATGCGCTCGGAACACTGCCTGATGGAACGCCCGTGCTTGTCGAGGCGAAGGCGCATGTCGGTGAATTCCTGTCGCCGCCGTCGCAGGCCGCAGAACTGTCGCTGACACGCATCAAGGCAGCGTTGTCGCAGGTCCAGACCGCACTCGGCGTCTCGCCTGCGACGGACTGGACGCGCGTGTTCTACCAGTATGCGAACCGGCTGGCACATCTGTGGTTTCTGCATGATCACGGCGTTCCGGCGCGACTGATGGTCGTCGGATTCCTGGGTGACGAGGAGATGCGTGGGCCCCAACAGCGCGAGACCTGGGCGGCCTTGCATGCGGCCGCCGATCATGCGCTTGGCCTCCCGTCCCGGCATGGATTGTCGCGGTTCATTGACCTTGTGACACCGCGGGTAGATCACCTGTCGTAACCTGCATGCCCCCACACGAAAGGCCGCCCCCATGACCGCCCTCCAGTCCCTCCTCGCCGGTATCCCGCTCTGGGCCGTGATCTTCCTGTGCCTGACGCTCGGCCTCGCGCCGTTCACGCCGGAGCCGCATATCTGGGAGAAGCTGAAGATGCTGGCGGCGGGAACGCTGGTGCGGCCCATCGACATCTTCGATCTCCTGCTGCACGCGGCGCCCTTCGTGCTGCTCGTCCTGAAGCTGGCGCTGCGGCCGGCCTGAGGGCTTGCGCTGCCGCGCGGTCCGGCTACCTTTTGGCCATGTCGATCCTGTCCAAGCTCTTCGGCGGCAAGACCGCCGCTGCCGCCGCACCCGCGTCCGAGACCTACAACGGCTTCCGCATCATCCCGGAGCCGGTGAAGGAGGGCGGCCAGCACCGCATTGCCGCGCGGATCGAGAAGGAGATCGGCGGCGAGACGCGGGTCCACCGGATGATCCGCGCCGACACGCTGCCGAGCGAGGAGGCCGCCATCGCTGCCACCCTGCACAAGGCAAAGCAGCTGATCGACCAGCAGGGCGACCGGATCTTCTGATCCGTCCCGGTCCCGGCCCGCCATGCACCATACCCTGACCGTCGAGACGCGCGGCCCCGGCCTGAACGAGATCACGCGGGACGTCGCGCGCCTGCTGCCGCCCGAGGACGGACTGCTGACGCTGATGATCCGGCACACCTCGGCTTCGCTGCTGATCACCGAGAACGCCGACCCGGACGTGCAGACCGATTTCCTCGCCTGGCTCGACCGGCTGGTGCCGCCGGGCACGCATCCCGCGATGGCCTTCCTGACCCACACGCTGGAGGGGCCGGACGACATGCCCGCGCATCTGAAGGCCGCGCTGCTGCCGGTCAGCCTGCAGGTCCCGGTGATTGCGGGAAAACTGCAACTCGGGACGTGGCAGGGCCTGTTCGTGGTCGAGCATCGCAGCCGCCCGCACAGCCGCCGGGTGGCGCTGCATTTCGCCCGCGATTCAAGGTGAGTCCCGCGGGCCACAGGCAAATCTCGGGGATGCAAATGGCACCTACCCAAGCCCTAGCCCTACGCCTATAGTACGTGTGGAAAACAGACAAGACGTGCCGAGGGAGAGGCCATGCGTTGCCCGTTCTGCGGAAACACCGACACCCAGGTGAAGGACTCTCGGCCCGCCGAAGACCATGTCGCGATCCGGCGGCGGCGGTTCTGCCCGGCCTGTGGCGGTCGCTTTACCACCTATGAGCGGGTGCAACTCCGCGACCTGGTGGTGATCAAGACCAACGGCAAGCGCGAGGATTTCGACCGGGACAAGCTGGAGCGGTCGATCCGCATCGCGATGCAGAAGCGTCCCATCGAGCCGGAGCGCATCGACCAGATGATCTCGGGCATCGTCCGCAGGCTCGAGTCGATGGGCGAGACGGATATTCCCTCCAAGGTGATCGGCGAGATCGTGATGGAGGCGCTGGCCAGGATCGACACCGTCGCCTACGTGCGCTTCGCCAGCGTCTACAAGAACTTCCAGGCCGCCGACGACTTCGAGGACTTCGTCTCGGAACTGCGCCCGAAAGAAGGCTGATGCCATGACCCGGCCCGACGACCGGCGCTTCATGGCGCTGGCGCTCGCGCTCGGGCGGCGCGGTCACGGACAGGTCTGGCCCAACCCCGCCGTCGGCTGCGTGATCGTCGCGCGCGGCCGGATCGTCGGGCGGGGCTGGACGCAGCCCGGCGGGCGCCCCCATGCCGAGACCATCGCGCTGACGCAGGCCGGTGCCGCCGCGCGCGGTGCGACCGCCTACGTCACGCTGGAACCCTGTGCCCACCACGGCAAGACCCCGCCCTGCGCCGAGGCGCTGGTGGCCGCCGGTGTCGCGCGCGTCGTCGTCGCCTGTCCCGACCCGGACCCGCGCGTGTCGGGGCGCGGCGTGGCGATGCTGCGCGCCGCGGGCATCGCGGTGGACGAGGGGCTGTGCCGGGACGAGGCCGAGACCGACCAGCGAGGGTTCCTCCTGCGCGTCACGGCGGGGCGGCCGCTGGTGACGCTGAAGCTGGCGCTGTCGCTGGATGGCCGGATCGCCACGCGGACGGGCGAGTCGCAGTGGATCACCGGGGCCGAGGCGCGCCGCGCCGGTCACGCGCTGCGCGCGCGCCATGACGCGGTCCTGGTGGGTGCTGGCACGGTGCGGGCCGATGACCCGACGCTGACGGTGCGTGACCTGGGCGTGGCGCGGCAGCCGGTGCGGGTGGTGGCGGCGCGCGGGCTGGACCTGCCGTGCCCCTCGCGGCTGACCGAGAGCGTGACGGAGGCCCCGCTTTGGCTGGTCCACGGGCCGTCGGCCCCGGCGGCGCAGCGGGCGCGCTTCGCGGCGGCGGGGGCCACCCTGATCGAGGTGCCGGAGGGGGCGCATGGCCTTGACCCGACGGCGATGCTGGCGGCGCTGGGGGCACGCGGCCTGACGCGGGTCTATTGCGAGGGCGGCGGCGGGCTGGCGGCGGCGCTTCTGTGGGCGGGGCTGGTCGACGACCTCGTGACCTTCGGCGCGGGCGTGGCGCTGGGGGCGGAGGGGCGGCCGGGCCTCGGGCCGCTGGGCCTCGACCGTCTGGCGGAGGCGCCCCGCTTCGACCTGGTCACCGCGCGGCGCGTGGGCGCCGACCTGATGGCGCTGTGGCGGCGTCGCGCCTGAGGGCGGAGCCTAGCGCCAGAGCCACGACTGCCCGGCGAGCGCGCCCTGCAGCTTGGCCAGCCAGCGCGGCCCGGCGGGACCGGTGCGCCCCTCGGCCAGCCGGTCGAGTACCACCTCGGCGGGGCAGGGGCGGCCGGTGACCGGGTCGTGGTAGCGCGGCACGTCGATCAGCACCGCCTGCACCAGCGCGTCGAGAGGCGGGCGCGCCTTTCGCCGGGCGCGGGCCGCGGGCAGCAGGTCGCGGTCATCGGTCAGGCCCCACCCGGCATAGAAGGGCGTGCCGAGCGTCGTCACGGGCACCCCGCGCAACAGCGCCTCGAACCCCAGCCCGCTGGTCATCGTCCAGACCCGGTCCACCCCGGCCAGCAGGGCCAGCGGGTCGGCCCGGTCCGCGATGACATCGGCCAGCGCGCGGGCGTCGTCCGGCAGGGCCCCGGGGCGCAGGCCCGCCTCGACATCCGGGTGCGGCTTGTAGACGATCCATGCGTCCGGGTGGACCGCGCGGGCCGCGTCCAGCAGCCCGGCGTTGGTCCGGACCGCCCCGGCCCCGAGGCGGATCGAGGCGTCGTCTTCCACCTGTCCCGGCACCAGCAGGCGCAGGCGGCCTTCCCCGGGCGGCGGTCCCGTTTCGGTGGCGAGGCCGGGCAGGTTGTACTTCGTCAGTCCCAGCGCCACGAGACGCTCGCGCAGGTCGCGCGCGCGGGTCAGGCGCTCGGCAGGCCGGGAAGCGGCCCGGGCGACGGCGATCTCGACGGCCGAGGGGCGCGTGGGGTCGTAGTAGATGCCGCTCGGATCTCGGATCAGCGACAGCGGCGGCACGAGGTCGGCCCCCAGCCCGCGGGAGCGGATCAGCCCGTCCTCGACCCGGTGCAGGGCGACGCCCGCGGCCTCGGCGGCGGCGCGCAGGGCGTCGGTCTCCTTCGAGGCCCAGACGAGCAGCGGCGTGCCCCGTTTCGCGGCCGTGGCGACCGCGCGGGCGGGCGGGTCGGCAAAGCGCAGGCCCGGTCCGTAGAACCGGCGCAGCGGCGCGCGCTTCCACAGCCGCATCCCGGTCGCGGTCAGCCCGCCCGCGTCCTCGCGCCAGGCGCGGGTCTCGGCGGCCAGCGCGGCGCAGGCATCCTCGAACCGTCCCAGCCGGTCGCGGGCGAGGTCATACCAGTGCGGATAGAGCAGCATCGCCCCGGCGAAGAGCTGGGCGCGGGTCAGGACCCGGCCCCGGCGCGGAACCGGCTGGCGGTCCTCCGTCAGGCCCCATCCGGCGTAGAAGGGCTGGCCGAAGACGTGCGGGCGGTGCCCGGCAAGGATCGCCTCGAACCCCATCTGTGAGGTGACGGTGTAGACCGCGACGGCGCCGCTGAGCAGGTGCCAGGGCGACACGGCCGCGGTCAGGAGCGTCGTCCGGTCGTCCGCGTCCCCGGGGCCGAAATGGCCGCTGCGCAGACCGCGCGCGGTTTCGGGATGCGCCTTCACCACGATGCGGGCGTGCGGGTGGTCGAGCCGCGCCTCGACCAGCATCTCGCGGAAGGTGTCGCCGGAGGCGCCGCCCAGGCGGATCGAGGCATCGCCGCGCGTCTGGTCGATGACCAGCACGTAGCCCGGATCGGGCAAGGCTGCGTCGGGCGCATACGCCGTGTATTTGGTGATCTCGCCCTCGATCAGATCGGCGATCCCGGCGCGGGCGCGGGCCAGGAGGTCGCTGTGGTCGAGCGGGTCGGTGCGCAGCAGGGTTTCGAGGTCGGAGGGGCGGGTGGCGTCGTAGTAGGGCGCGCTGCGGTCGATCAGCAGGCCGACGGGGGCGGTCAGCGGCCCGCGCCCGGCGCGCCCGGGCAGGACCGAGCGCAGGAAGGCGTCTTCGAGCCAGACCAGCGCCGCGCCGCTGCGGGCGGCCATCCGGGCGCCCCGCTCGGCGGTCCTGCCGCTGCCCCAGACCGCGACGGCATCGCCCGCGCGCGGCCGCGCCGCCATCGGGTCGAAGCCCGCCAGCGTCAGGATCCTTCGCAACCGACGGTCGCGCAGGTGGCTGAGCGAGGAGAGGCACAGCCGCTGGGTCACGGCGGCTGTCCGGTCCATCACGGGTTGACGAGATTGCCCGTGGCCGAGGCGGTGCTCAGCGAGCCGGTGATCGCCGTCAGCGACTTGTCCCAGGTGGCATAGGGCGCTTCGGTCACGTAGAC
>JAUIAU010000081.1 GCA_030425185.1 Alphaproteobacteria bacterium
GCCAAGCCGAAGCCCTTCGTCTGGAGCAAGAGCGCCGAGGACATCCTCACTCGCGAGCGTCGCGCGCTCGATGCGCTCGACCAAATCAGGGGAAATCGGTAGCAAATGTCGGACTCAGAACACTAGATAAGACAGGGAATCCGTGATATTGAAGCCATCGAACTCCAACAACTGATGCTGCCTCGGGTCTGACTTCAGCTCTCGAAAAGCTCTAGAAATAAGTCCGTCAACATTTAAGGTGAAGACCTGATGTGAGCGGCGCATACTCCAAATTCTTTGATATAACTTAGGGGTTTCGACCTCAGGAACGACATCATCGAACTGCGACGTGAGATAGTCATTATATGTTGTTGGCCAAGATTTTGCAGAGCGAGCGAAGAATTCCCAGAATCTATCATTGTCACTAGACAGTTCTTCGACCTCTCGGAATTTCTCGAGTAGCTCATCGTCAGCAGAGGCAGAGTCGACTTCGTCACTAATTCGACTGAACAAGCCGTCACGAAGAGCACCCCAAGTAGGGAATCCAACCTCTGTGCTTCCACCAGCTCCGAGAAAGAACACAGTTCGCCTTGTGCCCTCGGCATACTCTTTAGAAAGAAGCTCGATGTTTGCTTGACTAGCGTCGTAGGCCATTTGAGCCTCAAAAGTATTGATCGACAAAACACTCCCGACCATCATAGCACCGCAGAAAGAATGGGTTCAACAAAAGGTTGTCTGCTTGCTCGAGTGGGAGGTACTCGGGCTACCGCCAAGGTTTCCGAACAGTGGGTTCGGCACAACTTGGGGATGCAAGCCCAAGAAGGTCCAGCGTCGGATAAGCCGCAAGATCGACCTTCACTGAATTATGCACGCATGCCGAGTCACGCAGCTCTAGTCAGCCAAGTGTGCGATCTCCCCCTGAACACAACCACACACGCTCGACGCCCTGCGCGTCGCAGTCCGGCGCGTGCAAGCACGCACCCTACCGGGAGGGGGCCGGGGCGGGACGGGCTGCGGGGGGCCGGGGCCTCAGAGTCCGAGCTTGGCGCTGACCAGCTGGTTGACGACCGCCGGGTTGGCCTTGCCGCCCGTCGCCTTCATCACCTGGCCCACGAACCAGCCCGCGAGCTTGGGGTTGGCCTTGGCCTTTTCCACCTGCGCGGGGTTGGCGGCGATGATCTCGTCGACGGCGGCCTCGATGGCCCCGGTGTCGGTGACCTGCTTCAGGCCGCGCGCCTCGACGATCCGGGCCGGGTCGCCGCCCTCGGTGTAGACGATCTCGAACAGGTCCTTGGCGATCTTGCCCGAGATGTCGCCCGCCTTGATCAACCGGATGATGCCGCCGAGCTGCGCCGGGCTGACCGGGCTGTCGGCGATGGCGTGGTCTTCCTTCTTCAGGCGGCCGAAGAGCTCGTTGATGACCCAGTTGGCGGCAAGCTTGCCGTCGCCGGCCTCGGCCACCACGGCCTCGAAGTAATGCGCGGCGTCGAGATCGGCGGTCAGCACGCTGGCGTCGTAGTCCGACAGCCCGTAGTCGCCGAGGAAGCGGGCCTTCTTCGCGTCGGGCAGTTCCGGCAGGTGGGCGGCGATGTCGTCGACCCAGGCCTGCTCGATCTCGAGCGGCAGCAGGTCGGGGTCGGGGAAGTAGCGGTAGTCGTGCGCCTCTTCCTTGGAGCGCATCGAGCGGGTCTCGCCCTTGTCGGGATCGTAGAGCCGGGTCTCCTGCACCACGCTGCCGCCGTCCTCGAGGATGGCGATCTGGCGGCGCGCCTCGTGCTCGATGGCGGCCTGGATGAAGCGCAGGGAGTTCATGTTCTTGATCTCGCAGCGGGTGCCGAGATGCGAGAAGTCGCCGGTTTCCTGGTAGCGCTCGTAGGCGCCCGGCCGGCAGACCGAGACGTTCACGTCGGCGCGCAGGTTGCCGTTCTGCATGTTGCCGTCGCAGGTGCCGAGGTAGAGCATGATCAGCCGCAGCTTGGCGACATAGGCGGCGGCCTCCTCGGGACCGCGGATGTCGGGGCGGCTGACGATCTCCATCAGCGCGACGCCGGTGCGGTTCAGGTCCACGAAGGACATGTGCGGGTCCATGTCGTGGATCGACTTGCCGGCGTCCTGTTCGAGGTGGATGCGCTCGATCCGCACCACGCGCGCGGTGCCGTCGCCCATCTCGACCAGCACTTCGCCCTCGCCCACGATCGGGTGGTAGAGCTGGGAAATCTGGTAGCCCTGCGGCAGGTCGGGGTAGAAGTAGTTCTTGCGGTCGAAGGCGCTGGTCAGGTGGATCTGCGCCTTCAGCCCCAGCCCGGTGCGCACCGCCTGCGCGACGCAGCCCTCGTTGATGACGGGCAGCATGCCGGGCATGCCCGCGTCCACGAAGGCGACGTTCGAGTTGGGCTCGGCCCCGAAGCGGGTCGAGGCGCCGGAGAAGAGCTTGGCCTTCGTCGCGACCTGGGCGTGGACCTCGAGGCCGATCACCAGTTCCCAGTCGTGCTTCGCCCCGGCGATGACCTTGGGCTTCGGGGCAGGATAGGTGAGGTCGAGCATGGCGAGGGCGCTCCGCGGCTGTCGGGTTGGGGCGGTTCTAGGCAACGGCCGGGGCGCGCGCAAGGCGGCAGGGCGGTTCGCGGTTCCCTTGGCGGCGGGGGCGCGGCAGGATGGAGGACGTGCGGGCGGGGGAGAACGCGTGGGAGTGCGACGGCGGATCATCGGGGCGGCCTGGCGGGCCTTCGCGCCCGTGCTGGCAGCGGCGCTGATCCTGGTGCCGCTCGGCTGGGTGATCGAGCGGCGGGCGCTCGCGCGGCAGGCCGAGGCGGTGGTCGCGGGCGCGGGCCTCGTCTGGCAAGAGATCGCGGAGGAGCGGGTGCTGCCGGTCTTCGGCGCGGCGGGCGCCCTGCCTCCGGCGCGCCGCGCGAGCCCGCTGCGCGAGGCGGTCTGCCGCGAGGAAGGGCTGGAGATCGGCCTCGACGACGGCCTGCGCGCGACCGCGGTCCTGTGCCTGACCGGGGCGGAGGATGCGCGGCGCTACCTGGCCGTGGGGCTGGGCTGGACCGACGCCGCCCCGGTCCGGGGCTGGCTGCGCCGGGGCCTCGGCGGGCGGATCGGGTGGCTCGATTCGCTGCTGGCTCCGGCCGTGCAGGGGGTGCTGCTGCACGAGGATCGCTGGCCCTGAAGGTCGGGTTCGGACAAGAAACCGGCCGGTTTGGGCAGGTTCCCGCCCATTTCGGGGGGCACGCCAGAGGGGACGCTTGCCGGATCGGCGCCGGGCGGGCAGCGCTGCGGCAACGACAACGATGACGGAGTGGTCTGGTGACAGTGAACCGGACAGCGACGACGGGGGCCCCGGCCCCCCGGTTCTCGATGGGAACGGGCCTCGGGCGCGCGGTGCGCCGGGGGCTCGGAGTGGCGGCGATGGCGCTGCTGGCGGGCTGTGCGAGCCTCGGACAGGGCGGCGGTGCCTCGCAGGCAACCCCCGCGATGCGCTGGGACGGCGTGCCCGACGGGCGGCTCTGGACGGCCGAGACGATGGCCGCGATCGAGACCCACGGGGCAGCGCTGCTCGACGTGGTGCCGGCGGACATCGACACCTGGTGCCCGGGCTACCGCGAGGCCGATGCCGAGGGCCGGGCGCTGTTCTGGACCGGCCTGATCTCGGCCCTGTCGAAGCACGAAAGCACCTGGAACCCGCGCGCCGTCGGCGGCGGCGGGCTGTGGTACGGCCTCGTACAGATCGCGCCCGGCACCGCGCGCGGCTACGGCTGCGAGGCGAAATCCGGCGAAGCGCTGAAGGACGGCGTCGCCAACCTGCGCTGCGGCGTGCGGATCATGGCTTCGACCGTGCCGCGCGACGGCGTGGTCTCGGCCGGCATGCGCGGCGTCGCGGCGGACTGGGGTCCGTTCCACTCGGACCGCAAGCACCAGGACATGATCGACTGGGTGTCGTCGCAGCCGTTCTGCAAGGCCCCCCAGCGCGGCCTCTTCGCGCGGCTCTGAGGCGGTCGTCGGCCTGTGGGCGGGCTGCCCCGGGAGCGGACGACGGCCTCTGTGATGGGCGTGCGGTGTCGCCGGAGCCGATGCGGCGGGGTGGGTGTCACCTTGGCCGGGTCCTAAGAATTTTAGGATCTTAACCAGTCGTCAAGACTTCGCGCCGCGCGACGGCCTGCAAGTCATTGATCTTGTTGAGGGAGCGAGGGCTGGCCACCCCCATCAGACCGGCCCGCCTAAAAATTTTAGGCCTTGAAGACAGCACCTTGGCCCGCCGCGGGGCGCCTCCGGCAGCGGTTCCTTCCGCCTGCCTCAGGCCTCGCCTGCGCTGCCCGAGTGGTCGTCTGCCCCACCCAAGTCCTCACCAGCCCCACCCGTGTCCACGGCTACCCCGCCCAGGTACTTGCCAGCCTCGCGGCGCGCAAAGGCCTGCATCCGCGCGCCGTGCCGGGCGAGGAAGGCCCGTGCGCGGTCCGGGTCGTGCTTCGACAGGTCCCGGACCCACCACGCGACGGCCTTCTGGAGGAACCACTCGGGTGCCTCGACATAGCCCGCCGCCCAGCCCAGCACGCGGTCGCGGACGGCGAGATCGGCCTCGCTCGGAAAATTCTGCCGGGTCCAGGGCAGGGTCATCACCAGCGCGGCGCGCCGGGTCCAGAGGTGGTCGGACCGGGTCCAGTCCTCCACCTCGTCGAGGCGCGCGGGCTCCGCGACCAGCCGCCGCTGCCCGGCGAGACAGGCGTGATCCGCCACCGCCCAGGCATCGAACTGCGGCACCCAGGACCGGATCAGGTCCCAGACCGGGCCGTCGTCGCGGATCCGGGCCTGCGTCAGCAGCTTCGCCGCCGCGACCCGGGCCTCGTGGATGTCGCTGTCCCAGAGCGCCGCCGCGAGCTCGACCCGCGCCGCGACGGTCATCCCCTGCCGCCAGTCGCGCGCCATCTCGTCGAGCACCGGGTTCGGCACGCCGAGATAGCGCCGCGCGGCCTTGTGATAGGCGGCCATGCCCTCGGCCCGGCCGGGATCGGCCTGCGCCTCCAGCGCGGCCAGCGCCTCGGCCGGGGTCACTCCACCGTCACCGACTTGGCGAGGTTGCGAGGCTGGTCGACATCGGTCCCCTTCGCCAGCGCGGTGTAATAGGCCAGCAGCTGCGCCGGCAGCGCATAGACGATGGGGGCGAACAGCGGATCGCAGGTCGGCATCACCAGCGTTTCCCAGGTGCCCTCTGCGGCCCGCGCCGCCCCGGCCTTGTCGGTGATCAGCAGCACCTGCCCGTGGCGGGCCATGACCTCCTGCATGTTCGAGACGGTCTTGTCGAACAGCCCATCGGTCGGGGCGAAGACGATCACCGGCACGGCCTGGTCGATCAGCGCGATGGGGCCGTGCTTCAGTTCGCCCGACGCATAGCCTTCGGCGTGGATGTAGCTGATTTCCTTCAGCTTCAGCGCGCCTTCGAGGGCGAGGGGGTACATCGGCCCGCGCCCGAGGAAGAGGATGTCGCGCGCCTCGGCCAGCCCGCCGGCGAGGCGCTCGATCTCCGGCTCGAGGCCCAGCGTCAGGTTCATCAGCCCCGGCACGCTGCGCAGCATGCCGATCTTTTCCGCCACGCCCGCGGCATCGAGACGGCCGCGCGCCTCCGCGGCGCGGACGGCGAGCAGGGCCAGCACGCCCAGCTGGCAGGTGAAGGCCTTGGTCGAGGCGACGCCGACCTCGACCCCTGCGCGGATCGGCAGGGCGAGGTCGCTTTCCCGCGCGATCGAGCTTTCGGGCACGTTCACCACGCTCAGGATGTGGCTGGCGCGGCCCTTGCAGTGGCGCAGCGCCGCCAGCGTGTCGGCGGTCTCGCCCGACTGGCTGACGAAGAGCGCGGCGGTATTGGCGCCGATCGGCGGCTGGCGGTAGCGGAACTCCGACGCGATGTCGATCTCGACCGGCAGGCCCGCCAGCTGCTCAAACCAGTATTTCGCGGTCTGGCAGGCATAGAAGGCGGTGCCGCAGGCGACCATGACCAGCCGGTCGACGGTGCCGAAGTCGGGCAGGGCGTCCGGGAAGTGGATATCGCCCGAGGCGTCGAGGTAGTGCCCCAGCATCTCGCCCAGCACGGTCGGCTGCTCGGCGATTTCCTTGGCCATGAAATGCCGGTGGCCGCCCTTCTCGATCCGTGCCGCGTCGATGGCGATGCGCTTGACGGGGCGCTCGACCGGCGCGTTGGTCTTGTCGTAGACCTGCACGCCCGCGCGGGTGACGACGGCCCAGTCGCCCTCGTCGAGATAGGTGACGCGGTCGGTCAGCGGGGCCAGCGCGATGGCGTCCGAGCCGACGAACATCTCGCCCTCGCCGTGGCCCACGGCCAGCGGCGAGCCGAGCCGGGCCGCGATCAGCAGGTCCTCCTCGCCGTCGAACAGCAGCGCCAGCGCGAAGGCGCCCTCCAGCCGTCCGAAGGTGGCCTGCGCCGCCTCGGCGGGGCTCTTGCCCTGCCGCAGGTGATGCGCGACCAGCTGCGCGACGGTCTCGGTATCGGTCTCGCTCTCGAAGTTCACGCCGAGGGCCGACAGTTCGGCGCGCAGCTCGCGGAAGTTCTCGATGATCCCGTTGTGGACCACGGCGACCGGACCCGCCGCATGTGGGTGCGCGTTCGAGACGGTCGGCGCGCCATGGGTGGCCCAGCGGGTGTGGCCGATCCCGGCGCGGCCCGCCAGCGGCGAGTCGACCAGCAGGTCCTGCAGGTTGACCAGCTTGCCGACCGCGCGGCGGCGGTCGAGCCGGCCCTCGTGGACGGTGGCGATCCCGGCGCTGTCATAGCCGCGGTACTCGAGCCGCTTCAGCGCCTCGACCATGAGAGGGGCCGCCTGATGTTCCCCGAGGACGCCGATGATCCCGCACATTCTGAAACTCCTAATCGGTGGCGATTCGCGCCGTTCCTAATCTTTCGTCGCCCGCGCCTTGGCGGCGCGCAGCTTGTCCATCAGCCTGATCGCGAAGCCCGGCTTGGTGTCCTGCCGGGCCCGGCCGAGCGCCAGCGCGCCGTCCGGCACGTCCTGCGTGATCACCGACCCCGAGCCGGTCATCGCCCGGTCGCCGATCCGCACCGGGGCCACCAGCATGGTGTCCGAGCCGATGAAGGCGCCCTCGCCGATCTCGGTGCGGTGCTTGAAGACCCCGTCGTAGTTGCAGGTGATCGTGCCCGCCCCGATGTTGGTGCGCGCGCCCACGCTGGCATCGCCGATGTAGCTGAGGTGGTTGACCTTCGCGCCTTCGCCCAGCGTGGCGTTCTTGATCTCGCAGAAATTGCCGACATGGGCGTCCTCGGCCAGTTCCGCGCCGGGCCGCAGGCGGGCGAAGGGGCCGACGACGGCGCCGCGCGCGACGTGGCAGCCCTCGAGGTGGCAGAAGCCGCGGATTGTGGCGCCGCTCTCGATGGTGACGTCCGGCCCGAAGAAGACCTGCGGCCCGATCACCGCGTCGCGGCCGATCACCGTGTCATAGGCGAAGTAGGTGCTGGCGGGGTCGGTCAGGGTGACGCCGGTCTCCAGCGCCTCGGCGCGGGCGCGGGCCTGGAAGGCGGCCTCGGCGGCGGCGAGTTCGGCGCGGGTGTTGATGCCCAGCGTTTCGGCCTCGTCGCAGCGCACCACGCGCGCGGTCAGCCCGCGCGCGTTGGCGAGGCCCGCGATGTCGGTCAGGTAGTATTCCCCGGCGGCATTGGCATTGCCGACCCCGGCGATCAGGTCGAAGAGCAGCGGCGCGGCGGCCATCACCACGCCCGAGTTGCACAGCGTCAGCGCAAGCTCGGCGGGGGTCGCGTCCTTCGCCTCGACGATCTTCACCAGCCGGTCGCCCTCGGTCACCAGCCGCCCGTAGCGGCCCGGCACGGCGGCCTCGAAGCCCAGCACGACGAGGTCGGCGCCGCCCGCGCGCGCGGCCTGCATCGCCTCCAGCGTCTCGGGGCGGATGAAGGGCGTGTCGCCGTAAAGCACGACCGCGTCCCCGATCACGCCCGCCAGCGCGCCCTTCGCCTGGGCCACGGCATGGGCGGTGCCCAGCTGCTCGGTCTGGCGCACGCAGGTGATGGTGTCGTCATAGTCGGCCACCGCCGCCTCGACGGCCTCGGCGCCGTGCCCGGTCACCACCACCGTGCGCTCGGGGTCGAGCGAGGCGCCGCTGCGCAGGGCGTGGACCAGAAGCGGGGCGCTTGCCAGCGGGTGCAGCACCTTCGGCAGGTCCGAATTCATCCGGCTGCCCTGGCCCGCGGCCAGAACGATCAGTGCGCATCCCATGCGGGGTCCCCTGTTCTTTCCCTCGTCGCTCTATTACCCAGCGACGGGAGTGCCGCAAGCCGGGGGCCGATCAATCCTCGTTTCGCGGCGAAACACCATCGGCGGCGGCTTGCCGACCGCGACCGGAGGGCCGCCCGCATGTCCCGCACCATCGTCTTCGACCTCGACGGGACGCTGGCCGA
>JAUIAU010000192.1 GCA_030425185.1 Alphaproteobacteria bacterium
CAACGACCAGCTTTCGCAATGGGATCGCGAGACGTTCTTTCACCCTTCGACGCATCTCGCCGAGTTCGCGCGCGGCAACCTGCCCAATCGCGTCATCACCGGCGGCTCGGGCTGCCATATCGAGGATCGTGACGGCAACCGCCTGCTCGATGCCTTTGCCGGGCTCTACTGCGTCAATGTCGGCTATGGCCGCCCCGAGATCGCCGACGCCATCGCCGATCAGGCCCGCGAACTGGCCTATTACCACGCCTATGTCGGTCACGGCACCGAGGCTTCGATCACGCTGGCCAAGATGGTGCTGGACCGCGCGCCCGACCACATGTCGAAGGTCTATTTCGGCCTTTCGGGGTCCGACGCGAACGAGACCAACATCAAATTAGTCTGGTATTACAACAACATCCGCGGCCTGCCGCAAAAGAAGAAGATCATCTCGCGCTGGCGCGGCTATCACGGCTCGGGCCTGATGACCGGGTCGCTGACGGGCCTTGAGCTGTTCCACAAGAAGTTCGACCTGCCGCTGAGCCAAGTGATCCACACCGAGGCGCCGTATTATTTCCGCCGCGATGATCTGGATCTGGACGAGGCCGGGTTCGTCGCCCATTGCGTGGCCGAGTTGGAGGCGTTGATCGCCCGCGAAGGGGCCGACACGATCGCGGCCTTCATCGGCGAGCCGGTGCTGGGCACCGGGGGCATCGTGCCGCCGCCCGCGGGCTATTGGGCCGCCATCCAAGAGGTGCTGGCGCGCCACGACATCCTGTTGATCGCCGACGAGGTGGTGACCGGGTTCGGGCGGCTTGGGTCCATGTTCGGGTCGGACCACTACGGGCTGAAGCCGGATTTGATCACGATTGCCAAGGGCTTGACCTCGGCCTATGCGCCGTTGTCCGGGTCGATCGTGTCCGACAAGATGTGGGCCGTGCTGGAGCAAGGGACCGATGAGAACGGCCCCATCGGCCACGGCTGGACCTACTCGGCGCACCCGATCGGGGCGGCGGCGGGGGTCGCGAACCTGAAGCTGATCGACGCGCTGGGTCTGGTCGATGCCGCCGGCGAGATCGGCGGCTACTTCAACGCGGCGATGCGCGATGCCGTAGGCGGGCATGTGAATGTCGGCGAGGTCCGCGGCGAGGGCATGATCTGCGCGGTGGAATTCGTGAAGGGCCGCGAGGGGCGTGTCTTCTTCGATGCGAGCGACAAGGTCGGCCCGCGGGTGGCGGCGGCCTTGCTGGAGCGCGGCGTGATCGCGCGGGCGATGCCGCAGGGCGACATTCTGGGCTTCGCCCCGCCCTTCTGCCTGACGCGCGCGGAAGCCGACGAAGTCGTCGGCAAGACCGCGCAGGC
>JAUIAU010000193.1 GCA_030425185.1 Alphaproteobacteria bacterium
CGGCCGGTGCCCTCGACCCGGGTGCGGCCGATCCAGCGGATCTTCTGGTAGCCCGAGTCGCGCGTCAGCACCTTGTCGCCGACCTTCAGCGCCTCGACCTTCACCTCGCCGGTGTTGGTCAGGATATGCGTGCCGGCCGCGAAGCAGATCAGCGTCACGGTATCGTCGGTGTCCACCGCCGACAGGGCCACGCTGTCCCCGGTCGCGCCCACCACCGAGGTGATCTCGATCGAGCGGATGTTGGGGTAGGGCGTGCCGTCGGTGGGGACCGACACGGTGTAGGTGTCGCCGTTCAGCGGATCGCGGAGGGCGAAGTTGTGCATCTGCACGTCCGGCGTGGTGATCCGGTTGCCGCTGCCATCCTCGTGGTCGAGGGTGGCGCGCACCTCCTGGATGTCGTCGATGACATAGGTGGTGCCGTCGAGCACGATCGTGTCGCCCGGCTCGATCACGTTCGGCAGGTTGCCCGAGCCGTTCGACACGATGCCCTGTTCGATCACCCGGTCGAGGCCGCCGCCGACGGTCGTCAGCGCCTCGCCGGCGCCCGGGAAGCTGCCCGCGCCCCCGGCCGGGTTCATCACGATCAGGTCGGTCGTGGTGAACGGGTCGCAGAGCAGGGTCTCGATGTTGCGGAAGGTCAGCGAGCTGCCGTCCGAGAAGCTGACCGAGCCGTTCTCGGTCGGATCGGAGGACGGGTCGCCGTTGTCGTCGATGTAGTCGATCTGGGTAACGTTGTTGACGATCAGCGTGTCGTTGTCGCCGTCGTCCGGGTCCTCCGAGCCGTCGATCCAGTCCCCGCCGTTGCCGTAGATGGTGTCCGAGCCGTAGCCGCCCGTCACCGTGTCGCCGCCGCGCCCGGAGGCGGGGTCGTCGTCGTTGGCGTAGAGGATGTCGTCGCCCGCGCCGCCGTCGATCACGTCCGCGCCTGCGCCGCCGCGGATCACGTCCGCGCCGTCCCCGTCGTCGGCGGCGAGGCCGACGAACTTCACCTCGTCGATCGAGGCGCCGATGAAGTCGTCATCCGGCGCGCCGCGGAACTCCAGCCGGTCGCTGCCATCGCCGCTGCCGCCGGTCAGGGTGAAGCTGTAGCTCTGCATCGCCCCCTGCGGCGGGTCGATGGTCGCGACGTATTCGCCGTTCCAGTAGATGTCGAAGGTGTTCTGGTCGGCCGGGTCGATGTCGTTCGCGTCGCCCGCGTTGAAGCTGAGCGTGTAGCTCTCGCCCGCGACGACGCCCTGGATGTCCTGCCCGATGACGAAGTTGCCCGGGCTCGCGGCCATGTCGAGCCAGTTGGTGCCGT
>JAUIAU010000194.1 GCA_030425185.1 Alphaproteobacteria bacterium
CCCACCAATTTGCGGCAGCACGTGGAGCAGAAAGCGAGTGACGAACTGCTCCGGTGTCATCGTCGCCACGTCATCGCCGCGGGTGCGGAGGACCACCGCGTCGCCCGCGACGTCGAGCAGCCGGTAGTCGCTGACCGCGACGCGGTGGGTGTAGCGGCCCAGATAGCGGAACACCTGCTGCGGCCCCGCGAATGGCAGCTTGGCGTAGACGACCCAGCGCTTGCGATACAGGGCCTCGAGCAGCCGGCGAAATGCGCCCGGGGCGGCGAGAGGCGCGGCGCGCCCGGCCAGCGTGATGCGGCCCTCGCGGTGCGCCCGCTTGAGGCGCCCGAGCAGCAGACCACGGAACAGGTCGGCCATCACGAAGACCGGCAGCAGGTAGTCGCCGTCGATGCCCACCCAGCGCTCGGTCTTCGGATCCCATCCCCCGGCGGTGACGACGGCAGGTGTGGGTGCAGGTGCAGGTCGCGTGACCAGGTGTGCAGCACGGCCGTCACGCCGAGCACGGGCGAATGCGCCGGGGTGCCGAGCCGCTGGCGCCCGAGCTTCATCAGGGTCTCGCGGGCGCAGTCGAACAAGGCCTTGTAGGTCCAGGCCGGGTTCGCCCTGGCGACGGCGCGCAGCTGCTTCGGGAGCGTGAAGCAAGGCCAGCATGCCCCCGCGAGGGGGCTAGCGTGGGCCGCGGTAGGGGGACAGCACCGGTCGCAGCGCGCGACCGAGTGGCGCACCGGCAGCACGGCTTCGGCCCGCGCAGCGACCCAGGCGAGCTGCCGAGCGCCCTGGCAGGTTGGACAGTGGCGGTTGCGGCACGAGTTGTAGGCGGGCCGCTCGTGCCCACAGTCACCGCAGCGCTCCAGGTGCCCGCCCAGCGCCGCGGTTCGACACCGCTGCGCGTCGCGCAACACGGCCTGCGCCTGCCAGGACAAGGGCCCAGCGGCGTGTTCAGCGCGGCCGTGCGCACGGAGCACGTCGGCCACACGAAAGCGAGGCCGCCCGCCCGGTTGCCCAGGCGGACGGCGCACCTCGGGCATCACCACCCGCTCCTTGCGCCCCTTGCCGTTGTGCACACGCAGCACACCGCGCTCAGCGTCGATGTCACAGGCGCGCAGGTGCCGAACTTCACTGATCCGCAGCCCCGCCCCGTAGGCGCACATGATCATGGCGCGGTCGCGGTGGCAGGTGGCCGCGGCGAGGCAGCGACGGACCTCGTCAGCCGTCATGACCACGGGGATCTTGACCTTGGCGCGGGGGCGCTTGAGGCCGAAGACAGTCGCCGGCTGCCTCAGCGTGTGGCCGTA
>JAUIAU010000082.1 GCA_030425185.1 Alphaproteobacteria bacterium
GGCGAAGCCTGCCCCCCGCGCGACGACGCCCCCGCGGGCGAGTAGAGGACACCATGCCGGATCTGCTGATCGAGCTTTTCTCCGAGGAAATCCCCGCCCGGATGCAGCGCAAGGCGGCCGAGGACCTGAAGCGCCTCGTCACCGGCGGGCTGGTGGACGCGGGCCTGACCTATGCCGGGGCGCGCGCCTTCTCGACGCCGCGTCGCCTCGCGCTGACCGTGCAGGGCCTGACCGCCGAAAGCCCGACCACCCGCGAGGAACGGAAAGGCCCCCGCGCCGATGCGCCCGCGCAGGCGATCGAGGGCTTCCTGCGCTCGACCGGCCTGACCCGCGAGCAGCTGGAGGAACGCGCCGACAAGAAGGGCGCGGTGCTCTTTGCCGTGATCGAGAAGCCCGGCCGCAAGGCGCCCGAGATCGTCGCCGAGGTGCTGGACGCGACCATCCGCAACTTCCCCTGGCCGAAATCGATGCGCTGGGGCGCGGGCAGCCTGCGCTGGGTGCGCCCGCTGCATTCGATCCTGTGCCTGCTCAGTGACGAGGCGGGGGCGGAGGTCGTGCCGCTGACCGTCGACGGCATCGCCGCCGGGAACGTCACGCGCGGGCACCGGTTCCTCGCGCCCGAGCCTTTCGCCGTGAGCGGGTTCGAGGACTACGCCGCCAAGCTGAAGCGCGCCCGCGTGATCCTCGACGCCGAGGAGCGGGCCGAGGCGATCCGGGCCGAGGCCGAGAGCCAGGCCTTCGCGCAGGGGCTCGAGGTCGTGTCGGACCCCGGCCTGCTGGAAGAAGTCTCCGGCCTCGTCGAATGGCCGGTCGTGCTGATGGGCAAGATCGACGCGCAGTTTCTCGACCTGCCGCCCGAGGTGCTGCAAACCTCGATGAAGGAGCACCAGAAGTTCTTCTCGGTGAAGGACAAGACCGGGCGGATCACCCGCTTCGTCACCGTCGCCAACACCGAGACCAAGGACCACGGCGCCACCATCCTCGCGGGCAACCAGAAGGTGCTGGCGGCCCGCCTGTCGGATGCCAAGTTCTTCTGGGAGAACGACCTGCGCGTGGCGAAGGCGGGGATGACCCGGTGGCTGGCGAGCCTCGCCAACGTCACCTTCCACAACAAGCTGGGCAGCCAGGCCGAGCGCATCGCCCGCATCGCGGCGCTGGCGCGCGAGATCGCGCCGCTGGTTGGCGCCGACCCGGACGCCGCCGAGGAAGCCGCCCGGCTGGCGAAGGCCGACCTGTCGTCGGAAATGGTCTACGAGTTCCCCGAATTGCAGGGGCTGATGGGCCGCTACTACATCGCCGCCGCAGGGAAGCCCGCCGAGATCGCCGCCGTCGCGCAGGAGCATTACTCGCCGCTGGGCCCGTCCGACACCGTGCCGACCGCGCCACTGTCGGTCGCGGTGGCGCTGGCCGACAAGCTGGACACGCTGACCGGGTTCTGGGCCATCGACGAGAAGCCGACGGGCTCGAAGGACCCCTTCGCCCTGCGCCGCGCCGCGCTGGGCGTGATCCGGCTGGTTGTGGAGAACGGGGTGCGGATTGCCTTGCAGGACGCTTTGGATCGTTGGCTAGAACTCACGGTTGTGTTGCAGACGCACTATGGACAGGTGTCTCATGCTTCCTTGAAACCCCGACCGATCCTTCACGACCGATATCTCGAAACGACTGGCCAAGGCGAAAATGATGATGGGCAGCATTTTGGGGATCAGAAGATCCTTTGGGACGTTTTCAAATCGGATGCGCAAGACCTCCTCTCCTTCTTCCACGACCGCCTGAAGGTATTCCTCAAGGATCGCGGCATCCGGCATGACATCATCGACGCCTGCCTCGCGATGGAGGGCAACGACGACCTCGCGCTGCTCGTCAAACGGGCCGAGGCGCTGAATGCGACGCTGGCCACTGACGACGGTGCGAACCTGATCCAGGGCTACAAGCGCGCGGCCAATATCCTGTCGCAGGCCGAGGAGAAGGACGGCGTCGAATACTCCTACGGGGCCGACCCGAAATTCTTCGAGGACGCCACCGAAACCGCGCTGCATGCCGCGCTGGCCGAGGCCGAGACGGCGATCGCCCCGGCGCTGAAGGCCGAGGATTTCGCCACCGCGATGGCCGCGATGGCGGCCCTGCGCGCGCCGATTGATGCCTTCTTCGAGGCGGTTCAGGTCAACGCCGACAATCAGATCGTGCGTCGCAACCGGCTGAACCTGCTGTCGCGCATCCGCACGCTGTGCGGGCAGGTCGCGGACCTCGGCCGGATCGAGGCCTGACCGGCGCGGGGGGCGACCCCCGCGACACCGCGCCCCGCCGGGACCGTTGCACGCGCAACGTGCGTCGCTATGCTGCGGCTACACCACAGGAGTGCCGCGTTGCAGAACGGCGTCGATTTCATCGAGATCACCCCCACCACCCCGATGAGCGATGCCAGTCACGGGGTGCGGGCGAAATGCCTGCAGCGCCTGATCCGCCTCGATCTGCCGGTGCCGAAGACCCTCGCGCTCAGCTTCGACGCGGTGCGCCGCATCGCCAACGATCGCGCCTTTTCCTGTGACGCCCTGATCGCCGCGATGGGCCCCGAGCCGCTGCTGTCGGTGCGGCCCAGCCCGGGGATGAGCGAATGGGGCGGGCCGGGGGCCGTTCTCGACATCGGGATGAACGACGCGCAACTGGTCCGGCTGTCGGACAAGATCGGTGCCGAGGCCGCGCGCCGCCTCTACCTGCGTTTCATCCATGCCTATGCCGTCGAGGTCGCCCGCCTCGACCCCGAGGAATTCCCGGTTCCCGAACATCCCGACCGCGAGGCGCTGGAAGACGCGCTGACCGCCTACCAGGACGAGATGGACGAACCCTTCCCGCAGGACCCCTCGGTGCAGCTGGCGAACGTGCTGCGCTCGATGGCGCGGGCCTGGGACGGCACCAGCGCCCGGCTGCTGCGCCAGGCGCGCGGCGCGCCGGAGGGGGCGGGCCTCGGGCTCGTCGTCCAGAAGATGGCGCTGGGGCTCGGCGCGCCCGAGTCCGGCTCGGGCGTGATCCAGTTCGTGTCCTCCTCGACCGGACAGTCCCAGATCACCGGGCGCTACCTGAGCCAGAGCCAGGGCCGCGAGGCGCTGGACGAGGATCGCGCGCTCTACCTCACGCGGGATCATCGCGGCCGCTCGCTGGAAGAGATCGCCCCCGACGCCTTTGCCCGGCTCAAGGGCATGGGCGAGACGCTGCGCCGGGGCCTGCGCGAGGAAATGCAGATCGAGTTCACCCTCGACGCGGGCCGGCTGTCGGTGCTCGACGCGATCCGGGTGCCGCGCAACAGCCGCGCTGCCGTGCGCATCGCGGTCAGCCTGGCGGAAAGCGGGATCATCACCCAGCAGGATGCGCTGCTTCGCGTCGAGCCGCGCGCGCTGTCGGAGTTGCTGCACCGGCAGGTGGATCCGACCGCCAAGCGCGACGTGATCGCCACCGGCATCGCGGCCAGTCCGGGGGCCGCGACGGGACGCATCGTCTTTACCGCGACCGCCGCGCAGGAGAGTGCCGCGCGGGGCGAGGCCTGCATCCTGATCCGCCGCGAAACCTCGCCCGAGGACATCCGGGGGATGCACGCCGCCTCCGGCGTGCTGACCGAGCGGGGCGGCATGTCGAGCCACGCCGCCGTCATCGCGCGCGGTCTCGGGGTGCCCTGCGTTGTCGGCGCGGCCGACATCATCATCGACCAGAAGGCCCGGACGCTGACGCTGCCCGATCGCCGCGTGCTGGCCGAGGGCGAGCCGATCACGCTCGACGGCTCCGCAGGCGCGGTGCTGTCCGGCGCGGTCGCGCTGCAGGAGCCGATGCTCGACGGCGCGTTCCGCACCCTGATGAACTGGGCCGACCAGGCCCGGGACATCGGCGTGCGCGCCAATGCCGACACCCCCGCCGATGCCGAGACCGCGCGCCGGTTCGAGGCGCAGGGCATCGGCCTCTGCCGCACCGAGCACATGTTTTTCGAGGATGGCCGCCTGACGGTGATGCGCGAGATGATCTTCGCCGAGTCGCCCGAAGATCGCGGCGCGGCGCTGGAGCGCCTGCTGCCGATGCAGCGCGACGACTTCCTGAAGCTCTTCGAAATCATGCGCGGCCAGCCGGTCTGCATCCGTCTCTTCGACCCGCCGCTGCACGAATTCCTGCCGCATACCCGGGACGGGATGTGGGCGCTGGCCGAGGCGCTGGACCTGCCGATGTCTACCGTCACGGCCCGGATTGCCGAGTTGCAGGAGTTCAACCCGATGCTCGGGATGCGGGGCGTGCGCCTCGGGATCACCATGCCCGAGATCTACGAGATGCAGGCCCGCGCGATCTTCGAGGCGACGCTGCTCGCCGCCGGGCGCGGCGCGACGGTGACGCCGGAGGTGATGATCCCGCTGGTCTCGGCCAAGCGCGAGGTGGAACTGGTCCGGGCCCGGATCGACGCCGTCGCGGCCGAGGTGCGCGCGGAGGCCGGGCGCGACTTCGCCTACCGGCTGGGCGTGATGGTCGAGACCCCGCGCGCCGCGCTCCGGGCCGGCGAGATCGGGGCGCTGGTGGATTTCCTGTCCTTCGGCACCAACGACCTGACGCAGATGACCTATGGTCTGTCCCGCGACGACGCCGGGCGCTTCATGGGCGTCTACGTCAACCAGGGCGTGTTCCCGGAGGACCCGTTCCATACCCTCGACGTCGACGGCGTGGGCGAGCTTCTGGGCATCGCCGCCGAGCGGGGACGTGCGGCGCGGCCCGGCCTGACCCTGTCGATCTGCGGCGAGCATGGCGGCGACCCCGATTCGATTGATTTCTGTCGAAAGGCGGGGTTCACCTATGTTTCGTGTTCGCCGTTCCGCGTGCCCGTCGCGCGGCTCGCGGCGGCCCATCTGGCGCTGACCGACGTGCCCTCGGAAAAGAAACCAAGGCGTTTCAACATCTTGGGTCGCGTTTTCGGCGCCGGGGCGGGACTCCCCGACGATTGACAGACGCGGCGATTTCGTGTCGCCGGAGCCACAATTCTGCGCATTGGCCCGAATTGTGCCTAGGAGATGACGCATCCCCCCCGTAACCCTGAACGTGAGCTGCATTGGGGGATGTCAGCTTCGGTGAAACAACCGAGGTAAATACAAGTGAAACCTGTGCACACGATTGCTGCCGTCGTGGGCTTGGTGATGTCGGTCAGCGCTGCCAGCGCCGACGTCACGGCAAGTTCGTCTACCGACCCGCTGGGTCAGATCGAGCGAAACGTCCTGGGGCTGTTCTCCAGTGAGCGTGCCGCCCTTCAGGCCGTTCCGGCGTCCCGCCTCCGGGCGATCACTGCGCCGATGCGCCAGGATCGCACCTCGGACGGGATCTACACCAGCCAGTGGCTGGCGGCGCAGCCCGCACCGCGGCGCACGGCCGAGTGGGAATGCATGACCGAGGCCCTCTACTTCGAGGCGCGCGGCGAGAGCCTGCGTGGCCAGTTCGCGGTAGCCGAGGTGATCCTGAACCGGCGCGACAGCGCGAGCTATCCCGGCTCGATCTGCGGCGTCATCAATCAGGGCAGCGGCGCGCGCAATGCCTGTCAGTTCTCGTACAACTGCGACGGCAAGCCTGAGCGCATCACCGAGACGGCGGTCTACGACCGGCTCGGCAAGGTCGCGGATGCGATGATCTCCGGGCGGGCGCCGCGCGCGCTGACCCACGGGGCCACGCATTACCACACCACGGCGGTCAACCCGTCCTGGGCCTCGCAATACGAGCGGACCGCCCATATCGGCGACCACCTGTTCTACCGGCAATACTATCCCGGGCGCAGCGCCTCGAACTGAGGGGCGGCCCCGCGGGTGTCGCTCTTCGTGCGGCACCTGCCGGGTCTGCGCGGACTTGCGGCCCGGACCCGGGGCAGGGTAGGGCCAGCCCATGCCCAGCCTGCCGGAAGGACTGTCCGCCATGCCCGCCGATACAGATGACCTCGCGCTCGCCTTCGCTCCGCCGGAGGACCGGGCCGGCGCGACCGGCGCCGCGTCGTCGCTTCCCGACCGCATCGCCCTGCGCGACTGGGTCCGCTCCGCCGAGATCGGCGCGTTCCAGGCTGAACGCGGCGTGGCCCAGCGACTGCGCTTCAACGTCGTGGTCGAGGTGCAGACCCTTGCAGGCGCGCTGCACGACGACGTCGACCGGGTCCTCAGCTACGACACGATCACCGAGGCCATCGACCAGGCCCTGACCGAGGCGCGGGTGGACCTGCTCGAAACGCTGGCCGAGCAGATCGCCGGCCTGGTGCTGGCCGACCCGCGCGCGGCGCGGGTGTTCGTGCGGATCGAGAAACTGGATCGCGGTCCCTTCGCGCTGGGCGTCGAAATCGTGCGACGCGCGGGCGAGGCGCTGTTCTCGCCCGATGCCCCCGAGGTGCAACTCGTCCTGATCGGCCCCGACCTGCGCGACGGTCCCGACCTGAAGCCCTGGCTCGACCGGCTCGCCGCCGACCCGCTGCCCGCGGTGCTGCTGGCGCTGCCCGCGCCCGACCAGCCGTTGCCCGGCGCGGCGCATCCGCTCTCGCGCCGCCGGATCGCGCTGCTCGGTCTCGACCAGGCGGCGTGGGTGCTTGCCGGACGCGATCCGCGCTGTCTCGTGGTGTCCAGCCGGACCGAGATCGACTGGGCGGCCCGCAAGGGCCAGATGACGGTCTGCGCCCCGTCGAAACTGGTGCTCGACGCCGCCGGGGACACGCCCGATGCGCTGACCGATATCGCGGCCCTCGCGCCCTGGATCGCGGCCCGCCTGCACGCCCGGCACATTCGCGCCCTCGGCACGGTCGGCCCGCTCCAGGACGGGCCGCACCCGGTTCTGCGCGGCTAACCCGATGTCCGCCGACCCCTATCGCTATCCGCGACCGCTGATCTGTGACCCGGCCACCCCGGGTGCGCTGCCGCTGGCCGGGGGATGGGCGCATTTTTCCCACGTGGCGCTCCTGTCGCGCGGGGGCGCGCCCCGGGTGGTGCCCGCGACCGATCTGCCGGAGGAGGTTCTGGCCCGGCTCACCGCTCCGCGCGCGCCGCTGGTGGGACTGCCGCTCGACCGGCCGCGGATCATGGGCATCCTGAACCTGACCCCCGACAGCTTCTCGGACGGGGGCAAGTTCCTCGTGCCGGAGGCCGCGCTCGCCCATGCCCGCGCGATGGCCGCGGCGGGGGCCGACATTCTCGACCTCGGCGGCGAGTCCACCCGGCCCGGGGCCGCGACCGTGCCCGTGGACGAGGAAATCGCGCGGACCGCCCCGGTGATCGGCGCGCTGACCGACCTCGCGGTACCGGTCTCGATCGACACCAGGAAGGCGGCCGTCGCCCGGGTCGCGATCCGGGCAGGCGCGAAAATCATCAATGATGTCTCGGGCCTCGCCCACGATCCTGCCATGGCGGATGAAATCGCGGCCCTCGGGGTCCCGGCCGTCCTGATGCACAGCCAGGGCGACCCGGCGACGATGCACCTCGACCCGCGCTACGACGATGTCCTGCTCGACGTCTATGACGCGCTGGAGGACATCCTGGCCCGCGCCCGGGCCGCCGGCGTGCCGCGCAACCATCTCGTGGCCGACATCGGGATCGGGTTCGGCAAGACGCAAGCCCACAACCTCGCCCTGCTGCGCGACCTGCCGCTGTTCCATGCTCTGGGCGTGCCCTTGCTGCTGGGCGTGTCGCGCAAACGTTTCATTGGCGTGATCGGCCATGCGCAGGAGCCTGCCGACCGGATGCCCGGCTCGGTCGCGCTGGCCTTGCGTGCGGCCGCCGAGGGCGTGCATATCCTGCGTGTTCACGATGTGGCCGAGACCGCGCAGGCCTTTGCGCTGTGGCAGGCGGCGGGCGGACCGATCCACGGCGATAGGGAGACGAGATGACACGCAAGCTATTCGGCACCGACGGGGTGCGCGGCCGCGCCAACACCGATCCGATGACCGCCGAGATGGCGCTGCGGCTCGGGGCCGCCGCCGGGCGCTACTTCCGCCGCGAC
>JAUIAU010000195.1 GCA_030425185.1 Alphaproteobacteria bacterium
TGGCGAAGATCGGTCCCGGCATCGCGGGCGGCAACAACCGCCAGACCCTGACCGACGAGGATGCCGAGGGCCGGGCGCTGTTCCAGCGCTGGTGCGAGGAAGCGGGCTGCACCATGGGCGTCGACACAATGGGCAACATGTTCGCGACGCGCCCGGGCACCGACCCGGACGCGCTGCCGGTCTACGTCGGCAGCCACCTCGACACCCAGCCGACGGGCGGGAAATACGATGGCGTCTTGGGCGTGCTCGGCGGGCTGGAGGTGATCCGCTCGCTCAACGATCTCGGGATCCGGACGAAGCACCCGATCGTGGTGACGAACTGGACCAACGAGGAGGGCACGCGCTTTGCCCCGGCCATGCTGGCCTCGGGCGTTTTCGCGGGCAAGCACACGCAGGACTGGGCCTATGAACGGGTCGACGCCAAGGGCAAGCGCTTCGGGGACGAGCTGAAGCGGATCGGCTGGGTCGGGGACGAGCCGGTGGGCGCGCGCAAGATGAAAGCCTTCTTCGAGCTGCACATCGAGCAGGGCCCGATCCTGGAGGCCGAAGGCAAGGAAATCGGCGTCGTCACCCACGGGCAGGGCCTGCGCTGGATCGAATGCACGATCACCGGCAAGGAGAGCCACACCGGCTCGACGCCGATGCACATGCGCAAGAACGCCGGACGCGGCCTCGCGCTGATCACCGAGCTGGTCCACGAGATCGCGATGAAGAACCAGCCGAACGCGGTGGGCGCGATCGGGCATATCGACGTCTACCCGAACAGCCGGAACATCATCCCGGGCAAGGTGGTCTGCACCGTCGACATGCGCACGCACCTGCTCGACAAGCTGAACGGTATGGTGGCCGAGTTCATGGAGAAGGCGCCGGCGCTGTGCGCGGAGATCGGCGTCACCTTCGAGGCGCAGATCGTCGGCCAATTCGACCCGCTCGCCTTCGACGAGGGCTGCGTGGGCGCGGTGCGCGCGGCGGCCGAGCGGCTGGGCTACAGCCACATGGATATCGTCTCGGGCGCGGGCCACGACGCCTGCTGGATCAACGACCTCTACCCGACGGCGATGATCATGTGCCCCTGCGTCGACGGGCTGAGCCACAACGAGGCCGAGGAGATCAGCCCGGACTGGGCCGCGGCGGGGGCGAACGTGCTCTTCCACGCGGTGGTCGAGACGGCGGAGATCGTCGGGTGAGACAAGGCCGGGGGGCGCTGCCCCCCGGACCCCCCGGAGTATTTGGGCCAAAAAGAAGGACGGAACGTGAGCGGCGCAGCGGCGGCGG
>JAUIAU010000196.1 GCA_030425185.1 Alphaproteobacteria bacterium
ACACGCTGCTCGGGCGGCTGGTGCTGGGGCCGCTGGTGGGCACCGCGATGTTCCTGCGCTGGGACCTGCGGGCGCTGGCGGCGGGGGACCGGGGGGTGGCGCTGAGCTGGGCGGCGCATGGCCTGGCGCTGGTGCCGGTGCTGGCCTGGCTGGGCTGGGTCGGCGCGCTGCCGGGCTGGGCCTACGGGATGGCGGTCTACCTGTCGATGTCGGTGCTGAAGATCCGCACCTTCCTGGAGCACCGCGCGCACGAGCGGGCACGGGCCCGGACGGTGGTGATCGAGGACCGGGGACCGCTGGCGTTCCTGTTCCTGAACAACAACTTCCACGTGGTGCACCACATGCACCCCGGGGTGCCGTGGTACGAGTTGCCCCGCCTCTTTGCCGCGCGGCGGACGCACTACCTGCGCCGCAACGACGGCTATCGCTACGCGGGCTACGGCGAGGTCCTGCGCCGTTACTTCACGGTCGCGAAGGACCCGGTGCCGCATCCGCTGATGGTGCCGGCAGAGTCGCCGACACCGACCACCCTGCCCACAAAACCGTTGATGGACGCTTAATCGACGGGGCGGATCATCCGCTCCATCACGCCGGATTTCAGCACGAACCGGTGATAGACCGCACCGATAAAGTGCAGCGCGACCAAGGCGATAAGCAGGAATTTCATCACCTCGTGGGCCTCGGCGGGGGCCTCGATCTGCATGCCCCATGCGACGGCGCCGGAGACGGGGAGGAGGATCATCAGGGCGTAGAGGCCGATGTGGGTGAGTTTCGACAGCAGGACGAGCGGTTTCGCCTCGCCCTCGGGCGCTGGCGGGGCGCCGTGCTCGGCCCGCAGCAGGAGCCGCCACAACGCGATTCCGAGGATCAGCGTGCCCACGGCGAAATGCAGGATGACCGGGGTCGAGAAAGCGTAAGTGTTTGTATCGGCGGCAGTTTCCCAGGCGCCTGCCATCCCTTCGTGGAAGACGATCTGGAGCACGACGAGGACGAGCGTGATCCAGTGGAGGGCGATCTGGCGGCGGGTATAGCCGGTGGGTGCGGACATGGAGGGGCCTCTGGCAAGGGGGTGTGACCCCCGGACACTGGCGCGATCCGGGGGTCGGTGCAACGTCGGTCGCGCGTCGGTATTACGTCGGTATGCCCACGTTATTCACCGTGGTAAGTGTGGAAGAGCGTCGCAGGGGCTGATCGGGGCGTTGTAGCGGTACGGTGGGCGTGTTTCGCGGGATCAGGACGATAGATCGGGGCGCCTGCGGGCTGCATCAT
>JAUIAU010000018.1 GCA_030425185.1 Alphaproteobacteria bacterium
CTTCCCTCCGCCCCGCACCTCGCCTAGTGTCGCGCCGCAGTGCGGGCGTGGCGGAATGGTAGACGCATCGGACTTAAAATCCGTAGCCCTCCGGGGCGTGTGGGTTCGAGTCCCACCGCCCGCACCAGCCCCCCGCCGGACCCGAAACCCTCTTCTTCCGGCGTTTCGTCCCGGCCTGGTCCGGCGCAGGCAGATAGGCGGTCCTGTCCTTTCGAATAATTCGAAAACCATTTCGACATCCCCTTCGATCGGCGCCCGATGGGCAACAAGCCAATTCGGTCGGGATGCGAATTGCAGGGCAGTAAAGGAAGCAGGGACTCCATGATCTGATTTGGAGTCGTTCCATGAAATCGCTGCCCGCGGCGGGCCTTGCCCTCGCCCTTCTGTCCACCCCGGCCCTCGCCGATGCGACCGGCTTCCTCGGCCTCAGCTTCTCGTTCGGCAACGGCACCGTCTCCAGCGGCGTCAGCGCACGCATCCTGAGCAACGACGTGACCAACGAGTGGGCCGCCGGCGCAGGCGTCAGCTACTACTTCGCGGGCGAGACCGGTGTCGGCGTCGACCTTGGTGTCGCGCGCAACTTCACCAACAGCGCGGGCTTCGTCGGCTACGACTTCCTGCGCAACCAGCCGGTCGTCAGCTTCGGCGTGACCCGGACGCAGGATGCGGTCGCTGAGCGCATCTTTTAATCCACTCTGGATTTGATCCGCTGGCGGGGATGCCCGCCAGCGGTCGCTTGCCTGACCCAGGAGGTCATCCTGTGGGTCCTGCGGGTACTCTTTCAGTCCACCCCAGCCCCCTCGCTGATCCGACCGGCTTCCTCGGCCTCAGCGCCTCCTTAGGAAACCCTCATCTGTCCTCCGGCGTCAGCTATTACTTCACCGGGGAAACCGGCGTCGGTGTCGACGTGGGCGTGGCGCGCAACTTCACCAACAGCGCCGGTTTCGTCGGCTACGACTTCCTGCGCAACCAGCCGGTGGTCAGCTTCGGCGTGACCCGGACCCAGGACGCGGCGGCGCCGGCCCCGGCCGAGCCTAAAGGGGTCGCTGTCCTCGGGTGATCGACCCTCCGCCGGTTTAAGACCCGCGAGGCCTGTCACGCGACCGGCATCTGACCCACGATCCGGGCGGTCCGCGGGGCCGCCCGTTTTCTGTTCGACGGCAACCGGGATCTCACAACACCCCGGTCCGGTGCAGCGTGATCTTCAGCCCGCCGTGCGGGATCGGGCCGAGCTGGTCGCGGAAGGGCAGGCCGGTCGCCTTGGCCAGCCCGCCGTCCGAGGTCACCAGACCCACGCGCCAGCCCGCGAAGCGCTCGGTCAGCGCCTTGCCGAGCGCCCCGTAGAGCGAGAACAAGAGCTTCCGGTCCCCGATCCGCGCGCCGTAGGGCGGGTTGACCATCACGAGGCCCGGCGGCCCCTCGGGGCGCAGCACGTCGCTGACTGCGCCCCGGGTGAAGTGGCAGCGGTCGCCCACCCCGGCCCGCGCCGCGTTCTCGGTCGCCGAACTGATCGCCCCCGCGTCCCGGTCCGAGCCGTAACCGGACAGCCCCGCCGCCCGGTCCGGCGCGCCCGCCCGCAGCGCGTCCCAGGCGCCCGCGTCGAACACCGCCAGCCGCTCGAATGCGAAGGCGTGCGACCGGCCGGGGAACAGCCCCGCCGCAATCTCGGCCGCCTCGATCGGGAAGGTGCCCGAGCCGCACATCGGGTCCAGCACCGGCTCCCGCCCGTCATAGCCGCAGGCGCGCAGGAACAGCGCCGCCAGCGTCTCGCGCATCGGGGCCTTGCCGACCGAGACCTTGTGGCCCCGCTTGTGCAGGCTCTCGCCCGAGGTATCGACGCTGATCGTGCAGAGGTCGTCGTCGATCCTGAGCTTCAGCCGCACCTCGGCCTCGTCCGACAGCGGCACGCCCAGCGTCTCGGTCAGCGCGCGCTCGACGCGCTGCGCGGCGGCCCCGGCATGGTAGATGCGGCTGGCGCGGCAGGTCGCCTCGACCTTCACCGGCACGTCCGGGCGCAGCACGGCGGCCCAGTCCAGCTTGCGCGCCCGCTTGTCGAGCTGCGCGAGGTGCATCGCCCGGAAACTGGCGATCCGCACCAGCACCCGGCCCGCGCCGCGCAGCACGAGGTTGGCGCGCATCGCCTCGGTCCAGTCGCCCGTCACGCTGACGCCGCCGGGGCCGGGGGTCACGCCGTGGAATCCGGCCGCGCGCGCCTCCTCGGCCAGAAGCGGTTCCAGCCCGGGCGGGGCGACGAGGAAGATGTCGAGCGGGGCATCGGTCATCCCGCTTCCCTAGCCGCTCGCGCCGCCGCGCGCGAGAGGCACTTGCATTCCCGCGCGCCCCGCGCCCCTATCGCCCCGGACGCAGGGGAGGGCGCGACATGCAGGACATCACCTTCATCGGCTTCGGCGAGGCGGGCGGGGCCATCGTCTCGGGCTGGGGGGCGCGGGACGGGATTGCGGCCTATGACCTGAAGACCGACGCGCCCGACACCGCCGCCGCCATGCGGGACCGGATGGCCGCCCATGGCGTCACCCCCTGCGACAGCGCCGCAGACGCGGTTGCCCGCGCCGACATGGTGCTCTGCACCGTCACCGCCGACCAGGCCGTCACCGCCGCCCGCACCGCCGCGCCGCACCTGCGGCCGGGCACGATCTGGTGCGACCTGAACTCCTGCGCGCCGTCCTCCAAGCGCGAGGCGGCCGCGGTCATCGAGGCCGCCGGCGGCCGCTACGTCGATGTCGCCGTGATGGCCCCGGTCCATCCTAAGCTGAACATGGTGCCGCTGCTCGTCTCCGGCCCGCATGCGGGCGAGGTGGCGCCGCTGCTGGCCGCGCTGCCGATGGCCCCGCGCGTGGTCGAGGGGCCCGTCGGCGCGGCCTCGTCGATCAAGATGATCCGCTCGGTCATGGTGAAGGGCCTGGAGGCGCTGACCGCCGAATGCACGCTGGCCGCCGTCGCTGCGGGGGTCGAGGACGAGGTGCTCGGCTCGCTGATGACAAGCCACCCCGGCACAGACTGGCCGGGGCAGGCGGCCTACAACTTCGAGCGCGCGCTGGTCCACGGCGCCCGCCGCGCCGCCGAGATGGAGGAGGTCGCCAGGACCCTGCGCGACCTCGGCCTGCCCGACGACATGGCCCGCGCCACCGTGCTCTGGGAACGCCGCATCGCCTCCACCGGCCTGCCCGCCCCCGAGGACGCCCGCGCCACCGGCCCCCGCGCCATCGCCGAGACGCTGCTGCCCGCGCTCAGGGGGTGACACCCCCCGGTGACAGCCGCCGTCCCGCGCGGCTAGACTGGGGCAGAACGGGGCCGAAACGGGGGGAGGACAGGCGATGAGCGACAGCGCGAAGTTCGACGCGATTCCGGGCACCTATGTCTTCGACGGCAAGCGCTGCCGCGAGGGCTATCACCTGAACATGTTCTGCAAGTCGATGGAGCGCGAGGAGAACCGCCGCGCCTATACCGAGGACCCGGCGGGCTATCTCGACCGCTACCCGATGACGCCCGAGCAGCGGCGGCTGGTCGAGGCGCGCGACTGGCTGGGGATGCTGCACGCGGGCGGCAACATCTACTACATGCTGAAGCTCATCTCCTACGACCGCTCGACGCTGCAGCATGTCGGCGGCCAGATGACCGGGATGACGGTGGACGAGTTCCGCGACATGCTGGCCGAGGGCCGGATGGGACCGGCGGGCCTCGGCCCGGCCCGGCAGGCGCGCTGATGGCCCGGATCGTCGCCGGGGTCGGCACCTCGCACATTCCCGCCGTGGGCGCGGCGCTCGACCGGGGCGAGCACGGCAATGCCTACTGGGCGCCGATCTTCGCGGGCTTCGAGGGCGCGCGCGACTGGCTGGCCAGCATCGCGCCCGACGTGGCGATCGTGGTCTACAACGACCACGCCAGCGCCTTCTCGCTGGAACTGACGCCGACCTTCACGCTGGGCCTCGCCGAGGTCTTCCGCCCCGCCGACCAGGGCTATGGCCGCCGCAAGGTGCCCGATGTCGCCGGGCACCCCGACCTCGCCGTGCACCTGCTCGAACGGCTGGTGGCGGACGAGTTCGACATGGCGCAGGCGCTCGAGATGGACGTGGACCACGGGCTGACCGTGCCGCTGTCGGTGCTCTGCGGCACGCCCGCCGCCTGGCCCTTCCCGGTGATCCCGCTGGCGGTCAACGTCATCAAGTATCCGCAGCCCACCGCCCGGCGCTGCTTCCGGCTGGGCGAGGCCATCGGGCGCGCCGTCGCCAGCTACCCGGAGGACCTGCGCGTCGCGGTGATCGGCACCGGCGGCATGTCGCACCAGTTGCAGGGCGAGCGCGCGGGGCTCTGGAACCCAGAGTTCGACCGCGCCTTCCTCGACGACCTGACCGCCGACCCGGAGCGCCTCGCCGCGCTCGATCACGTCACGCTGGTGCGCGACGCGGGCAGCGAGGGGATGGAACTGATCATGTGGCTGGTGATGCGCGGCGCGCTGGGGATCGCCCCGCGCGAGGCCTACCGCTTCTACCACTACCCCGCCTCGAACACCGCGCTGGGCCTGATCGCCTTCGAGACCTGAGCTGCGTTGACACCTTGCCCGGCGCGCGCAAGCTCCGGGTCACCTGCCGTTGCCGGAGCCGCCGCCCGATGCTGCGCCTTGTCCTGAGCCTCTGCCTTGCGCTTTTCGTCAGCGCGGGTGCCCTGCGCGCCCTGCCATCGGGCGCGGATGCTGCGGGGACGGACGCGCCGCACGCGATGGCGATGGACGGCTGCGCCCACGGCCCGGCGACCGCGGCGCAGGGGGACGGCACCTGCCCGCACCCGGCGGCCTGCATGGTCTGGCTGCCGCCCGCGCCCGCCGCCCCCGCGCCCCGCCCCGAGCGGCGCCTCCTGCTGACCCCCGGCCCGGTCGCCGTCGCGGCCCCGGTCCGCGCGCTGCCGCCCGACACGCCCCCGCCCCGCGCCTGATCCGATCCCGACACCCGCGCCCCGCCGGCGCGTCCTCACACCCCAGATCGGACCTGACCATGAACATCGTATACTCCGCCCTCGCCGTGGCCGGGGGCCTTGCCCTCGCCGCGGGGATCCTGACCCGCGCCACCGACGATGCCCCCGCGCCCCTCGCCGCCACCGGGACCGCGCCCGTCTCGGCCGGGGCGGCGCTGGTGCAGGTGCGCCTGCCCGCCGCCCTCAGCCCCGGCGCGGTCCTTGGCAAGACCGCCTTCGACGCCCGCTGCGCCCAGTGCCACGGCGACAACGCCGCCGGGCGCGACGGCGTCGGCCCGCCGCTGGTCCACAGGATCTACGAGCCCTCGCACCACGGCGACATGGCCTTCCTGATGGCGGTGCGGAACGGCGTGGTCGCGCATCACTGGCGCTTCGGGGACATGCCCGCGCAACCGGGCCTGACCGACGCCGACCTGGCCGCCATCGTGGCCTATGTCCGCGAATTGCAGCGCGCGAACGGCATCGACTGACACCGCCTGCCCGGCGCGCGTGGGGAGTTTTCCCGCGCGCCGGGACCGGCTAACGTCGCCCCATCGCGCCGCGACCGGACCCGCGGCGCGAAGGGAGGACGACCATGACCCTGCACGAGACCTTCACCCGCAACGAGGCGGGCCTCGCCGCCGTGCTGCCCCTGCTGAAACAGCGCTTCGGGGACCGGATGCAGACCGGCACCTCGATCCGCGAGCAGCACGGCCACACCACGACCTGGCTGGCGAACCAGATCCCCGACGCCGTGGTCTTCGCCACCTCGACCGCCGATGTGGCCGAGACGGTGACGCTCTGCGCCGAGCATCGCGTGCCGGTCATCCCCTTCGGCACCGGCACCTCGCTGGAAGGGCAGGTCAACGCGCCCGCGGGGGGCATCTCGCTCGACCTCAGCCTGATGAGCCGGGTGCTCAAGGTCCATGCCGAGGACCTCGACGCGGTGGTGCAGCCCGGCGTGACCCGCAAGCAGCTGAACGAGCACCTCCGCGACCAGGGCCTGTTCTTCCCGATCGACCCCGGCGCCGACGCCAGCCTCGGCGGCATGGCGGCCACGCGGGCCTCGGGCACCAACGCGGTGCGCTACGGCACGATGAAGGACAACGTCCTCGCGCTGGAGGCGGTGCTGGCCGACGGTACCGTGATCCGCACCGGCAGCCGGGCGAAGAAGTCGAGCGCGGGCTACGACCTGACCCGGCTCCTCGTCGGTTCGGAAGGCACGCTGGGCGTCATCACCGAACTGACCCTGCGCCTGCACGGCATCCCCGAGGCGATGGCCAGCGCGCGCGTCTCCTTCGACCGGGTCGAGGACGCCTGCCAGACCGTGATCCTCGCGGTGCAGGTCGGCCTGCCGATGGCCCGGATGGAACTGCTCGACGCGCTGACGGTGCAGGCGGTCAACGCCTACTCGAAGCTCGACCTGCCCGAAACGCCGGTGCTGCTGCTCGAATTCCACGGCACCGAGGCGGGCGTGAAGGAACAGGCCGAGATGTTCGGCGAGATCGCCCGCGACTGCGGCGGGCGCGACTTCACCTGGACCGGCCGCGCCGAGGAGCGCTCGAGGCTCTGGCAGGCCCGCCACGATGCCTACTGGGCGACGACCGCGCTCCGCCCCGGCGCGCGCGGCCTCAGCACCGATGTCTGCGTGCCGATCTCGCGGCTGGCCGACTGCGTGGGCGAGGCCACCGCCAAGGCCGCCGCCGAGGGCCTGCTGGCCCCCGTGGTGGGCCATGTCGGCGACGGCAACTTCCACATGCTCCTGCTCGTCGACGACACGGTGCCGGGCGAGCGCGCGCAGGCCGAGGCCTTTGTCGGCTGGCTGAACGACCTCGCGCTGTCGATGGAGGGCACCTGCACCGGCGAGCACGGCATCGGCCAGGGCAAGCGCAAGTACCTCCGGCGCGAGATCGGCCCGGCGCTGGGCCCGATGGCCGCGATCAAGGCGGCGCTCGACCCGCAGAACATCCTCAACCCGGGCAAGATCCTGCCGCCCGAGGGCTGAGCCCTCAGCGCCGCCGCGCGACCTGACGGATCACGCTGTCCAGCGCGGCGGGGTCCACCGGCTTCGGCAGGAAGGCGTCGATGCCGACGCGGCGGTACCGATCCTGCACCTCCGGGCCGACATGGGCCGAACAGGCGATGATCGGCACCGCGCGCATCTCGCCCTCCGAGGTGCGGATCTGCTCGGTCGCGCCCAGCCCGTCGAGACCGGGCATGGTGATGTCCATCAGCACGAGGTCGAAGCGCTGCTTGATCAGCGCCTCGATCGCCTCGAACCCGTTCGAGACCGTCTCGACCTGGTGCCCGATCTGCTGGAGCATCTCGCGCAGCATGTCCTGGTTCACCGTGTTGTCCTCGGCGATCAGCACCCGCAGGCCCGCGTCGCCCGTCACCGCATGCAGGCGCACCGGTTCGGGGGCGGGCTCGGGGATCGCCTCGACCGGGACCTCCATCTCGAAATAGAAGGTCGAGCCCGCGCCCGGGCGGCTTTCGACGCCGATGTCGGCCCCGAGGATGTCCGCGATGTTGCGGCAGATCGACAGGCCCAGCCCCCAGCCGCCGCGCTCCTTGCCGAAGTCGCTCTCGATCTGGACGAAGGGCCGGAACAGCTTGTCGACCTGCTCGGGGGCCATGCCGATGCCGGTGTCGGTGACCTCGAAGCGCAGCCGCGCATGGCCGTCGCGCCACGCGGTCTGGCTGACGACCAGCGCCACGCTGCCCGTCTCGGTGTACTTGATGGCGTTCGACAGGAAGTTGTTCAGCACCTGTTGCAGCCGCACCGGGTCGGTGACGATCCGCTGCGGCAGGCCCCGGTCCAGCGTCAGTTGCAGCCGCAGCCCCTTGTCGGAGGCGGTCGAGAGCCACCAGTCCGACACCTGGTCCAGCATCGGCTGCAGGTCGAACGGGCGCGGCTCGATCCGCATCCGCCCGGCCTCGACCTGGCTGAGGTCCAGCAGGTCGGTCAGCAGGTTCATCAGCGTCCCGCCCGCGCTGAGGATCGCCTCGACGTGGTTCTTGCGCTTCTGGTCGAGGTTCGACAGCCGCAGAAGCTGGGCGAAGCCGAGGATCGCGTTCATCGGGGTGCGGATCTCGTGGCTCATCGCGGCGAGGAAGCGGGACTTGGCCCGGCTCGCCTCGGTCGCGTCCTCGACGGCGGCGCGCAGGTCGGCCTCGGTCTGGCGCAGGCCGGTCGCGTCGTGCAGCGTCAGCAGCGCCCCCCGCGCGGTGCCGCCCGCGTCGCGGATCGGGGCAGCGCTGGCCAGCGTGGCGTGCAGCGTGCCGTCCGCGCCCGCGAGGTCCAGCGCCATCGCGTCGAAGCCCTTGGCGGCGGCGGCCCCGGGCGGGCCGGGCAAGTGCCCCTCGGCGGGCGAGGCGAGATCGGTCCAGAGCCGCCCGGCGAGGCCCGCAGCATCCGTCCCCAGCGCCGCCTGCAGGGCGGGCGAGGCGGTGACCACCCGGCCCGCGCCGTCGAGCACCATCAGCCAGCCGGGGGCCGTGGCGACAAGGGTCACGAACGGCGTCAGCGCCGCGTCCGCTCCCGGTGTTCCCAGATCATCCATTCCCGTTCCGCCCGTGCCGGATCGGCTGCGGGGGCCGTGGCCCGCCGCGCCCGAGGCGGCGCTCTCCCATCTCGCTCAGGTATAGCGCGCGGGCGGGCCGCATCCACTGCAAGGCCCCCTCCAAGTGCCTGAAACCCATCCCGGAGTTGAGCGCGCCCCGTCCGTGGTCGCGCCCCGGTTCAGTGTCGGTCAGGTCCGCACGCCCGCGAACCGGGCCTGCCACTCGTCCCGCTGCTCGTCGGTGATCTTGGCGAACAGCACGTCGGGCACGCTGAAGGCGTGGCCCGCGGGCAGGGCGGTCAGGGCCGCCTCGGCCCCCTCGGGCCAGCGCGCGTCGGTGGTGCCCATCGCCGCCAGCATCGCAGCACCCGCGTCGGGGATGAACGGCGCCGAGATGACGCCGTAGAAGCGCACGAGGTTCAGCGCCAGCCGGGTGATCGCGGCGGCCCGCTCGGGGTCGGTCTTGTGCTGGGTCCAGGGTGCGGCTTCCTGGAGATACTCGTTCCCCGCCACCCAGAGCGCGCGCAGCTCGGCCGCGGCCTTGCGCACCTCGATCCGGTCCATGTGGCCCTGGTAGGCCTGGAGCCCGGCGTCGAGGCGGGCGATCAGCGCCGCCTCCAGCGGGCCCCAATCGCCGCCCTCCGGCACCGTCTCGCCGAATTTCGAGCGGCAGAACTTGGTGATCCGGCTGACGAAGTTGCCCAGCACGTCGGCGAGGTCCTTGTTCACCCCGGCCTGGAAACCCTCCCAGGTGAACTCGCTGTCGCTGGTCTCGGGCGCGTGGCTCAGCAGCCACCAGCGCCAGTAATCGGCGGGCAGGATCGACAGCGCCTGGTCCATGAACACGCCCCGGCCCTGGCTCGTCGAGAACTGGCCGCCGTCGTAGTTCAGGTAGTTGAACGACTTGATGTAATCGACCAGCTTCCACGGCTCGCCCGAGCCCATGATGGTGGCCGGGAAGGACAGGGTGTGGAACGGCACGTTGTCCTTGCCCATGAACTGGACATAGCGCACGTCCGCCGCGCCCTTGTCGGTGCGCCACCAGCGCTGCCACGCGGCGTCGTCGAGGCCCTGCGCCGCGGCCCACTCGCCCGCGCAGGCGATGTACTCGATCGGCGCGTCGAACCAGACGTAGAAGACCTTGCCCTCCATCCCGGGCCAGTCCTCGGTCCCCTTCTTCACCGGCACGCCCCAGTCGAGGTCGCGGGTGATCCCCCGGTCCTGCAACCCGTCGCCGTCATGCAGCCATTTCTTCGCGATCGAGGTGGTCAGGATCGGCCAGTCGGTCTGGCTGTCGATCCAGCCGTCGAGCCGGTCCTTCAGCGCCGACTGCCGCAGGTAGAGGTGCTTGGTCGCCCGCACCTCGAGGTCGGTCGAGCCCGAGATCGCCGAGCGCGGCTCGATCAGGTCGGCCGGGTCGAGCTGCTTGGTACAGTTCTCGCACTGGTCGCCGCGCGCCTTGTCGTAGCCGCAGTTGGGGCAGGTGCCCTCGATGTAGCGGTCGGGCAGGAAGCGGCCGTCGGCATGCGAATAGACCTGCCGCTCCTCGACCTCGGCGATCAGCCCGGCCTCGGCCAGCTTGCCCGCGAAATGCTGGGTCAGCGCATGGTTCTGCGGGCTGGACGAGCGCCCGAAATGGTCGAAGGACAGCCGGAAGCCGCGCGCGATCTCGGCCTGCACCGCGTGCATCTCGGCGCAGTACTCCGCGACCGGCTTGCCGGCCTTGGCGGCGGCCAGCTCGGCGGGGGTGCCGTGCTCGTCGGTGGCGCAGAGGAACAGCACCTCCTGACCGCGCCCGCGCAGGTACCGGGCATAGAGGTCGGCGGGCAACTGCGAGCCGACGAGGTTCCCGAGATGCTTGATCCCGTTGATGTAGGGGATCGCGGAGGTGATCAGCGTGCGTTGGGTCATCGGAGGGCCTTCGCTTGGGTCGCGCCCGGATTACGGCAGCGGCGCGGTGGGGGCAAGCGGCGCGCGGGCTCAGTCGCGGCGGCGTCCGAAGCCCAGCAGGCGGCCGACGAGGTAGGTGGTGCGCGGCACGTAGGTATAGGGGACCCGCTCCGCCGGGCTGGGCCGCGCACGCATCCGGGCGAGGCCGAACAGCACCAGCGCCAGGTGCCCCAGCGCGATGAACGAGAACAGCGCCCCCGGCCCCACCCGCGCCAGCAGCGCGGCGGCGATCAGCGGCGAGAGAATCGCGCCGATGGCATAGAAGAACATCAGCGCGGCCGAGATCTCGACCTGCGCGTCGCCCTCGGCGAAGTCGAAGGCATGGGCCGACGAGACCGAGTAGATCGGGAAGGTCGTCATCCCGAACACCGTCGCGGCCACCATCACCGCCCCGGTGCCCATTCCCGCCGCCGCCACCGTCACCGCGCAGCCCGCCATCGCCGCCACCGACAGGCCGATCAGCACGTGCCGCCGGTCGCGGCGGTCCGCCAGCCAGCCGACCGGGTATTGCGCCAGCGCGCCGCCCAGCACGTAGGCCGCTAGGAACAGGCCGATCTGGTCGGTCCTGAGGCCCACCGCCTCGCCGTAGACCGGGCCGACCATGCGGAAGGCCGCCGCCGTCAGGCCCGCCACCATCACGCCCGCCACCGCCAGCGGCGAACGCCGCCACGCGAGGCCGGGCCGCAGGCGCGGCGCGGCGGGCGTCGCGGGCTGGGTCGCCTTGCTCAGCGTCAGGGGGAAGAGCGCCGCGCAGCACAGGATCGCCAGCAGGTTGTAGGCGGCATAGGTCGCGGGTTCGAGCACGCCGATGATCACCTGCGCCATCAGCGAGGCGCCGAGGTCCACCACCCGGTAGGCCCCCATCGTGCGCCCGCGCGTCGCGTTGGTCAGTTCCGCGTTCAGCCAGGCCTCGATCACCGTGTAGCAGCCCGCCACGCACAGGCCCGACATGATCCGGAGCGCGGCCCAGACCAGCGGGTCGGGGAAGATCATGTGCGCCATCAGCCCGATCGCGCCGGTCGCGGTGAAGGCCGCGAAGGCGCGCGAATGCCCGATGGTGCCCATCAGGCGCGGCGCCCACCAGCAGCCGATGAAGAAGCCGAAGAAATGCGCCGAGCCGAGCAGGCCGATCTGCTCGGTGGCGAACCCGAGCGCCAGACCCGAAAGCGCGTCGAGCGGCGCGGTCGCCCCGGAGGAGAGTTGCAGCAGCGCCACCGACAGGAACAGCGCGCCGAAGGAGAGGGGAAGTTTCATCGACCGGACCTTGCTCGGCCCTTCGTCGCGCCTGCCGCCGCGCCCCGCTGTCCCGTTCGCGGCGGGGGATGTCGTTTCGGACCGGCGCAGGCGGTTATTCCGGCGCGACCGGACCCGACAGGTGCAGGTCGATCCCGGTGTCGGTCATCAGCCAGCGCGCGGGTGGCAGGGTGCGGTCGCGCATCCGCGTCACCCGCCACGCGGTCCGGTCCGGCCCGTGCGCGAAGCCCATGTGCCAGCGGCTCTCGACGCCCGCCGCGCCGCCGTTGCCCGCCGTCAGCAGCACCGCCATCGGCACGACGCTGCCCCGGCTCGCGCCCTCCTCGGCGGCGAGGTTCAGCCGCCGCACCGGGGTCAGCGCGGGCGGCTGCGGCAGTTCCACCACCACCAGCCCGACCGTGCCCGAGCGCAGCGCCTCCTCGGTGCACCACAGCAGGTCCTCGGTCCGCACCGGGGCGACCTCGACCATGCGGCCCGGCTCGCACCAGCGCACCATCCCGTCCGGATACAGCCGGTCGGGCAGCCAGCGCGGCCGGATCCACAGGAACCGCCCGCCGTCCGCGCCCGCCATCAGCACCGCGAGGAAGCGCCGCGCGGGGCCGCAGACCTCGTGCGTGCGGGTGCGGGCGAAGCGGAACTGCGACAGCACCGACAGCACCGGCCGCTCGGCACGGCCGTCGATCAGTCCGGGCAGCAGGCCCGCCTTGGTGAGACTCGGGGGTGACATGCCCCGAAGGTTAAGATGTTCCGCAAATGTTCTCAAGATGAGTCGCGACGCGCCGGCGGGAGATCATCCGCCGCAGCGCGTCAGCCGCATGGTGCCGCCCATGTCATCGATCACCGTCAGCGCGTCCGGCTCGGTCAGCACCCACAGCTCGGTCACGGCCAGCGTCTCGCCCATGTCGAGGCAGCTCAGCCCGGCCTTCCAGGCCCGGCCCGGCATCACCTCGTCGAGCGTTTCCAGGTCGCAGCTCCACTCGTGGCCATAAAGGCCCTCGGCGGTGAAGCTGGTCGGACGGTCGTCGCTCAGCATCGGGGCCGCGCAACTGTCGGGCGAGATCCCCCAGTCGCCGATCCACGGCGCCTCGGCGGCCGAGACGGCAGCGGGCAGGGCAGCGAGGAGCGGGAGCAGGATGACGTGGCGCATAGGCCTGAGCCTAGCGCCCCCTCAGCGGATAGCCAGCACGATCAGCACCACAGAGACGAGGATCAGCGCCACCGCGCCGCCCTCGCGCCGGGTCGTGCGCTCGCCGAACACCAGCCAGCTTGCGAGGAACGAGAACACCAGTTCCACCTGCCCGACCGCCCGGACATAGGCCGCCGTCTGCAGGGTGAAGGCGGTGAACCAGCAGAGCGAGCCGATCATCGACGTGATGCCCACCAGCGACGAGACCCGCCAGCTCGCCAGCACGCGGCCCAGTTGCCCCGGCTCGCGCCACGCCAGCCACGCGGCCAGCGCCAGCGTCTGCGCCGCCGTCACCACCGCCAGCGTGACCGAGGCGCGCAGGAACACGTCGTCGGACGGCAGCGCCAGCGAGGCCGCCCGGTAGCCCACCGCCGACACCCCGAAGAGCGCGCCCGCGCCAAGGCCAAGCGCGGCGGCTCGGTTGAAGAAGCGGCCGAGGCCCGCCGGGGCGGGGGCGGCATCGCTGCGCGGCGGATCGGACAGCAGCACCACGCCGACGAAGCCCACCACGATGGCGAGGATGCCGAGGGGCGACACCGCCTCGCCCAGCACGAGGAAGCCGGTGATCGCGGTCAGCACCACCTCGGTGTTCTTGAAGGTGATCCCGATGGCGAAGCTGCGGTGCGCGAAGAGCGCCACGACGCAGAGGGTTGCCAGCAGTTGCCCCGCCCCGCCGATCAGCGCGGCGGTCCAGAAGGCGCCCGACATCGGCGGCAGCGCCTGCCCGGTTACCGCGAGATAGCCCGCCACCAGCAGCGCCACCAGCGGGGCCGAGTAGAGGAACCGCGCCAGCGTCGCGCCGCCGGTGGACAGGCGGCTGACCTTCAGGTGGCGTTGCAGCATGAAGCGGCCGGTCTGCGCGAAGGCCGCCAGCACCGTGACCGGGATCCAGAGCATCGGCGTCAGGCGTCGAGGAAGGCGGCGAGCGCGGCGAGGAACTCGGCCGGCGCCTCGGCATGCAGCCAGTGCCCGACCCCGGGCAGCGCCACGTGCCGCGCGGCAGGGAAGAGCGCGTCGAAGAGCGGCCGGTGCGCGGGCTGGACATAGGTCGACGCGCCCCCCGACAGCACCAGCGTGGGACCGTCGAAGCGCCCCGCCGTGCCGGGCCAGCCGATGATGCGGTCCATCTCGGCCTTCAGGACCGGCAGGTTCAGCTTCCAGCGCGGCCCGCCCTCGGCGCGCAGGTCGAGCGATTGCAAAAGGAACGCCCGCGTGCCCGCGTCCGGCACGGCGGGGGCCAGCGCCGCATCGGCGTCGCGGCGGCTGGTCAGCCCGTCGAGCGGCAGCGCCGCCATCGCGTCGATCAGCGGCGTCTGGGTGTGGGAATAGGCGACCGGGGCGATGTCCGCGATCACCAGCCGCCCGACGAGGTCGGGCCGGGTCAGCGCCAGCTGCATCGCCGCCTTGCCGCCCATCGAATGGCCGATCACGTCGGCCGCGCCGCCCGCACCCTCGATCACCGCGGCGAGGTCCCCGGCCATTTCGGGATAGCCGTGCGCCGCGTCCTGCGGGCTGTCGCCGTGGTTGCGCATGTCCACCGCCAGCACCGGCCGGGTCGCGCTGAGCTTCTTCGCGATCACGTTCCAGTTCCGCGCCGAGCCGAACAGCCCGTGGACGATCAGCGCGGGGCGGCGGCCCTCGGGGCCGTCGTGGCGGGTGGTGGCAAGGGCGAGTGCGGGCATGGGGGCCTCCGGCGGACGGATGCGCCCGTGCTAGCCCGCCGGGCGCGGCTTGACCAGTGCACAGCCTGCGGAGGACCGCCGTTGTCGCCCGTGCGGGGCTTCGCTAGGCTTCCGCGCATGAGCCAGATGCAGCCGCCCGAGACCGCGCTTGCCCCCCGCCTCGACAAGCTGGCGGGGCTGATGCGCGAGCGTCTGCAACTGGGCGGCAGCGACCTGCGACGGACCCTGAGAAAGGCGCGCGGGCGGATGCCCCGGCGCTTCCGGCGCGAAATCGACCACATGCTGCAGGCGCTCGACCTCGTGGCGCATCCGAAGCTGGCGCGGCAGGTGGACATGGCCCGGATCGGCCGCGCGGCGGACGAGATGACCGAGTTCCTGAAGACCATCGACGTGCAGCGCCTGCGCGAGTTGCGGATGTTCGACATCGCCACCACGCTGGCGCTGAACCTCGTCCTGCTTGCCGCGCTGGTCGCGGGCTTCGCCTGGTGGCAGGGGCTGTTCTGAGGGGACAGCGGACGCACGGCCGCCCGCGCCGGAGCGGGCTACGGGCGGTGGGCGTCGTCTCGGTCGGGGGAGGGGCCTGTCGCGGCCCCGGTCCTGCGATGAAGGGAAGCGGCGCCGCTTCGCGCGGTGCGATCCCGATGCGCCGGGCGTCTGGAAGCCACCCTGGCGCCTGTCCTCGGCCGGTTGCCCGGCCTCGTTGCCAGCGATGCGGACCCGGGATGACCCCCCGGGGGAAGCACCTGAGTGCGGGAACTTGCCAAAGGTCCCCGCGCGATCGATCGGGAGCCGGTGTAGCGCGGGCCGCCTTAAGCCCGCGTTAACCGACCGTTCGGTGCCCGGCGCGGGGTCTTCGGGAAGGGCACGAGGCGCTCCTGCTCCTCGTCCCACAGCCGCAGGGTGAAGCTGCGCAGCGCCTCGGGCCAGCGGATGATGTGGCAGTCGAACTCCTCCCGCAGCGCGCGGTGGCACTGGCGCAGGCGGTAGGACGGGATGCGCGGGTTGTAGTGGTGGATGTCGTGATAGGCGATGTTGCCGGTCCCGAGGTCCCACCACCAGCCGAGATCCAGCGCCGACGAGCCCTTGAGCTGCGCCTTCATCGGCACCAGACCCGGTTTGCGGTCCCACCAGGTGTCCTCGAAATTGTGCTGGAGGTAGACGAGGAACACGCCGATCCAGCCCGCCACGATTACCGTGCCGAACCACACCGCGAGGCCGGTCAGCCCGCCCAGCAGCCAGATCAGCCCGACCCAGGCCAGGAGCGCCGCGTTATGCGCCAGCACGCCCGCCGCCCCGACGCGGGCCGCGTTCTTGGGCCAGCGGTAGGCGAAGAGATAGGTCCAGAACCCGCCCACCGGGATCAGCACCAGCGGATGCCGGTAGAGCCGGTAGAGCAGACGCTTCGACCAGTTCGCCTCGTCCCACTCGCGCACCGTCATCGTGTAGATCTCGGTCGTGTGGCGTTCGTCGAGATTGCCGAGATGGGCGTGGTGCTCGTTATGGTTGAACTGCATCACCCGGTAGGGGGTCAGCGTCACCACCGACAGCAGGGCCCCCGCGAGGTCGTTCATCCGTCGCGTGACGAACAGCGAATGGTGCCCGCAGTCGTGTTGCAGCACGTAGAGCCGGACACCCGCGAAGGCGTTGATGACGATCAGCGGCAGCGCCAGCGCCCAGTGCAGGTGGGCGGCCCAGACCGCCAGCGCGAGCGTGCCGAGATAGGCGGCATAGGAGCCGAGGAAACTGGTCCAGGCGAGGCGGTCGTCCTGCACCGCGTAGGGGCGCGAGAAGGCCCGGACCGCGCGGTCCACTTGCATCGACATCGGTCTAATCTCTCACATGAAAATGGCGTGCCCCGCGATCACGGGACACGCCGGAAAGATAAGCGTTCCGCACGGCCGATCAACTCTTCCGTGCGCGGGTCGTGACCCGGATCAGAGCGCCGGGTAGATCGGGAAGCGGGCGCAGAGGGCCGCGACCTCGGCCTTCACCGCGTCCTCGACCGCGCCGTTGCCGTCCGGCCCGTTCGCGGCCAGCCCGTCCACCACGCGTACGATCCAGTCGCCGATCTGGCGGAACTCCGGCTCGCCGAAGCCGCGCGTCGTGCCCGCCGGGCTGCCGAGGCGCACGCCCGAGGTGATCGTCGGCTTCTCGTCGTCGAACGGGATGCCGTTCTTGTTGCAGGTGATGTGCGCACGTCCCAGCGCGGCCTCGGTGGCGTTGCCCTTCACGCCCTTCGGCCGCAGGTCCACCAGCATCAGGTGGGTGTCGGTGCCGCCGGTCACGATGTCGAGCCCGCCCTTCATCAGCTGGTCCGCCAGTGCTTGCGCGTTCAGGACGACCTGCTCGATGTAGGTCTTGAACTCGGGGCGCAGCGCCTCGCCGAAGGCCACCGCCTTGGCGGCGATCACATGCATCAGCGGGCCGCCCTGGATGCCGGGGAAGATGGCGCTGTTGACCTTCTTCGCCACCGCCTCGTCATCGGTCAGGATCATGCCGCCGCGCGGGCCGCGCAGGGTCTTGTGCGTGGTCGTGGTCGCGACATGGGCGTGCGGGAAGGGCGAGGGGTAGGCGCCGGTCGCCACGAGGCCCGCGAAATGCGCCATGTCCACCAGCAGCCACGCGCCGACGCTGTCGGCGATCTCGCGCATCCGGGCGAAGTCGATGATCCGCGGAATGGCCGAGCCGCCCGCGATGATCATCTTCGGCTTGTGCTCGGCGGCCAGCGCCGCGATCTGGTCGTAGTCGATGTCGAGCGTGTCGCGCCGCACGCCGTACTGCACCGCGTTGAACCACTTGCCCGACTGGTTCGGCTTGGCGCCGTGGGTCAGGTGCCCGCCCGCGTCGAGGCTCATGCCGAGGATGGTGTCGCCGGGCTGCAGCAGCGCGGTGAACACGCCCTGGTTGGCCTGGCTGCCCGAGTTCGGCTGCACGTTGGCGAAGCCGCAGCCGAACAGCTGCTTGGCGCGCTCGATCGCCAGTTCCTCGGCGATGTCCACGTACTGGCAGCCGCCGTAGTAGCGCTTGCCGGGATAACCCTCGGCGTACTTGTTGGTCATCACCGAACCCTGCGCGGCCATCACGGCGGCAGAGACGATGTTCTCCGAGGCGATCAGTTCGATCTCGTCGCGCTGGCGGCCCAGCTCCTGGCCGATGGCGGCGAAGATCTCGGGGTCGCGGTCGGCGAGGCTTTCGGTGAAAAAGCCGCTGTCACGGGTCATCGGGGCGTTCATGGCGCGGTCTCCTTCGGGCGGGATCACGGGTTTGGCGACCATCTAGAGCATAACCCCCAAGGTCAAAAGGCTCGAAAACGGCATAATGATCTTGAATCGGGTCACGTCGCGCGCCTCGGGCGCTTGTGTTTCGTTTTTGCGCCGGTGCAGTCTGGTCGGGAAACCTGCCGGGAGGCCCCATGCCCGTCCGTGACCGCATCGCCTTCCTGGCCTCGCCCGCGCCCGTCGCGCAGGAGGCGCTGCGCGCGCTGACCGGGCGCTATGGCCAGACCCTGCCCGAGACTGCGGACGTGATCGTGGCGCTGGGCGGCGACGGGTTCATGCTGCAGACCCTGCACGCCACCCAGGCGCTGCCCGCGCCGGTCTACGGCATGAACTGCGGCACCATCGGCTTCCTGATGAACGAATACGCCGAGACCGGGCTGACCGGGCGGCTGGCCGCCGCGCAGGAAGAGGTGCTGAACCCGCTCCGGATGCAGGCCGTCACCGCGAACGGCACCCATCACGAGGCGCTGGCGATCAACGAGGTCTCGCTGCTGCGCGCCGGGCCGCAGGCCGCCAAGCTGCGCATCTTCGTCGATGGCAAGCTGCGCCTGCCGGAACTCGTGTGCGACGGCGCGCTGGTGGCGACGCCGGCGGGGTCCACCGCCTACAACTACTCGGCGCACGGGCCGATCCTGCCGATCGGCGCGGACGTGCTGGCGCTGACGGCAATGGCCGCGTTCCGGCCCCGGCGCTGGCGCGGCGCGCTGCTGCCCAAGGCCGCGAAGGTCCGGTTCGAGGTGCTGGAGCCCGGCAAGCGGCCGGTGATGGCGGATGCCGACTCGCGCTCGGTCCGCGACGTGGTGATCGTGGACATCGCCAGCGAACCGGCGATCTCGCACCGGATCCTGTTCGATCCCGGTCACGGGCTGGAGGAACGGCTGATCTCGGAGCAGTTCACCTGAGACCGGCCCGTCGCCCTCAGTCCCGGCCCTTCCAGCTTTCCCGCTTGCGGTAGATCGTAGAGGGCGAGACCTCCAGCATCCGCGCCGCCTTGGGGATCGAGCCGCCGTGCGTCGAGATCGCGTGCTCGATCACCTGCCGCTCGATCTCGGCCAGCGACAGCCCCATCAGCGCGTCGAGCGCGTTGACCGGTGCGGGACCCGCCGGGTCGGGCGAGGCCGCACCGGGCGCGGGCGCGGCCCCGGTCACCGTCGCCCAGGCATCGAGGATCTCGGGCGGCAGCATCGCGCGCGTCACCACCTCGTCGTCGTGCAGCACCACGATGTTGCGCAGCACGTTCATCAGCTGCCGCACGTTGCCGGGCCAGGGCAGGCGACGGAACATCTCGCGCACGTCGGGGGCGAGATCGGTGAAGGCGCGCCCCTCCTCGCGCGAGAAGCGGGTCAGCGCGTCGCGTGCCAATAGCAGCACGTCCTCGCCCCGGTCGCGCAGCGGCGGCAGGTGGATCGGCACGACGTGCAGGCGGTAATACAGGTCCTCGCGGAAGCGCCCGCGCCGGACCTCTTCCAGCGGGTTGCGGTTGGTGGCGCAGATGATCCGCACGTTGACCTTGCGCGCCCGCGTCGCGCCGACCGGCTGGATCGTCGAGGTCTGCAGGAACCGCAGCAGCTTGGTCTGCAGGTTCATGTCCATCTCGCAGATCTCGTCGAGGAACAGCGTGCCGCCGTCCGCCGCCTGCGCCGCGCCGGGCTTGTCCTGGATCGCGCCGGTGAACGAGCCCTTCAGGTGGCCGAAGACCTCGGATTCCAGCAGGTCGGTCGGGATCGCGCCGCAGTTCAGCGGCACGAAGGGCTTGTCGGCCCGGTTCGAGGCATCGTGGACCGCCTGCGCGCAAAGCTCCTTGCCGGTGCCCGACTCGCCGGTGATGAAGACGGTCGCCATCGACCGGCTGACCGAGGCGATGCGGGAATAGATGTCCTGCATCGGGCCCGAGGTGCCGACGAAGGACGACAGTGCCCGCATCGTGCGGTCGGTCTTCTGCGACGGCGTCTTGCGCGGCGCGTCGGCCAGCGCGTTCTCGACGGCGGCGAGGAAGCGGGTCTCGTCGAAGGGCTTCACGAGGAAGTCGTGCGCGCCCATCCGCATCGCTTCGACCGCCTTGTTGATCGAGCCGTTCGCGGTGACCACGACCACCCGCGTCTCGGGCCGCTCGCGCAGCATGTCCTGCATCACCTCCAGCCCGTCGCGGTCGGGCAGCATCAGGTCGAGGATCACCACCGGCGCCAGCCCGTCGCGGAAGGCGGCGAGGCCCTGCGCGGCGGTCGCGGCGGTGTCGACCCGGTGCCCGGCGTTCTGCAGGACGGAGGCATAGACGAGTTGCAGGGACGGGGTGTCCTCGATCAGAAGCAGGCTTCCCGTGGAGGTCATGTCGAAGGTCATTGGGGCTCGGGGATGGTCTGGCGGCGATGGTGGAGCGGCGCGAGAACGCGGTCGGTCTCGGCGGCGACGAGGGGCCCGAGGCGGGCCAGTTCGGCCCGGTCCCCGGCATGCGAGGCGGTGTTGACCGCGTTGACGAGGTGGTGCAACGGCGCGGCGCCGACCGCGCCCGACAGCGAGATCAGCACGTGCGAGGCGGCGCGCGCCTCCGCCCGGTCGGCCCCCGCGCAGGCGGTTGCCAGCCGCGCGGCGCTGCGGGCGAGGTCGGCGATCAGCCGGTCGAGCAACTCGCTCGACTGCAGCGGTCCGGCGATGTCGAGCAGCGCGTCGATCCGGGCGGGGTCGAGCGGCGGCGTGGCGGGGTCCGGCGCCTCGGCCGGCGGCTCGTCGCCGGGGCGCTTGCCGAAGGCGCGCAGCGCGGCGCTGAACACGCCGATGTCCATGATCGGCTTTGCGATGATCCCGTTCGCCCCGGCGGCATAGATCGCGTCGCGGTTGGCCTTCAGCACGTAGGCGGTCAGCGCCACCAGCGGCATCCCGGCGGTCGGGCCCTGCCGTCCCCGGATCGCGCGGATCACCTCGATCCCGTCGAGGCGGGGCATCTCGATGTCGATCAGCGCGAGGTCGAAGTCCTCGCGGTCGAGCCAGTTCAGCGCCTCGATCCCGTCGTCGGCGATGCGGTATTCCGCGCCGAGCGTCTCCAGCATCTGCGCGGCGAGCAGCTGGTTGGTCTCGTTGTCCTCGGCGACCAGCACCTTCAGCCCGGTCAGGTCGGTCAGCTCGGCGGTGCCGTCGCGCGGCGGCGCGGCGCGGACATGGCGCGCCGGGCTCCACGCGCGTTCGGGCAGCAGCAGCGTCGCCTCGGCCCCGCCGCCCTCGCGGTTGGTGATGCTCAGCCGCCCGCCCAGCCCGTCGGCCAGATGCTTGGCGATGTAGAGCCCCAGCCCCGAGCCGGGCTGCGCCGAGCCCTGCGGCCGTCCCGCGAACTGGAAGAGCTGCGCCAGCGCCGCGTCCGAGAAGCCCGGCCCGTCGTCGAGCACGCGGAAGCGCAGCTCGCCGCCGGGCCGCAGGTCCACCGCCAGCGTCGCGCCCTCGGTGCGGGCGTATTTCAGCGCGTTGCCGATCAGGTTGCCCAGCACCCGCTCCAGCGCGATGCGGTCGATCGACAGCACCTGCGGCAGGCCCTCGGCCTCGGTCACGGCAAAGCCCATCTGCCCGGCCTCGGCATGGCCGCTCCAGCGCGACGACAGGTCCTTGAGGAACCGCCCGAGGTGCAGGTTGCTCGGCGCGTGGCCGGGGCCCGCGCCCGCGCCGTCGAGATGGGTGTCGAGCAGGTCCTCGACCAGCCGGGCCAGCACCTCGCCCGAGCTGCGCACCCGGTCGAGCTGGGCGCGCACCTTGCCGTCGAGCGCGTCGCGGTCGATCATCCTGAGCCCGCCGATCACGTCGGACATGGCCGAGCGCAGGTCATGCGCGAGCAGCGACAGCGAGCGGTCCGGACCCTCCGCCGGGCCGAGGTCCGGCGGGGCCGGATCGGCGGTCCCCGCGATCTTATCCTGCGTTGCGCGCGACACGTTCCCGTCGCCTCATGGTTGCACGAGGCCTGTCTAGCGCATTCGATCCCGCACCGGAAGCTGTCTTAAAGTCAGTCTCCCGGTGCGTCTTTGCAGGGGGGTGCCGTCTGCGTCAGGCGGCCGGGTAGCCGAGGCCCTTCAGCGCCACCGCGATCTCGTCGAGGATCGCCGGGTCGTCGATGGTCGCGGGCATCTTGAACTCCTGCCCGTCGGCGATCTTGACCATGGTCGCCCGCAGGATCTTGCCCGAGCGCGTCTTGGGCAGCCGTTCCACCACGCAGGCCAGCTTGAACGCCGCGACCGGGCCGATCTGGTCGCGCACCAGCTTCACGCAGTCGGCGACCACCTCGGCGGCGGGCCGGGTCGCGCCCTTGTTCAGGCACAGAAGGCCCAGCGGCAACTGGCCCTTCAGGTCGTCCGAGACCCCGATCACCGCGCATTCCGCGACATCGGGATGGCTGGCGAGCACCTCTTCCATCGCGCCGGTCGACAGGCGGTGACCCGCGACGTTGATGACGTCATCGGTGCGCGCCATGATGTAGAGATAGCCGTCCGCGTCCTTCATGCCCGCGTCGCCGGTCTCGTAGTAGCCGGGGAAGGTGGTCAGGTAGGACTTGCGGAAGCGCGGCTCGGCGTTCCACAGCGTCGGCAGGGTGCCGGGCGGCAGCGGCAGCTTCACCGCGATGGCGCCAAGCTCGCCCGCGGGCATCGGGTGCCCGGCCTCGTCCAGGATCTGCACGTCGTAGCCCGGCATGGCGACCGAGGGCGAGCCGATCTTGACCGGCAGTTCCTCGATCCCCAGCGGGTTGGCGGCAATCGCCCAGCCGGTTTCGGTCTGCCACCAGTGGTCGATCACCGGGACGCCCAGCTTGGCCTGCGCCCATTCGATGGTAGCGGGGTCCGCGCGCTCGCCCGCGAGGAACAGCGCCTTCAGCGAGCCGAGGTCGTAGTTCCCGATCAGCGTGCCCTGCGGGTCGTCGCGCTTGATCGCGCGGAAGGCGGTCGGCGCGGTGAACAGCACCCGCACCTTGTGGTCGCGGATCACCCGCCAGAAGGTGCCCGCGTCGGGGGTGCCGACCGGCTTGCCCTCGAAGACGACGGTGGTGTTGCCGTGGATCAGCGGGCCGTAGCAGATGTAGCTGTGGCCGACGACCCAGCCGACGTCCGAGGCGGCCCAGAAGACGTCGCCGGGATCGACGTTGTAGATGTTCTTCATCGACCAGTGCAGCGCCACGAGGTGGCCGCCGGTGTGGCGCACGACGCCCTTCGGCTGGCCCGTGGTGCCCGAGGTATAGAGGATGTAGGCCGGGTGATTGCCCTCGACCGGGACGCAGTCGGCCGGCGCGACGCCGTACTGGAAGCCGTGCCAGTCGTAGTCGCGGCCCTCCTCCAGGTGCGCCACTTCCTGCTCGCGCTGGAAGATCACGCAGAAGTCGGGCTTGTGCGCCGCCTGCGCGATGGCGTTGTCGAGGAGCGGCTTGTAATGGACCACGCGCCCCGGCTCGAGGCCGCAGGACGCCGCGATGATCGCCTTGGGCGTGGCGTCGTCGATGCGGACCGCCAGCTCGTGCGCGGCAAAGCCGCCGAACACGACCGAGTGGATCGCCCCGAGACGGGCACAGGCCAGCATCGCCTCCAGCGCCTCGGGCACCATCGGCATGTAGATGATGACGCGGTCGCCCTTCTCGATGCCCTTGGCGCGCAGCGCGCCCGCCAGACTGGCGACGCGGGTCTGCAGCTCGGCGAAGGTGATCGCGTGCTGGGTGTGGGTCAGCGGGCTGTCGTAGATGATCGCCGTCTGGTCGCCGCGCCCGGCCGCGACGTGGCGGTCCACCGCGTTCCAGCAGGTGTTGGTCAGGCCGTCGGCAAACCATTCGTAGATCGGGGCGGCCTCGTCCGACAGCGCCCGGGTCGGTGCGCGGTCCCAGTCGATGGCCTTGGCCTGCTCCATCCAGAACCCTTCCGGGTCCGCCTGCCACGCTGCATAGATATCCGAATATGCCAAGGCCGTGCTCCTCCGTCTCGTCCCGGGGCGCAGTATCCCCACGGTTGCCGCCCCGGCAAGCCTGCGGCCTGCGCCCGAGGGTCACAGGCGGCGCTAACACGCAGGGCAGGGGCGCGGGCAGAAACCGGGTGACCGGGGCCGGACCGGCTGGTTAAGCTGCCGGGGACGTTCTTGTTTCCGAGGTTTGCCATGGGCCGTTTCCTTCTCCTGTTCGCATGTCTGGCGCTGGTCGCGTCCCCCGCCGCCGCGCAGAACCAGACCCGCTGGAGCACCTACGACGTCCCGAGCGCCACCGGCGGCGGCATCTGCCCGGTGGTGGACAACACGACCGGCAACTACTTCTGCTTCTCGCTCGCCTGCGGCTCGGGCAACCCGCTGCAGTACGAGATGGCCTTCGCGGGCGCGGGCTTCGACGAGAGCGACGCGCAGGTCCGGGTGATCGTGGACGGCCGCGCGCTGGCGCAGCTGACGATGCCGCGCGTCACCGAGCAGTCCGAGTTCGTCTACCGCACGCCCGTGGTCCTCGACCGCGATGCCGGGCTCCTGGCGGCACTCCGCAGCGGGCGCACGGGACGGATCGAGTTCAGCGTCGGCGGCCAGCCGGGCCGGGGGCGCGACTTCTCGCTGGCGGGCTCGTCGCGGGCGCTCGACTTCGCCTTCTCGCGTTGCGAACTGGCCCCGCCGCCGCCGCCCCTCGCGGTGGCCGATCCGGCGGCCAAGGTCCGGGCCGAGCTGACGGCGGAGTGCACCGAGAGCGGGCAGGTGGCCAGCTTCGACGACACGTTCATCGAGCGGCGCGACATCGACCTCGACGGGCGCGAGGACCTGTTCCTGAACTACGGCGCCTACCGCTGCGGCGACTACGGGCTGATGTATTGCGGTTCGGCGGGCTGCGCGACGGACATCTGGTGGCAGACGCCGGCGGGCGACTACACCTTCGTGACCAACTCGTACTTCTACGAGATCAGCACCGAGACCGTGCCGGTCACCACCATGCGCACCCACGGTAGCGCCTGCGGGCAGGTCGGTGTCGACAACTGCCTGCTGCGCTTCACCTGGGACAACGGCAAGCTGGTCCGGATGGCGGAATGAGCCTGCGCGCGCTCGGCGTCCTTTTGGCGCTGTCCGGGGCGGCGGCGGCCGACTGCCCGGCGATCCAGCCCGACTGCGGCGCGGCCACGCCCGCGACGATCCCCGGCACGGCGACGCTGGACGGCTACCGGACGGCCTGCGCGGCGCGGGGCGGCGTCTTCCTGCTGGAGGAGGGCGCGCTGCACCCGCTCGGCGGCGACCGCCCGGCCTGGGTGCTGCGCGAGCACGGTCTCAGTTGCGACGGCGCGCCGCCCTGCGCCGGGACGGCGTGCGAGACGCTGGTGATCCTGCCCGACGGCGCGGGCGAGGCGGTCGTCCACCGCGGCCGCTTCGACGCGGTCGAGCCGGTGCCGGGCGGCCTGCGTGCCCGCCGCGCGGACTGCGCGGGCGAGGCCTGCTGGGAGCGCCTGCCCTGGCCCGGCGGAGCGGCGGCCGACTAGCCCGCCGCCGCGCGCCCGCGTTTCGCGAGGCCCTGCACCCGCGGGCCGTCCACGATGCCCTGGTCGAAGAGGCGCCCGATCTCGCGCGCGGGCAGGCCCGCGACGTCGGCCAGCACCGCCTCGGTATCTGCGCCGAGGGTCGGGGCGGGCCTGGGCGGCTGGCGGGGATGGGCCGAGAAGGTGACGACCGAGCCGGGCACGGGATAGGTTCCGATGCCGGGCTGCTCGATCTCTGCGAAGACCGGGTTCTCGGGCGACAGGTCGGGGTCCTCGGCCACCGCGCGGGCGAAGCTGCGGAACACGGACCAGGTCACGCCCGCGGCATCGCACATGGTGCCGATCTCGTCCGCGCCGTGCCGGGCGAACCATGGGGCGAAAAGCTCGGTGATCGCGGCGCGGTGGGTGTAGCGCGCGCCCTCGTTCTCGAAGCTGACGCCGAGCCGGGCCTCCAGCGCGGCGATGGCCCCGGTGGTGCCGGTCAGGGTGACGAGGCCGCGCCACTGGCGGTCGGTCAGCCCGATCACCATGATCCGCCGCCCGTCGGCGGTGACGAAGTCCTGCCCGTAAGCGCCGTAAAGCGCGTTGCCGCCCTTGGGCCGGTCGGTGCCGTTGATGCAGACCTCGCCGATGATGCCGAGATGGCCCAGCATCGCCGCCGCGACGTCCTTCAGCGTCAGGTCCACGTCCTGCCCCTCGCCGGTGCGCAGGCGGTGGCGCTCGGCGGCCAGCAGCGACGACACCGCGAGGTTGCCCGCGATGCAGTCCCAGGCGGGCAGGACATGGGCGACCGGCTCGGTCGAGCCGGCGGGCCCGGTGGCGTCGGGAAACCCGAGCGCGGGGTTGACGGTATAGTCCACCGCGGGCCGCTCGTGCCGGTCGCCCGACAGCGTGACCATGATCAGGTCGGCGCGATGCTGCGAGAGGGTGGCGTGGTCCATCCAGCCGCGCACCCGCAGGTTGGTCAGGAACAGCCCCGCGTCGGGGCCCGGTGCGGTGATGATCCGGGTGACCAGCTCGCGGCCCTCGGGGTTCTTCATGTTCACGGCGACCGAGCGCTTGCCCTTGTTCAGCCCGGCCCAGAACAGCGAGCGGCCGTCCTTGGTGACCGGCCAGCGCCCGGCGTCCAGCCCGCCCTCGATCCGGTCGAACCGGATCACGTCCGCGCCCATCTGCGCCAGCGTCATGCCCGCCAGCGGGATGGCGACGAAGGCCGAGCCCTCGACCACCCGCATTCCGTTCAGGATCCCGCTCATGCGTCCCACTCCGCCGTGGCCTGCATCCCCTGCGGCCCGCCGGGGGCGGCGGTGCAGAGGGTCAGGCGGGTTTCGGTCTCGTCGACGCCCATCACCAGCAGGTCATGGGTGTCGAACATCGGGTGAATGCCGCGATAGCGGAACCGGTCGGGCGCGCGGCCCTTGCGGCGCGTGGCGGCGGCGGCGAGCAGCGTCGCCTGCAACGGGCCGTGGACCAGCAGGTCGGGGTAGTGCTCGACCTCGCGGGCATAGGCGCGGTCATAGTGGATGCGGTGCGCGTTGTAGGTCGCGGCCGAGTAGCGGAACAGCCGCACCGGCCCCATCGCGTGCCGCTCGGTGAAGAGCGGTGCCTCGGGCAGCGGCAAGGCGGCGGGCGGGCGGTAGCGGTCGGGGATCTCGAGATAGACGAGGGTCTGCACCTCCTCGACCGCGAGGCCCGCCGCGCCCTCGATCCGGTGCTCGACGCTGACGAGGCCCATCGGCCCGGTCGCCCCCGTCTTGCGCTCGACCGAGGCGATGCGCGAGGTCTGAGTGAACCGCTCGCCCAGGTGCAGCGGGCGGTGGAACCGCAGCGATCCGCCCGCCCACATCCGGCGGTTCAGCGACAGGTCGGGCAGCAGGCCCGTGCCATGCGCCGGGTGGCCGTCCGCGCCGAGGCCGTTGAGGGCGGTGTCGGGGTGCAGCGCCGCCCAGTGCCAGAGCGGCGGCAGCACGGCACCCGCGGGCAGGGCGGCGGGCGTCCAGTCCGGGTCGAGCGCGGCGCCCAGCATGTTGGCCAGTTCCGGCGTGATCGCGGCATGCCGCGTCTCCGTCCGGCCGACCGCTTCGGTCGCCGGGTCCGTTGTCAGGGTCATCGTCGAACCTCCCGCAGGCAGCGGCGCCGGGCGTCCGGGGCCGGGCACGCGCCTTGATCGAGACAGGCTGCGGGCGAATCCGGGTCAATGCAAGGTATTCATATGCATACGGAAATCGCCCCGCGCCATGACGCGGTGCAGCATTCCGGGGCGCGGACCCGGGGGCGGTCAGCCGTAATGCGCCACCGGGGTGCCGGCGAGGGCCGAGATGTTCAGCAGGCCGCGCGCGGTGATCGAGGGGGTGACGATGTGGGCCTTGTTGCCCATGCCCATCAGGATCGGACCGACCTCCAGCCCGCCCGCCTTGGCCTTGAGGATGTTGCGCACCCCCGAGGCCGCGTCCGAGTTCGCCATCACCAGCACGTTGGCCGCGCCCGACAGGCGGCCGCCGGGGAAGATGCGGTCGCGCAGGTCGGCCGAGAGGGCGCTGTCGATGTGCATCTCGCCCTCGTACTCGAAGTCCGGCTCGCGGGCGTCGAGCAGCTCCAGCGCGGCGCGCATCCGGTCGCCCGCCGGGTAGGCGAGGTTGCCGAACTGCGAGTGCGAGCAAAGCGCGATCTTGGGCGCGAGGCCGAAGCGGCGCAGGTGGCGCGCCGCGCCGAACACGGTCTCGGCGATCTGCTCGGGCGTCGGCTCGGGGTGAACGTGGGTGTCCGCGATGAAGAGCGGCCCGTCCTCGAGGATCATCAGCGAGAGCGCCGCGATCGGGTGCAGACCGCCGCGCGCCAGCACCTGCCGGACGTAGTTGAGGTGCCACAGGTACTGGCCGAAGGTCCCGCAGATCATCGAGTCGGCTTCGCCCCGGTGCACCATGACCGCGGCGATGGCGGTGGTGTTGGTCCGCATGATCGCGCGGGCGAGGTCGGGGGTGACGCCGCGCCGGGCCATCAGCCGGTGGTAGGTCTCCCAGTAGTCGCGGTAGCGCGGGTCGTCGTTCGGGTTCACCAGCTGGAAGTCGCGGCCCGGGCGGACCGGCAGGCCGGCGCGCTCGGCGCGGGCCTCGATCACGTCGGGACGGCCGATCAGGATCGGGGTGTCGGTGGTCTCTTCCAGCATCGTGGTGGCGGCGCGCAGCACGCGCTCGTCCTCGCCCTCGGCGAAGACGATGCGGCGGTTGGCGGTGGCGGCGGCCTCGAACACCGGGCGCATGATCATCGCCGACTTGAAGACCGAGCCGTCAAGCCGCGCCTTGTAGGCGGCGATATCCTCCAGCGGGCGGGTCGCGACGCCGGTTTCCATCGCGGCGCGGGCCACGGCGGAGGCGACGACGCCCATCAGGCGCGGGTCGAAGGGCTTGGGGATCAGGTAGTCGGGGCCGAAGGTCATCTGCTCGCCCTGGTAGGCGGCGGCGGCCTCGGCCGAGGAGGTGGCCCGCGCCAGCGCCGCGATCCCCTCGATGCAGGCGATCTGCATCTCGTCGTTGATCGTCGTCGCGCCGACGTCGAGCGCGCCGCGGAAGATGAAGGGGAAGCACAGGACGTTGTTGACCTGGTTCGGATAGTCGGTGCGGCCGGTGGCCACGATGGCGTCGGGGGCCACCTCGCGCACCAGTTCCGGCAGGATCTCGGGCGTCGGGTTCGCCAGCGCGAAGATGATCGGGCGCGGGGCCATGCGGGCCACCATGTCCTGCATCAGCACACCCGGCCCCGACAGGCCGAGGAACAGGTCGGCGCCCTCGATCACGTCGCCCAGCGTGGCGGGCGCGTCGCCCTGCGCATAGGCCGCCTTCTGCGGGGTCATGTCCTCGGCGCGGCCGTTGTAGACGAGGCCGTGGATGTCGCAGAGCCAGACGTTCTCGCGCCGGACGCCGAGCTTCAGCAGCATGTTCAGGCAGGCGATGCCCGCAGCGCCGCCGCCGGTGGAGACGACCTTGATCTGGTCGAAGCTCTTGCCGGTGACGCGCAGCGCGTTGGTGGCGGCGGCGCCCACGACGATGGCGGTGCCGTGCTGGTCGTCGTGGAAGACCGGGATGCCCATGCGCTCGCGGCAGATCTTCTCGACGATGAAGCAGTCGGGGGCCTTGATGTCCTCGAGGTTGATCGCGCCGAAGGTCGGTTCCAGCGCGCAGACGATCTCGGCCAGCTTCTCGGGGTCGGATTCGTTCAGCTCGATGTCGAAGCAGTCGATGTTGGCGAATTTCTTGAAGAGGACCGCCTTGCCCTCCATCACCGGTTTCGAGGCGAGCGGGCCGATGTTGCCGAGGCCCAGCACCGCGGTGCCGTTCGAGACCACCGCGACGAGGTTGCCGCGGGCGGTGTAGCGGGCAGCGGTCTGCGGATCGGCCTTGATCTCGAGGCAGGCTTCCGCCACGCCGGGGGAATAGGCGCGGGCGAGATCGACCTGGTTCGCAAGCGGCTTGGTGGCGCGGATTTCCAGTTTCCCGGGCTTCGGATGCTCGTGGTAGTACAGGGCCGCCTGCCGTGCGATGTCGCTCTTGCCGTCGCTCATCTCTTCCCCTCCCGCAAAGATGGTTTAGCCTTAAACCAGTTTCCCCGCGCGGGGAAGCCGCCACCCCGTCTTGCAAAACGTCGCAGCCGGGGCAAGTCTCGGCGCGGGCGGACCTGCCCGCCCCGACCTGACCGCCCCGACCTGACCGGAGTCCGCCGATGCCCGACACCCGTTCCCCCGAGATCCGCGCGGAGGTGCGCCTGCCGACGCAGGAATTGCGCGACGACCTGCCGTTCTACACCGGGACGCTGGGGATGCGGCTCGACATGATCTATCCGGCCGACGATCCGGCGGTGGCGGTCCTGTCCGGGCACGGGCTGCGGCTCCGGATCGAGAAGGGCGCGCCCGAGGCGCCCGGCACCCTGCGCCTTCTCAGCGACGATCCCGACGCCATCGCGGGCGGGCAGCGTGCGCTTGTCGCGCCGAACGGGACCCGGATCGAGATTGCAGAGCTGAACCCGCCGCTGGTGCTGCCGCCGACCGACCACGCCTTCGTGGTGCGGCGGCTGGCCGACCAGGCGCCCTGGGTGATCGGGCGGGCGGGGATGCAGTACCGGGACCTGATCCCCTCGCGCCTCGGCGGGTCGATCATCGCCAGCCACATCCGCATCCCGGACGGCGGGCCGGTGCCGGACATGGTGCATTTCCACAAGGTCGGCTTCCAGCTGATCTTCTGCGTCGCGGGCTGGGTCGACGTGCTCTACGAGGACCAGGGCGGGATGCGCCGCCTGCATGCCGGCGACTGCTTCATCCAGCCGCCCGAGATCCGGCACCGCGTCTGCGAGGCCTCGGACGGCATCGAGGTGATCGAGATCGGCGTGCCCGCCGAGCATGTCACCGAGATCGACCACGAGATGACCCTGCCCACGCCGGAGCTTCGCCCGGACCGCGAATGGCAGGGCCAGAAATTCGTCCACAACGTCGGGGCGGAGGCGGCCTGGGGCCCGCACCGCATTCCCGGTTTCCGCTGCCGCGACACCACGATCTGCGCCAACACCAGGGGCGTCGCCGGGGTCGAGGTGCTGCGCCCGGACGGTGGCCCTGCGCCCTGGACCCGGCACGCGGGCGACATCCTCTTCACCTACGTGATGGGCGGCACGATGCGGCTGGAGGGCGAGGGCAAGGACCCCTTCCAGCTGGAAAAGGGCGATGCCTTCGTGATCCCGCCGGGGCTGGCGACGCGCTATGCCGGGCCCTCGGCCGATCTGGAACTGCTGGAGGTCGCGCTGCCCGCGCCGGTCGAAACGCAGGTGCTGGACGACGCGCCCTGAGGCGGGTGACGGCCTTGCGCCGCCGGGCGCTTGGGCGCAATCTGGCGGCAAATCAGGGAGACTGACATGGACCTTGCCGAGGCCGCCCGCGCGGTGCGCGAAAACGCCTATGCCCCCTATTCGAACTTCCAGGTCGGCGTGGCGCTGCGCACCCCGGAGGGACAGGTGTTCACCGGCTGCAACGTCGAGAACGTCGCCTACCCGGAAGGCACCTGTGCCGAGGCCGGGGCAATTGCCGCGATGTGCGCGGCGGGCGGGCGCGAGATCGCCGAGGTCTACGTGATCGCCGACAGCCCGCACCCGGTGCCGCCCTGCGGCGGCTGCCGCCAGAAGCTGGCGGAATTCGCCGCCGCCTCGGTCCGGGTCACGCTGGCCACGGTGGACGGCGACGAGAAGGTGATGACCGTGGCCGAGCTGCTGCCGGGGGCCTTCACGCGGGCGCACATGGACTGATGGATGCCCGCGCGGTCATCGCCGCCGTGCGCGACGGGCGGGTGCCCGACGCCGCGGCCCTGCGCTGGTTCGCCGCCGGACTGGCGAGCGGCGTCGTGACCGATGCGCAGGCCGGGGCCTTTGCGATGGCCGTGGTGCTGAAGGGGCTGGGCGAGGCCGGGCGCGTGGCATTGACCGAGGGGATGCGCGACTCGGGCGATATCCTGCGCTGGGACCTGCCGGGACCCGTGGCCGACAAGCATTCGACCGGCGGCGTCGGCGATACCGTCTCGCTGCTGCTGGCGCCCGCGCTGGCCGCCTGCGGGGTCTTCGTGCCGATGGTCTCGGGGCGCGGGCTGGGCCACACCGGCGGGACGCTCGACAAGCTCGACGCGCTCGACGGCTACCGGACCGAGGTCAGCGCGGCGCAGTTCTCGCGCGTCGTGGCCGAGACCGGCTGCGCCATCGCCGGGGCGACGGGCAACATCGCGCCTGCCGACAAGCGGCTGTATCTGGTGCGCGACGTCACTTCGACGGTCGAGAGCGTGGACCTGATCACCGCCTCGATCCTGTCGAAGAAGCTGGCCGCCGGGCTGGAGGCGCTGGTGATGGACGTCAAGTGCGGCTCGGGCGCGTTCATGGCGACGCGCGAGGATGCCCGCGCGCTGGCCGAGGCGCTGGTGGCGACCGGCACCGGGGCGGGCTGCGCGACGTTGGCGCTGATCACCGACATGGACCAGCCGCTGGCCCCGGTGGCGGGCAACGCGCTGGAGGTGGCCGAGGTGCTGCGGGTGCTGCGCGGCGATGTCCGGGGCGGCCGCCTGCGCGCCGCGACCGAGGCGCTGGGCGGCGCGCTGCTGGCGCGGCTCGGGCTGGCGGCGGACGAGTCGGCGGGACAGGCGCAGATCGCCGCGACGCTGGACGACGGCCGCGCCGCCGAACGGTTCGGGCGCATGGTCGCCGCGATGGGCGGGGCGGCGGACGTGATCGAGAACGGGCTGTCGCGCCTGCCGGAAGCCCCGGTGGTGGTCGAGGTCACGGCAGGGGAGGCCGGCGCGGTCGCGCGGATCGACACCCGCGCGCTGGGCGAGGCGGTCGTCCACCTCGGCGGCGGGCGGCTGCGCGAGGACGACCGGCTGGACCTGTCGGTGGGGCTGTCAGACCTGCTGGGTCTGGGCGCGACGGTCGCCCGGGGCGATCCGCTGGCCCGCATCCATGCCGCGACCGAGGAGGCCGCCGAGGCCGCGCGGGCCGCGGTCGCCGGGGCGTACACGCTGGGCGAGACCGCCGAAGTGCCCGACCTCGTGCTGGAGCGGATCGGATGAGCCGGGCGTTCCTGATCGTGATGGACTCGGTCGGCTGCGGCGGCGCGCCGGACGCGGACCGCTTCTTCAACGGCACCGTGCCCGACACCGGGGCGAACACGCTCCTGCACATCGCCGAGGCCTGCGCGGCGGGCCGGGCCGAGGACGGGCGCAGCGGGCCGCTGGCGCTGCCGGTGCTGGACGGGCTGGGCCTCGGCGCGGCGATCCGGCTGGCCTGCGGCACGGACGCGCCGGGACTGGGGGCGGTGCCAACCGGCCTCTGGGGGGCGGCGACCGAGGTCTCGCCGGGCAAGGACACGCCCTCGGGGCACTGGGAACTGGCCGGGCTGCCGGTGCCGTGGGACTGGACCTATTTCCCGGACACGGACCCGGCCTTTCCCGCCGACCTGATGGCCTTCGTGGCGGACTGCGCGGGGACAGAAGGGACGCTGGCGAACACCCATGCCTCCGGCGTGCCGGTGATCGCGGCCTGGGGGGCCGAGCACCTGCGCACCGGCTGGCCGATCTGCTATACCTCCGCCGACAGCGTGTTCCAGATCGCCGCCCACGAGGAGGCGTTCGGGCTGGAGCGGCTCCATGCGCTGTGCAAGGCGGTCGCGCCGCGCCTGCACGCGATGCGGGTCGGGCGGGTCATCGCGCGGCCCTTCACCGGCACGCCGGAGACGGGCTTCACCCGCACCACCAACCGCCACGACTACGCCATCGAGCCGCCCGCGCCGACGCTTCTCGACATCGCGCAGGGGGCCGGGCGCGAAGTGATCGCGATCGGCAAGATCTCGGACATCTTCTCGGGGCGCGGGGTGACGCGCAGCGCGACCGGGGCCGACGCGGCGCTGATGGAGCACCTCGTCGCGGCCGGGCACGACGCGCCGGAGGGCAGCCTGACCTTCGCCAATTTCGTCGAGTTCGACAGTCTTTACGGCCACCGCCGCGACGTGGCGGGCTATGCCCGGGCGCTGGAATGGTTCGACGCGGCGCTGCCCGCCTTCCTCGCCACGCTGCGCGACGGCGATCTCGCGCTCTTCACCGCAGATCACGGCAACGACCCGACCTGGACCGGGACCGACCACACGCGCGAGCGGGTGCCGGTCGTCGGCGCTGGCCTCGGGGCGCGCGCCGTGGGACAGGTGGGCTATGCCGACGTGGCCGCCAGCCTGGCCGCGCACCTGGGGCTGCCCGCCCCCTCAGCCGGACGGAGTTTCCTGTGACCGCCACCCGCGACATCCCCAAGGTCGAGCTTCACCTGCACCTCGAAGGGGCCGCGCCGCCCGCGTTCATTGCCGGTCTCGCGCAGGAGAAATCCGTCGACCTGAGCGGCATCTTCGACGACGCCGGGCACTACCGCTACACCGACTTCAACGACTTCCTGCGCATCTACGAGGCCGCCTGCACCGTGCTGACCGGCCCGCAGGAATTTTACCGCCTGACCCGCGCGGTGCTGGAGCAGTCCGCCGCGCATGGCGTGGTCTATTCCGAGACCTTCCTGTCGCCCGACTTCTGCGGCAATTGCGACCCGGCGGCCTGGGCCGAGTACCTCGCCGCGATCCGCGAGGCGGCGGAGGACGCCGAGCGCGCCGACGGGATCGTGCTGCGCGGCATCATCACCTGCATCCGGCATTTCGGACCCGAGCAGGCCAAGCGCGCCGCGCTCTGCGCGCAGGAGACGGCGGGCGAGTTCATCACCGGCTTCGGCATCGCGGGCGACGAGATGGCGGGCAAGCCGCGCGACTTCCGCTACAGCTTCGACTTGGCGCGCGAGGCCGGGCTGCGCCTGACCGCGCACGCGGGCGAGTGGGGCGGCGCGGTCTCGGTCCGGGACGCGTGGCGCGATCTCGGGGTCGAGCGTATCGGCCACGGCGTGCAGGCGATCGACGATCTGGCGCTGGTCGACGAGCTGGCCGAGGCGGGCGTCGTGCTGGAGTGCTGCCCCGGCTCGAACGTGGTTCTCGGCGTCTACCCGCGCTGGGACGCGCATCCCATCGAGAAGCTGCGCGCGCGCGGCGTGAAGGTGACCGTCTCGACCGACGATCCGCCCTTCTTCCACACCACGATGAGCGCGGAATACGACCGGCTGGCCGAGACCTTCGGCTGGGACGCGGACGTGTTCGCCGAAATCAACCGGACCGCGCTCGACGCGGCCTTCTGCGACGCCGACACCCGCGCGCGCGTCGCCAAGCGACTGGAGAGCCAAGACACATGAGCCTGCCGCATTGCACCGTCGTCGATCACCCGCTCGTGCAGCACAAGCTGACCCTGATGCGGGAGAAGGACACCTCGACCTACAGTTTCCGGGCCCTGCTGCGCGAGATCGCGCACCTGCTGGCCTACGAGGTGACGCGCGAGCTGCCGGTGGCGGACGTGACCATCGAGACGCCGCTGACGACGATGCAGGCGCCCAAGCTCGACGGCAAGAAGCTGGCGCTGATCTCGATCCTGCGGGCGGGCAACGGGCTGCTCGACGGGGTGATGGACCTGATCCCCTCGGCGCGGGTCGGCTTCGTCGGGCTCTACCGCGACCCCGAGACGCTGGAGCCGGTGCAGTACTACTTCAAGGTGCCGGACCTGCTGGACCAGCGCATGGTGATCGCCGTCGACCCGATGCTGGCGACCGGCAATTCCAGCGCCGCCGCCATCGACCTGCTGAAGCAGGCGGGCGCGACGAACATCCGGTTCCTGTGCCTGCTGGCCGCGCCGGAGGGAATCGCCCGGATGAAGGAGGCGCACCCGGACGTGCCGATCGTGACGGCGGCTGTGGACAGTCACCTGAACGACCACGGATATATCGTTCCGGGACTAGGGGATGCGGGTGACCGCCTCTACGGCACCAAATAAAGTATCCACATGGTTTACAGCCTTTGGGGAGTCCGGCATCCTGCGCGGCACTAGTCACGGGGGTGAAACCATGTCCGCCAGAGCCGTTCTGACCGCTTCGATCCTCGCCCTCGGCGCTGCCGCCGGGGCCGCTGCCGCCGATACCCGCACCCCCGCCGAGGTGCCGCCGTCGTCCTATACCGGCAGCCAGTACGTGGACAGCCGCGGCTGCGTCTACGTGCGCGCCGGGTCGGGCGGGATGGTCAGCTGGATCCCGCGGATGGACCGCTCGCGCGAGCACATCTGCAACGCGCAGCCCACCGTCGTGGCAGGCGCGACGACGCCGCCGCTGACCGGGCGCACGACCGCCTCGGCGGCGGATGCCTACGTGATCGCCTCGCCGCCGCCGGTGCGCGCGCCGATCCGGTCCGACGCCGAGACCTACCGCGCCGCCGCGGCCGCCTCGGTGGCCTTCTACACGTCGCAGCCCGCGCCCGCGCCGGTCACCACCGCGCAGGGCCGTCCGCCCGCCAGCTGCACCGGCGCCTCGCCGTTGTCGGCGCAGTACATCAACTGGGGGCAGCACGGCCCGGTGCGCTGCGGCCCGCAGCCCGAGCACCCGATGGACGCCGCGCGCCGTCTCGGGCAGGTCGCGCCCGCCGCGGCGGCGCCCTATGCCTATGCCGGGGCGAACCCGCCCTTCGAGCCGGTGAACGCCAATCCGCAGGTGCCTGCGGGCTATCGCGTGGCCTGGAGCGACGGGCGGCTGAACCCGAACCGCGGGCCGCAGGGCGGGGTCTATGCCGCCGCCACCGCGCCGCTGGCCACCACCGTCTCGACCCGGGGTGAGCCCGCGCCGGTCGCCCGCGCCCGCACCACCACCGACGACACGCCGCGCGCGGCCGCCGCGCCCGCCGTCAGCGCCGGGCAGCGCTTCGTGCAGGTCGGCACCTACGGCGTGCCGTCGAACGCCGAGCGCGCCGCCGCCCGCCTTCAGGGCATGGGCTTCCCCGTCGCGCGCCGGGCCGTCACCAGCGGCGGCCGGTCGCTGCAGATCGTGATGGCGGGACCGTTCGGCAGCGCGTCCGAGGTCGCGGCGGCGCTGGGCGCGGCCCGGCAGGCGGGCTACCGCGACGCCTTCGCGCGCTGAGGCGCGGGGGAAGGCGGCCAGCTCCCGGTCAGTCGCAGGCGTTCTGCAACGCCACCCACAGGTTGTCGGGCAGGAGTTCCGCCGCGGGGCCGGTGCCCTGGGTCAGCGCGATGCGCAGCGCGACGTCCTGCGACAGGTCGGTGCCGTCGAGGAAGGGTCCCGGATCGACCTGCGCCGCGGTGAAGCGGGCGGCCAGCGCCGCCCCGTCCGTGGGCAGGCGCAGCGGCCGGTCCAGCAGGTCGACGGCATGGGCCGCCAGCCGGTCCTCGGGAATGTCCCCGGTGGTCAGCAGCCGCGCCACGGCGACGGTCCCCGACCGGTCGAGCAGCCGCGCCAGCGCGCTGCGCTCGGCCCGCACCTGCAACTGCGTCAGCACGTGCCCGGCCAGGAGTTCGGGTGAGCCATCACCGCCGAGCAGGCGGTCCGACAGCAGCACCGTGTCGCCCGGCAGGAGCAGCGCCGCCATCGGCAGGCCGCGCACCAGCACGAGATGCGGCGGCTCGGCGGGCTCCAGCCGGCGCGCGAGGCGGGCCAGTTCCGGCGGCATCCCCTCCGGACCGCAGAGCGGTCCCGCGATCGCCGCGACATGGGTCTGGAGCCGCGCGCCGAGGTCGGCGCGGCGCGCCTCCGGCACCACGGCATCGGCCTGCCGCACCAGCGCGCCCGGCAGCCAGAACAGCGCCATCGCCGCGACCCCCGCGAGCGCCGCCAGCCCCAGCCACAGCCGCAGGCGGCCCGGCTTCGGCTCGGCGGCCCGGAGCGCGGCCTGCACGGTGTTGATCGCGTCGATCATCACCGTGTCCTCGATTTCCAGCGTCTCGTCCGCCTCCGGCCCGGGGGCGAGCAGCGCCGGCCGCGTGCCGGGGTTCAGCCGCTCGACGGCGGGCAGCGACCAGTGCGCGAGGGCGGTCTCGTTGCGGTCGGCGATGACGAGGGTGGCGTCGCGCAGGAAGACATAGACGTCCCGGCGCTGGCCGCCCGGTTCCGGGCGCCAGAGGGCGGTGGCCTCCAGTCGTTCATAGCCTTTCAGCGCCGTCACGGACGCGCCCTGCCTGCCTGCTCCTACACGACCGAAAGTCTAGGGCAGGGGGACGCCCGCGTCCATCGGCTCCGGACGGCCGCTCAGAGCGCCCGCGCCATGGTGCGCAGCTCGAACTTCTGGATCTTGCCGGTAGAGGTCTTGGGCAACTCGCGGAACACCACCTGCTTGGGCGTCTTGAAGCCCGCCAGCCGTTCGCGGGCGAAGGCGATCAGGTCGGCCTCGGTCACCGCCGCGCCGTCCTTCAGCTCGACGAAGGCGCAGGGTACCTCGCCCCATTTCTCGTCCGGCTTCGCGACCACGGCGCAGAGCAGCACGGCGGGGTGGTGCATCAGGACGCCCTCGACCTCGACCGAGCTGATGTTCTCGCCGCCCGAGATGATGATGTCCTTCGCGCGGTCGGCGATCTGCAGGTAGCCGTCCTCGTGCTGCACCGCGATGTCGCCCGAGTGGAACCAGCCGCCGGCGAAGGCCTCCGCCGTGGCCTTGGGGTTCTTCAGGTAGCCCTTCATCACCGAGTTGCCGCGGATCATGATCTCGCCCCGCGCCTGCCCGTCCATCGGGATCTGGGTCATGCTGTCGGGGTCGAGGACGGTGATGTCCTCCATGTGCGGCTGCAGCACGCCGGTGCGGGCCTTGATCGCGGCGCGCGCGTCCTCGGGCAGGCCGTCCCAGCGCGGGGCGTCCCACAGGCATTCGGTGCAGTGGCCGTAGGTCTCGGTCAGGCCGTAGACCTGGGTGACGTGGAAGCCGAGCGGCTCGATCGCCTTCAGGGTCGCGGCGGGCGGCGGCGCCCCGGCGGTGAACACCTGCACGACATGGTCGAAACTGCGCCGCGCGCCGGCGGGGGCGTTGATGATCGTGTTCAGCACGATCGGCGCCGCGCCGAAATGGGTGGCGCCGTGGTCCGCGATGGCGTCGTAGATCGCCTCCGCGGTGACCGCACGGCAGCCGATGAAGACCCCGCCGAGCGCGGGCAGCAGCCACGGGTGGCACCAGGCGTTGCAGTGGAAGAGCGGCACGATCGACAGGTAGCGCGGGAACTGCGTCATCCCCCACGAGATCACCGTCCCGAGCGTGTTCAGGTAGGCCCCGCGGTGCGAGTAGACCACGCCCTTGGGCCGCCCGGTGGTGCCGGAGGTGTAGTTCAGCGCGAGGCTCTCCCATTCGTCCTCGGGCAGGATCCAGGTGAAGCCGGGATCGCCCGAGGCGAGGAAGTCCTCGTAGGTGCGGTACTTGCCCGAGGCATGCACGCCCGAAACATCGTCCGGCACCTCGATCAGCACCGGTTTGGTCTCCAGCATCTCGACCGCCTCGGCGGCGAGCGGCAGGAACTGGCTGTCGACCAGCACCAGCTTCGCGCCGCCATGGGCGAGGATGTAGGCCACGGTATCGACGTCGAGGCGGATGTTGATGGTGTTCAGCACGCAGCCCGCCGCGGGCACGGCGAAGGTCGCCTCGTGATGCGCGGGCAGGTTCGGCAGCAGGGTCGCGACCACGTCGCCCGGGGCGCACCCGGCCTGCGCCAGCGCGCTCGCCAGCCGGGTGACGCGGTTGTGGAAGGTCGCGTAGTCGTGGCGGATGTCGCCGTAGATCACCGCCTCGCGGTGCGGGTGAACCCGGGCGGCGCGCGCCAGGTGGCTGAGCGGCGTCAGCGGCACATGGTTCGCGCGGGTCTTCTCCAGCCCGGTTTCGTCAGCCAGCCAGCCCATCGGTGATCCCCTCCCAGGTCGCGCAACACTCTGTCCCAAGACATGGGATACCGCGCAAGAAAAGGAAAGCCCCGTCGGGCAGCAGGATCACCCGAACATGTCGGGCTGGTCGAGGACGAGCTGGTTCCAGATCGTCTGGAAGTGCAGCCAGCCGATGTAGTCGCTGCCGACATGCTCGCGCGAGTAGCGGGCGCGGTCGTCGGGGATGCGGATCGGGGGGACGCCGCTGGCGGCGATGTCGAGTTGCTGCTTGCAGCAACGTTCCAGCGCGATGAACCAGAAGGCCGCCGAGTCGATGGAATGGCGGCTGGCGGTCAGCAGGCCGTGGTTCTGGTGCAGCGCGGCCTTCACGCCCTTGAAGGCCTTGGCGACGTCGGAGCCCGCGTGGTTCTCGACGGCGACCTGTCCGCCCTGCTCGCCGATCACCACGTGATCCTCGAAGAAGGCGCAGGCGTCCTGGGTGATCGGGTCGATGGGCCGTCCGGTGGCGCACCACGCGGTGCCGTAGACCGTGTGGGCGTGGCACATCGCGATGATGTCGGGGTGTTCCTCGTGGACGTTGGCGTGCAGCACGAAGCCCGCGCGGTTCACGGCGTGGTCGCCCTCGATCACCCGGCCGGCGTGATCGACGAGGATCAGGTTCGACATCGTGACCTTGCCGAAGTGCACGCACATCGGGTTGGTCCAGTAGAGCTCGGGCCGCTCCGGGTCGCGCACGGTCAGGTGCCCGGCGAAGCCGTAGTCGAAGCCTTGCAGGGCGAAGGCGCGGCAGGCCGCGACGAGGCGTTCCTTGCGGTGGCGGCGCTCGTCTTCGTGGGTCTCGAACTCGGGCAGTTCGGGGAAGATCAGCCCGTCCTGCTCGGGCTGGTAGATCGAAACGCGGTTTCCAAGGTCCAGCATGGCGTCTCCTTTCGCGGGTCGGGTCCTGTGCGCGGGCCCAGAGTGGCGAGCCGGGGGGCGACGGATCAATCGGGCCGTGGCAATAACAGTTATTGCCACGTCGAATGGAGGGCCTGATGCGGGACGACCGGCTTCTGGAAATGCGCGTCTTCGTGGCGGTGGTCGAGGCGGGCGGGTTCACGGCGGCGGCCCACACCCTCGGCGTCAGCCAGCCCTTCGTCAGCCAGACCCTGCAGCGGCTGGAGGCGCGGCTGGGGGCGCGGCTTCTGCACCGCACCACGCGCGGGCACCGGCTGACGGCGGAGGGCGAGCGGTTCCTCGACGCCGCGCGCGGCGTGCTGGCCGAGGTCGAGCGCGCCGAGGCCGACTGGCAGCAGAGCGACGACCGAATCGACGGCACGCTGCGGGTGTCGGTGCCGATTGCCTTCGGCCTCGACCGGATCACGCCGCTGGTGCCCGGCCTCCTCGCCCGGCATCCGAACCTGTCGCTGGAGGTGCGGATGACCGATGACACCGAGAACCTGATCGACGACCGGATCGACGTGGCGATCCGGATGGGGCGGCTGCCCGACTCGCGGCTGATGCACCGGCGGCTGTGCCACCTGCAGCGGATCGTGGTGGCCGCGCCCGCGCTGGTGGCGGCGCACGGGGCACCGGAGCGGCCCGAGGACCTGGCACGGATGCCGTGCCTCGCCTGGGACGGCAGCCGCGAGCACCTGAACCGCTGGCCCTTCGAGGTGGACGGCGCGCCGGTGGTGTTCCGCGCCGAGAGCCGGTTCCGCAGCAACCAGGGCATGTCGCTGGCGCAGATGTGCCTCGCCGGGCTGGGGGTAATGCGGATGGCCGAACACCTGGCGCGTCCGGCGCTGGCGGACGGGCGGCTGGTGCAGTTGCTGGCGGCGCAGACGGTGCGCGACGACAGCGCGATCTACGCGGTTTTCCTGCCCGACCGGCAGCAGGTGCCGCGTATCCGGGTCTTCATCGACGCGATGGCCGAGGCGTTCCGCGCGCCCGACTGGGAGGGCGCGGTCCCGCTCAGCCCGGGCTGACGATCCCCTCGGCGATCCAGCCGTCGAGCACCGCGAGGGCGGCGTCGGAGAACGCGGCGTCGTTGATGTGGGCGTCGAGGTCGATCCGGCGCGTGGTCGGCGGGCAGGCGGCGCGCATCTCGTCGAGATAGGCGGCGAGGCCCTCGGGGTCGGACAGCGGGCCGCCGGGGCGGTCCCATTCGTTGCAGCCGTGTTCGGGCAGGATCAGCACCGAAGGGCCGGTGGCGAGCGCCAGTTTCGCGCCCATCGCGCGGGCCATTTCGCGGCGCTGGTCGGGCGTCATCATCACCGAGGACAGGAGCCGGTTGTGCGCGTGCACCTCCTGTCCGGCCAGCTTCGGGGGCACGTCCTGCCAGCCGACGAAATCCACGAGGTCATAGCAGCCCGGCGCCACGATCTGCGGCACCCCCGCGCGTCCTGCGGCGGTCATCCGGTCGGGCCCGGCCGAGATCGCGGAGCCCATCAGGTGGTTGCCGACCTCCTGCGGGGCGAAGTCCATCACGGCGGCGAAGGCGCCTTCGGCGGCGAGGCTCTCGAAGGCGCGCCCGCCCATGCCGGTGGCGTGGAACACCGCGACGTCGAAGCCGCGCGCCTCCAGTTCCGGTTTCAGGGCAACCATGTAGCGCAGGACGGTCTTGCCGAACGAGGTCATCCCGATCAGCGGCCGCGCGCGGCGGGGTTTCTCGACGGCGCGGGCAGCGCCGAGCACGGCCCCCGCGGCCTGGCTGAGCGCGGCGCGGCAGACCTCGTTCAGGCCGTAGAGCCCGCCTGCCCAGAGGATCATCTGGATGTCGGCGGGCAGGCGGTCGGGCGGGATCAGCGGCGAGAAGGCGACGGTGGAGACCACGTATTTCGGCACGCCCAGCGGCAGGGCGGCGCAGACGTCGAGGGCGAGGTCGGTGCCCATCGTGCCGCCGAGCGCGAGGACCGCGTCGATCTCGCCCGCCGCGCAGAGCCGCGCCGCCAGCGCCGCCGCGCCCTTGGCCATGATCTGCATGGCGACGTTCTCGTCGCCCGCGTCGATGGCGTCCGCGATGTCGTGGCCGCCGGCTGCCGCGACCTCGTGCTTGGAATGGTCGGCGGGCGTGCGCGGGTCGCCCAGCACGCTGACGTCCATGGTGCGGACCGCGCCGCCCTGGGCACGGATCACCCCGGCGATGTAGGTCAGTTCGTCGTCCTTGGTGTCGTAGGTGCCGACGACGAGAACGGTGCGGTCGGTCATGCGGTCCCCTCGCGGCTCAGAGCTTGATCCAGGCGGTCTTCAGGTCGAGGTACTTGTCGAAGGCATGCAGCGACTTGTCATGCCCGTTGCCCGACTGCTTGACGCCGCCCAGCGGCACGGTCAGGTCCGAGCCGCCGTAGGTGTTGACGTGGACAAGCCCGGCGCGCAGGCGGCGGACCATGCGGTGCGCGCGTCCGAGATTGCCGGTCCAGACCGCCGCCGCCAGCCCGTAATCGGTGCCGTTGGCGAGGGCTATTGCCTCGTCCTCGGTGTCGAAGGGCGTGACGGCGAGGACGGGGCCGAACACCTCCTCGCGGGCGAGGCGGTCGTCGGGGCGCACGTCGGCGACCACGGTCGGGGCCATGTAGTAGCCGCCCGTTTCCGCCAGGATGCGGTCGCCGCCGGTGACGATGCGGCGGCCCTGCGCGCGGGCCTCGTCCACGAAGCCCAGGCTGCGGGCCAGCTGCGCCTCGGAGTTGAGCGCGCCCGCGCCGGTGGCGGGGTCGAGCGGGTCGCCCACCCGCAGGGCGGCGGCGTGGGCGGCGAGCTTCTCGACGAAGGCGTCGTGGACGGAGCGTTCGACCAGCAGGCGCGAGCCCGCGATGCAGACCTGTCCCGCGTTGCGGAAGATGCCCGCCGCCGAGACCTGCGCCGCCTCGTCGAGGTCGGGGGCGTCGGCAAAGACGATGTTCGGGGACTTGCCGCCCAGTTCGAGGTAGACGCGCTTGAGGTTCGAGCGCGCGGCGGCCTCCAGCAGCTTGCGCCCGGTCGCGCCCGAGCCGGTGAAGACCAGCACGTCGACGTCCATCGACGCGGCCAGCGCCGCGCCGACGACCGGGCCTTCGCCGGTGACCACGTTCAGCACGCCGGGGGGCAGCCCGGCCTCCAGCGCCAGCTCGGCGATCCGCAGAAGCGTCAGCGCGGCTGTCTCAGCGGGTTTCAGCACCACCGAGCAGCCCGCCGCCAGCGCCGGGCCCAGCTTCCACGCGCCGATCATCAGCGGGAAGTTCCAAGGCACGATGGCCGCCACGACGCCCGCCGGTTCGCGGTGGACGAGGCCCAGCGTGCCGGGCGGGGTGGCGGCGATCTCGCCGGTGATCTTGTCGAGCGCCTCGGCGTAGTAGCGGATGGTGGCGGCGGCGGACAGCGGCTCGGCCTTCAGGGCCATCGCGATCTCGGTGCCGTTCTCGCGCACGCCCAGCACGGCGAGGTCGAGCGCGCGCGCCTCGATCAGGTCGGCCCAGCGGAGCAGGATGCGCTTGCGCTCGGCCGGGGCGAGGCCGGACCAGCGGCCGTCGTCGAAGGCACGGCGGGCGGCGGCGACGGCGGCGTCGGCATCCGCGACGGTGCCGCGCGCCAGCGTGGTCAGGGCGCTGCCGTCGATGGGCGAGCGGGCGGTCATCGTGCCGCCGTCAGAGGCGGGGCAGGACGCGCCGTCGATCAGGTGCAGGGCAGGCGGCACGGGGGTCGCGCGCAGGGCGGCGATGCGGCTCAGGTCCATCGGTCCTCCGGTCGGTTCAGCATATGAACCTGTGGTCGCAAATAGTCTGCGTATTGAGCAGCGGCCTGTCAATTGCCGGGCGATTGCTTGCGGTGAGAAGAGAATTCTTGACAGACTCGCGACTCGTCCCTGAGTATTTTCGATACCAATGGTTCAAATAATGACCCAACCGACAGGGAGAGTCCCATGAAGACGTTTCTGACCGCCTGCGCGACGGCCGTGCTGGCCCTCGCCGGGCCCGCGCTGGCGGAGTATCCCGAGAAGCCCGTCAGCTTCATCGTGCCGTGGCCGCCCGGCGACCTCGAGGACGTGCTGACCCGGATGATCGCCGAGGACTTCCAGGCCCAGTACGGCGTGGCGGCGGCGGTGGTGAACAAGCCCGGCGGCGGCGGCGGTCCGTTCCCCGGCGCCATCGACGTGGCGACCGCGCCCGCCGACGGCTATACCATCGGGTCCTTCGTTCCGGCGGTCGCGCTGATCGGGCACGAGCTGGGCATTCCCGAGCTGGAGCCGGAGAAGTTCGATCCGGTCGGCATCTTCCTGACCTATCCCTTCGTCATCGCGACCATGGGCAACGCGCCCTACAAGACGATGGAGGAGCTTGCAGCCTACGCGCAGTCGAACGACGTGGTCCTGGGGCATTTCGGCGACGTGCTGACGCCGACGCAGGTGACCAAGGCGCTGGCCAAGAACATGGGCTTCGAATGGTCCGCCGACGCCGCCTTCGACGCGCTCGACTGCAACACGCTGGCCTCCGGCGATGCCGACGTCATCAACACCACGCTGCAGCTGATCCTGCCCTGTCTCGACCAGGTGACGGTGCTGGTGTCGATCACCGGCGAGCGGATCTCGAAGATCCCGGACACGCCGGCCATCGGCGAGGTCGATCCGGCGCTCGACATCGCGCTGTGGAACGGCCTGTTCGTGCGCAAGGAGACCCCGCAGGACGTGCGCGACAAGATCGCCGAGGTCGCCCGCGCCACCGTGATGAGTGACCGGGCGCAGGCTGTCGCCGCCGAGACCGGCGCGCTGGTCTACTGGCTCGACGCCGGCGAGAGCGCCGCCGTGATCGAGGCCGACAAGGCCACGCTCGGCACCATCTCGGGCATTCTCGAGTGACCTGACGGGGGAGGGGCCGCGCGGCCCCTCCCGCCCCCCTTGGAGCGGCCCGGACATGACCCAGGACAGCGACATCCAGCCGAGAACCCGCATCGCGGGGCAAGCCCTCTTCGTGATCGCGGCGCTCGCGGGCACCGTGCTGCTGCTCAGCCAGATCACCCGGCAGACGGTCTGGGTCGAGGGCGCGGGCTTCGCGGCCCAGCCCCGCTTCTGGCCTGCCGTCGCGCTGGTCGTGATGACCGGCGGCTTCGGGCTGCACCTGTGGCGGATGCGGCGGCGGCGTCCGTCGCGGGCCGACCGCACGGAGGTGCTGCGCTGGGCCGCGCCGCTGGAATACGTGGTCTGGTTCATGGGCTTCGTCTTCGCGGTGCCGCTGGTCGGCTTCCTGCCGATGGCGGTGGCTTTCGCCGTCGCGCTGACCTGGCGGCTGGGCTACCGGGACCGCGCGATGCTGATCCTCGCGGCGGTCTTCGCGGTGGCGGTGGTGGTGCTGTTCAAGGGGCTGCTCGGGGTGCGCATCCCCGGCGCGGCGCTTTATGAATTGCTGCCGGCCGGACCGCGCGGCTTCTTCCTGCAGTATCTCTGATGGACCTGCTGCTCTCCGGGTTCGAGGTCCTGGCGCGCTGGGACGTGCTGGTGGCGCTGCTGGTCGGCTCGATCGGCGGGGTGGCGATCGGCGCGATCCCGGGCGTCGGACCGGCGGTCGCCATCGCGATCCTGCTGCCCGCCACGTTTTCGCTGGACCCCATCGTCGGGCTGACGGTGCTGCTGGGGATCTACGGCTCGTCGATGTACGGCGGCGCGATCCCGGCGATCCTGATCAACACGCCCGGCACCGCAGTCAACGCGCTGTCGACCTACGACGGCTTCCCGATGACGCTGCGCGGCGAGGGGCGGCGGGCGCTGAGTCTCGCCTATTCCGCCAGCTTCTTCGGCGGGGTGTTCTCGGTCGTCTGCCTGATCCTGCTGTCGCCGCTGCTGGCGAAGGTCGCGCCGCTGTTCGGCTCGCGCGAGGTGTTCCTCGCGGCGCTGCTGGGCATCGTGCTGGTCGTGGTGGCGCACAAGGGGCAGATGCTGATCGCGGGCGCGCTGGCGGGGTTCGGCATCCTGCTCGGCACGGTCGGGCTGGAGCCGGTGAAGTACACCCGGCGCTACACCTTCGAGCAGACGTGGCTCGCCAGCGGGTTCGACCTGATCGTGGTGGTGCTGGGCCTTTTCGCGCTGAGCCAGGCGCTGCTGCTGCTGACCATGGACGACGAGAAGATCCGCACGCCGAAATCGCGCGGCTCGCTGTTCCAGGGCTTCCGCGAGCTGGCGCGGCATCCGCGCGTCGTGACGATCTCGGCCGGGTTCGGCGTGCTGATGGGGATGATCCCCGGCGTCGGCGAGTTCACGGCGCAGTTCCTGTCCTATACCTCGGCGCGCAAGCTGTCGAAGACGCCGGAGGCGTTCGGGCACGGCTCGTCCGAAGGGCTGATCGCGTCGGAGGCCGCGAACAACGCGGTGCCCGCCGCGGCAATGATCCCACTGCTGGCGTTGGGCATTCCGGGCGAGGCGCTGACCGCGATGATGCTGTCGGTGTTCTACGTGCACAACGTGGTGCCGGGGCCGGGCCTCTTCGCGTTCCAGATGGATTTCATCGTTGCGCTCTATCTCGCGCTGCTGATCCTGAACGTGCTGGTGCTGGTGTTCCTGCTGGTCTCGACCGGCTGGCTGATCTGGCTGACGAAGATCCCCAACCGGTTCCTCGGCATGTGCATCCTGCTTCTGAGCTTCGTCGGGGTCTACTCGATCCGCAACTCGGCGGTGGATTGCGCGATGGCCGCGGTCTTCGGCCTGATCGGTTACATCCTGAAGCGGCTGAACCTGCCCATCGTGCCGATCGTGTTGGGCATGGTGCTGGGCGGCATCATGGAGGTGAAGCTGCGCGCCGCGATGAACCGGGTGCACACGCCGTGGGACTTCATCGACCGGCCGATCGCCTTCGTGCTGTTCGCGGCGATCCTGATCATCCTCGGCAGCACGGTCTGGCGGGTCTGGCGCGAGTGGGTGCCGGTCGACCGCCGCAGCCCGGCGCGGCGCTCGTCCGAGCGCTTTGCCAAACGCCTTGCCGGACGCCACACCCGCCATTTCGACGACCGCCTGAAACTGCAGAGAAGGACCCGCACCTATGACCATATGGGTTCCTGAGGACGACGGTTTCGCCGATCTCGGGTCGCACGACAGTTTCGCGGCCGGCGCGCCCTACAACACCTTCGCCCGGCTGCGGCGCGAGGACCCGTGCCACTGGTCCGACTTCGCGCAGGGGAAGGGCTACTGGTCGATCACCCGGCATGCCGACATCGTGGAGATGATCCGCGACACCGAGACGTTTTCCTCGGCGCGCGGCATCCGGATGGAGGACCAGACCGAGGAGGAATACCTCGCCCGCCGCACCTTCCAGGAGACCGACGGCGAGGAACACCGCAAGGTTCGCATGAAGGTGGCGCGGGCCTTCTCGCCCGGTGTGGTGGCCGGGTTCGAGGGGCAGATCCGCGCGCTCTGCGGGCCGATCCTCGACGCCGCGCTGGAGAAGGGCAGCTTCTGCGCCACCCGCGAGATCGCGCGCGAATTGCCGATGCGGATGCTGGGCCAGATCCTCGGGACGCCGGAGTCCGACCTGCCCTGGCTGGTCGAGAAGGGCGACGCGCTGATGGCGAACACCGATCCGGACTTCACCGACCATGTCGCCGACCGGCTGGAGACCGACGCCTACCGGCTGATGCCGTTCAACTCGCCCGCCGGGGCGGAGCTTTACGAATACGCGCGCGACCTGATGGCCGCCAAGACCGCCGCGGGCGACACCGAGGGCATCCTGCACATGATCCTGCAGCCCGACGAAACCGGCGAGACGATCAGCGAGACCGAGTTCCGCAACTTCTTCTGCCTGCTGGTGGCGGCGGGCAACGACACCACGCGCTATTCCATCGCCGCGGGCATCCAGGCGCTGGCCCGCCAGCCGGGGCTCCTGGAGGAAATGCGCTCGGGCGCGGTCTGGGGCACGGCGGCGGACGAGATCGTGCGCTGGGCCTCGCCCGCCAGCTATTTCCGGCGCACCGCGATGCGGGATGTCGAGGTGCACGGCAAGACCATCCGCGCAGGCGACAAGGTGCTCTACTGGTTCCTGTCCGCGAACCGCGACGAGACGATGTTCGAGGACCCGTACTGGCTGACGCTGGCGCGCAAGCCGAACCGGCAACTGGGCTGGGGGCAGGGCGGGCCGCACGTGTGCCTCGGGATGCATCTGGCGCGGCTGGAGGTGCGGGTGCTGTTCGAGGAACTGGTGCCCCGCCTCGCTGCGATCGAGCCGGACGGGCCGGAGGCCTTCGTGCGCTCGAATTTCGTCAACGGGCTGAAGCGTCTGCCCGTGCGCGTCACCCTGTCCTGAGGTTTGCGAATGTCCGACCGTCTGCGCGCGCTCTTCATCGACCATCTCTCGATCCCGCGGGGCAAGTACCTGCCCGGCTCGAAGATCGGGGACGGGTCGTCGCGGTTTGCCCGCGCCACCTTCGGGGTGCACTACGACCGCGACCTGCTGCTCGACGCGCCGGGCGCGATGGTGCGGCAGGGGATGCCCGACATGGAGCTGCGCTGGCGGGCCGAGGACATCCGCGAGGGCTGGGAGACCCAGACCAGGGTGGTGCTGGGCGATCTCTACGACGCGCAGGGCGCGCCGCTGGCGCTGTGCCCGCGCGGGGCGCTGAAGCGGGCGGTGGCGGACTGGCAGGCGATGGGGCTGACGCCCAAGCTGGGGATCGAACTGGAAGCCTACATGCTGCAGGGCGACGAGAGCGGCAAGCTGCGGCCCTACGATGCGCCGGGCGGCGTGGTCTACGGCACCGGCCCCTTCGCGGACCCGATGCACATCAACGACCTGATCTGGCGCAAGGCCGAGGCGCTGGGCTTCCGGCTGGAGATGGTGACGGCCGAGTATGACAGCCCGCAGTTCGAATACACGCTGACCTTCGACGATGCGCTGAAGGCGGTGGACGACATCGTGCTGTTCCGGCTGATGGCGCGCGAGATCGCGCTGAACCACGGGGTGATCCTGACCTTCCTGCCGAAGCCGATCCCGGAACTGGGCGGGGCGGGGATGCACCTGAACTTTTCCTTCGCGGATGCCGAGGGCAAGAACGCGCTGTCGACCGGGCCGCGCGGCGGGCCGGATCACCTGAACGACCTCGCGCGCGGCTGCCTTGCCGGGCTCGTCCACCATCACAAGGGGCTGGCGGGACTGCTGGCCCCCACCGCGGGCTCGTACCTGCGGCTGCAACCGGGGGCGATGTCGGGCTACTGGAAGAACTGGGGCGGGGATCACCGCGGCGTGACCACGCGGGTCTCCGAGGAGGGCGGCGCGAAAGCGCGGCTGGAGCACCGGATGGCCGATGCCAGCGCCAACCCCTATACCGCCGCCGCCGCCGTGCTGCAGGCCGCGCGGCTGGGGGTGGCGAACGGCTACACGCTGCCGCCGATGGAGACCGGCGACGGGTTCGACCGCACCGATGCCCGCGAGGGGGTCGCGCCGAACCTGCGCAAGGCGGTCCGCGATCTGGACGCCGACGCGGCGCTCTGTCAGGCGGTGGGCGCGGAGTTGTGCGCGCACCAGGTCTTCATGAAGGACCACGAGTACCGCAAGACCCGCGACCTGGAGGCCAACGCGCTGCTCGATTTCTACGTCTGGTTCGTCTGATGCACCTCGCCGTCCTCGTCACCAACACCGACGACAGCGCCTTTGCCCGCGCCCGGCCGCTGGACGACGCGAAGTTCGACGCGCTGGTGCGCGAGGTGCGGCCCGACTGGCGGACGCGGGCGTTCTGGGTCTGCCGGGAAGAGTGGCCCGGGACGGTGGACGGATTCGACGGGGTGATCGTGACCGGCAGCCCGGCCTCGGTGAACGACGACGCGCCGTGGGTCGCGCGGCTGGAGACGCTGGTGCGCGACCTGATCGCGGGGCGCGTGCCGCTCTTCGCGGCCTGCTTCGGACACCAGATGGTCGCCCGCGCGCTGGGCACGCCGGTCCTGCGCAACCCCGGCGGCTGGGGGCATGGCCTGCTGACGGTCACGCGGGAGGCGCGGACGCCCTGGGCCGGGCCCGAGACGGGCTTCGCGCTCTATGGCTCGCACATCGAGCAGGTGGCGGCGCTGCCCGCGGGCGCGCGGACGGCCTTTTCGGGACCTGGCGTGCCGGTAGCGGGGATGGCGGTGGGCGATCATGTCTTCACGATCCAGCACCACCCGGAGATGACGCACGCCTTCATCGCCGACCTCGTCGAGGAATACGCCGATGCCGTCGGGCCGGAGGTGACCGCCGCCGCGCGCGCCTCGCTGGCCGGGCAGGCCGACCGGGCGCCCTTCGCGCAGGAGATCGCGCGGTTCTTCGAGCAGGCGGCGGGGGCGCGCTGATGGGCACGATCACCAAGGCGCTGGACCTCCTGAACCTCTTCTCGCCCGCGCGGCCGCAGATCGGGCTGGGCGAGGTCGTGCGGCTGACCGGGCGCGACAAGGCCACGCTGCACCGCCACCTGAGCGAGCTGGAGGAGAACGGGTTCCTCGAACAGCACCCGGTCACGCGGGCCTACCGGCTGGGACCGGCGCTGCTGCGGCTCGCGGCGGTGCGCGAGGCGGCCTTCCCGATGCGCGCGCTGCTGCGCCCGATCGTCACCGAACTGTCCGAGGCGGTGGGCGAACTGGCGCATGCCTCGCTGCTGCAGGGCGACGTGCTGTCGCCGGTGTTCCATGCCGACCCGCGCCTGCACGGCACGCAGGTGCATTTCGACGCCTCCGAGATCCTGCCGCTGCACGCGACCTCGTCCGGGCTGGCGGTGCTGGCCTTCGCGCCCGACGCGCTGCGCCGGCGCATCCTCGCGCGGCCGCTGTCGATGCACACCGGGCGCACGATCACCGATCCCGAGCGGCTGCGCGGGCTGATCGACGAGGTCCGGCGGACCGGGATCAGCCGCCTCGACGGCGCCTTCGACGAGGAGGTGGCGTCGCAGGGCGCGCCGCTCTTCGGCGAGGACGGCCGGGTGATCGGGGCGATTTCCGTGGCCGTGCCGACCGTGCGGGATCGTCCCGACCGGCAGGAGGACATCGCCCGCCATCTGCGTGCCGCCGCGCGCGCCGCCTCGTTGTCGCTGGGCGCGCGCGAGGCCGATCTCGTCGCGCCGGACCCTGCGGGACCGGCGCCCCAAACTCAAGGAGACCGCCCATGAAGGACGCGAACTTCCTCAAGGAAAACAATGCCCGGCAGGTCTGGCACCCGATGGCGCATCCCGCCGACAGCCTGGCCAACCCGCCCGACATCATCGTGGGCGGCGAGGGCGTCGAGATCACCGACGTGGACGGGCACCGCACCGTCGACGGGGTGGGGGGCTTGTGGAACGTCAACCTCGGCTATTCCTGCGCCCCGGTGAAGGAGGCGATCGCGGCGCAGCTCGACCGGTTGCCCTATTACTCGATCTTCCGGGGCACCTCGAACGACGCGGTGATCGAGCTGGGCTACATGCTGGCCGAGTTCTTCGCCGCCGACGGGCTGAGCCGGGCGTTCTTCACCTCGGGCGGGTCGGACAGCGTCGAGATCGCGCTGCGGCTGGCGCGGCAGTATCACAAAGTGCGCGGCGAGGCGGGCCGGGTGAAGTACCTGAGCCTGAAGAAGGGCTACCACGGCACGCACACGCTGGGCGCCTCGGTCAACGGCAACGCCAATTTCCGGACCATGTACGAGCCGCTGATGGCGGGCTGCCACCACATCCCGGCCCCCTATACCTATCGCAACCCGTTCGACGAGACCGACCCGGCCCGGCTGGCGCAGCTGTGCCTCGCGGCGCTGGAGGACGAGATCGCCTTCCAGGGCGCGGGCACCATCGCCGCCTTCATCATGGAGCCGGTGCTGGGCGCGGGCGGGGTGATCCCGCCGCACGAGAGCTTCATGCCCGGCGTGCGCGAGATCTGCGACCGGCATGGCATCCTGCTGATCGCGGACGAGGTCATCACCGCCTTCGGGCGCACCGGGGACTGGACCGGCTCGCGGCACTGGGGGGTGCAGCCGGACCTGATGTGCACCGCGAAGGCGATCACCAACGGCTATTTCCCGTTCGGCGCGGTGATGGTCTCGGACAAGGTGGCCGAGGTCTTCGAGGGCGACACCAGCGGCAAGGGCGCGATCGGGTCGGGCTATACCTACTCCGGGCACCCGGTCGGGGCGGCGGCCGCCATCGCCTGCCTGAAGGAGACCGAGCGCCTGGCGGTGAAGGACAACGCCGCCGCGCGCGGCGCGCAGCTTCATGCCGGGCTGCTGGCGCTGAAGGACCGCCACGACCTGATCGGCGACGTGCGCGGCGGGCATGGCCTGATGTGCGCGCTGGAACTTGTGGCCGACCGCGCGACCAAGGCCCCGGTGGACAAGGCGGTGGCCGCGAAGGTCCACCGGGCCACCTACGAGGCCGGCGCGATGGTGCGGATCTCGGGGCCGAACATCATCCTGTCGCCGCCGCTGATCCTGACCGAGGCCCATGTCGACACGATCCTGACGGGCCTCGATGCGGGTTTCCGTGCGGCGGGATAGTCGCGCGCGGCGTCTTCAAACCCGGGGCGGCTTGCTGCTATGACCGTCGCCAGACAGGGAGGACCGGGCATGGCGGAACCGAAGGTGCTGATCGCGGGGGGCGGGATCGGCGGACTGGCGCTGGCGCTGACACTGGAGCAGATCGGCGTGGACTGCGTCGTCTTCGAGAGCGTGCGCGCGCTGAAGCCGCTGGGCGTGGGCGTGAACCTGCAACCGAACGCTGTGCGCGAACTCTACGATCTCGGGATCGGGGCCGAGGCGCTGGACGCGGTCGGCGTGCCCGCGCGGGAATGGGCGCTGGTCGGCCTGAACGGCAATGACGTCTATGCCGAGCCGCGCGGCACCGAGGCGGGCTATGCCTGGCCGCAATACGCGGTGCATCGCGGCAAGCTGCAGATGCTGCTCTACCAGGCCGTGCTCGACCGGCTGGGACCCGACGCGGTGCGCACCGGGCAGCGGGTGACGGGCTACCGGATCGGGGCCGAGGGCGGCGTGACGGCCGAGATCCTGAGCGCCGACGGCACGACCCTGACCGAGACCGGCACGCTGCTGATCGGGGCGGACGGGCTGCATTCGGCGGTGCGCCAGCAGATGCATCCGGACCAGCCGCCGATCCGCTGGGGCGGCGCCGTGATGTGGCGCGGCACGACGCAGGCGCGGCCGATCCGCAGCGGCTCGTCCTTCGTGGGCCTCGGCACGCACCGGCACCGGCTGGTGTTCTACCCGATCTCGCACCCGGATCCCGCGACCGGCCTGGCCACGATCAACTGGATCGCGGAGGTGACCCTCGATCCGTCACAGGGCTGGACCTCGGGCGACTGGAACAAGCGGGTCGAGATCGAGGACTTCGTCCATCATTTCGCGGACTGGACCTATGACTGGCTCGACGTGCCGGCGCTGCTGCGCGGGGCGGGAGACGTCTGGGAGTACCCGATGATCGACCGCGACCCGGTCGAAACCTGGGTCGAGGGGCCGGTCGCGCTGCTGGGCGACGCGGCGCACGTGATGTATCCGACCGGCTCGAACGGGGCGAGCCAGGCCATCGTGGACGGGCGCGTGCTGGGCGCGTGCTTCGTCGAGCACGGGGTCACGGCAGAGGCGCTGGCGGCCTATGACGCGCGGCTCTGCGGTCCGGTCTCGAAACTGGTGCTGCGGAACCGGGGGGCGGGGCCGTTCGGCCTGCTGAACCTCGTGGACGAGCGCTGCGGCGGCGAATTCGACGACATCGACACGGTGATCCCGCCCGACGAGCGTGCAACCTTCATGGCGGGCTACAAGGCGGCGGCGGGCTTCGCGAAGGACACGCTGAACAATGCCGCGCCGACGATCCCGGCGGGCGCGCGGGTGGCGGCGGTTCCGGCGGCCTGACGCGGCTCAGGCGTTGCAGGCGGCCATGATCTGCTCGCGCAGCCAGCGGTGGGCGGGGTCCTTGGCGAACCGCCGGTGCCAGATCAGGTGGTTGGCGATCGGCGCGACCTCCAGCGGCACGGGCACCGTCACCAGCGGGTAGCGCGCGGCGAAATACTCGCTGGTGCGGTGGGTGAAGACGCCGATCAGGTCGGACTGCATCAGGAGCTCGGGCACGATGGTGAAGGACATCATCGTCGCGGCGATGCTGCGGCGGTGGCCGTCCTGCGCCAGCACCGCGTCGAAGGCCGCGCGCCGGTCGCCGGTGGAACTGACCACGACATGGCTGAAGCCGAGGATGTCGGTCAGCGTCGGGTGCCGCCCGTTGTCGAGCAGCGGGTGATCCTCGCGGCAGAGGCAGACGAAGCGGTCCTCGAAGGCCATGACCTGTTCGAGATGCGGGGCGGTGTGGTCGAACCAGCCGATGGCGAGGTCGATCTCGTCGCCCTCGATCAGCCGGACGGCATAGTCCCGGTCGGTGGTGCGGAGGTTCAGCACGATGCCCGGCGCGACCTTGCCGAGGTGTTCGAGCAGCGGCAGGAACACCGGCAGGCTGAAGCGGTCGGGCGCGCCGAGGGTGAAGCGCGCCTCGGCGGTGGCGGGATCGAAGGCGCCCGGGGGCGCGATGCAGGCCCCGGCATCCTCGACAATGCGGGCGACCAGCGGCGCCAGTTCGACCGCGCGCGGCGTCGGGCTGAGCCCGTCGGGCGTGCGCACCAGGAGCGGGTCGCCGAGCCCGTCGCGCAGGCGCTTCAGCGCGTTCGAGATCGCCGATTGCGTCCGTCCGAGTCGCGCGCCGGTGCGGGTCACGCTGCGCTCTTCCAGCAGCGTGTGCAGGATCACCAGCAGGTTCAGGTCGAAATTCAGAAGCAAAATCAGTCCATCATCACTGGCGTCAATGCAGTCCTACACAAGTATCCATTTCACAAATGGTATATCTTCGACAAGACTTGAGGCCGGGATCAGGGGAGGGATCGCATGACCGCGACCGAAACAGGGCAGGCGCAGACCGACGTGCAGCGCCCGGACCCGGACTACATGCCGTTTCACGCCGCGCCGAAGCGCCCCGATTTCGTGCCGCCGCCGGGGGCCGTGGACGCGCATTGCCACGTCTTCGGACCGGCCGCGCGCTTTCCCTTCGCGCCGACGCGCAAGTACACGCCGGTCGATGCGCCCGCCGAGACCCTGTTCGCGCTGCGCGACCATCTCGGCTTTGCCCGCAACGTGATCGTGCAGGCGACCTGCCACGGCAGCGACAACAGCGCGATGCTGGATGCCATCGCCCGTTCGGACGGGCGCGCGCGGGGCGTTGCGGTGGTGGCGAAGGACGTGGACGACGCGGAACTGGACCGGCTGCACGCGGGCGGGGTGCGCGGGGTGCGGTTCAACTTCCTCAAGCGGCTGGTCGGCAACGCGCCGAAGGACGATTACGTGCGGATCGCCGAGCGGATCGCCGCGCGCGGCTGGCACATCGTCGTCTATTTCGAGAGCGCGGAACTGGCCGACCTGGAGCCGTTCATCCGGGCGCTGCCGGGCACCATCGTGATCGACCACATGGGCCGCCCCGAGGTCGCCGACGGGCCCGAGGGCGCGGGCTTCGCACGGGTGCTGGGTCTGATGGCCTCGGACCCGCGGTTCTGGATCAAGGTGTCCTGCCCCGAGCGGCTGACGGTGGCGGGGCCGCCCTATGACGACGTGGTGCCCTTCGCGCGGCGGCTGGTCGAGGCGTTTCCCGACCGGGTGCTGTGGGGCACCGACTGGCCGCATCCGAACATGACGAGCCACATGCCCGACGACGGGCTGCTGGTGGACCGGATTCCCGCGATCGCGCCGACCGAAGCCCTGCAGCGGGCGCTGCTGATCGACAACCCGATGCGCCTCTACTGGCCGGAAGAGGCCGGGGCGTGAGCACCGCGACCGACACCCCCGCGCAGCCCGCGTGGCTGCGCTGGACGGTGGCCGGGCTGGCCTCCGCGATGGTGGTGGCGTGTATCCTGTGGAACGTCGAGGCGCACACGCGGCTGGGCATCGCGCTGCTGCGCCAGCAATACATGGCGTTCCAGCTCGGGCTCGCGCTGTGCATCGCCTTCCTGCTCTACAGCCCGTTCGGCAAGCGGGTCGGGCGGCCGAACCTCGTGGACGCGGCCATCGCGGTGCTGTGCCTCGGCACGCTGCTCTATGCCGCCATCGATTTCGTCTGGCTGCTGAAGGAGCAGTTCTACCGGCCCTGGCAGATCACGCTGATCGGCACGGTGGTCGTGCTGGCTGTGATGGAGGGCATCCGCCGCCGCGCGGGGCTGATGCTGTTCTCGATCGTGGGGGTGTTCCTCGTCTACGCGCTGTTCGCGGACAAGGTGCCGGGCCAGCTGATCGGCCGGGCGATGTCGCCGCAGCGGCTGGTGGATTACGTGGGCTTCGACAGTTCGGCGGTGTTCTCGTCGCCGCTGGCGGTGGGCACGGTGATCGTGCTGCTGTTCGTGTTCTTCGGGCAGCTGCTGTTCGCGGCGGGGGGCGGGGCCTTCTTCACCGATCTCGCGATGGCGGCCACCGGCCGGGCGCGCGGCGGGTCGGCCAAGATCGCGGTGGTCGGATCGGCGCTCTTCGGGTCGATCTCGGGCTCGGCGGTGTCGAACGTGGCGACCACGGGGGTCATCACGATCCCGCTGATGCAGAAGGGCGGCTACCGGAAGGAGGACGCCGGCGCGATCGAGGCGGTCGCCTCGACCGGCGGGCAGCTGACCCCGCCGATCATGGGCGCCGCGGCCTTCCTGATGGCCGAGTTCCTCGACATTCCCTATGCCACGGTGGCGGCGGCCGCGCTGGTGCCCGCGATCCTCTATTACCTGGGCGTGTTCCTGCAGGTGGACCTGATCGCCGCCCGCGACGGGATCGCCGCGCCCGACGAGGACCGCCTGACGGTGCGGCAGGTGCTGGCGGAGGGCTGGCATTTCCTCGTGCCCTTCGCGGTGCTGCTCTACGCACTGTTCTGGATGCGCCTCGACCCGGAGGACTCGGCGCTGCTGGCCTCGCTCGCCATCGTCGCGGCGGGGGTGCTGCGCGGGTATCGCGGCACGCGGCTGACTCTGCGCGGGCTGGGGCAGGTGTTCGTCGATACCGGCACCTCGATGGTGGACCTGATCCTCGTCGTGGCCGCCGCGGGCTTCGTGATCGGGGTGCTGAACGTCACCGGCCTCGGGTTCGCGCTGACGCTGGTGCTGGTCGATGCGGTGGGCTCCAGCGTGATCCTGCTGCTGCTGATCTCGGCGCTGGTGTGCATCGTGCTGGGGATGGGGATGCCGACCTCGGGGGTCTACGTGCTGCTGGCCTCGCTGGTGGCGCCCAGTCTCGTCGAGGCCGGGGTGACGCCGATCGCGGCGCATCTCTTCATCCTTTACTTCGGGATGATGTCGATGATCACGCCGCCGGTGGCGCTGGCCGCCTTTGCCGCCGCGACGATCTCGAAGGCCGACGCGCTGGCGACCGGGCTGGCCGCGATGCGGATCGGCTGGGCGGCGTTCATCCTGCCGTTCGCCTTCGTCGCGACGCCCGCGCTGCTGTTCGAGG
>JAUIAU010000019.1 GCA_030425185.1 Alphaproteobacteria bacterium
TGTCCTCGGACTCGTCCCCGGTCTTGTCGCGGTCGAGATACTTGCCCTCGCTCTCCTCGCCCTCGATCAGTTCGAGGTAGGAGCGCCAGAAGAACGCGATGGCCTGAAGGAACACGATCACGCAGAAGGTGACGATCAGGACCTTGAACAGGAAGTAGGCGTTGAAGCCGTTCGGGCTGAAGCCGATGGTCTCGACGTTCCAGCGGAAGATGCGCGACTGCATCATCATCCTGTCGAGCTGGCTGGTCGAGGTCACGGACGGCGTCATCAGGTGACGCCACATGAAGAACCACGCGTAGAGATAGGTCAGCGTGATCGCGGGCATCATGAAGAACAGACACCCGAACATGTCGATCATCTTCTTGGTGCGGTACTTCACGGCGGAATAGACGAGGTCCACCCGCACATGGCCGCCCTGCACGAAAGTGTAGGAGACGCACAGGCAGACCACGAGGGCGTTGTAGAACTTCAGCTCTTCCGCCCACCAGCTCAGGTCCTGCGTGAAGGCCGTGCCGAGCGGGCCGAGCTGGATCTCGGCCACCCGGAAGATGCGCTGCAGGAAGACGATCATCACCTGTTGCAGCACCATCAGCAGGCCCGCCCAGGCCGCCGTTCGGCCGACGGCGTTCGCGAAGCCCTCGAGGATGCGCACGCCCCACCACAGGATCTCGCGCTTCCAGGCCATGCCGAGCGCGGTGATCACGAGGAAGGTCGTGAAGACGACGAAGAAGAACTCGACCGACGCTCCGTAATAGATGAAGCGCATGACCGCTTCCGGGTTGGACCAGTTCAGCCAGTCCCCGGGATGGGTCAGGGCGACGACGAGGTAATGGGGCGCAAACACGATGTTTTGCAGCACCCAGAGCAGAAATTCGAACATGCGGTAGCCCCCCGGGGACGCCCTCTCGTGCAGGCAGGCGTCGGACAGTTATTCGAGCGCAAGCGCAAAATCCTGCCCGGCGCGCCACGCGCCGGACAGGGTCCGTCTCAGGTCAGGATCAGCCGGTCACGCGGTCGCGCTGGCGGATGTACTCGCCGTCACCGATGCTCCACCACTTCGAGGTCGAGCTCATCGACGAGAAGTAGCTCTCTGCGATCTTCGCGTAGAGCGGATCCGCCATGTTGGCTTCACGCACTTCGGCCGAGGCGCGGCCGAACGCATCCCAGACGTCATCCGGGAACTCGCGGACCTGCACGCCTTCGGCCTGCAGACGCGCCAGCGCCGCGCCGTTCTCGGCCAGCGACATGCCGAAGTTGTTGGCATGGGTCGCTTCGCAGGCGAACTCGACGATCTTCTGCTGGGCGGGGGTCAGGCTCTCCCAGACATCGAGGTTCATCGACAGGGCGAGCGCCGAGCCCGGCTCGTGGAAGCCGGCGGTGTAGTAGATCTTGGTGACTTCCTGGAAGCCGAGACGCTCGTCCGCGAACGGACCGATCCACTCGGCGCCGTCGATCTGGCCCGAGGCCAGCGCCTGGTAGATTTCGCCGCCGGGGATGTTCTGCACCGAGGCGCCGAGCACGCCGAGCACCTGGCCGCCCTGGCCCGGCATCCGGAAGCGCAGACCCTGCAGGTCTTCTGCCGAGGTGATTTCCTTGTTGAACCAGCCGCCCGGCTGCATCGCGGTGTTGCCCGCGAGGAAGGGCTTCAGGTTGAACAGGCTGGCCAGCTCGTGGTGCAGCTCCATGCCGCCCTGGTGGTAGTACCAGGCCATCATCTCGACGCCGGTCATGCCGAACGGCACGGCGGTGAAGAAGGCGAAGCCCGGGTGCTGGTTGAGGAAGTAGTACTCGGCCGAGTGGTAGAGGTCAGCCTGGCCCGAGGACACGGCGTCGAACACCTCGAAGGCGCCGACGAGCGAGCCGGCCGGCATCTTGTTGATGGTCAGCAGGCCGTCCGACATCTCGGTGATGGCGCGGGCAGCGTAGTTGGCCGCGTCGTCGAAGATGGCGAAGCCATCCGGAACCGACGTGACCATGGTGAGTTCGCGCTTGCCCTGTGCGTAAGCCGGTGCGGCGAGAGCCGACGCGGCTGCGGCCGAGCCGCCGAGCGCAGAGGTGCGCAGGAATGAACGACGATCCATTTTGGTCCTCCCAAGTGTTATAGCCCGCCTCTCGACGGGCGGATCGTTACAGTGAGGGCAGCCTAGCGGTAAACATACCGGACCAAAATACCTGATAGCGCAGGACGCTCCGCGAATTTCCCCGACAAGACCCGTCCTGTGGGCAGTTTGATTGCAGAAGGGATGCAAAACCGGGCAGTTCTCGCGCCTCGGTTGCAATCGGACCGGCAAAACCGGCCTCCGGACGCCCCTGGCGCCTGTGTCGATTCGGCGCGCAGAGGGGGGATTGCGGGAAATGTGGCAGCGACAGGGCCACGGCCAGTCCTCGGCAGAATACCGCTTAAATTGCAATGCAACTTGCGATACACGTCTAACGTGTAGCGTGACACGGCGTGCGAGTGACCATCTGGGCAAACGGGGGCCACTGCGTGACGGATCCAGTTCTGACCGGCAGCCTCGCCGGGCTGGCGATTGTGCTCGGCCTCGGCGGCGGCGGTGCCCTTCTCTGCCGCGCCTGCGCGCGCCTGCGCGGACGCCCCCCGGCCCTGCCGCGCCGCGATCCCCTGACCGGGTGCCTGACCCGCACCGCCTTTACTGCAGCGCTGGCAGATGACCTTCGGCGGCAGGCCGTGACGGTCTGCGTGCTGGACCTCGACCACTTCGAAAGCGTCAACGACACCTGGGGACATGCCACCGGCGATGCCCTGCTGGCCGCGGTCGGACGCTGCCTGCGCGAGCGGCTCGGGTCGGGCGCGCGGATTACCCGGCTGGGCTCGGACGCTTTCTGGGTGGCGCTGCCCGGCCCGGCCCGGCAGGCGAACGCCGACCGCCTCGAAGCCGCCCGCCAGGCCATCGGCGCGGTGATCCCGACGCCCGAGTTGCCGCATGTCACCCGCAGCGCCAGTGCCGGGGTCATCCACGTGCCTGCCGGGACCGATCCGGCCGAGGCGATCCGCGCCGCCGATCTCGCGCTGGCGCTGGCCAAGGCGCAGGGCCGCGACCAGCTCGAAGCCGACGCCGAGGCGGTGCACCGCGCCGCCGCCGCCCGCGCCCGCCGGCCCGGCCCCGACGGCATCCGCGCCGGGCTCGACCGTGACGAGTTCACCTATTTCGTGCAACCGGTGCGCGACCTGTCCACCGACCGCGTGCTGGGGGTAGAGGCCCTGCTGCGCTGGGTCCGGCCGGACGGCCGCGTGCTGACCCCGGACCAGTTCCTCGGCGACCCGGCCCTGCCCGGCACCCGCCCGATCCGGCCTCCTCTCGAGATGACCCGGGCGCTGGCGGCGATGTTCGCCACCCTGCCCGAGCCCTGCTTCACCGCCTTCAACCTGTCGGGGCGGGTTCTGCGCAGCGCCGACACCGGCGCCCGGCTGCGCGCGCTGATCGAGACCGTCGATCCGGCCCGTCTCGTCTTCGAGATCGTCGAGGATGCCGGGATCGAGGACGATCCGGCCGCCCTTCCCCTGCTCCGCGACCTGCGGCAGGCCGGCGCGCGCATCGCGCTCGACGATTTCGGCACCGGGCGGTCGAACCTCGCGCGGCTTCTGACGCTGCCGGTCGATATCGTGAAGTTCGACCGGACCTTTACCGTCGCGGCGACCCGACCGCGCGCCCGGGCCATTCTTGCCCGGCAGATCGCGATGGCCGAGGACCTCGGTCTCGACATGATCGCCGAGGGGCTGGAGACCGAGGCGCAGCGGGCGCTTCTGCTCGATCTCGGCCTTCGCAGCGGCCAGGGCTACCTGCTCGGCACGCCCGCCCCCGCAACCGACTGGGCCACCCGGATCGCCGCGGATCGCCGCCCGGCACAGGCCGCCGAATGACGTCCGGATTTGCGCAAACCTGCGCGGGCCGCAGCCGCCGCGCAACAATCGAACGGAAAAAAGCGGCGCCGCGACAGATTATCCGCGCGCTTCGCGGTTGACGCCCCCTCGACCCGCGCCTAGTGTCCCCGCCACGAAGGAAAGGACCCGACGGATGCACGGCATTCTCGTAATCGTAGGAGACGGGCGCATGGGCCGGTAACGGTTTGACCCGTTTGGTTCCCTGCGCCCCCGAGTGTCCCACCGGGGGTTTTTTATTGGCTGGCGGTCCGAGGCGGGTCCGCACCGAGAACGGAGAGAGACGATGACGGCGGAGACGATGACCGGCGCCCAGATGGTGGTTCAGGCCCTGATCGACCAGGGCGTGGACACGGTATTCGGATATCCCGGCGGGGCCGTCCTTCCGATCTATGACGAGATCTTCCAGCAGCAGAAGATCAAGCACATCCTCGTGCGCCACGAACAGGGCGCCGCCCACGCCGCCGAAGGCTATGCCCGTGCGACCGGCAAGCCGGGCGTGGTCCTCGTGACCTCCGGCCCGGGCGCGACCAACGCCGTCACCGGGATCACCGACGCGCTGATGGACTCGATCCCGATGGTCGTCCTGACCGGTCAGGTGCCGACCTTCATGATCGGCTCGGACGCCTTCCAGGAGGCCGACACCGTCGGCATCACCCGGCCCTGCACCAAGATGAACTGGCTGGTGAAGGACACCGACGAGCTGGCCAACACCATTCACGAGGCCTTCCACATCGCGACCCATGGCCGCCCCGGCCCGGTTCTGGTCGATATCCCGAAGGATGTGCAGTTCGCCTCCGGGACCTACGTGCCGCCGCAGAAGGCGCGGACCGAGCACTACCGGCCGCGGGTCAAGGGCGACATCGACCGGATCACCGAGCTGGTGGCCGCGCTCGAAACCGCCGAGCGGCCGATCTTCTATACCGGCGGCGGCGTGATCAACTCGGGGACCGCCGCCAGCCAGCTCCTGCGGGAACTGGTGGACGCGACCGGGATCCCGGTGACCTCGACCCTGATGGGTCTCGGGGCCTACCCGGCCTCGGGCAAGCATTGGGTCGGCATGCTCGGGATGCACGGTCTCTACGAGGCCAACTGGGCGATGCATGACTGCGACCTGATGATCAACATCGGTGCCCGCTTCGACGACCGGATCACCGGGCGGATCGACGCCTTCTCGCCCGGCTCGCGCAAGGCGCACATCGACATCGACCCGTCCTCGATCAACAAGGTGGTCAAGACCGACTTCCCGATCGTCGGCGACGTGGCGCATGTGCTGGAAGACATGCTGCGGATCTGGAAGGCGCGCGGCCGCAAGGTGAACAAGCCCGCTCTTGAAACCTGGTGGACGCAGATCGAGGCGTGGAAGGCGGTCCGCTCCCTCGACTTCAAGAACTCCGAGACCACGATCAAGCCGCAGCATGCCCTGCAGCGGCTCGAGGCGCTGACCAGGGACCACCCGAAGCGCTACATTGCGACCGAGGTGGGGCAGCACCAGATGTGGGCCGCGCAGTATCTCGGCTTCGACGCGCCGAACCGCTGGCTGACCTCGGGCGGCCTCGGCACCATGGGCTACGGCTTCCCGGCCTCGATCGGGGCGCAGGTCGCGCACCCGGACGCGCTGGTCATCAACGTGGCGGGCGAGGCCTCGTGGCTGATGAACATGCAGGAGATGGGCACCGCCATCCAGTATGACCTGCCGGTCAAGCAGTTCATCCTGAACAACGAACGCCTCGGCATGGTGCGCCAGTGGCAGGAACTGCTGCACGGCGAGCGCTATTCGCACTCGTGGTCCGAGGCCCTGCCCGATTTCGTGAAGCTCGCCGAAGCCTTCGGGGCCAAGGGCATCCTCTGCAAGGACCCGAAGGACCTCGACGACGCGATCATGGAGATGCTGCGCTACGACGGCCCGGTGATCTTCGACTGCCTGGTCGAGAAGCACGAGAACTGCTTCCCGATGATCCCGAGCGGCAAGGCCCACAACGAGATGCTGCTGGGCGAGGCCGAGACGCAGGGCGTGATCGACGCCAAGGGCTCGGTCCTCGTGTGATCCGGCGGGGCGGGTAGTCCCTGCCCTGCCCCGACCCTCCACAGCGAACAGGAAGGGCGCCCCCGCCGGGAGCGCCCTTTTTCCGTGGCCGTGCTCACCCCGGCCCGAGGCCCCCTGACCCGCCCCCGAGACGCGGGGTTGCGCCGAGGGACTCGTCTGATAGCCTGATTCCGTCAAAAAATGTCGTTTTTGATCCATGTGACCCGCCCCTGCGCGGGTCCGCGTCGATCGGGAGCGGCGACAGAAAGACGACAGGAAGGAGGGCCTCCCTTGTTCAAACATCTGATGGTGCCGGTCGATCTGGGTCACATCGACAAGCTCGACCGCGCCCTGAAGACGGCGGCCGATCTCGCCGCGCACTACGGGGCCAAGGTCACCTACGTCGGGGTGACCTCGCCCCAGCCCGGCGCGGTAGCCCACAGCCCGGAGGAGTTCGCCGAGAAACTGGCGCGCTTTGCCGCCGGGCAGACCGAACTGACCGGCATCGAGCGGGCCGGCAGCCATGCGATCACGGTGCATGACCCGTCCATCGACCTCGACCGCAAGCTGGCAGAGGCGGCCGAGACCCTCGGCTGCGACCTGATCGTGATGGGCAGTCACATCCCGAAACGCCTCGACCTCGGCAGCCACGGCGGACACCTCGCCGCGCTCACGCATCGCTCGGTGATGCTGGTCCGCGACGCGGCCTGACCGCGACGGCGCGCTGCAAACGGCGGCGCCGTGCGCGGACGCCCCGGACACGCACAAAGGAAATGCGCATGACAGATACCACCAACCAGGGAATTCCGGCCCCGGAAGGGAGCTCGGACCTGATCGAGACCGACTACAGTATCGGACAGGACAACCTCGAAGGCTCGTTCGGGCCTTTCGGCTTCGACATCCACAACCCCGTCTTCATGGTGTCGGGGATCGCCATCGTCGCCTTCGTCTTCTACACGCTGGCGCTGCCCGATCAGGCCGGCGCGGTCTTCTCGTGGCTGTTCTCCAGCGTCACCAAGGGCTTCGACTGGTTCTTCCTCGGCGCGGCCAACATCTTCGTGCTGTTCTGCCTGCTGCTGATCGTGACCCCGCTGGGGTCGGTCCGGCTGGGCGGAAAGGCGGCGACGCCCGACTACAGCTATGCCGGCTGGTTCGCGATGCTGTTCGCGGCGGGCATGGGCATCGGCCTGATGTTCTACGGCGTCTCCGAGCCGATGAGCCATTTCTCGTCGTCGCTGGGCGGCACCGCCGCCGAGGGCGGGGTCCGCTCGGACTGGGCGCCGCTCGGCGCCGCGGCAGGGGACGAGGCCGCCTCGATCCGGCTCGGCATGGCGGCGACGATCTTCCACTGGGCGCTGCACCCTTGGGCGATCTATGCCGTGGTGGCGCTGGCGCTGGCGCTTTTCAGCTACAACAAGGGCCTGCCCCTGACGATCCGCTCGGCCTTCTACCCGATCCTCGGCGACCGGGTCTGGGGCTGGTGGGGCCATGTCATCGACACGCTCGCGGTCTTCGCCACGCTCTTCGGCCTCGCCACCTCGCTGGGCTTCGGGGCGACGCAGGCCAACGCGGGCCTCAATCACCTCTTCGGCGTGCCGATCAACAACACGGTCGAGGTCCTGCTGATCTCGGGGATCACCGCCATCGCGCTGGTGTCGGTGCTGCGCGGCCTCGACGGCGGCGTGAAGGTCCTGTCCGAGATCAACATGGGGCTGGCGGCACTGCTGCTGCTCTTCGTGCTGATTGCCGGTCCGACCATGGCGATCCTGACCGGCTTCGCGGACTACCTGCTGGCCTATCTCGAGTACCTGCCCGCGCTGTCGAACCCGGTCGGCCGGGAGGACGTCAACTTCAGCCAGGGCTGGACCAGCTTCTACTGGGCCTGGTGGATTTCCTGGTCGCCGTTCGTGGGCATGTTCATCGCCCGTGTCAGCCGGGGCCGGACCGTGCGCGAGTTCATCACCTGCGTGCTGCTGATCCCGTCGCTGGTCTGCGTGCTGTGGATGAGTGTCTTCGGCGGCGTCGCGATCCAGCAGGTCGTGCAGGACGGCTACACCGCGGCGCAGGAGGCCGATCTTCCGGTGCAACTGTTCCTGATGCTGGAGAACCTGCCGCTGGCCTCGATCACCTCGCTGATCGGGATCGTGCTGGTGATTGTGTTCTTTGTGACCTCGTCGGACTCGGGCAGCCTCGTGATCGACACGATCACCGCGGGCGGCAAGGTCGACGCCCCGGTGCCGCAGCGGGTCTTCTGGTGCATCTTCGAGGGCGCGGTCGCCATCGTGCTGTTGCTGTCGGCAGGCGGTCTCGCCTCGCTGCAGTCGATGGTCATCTCGACCGGCCTGCCCTTCACGGTGGTGCTGCTCGTGATGTGCTGGGCGATCTGGCGCGGCCTCGTCGCAGAACGGCGCGCCAACGCCTGACCGACCGCGCCGGGCAGGCCTCCGCCCTGCCCGCGCCTTGCCAAAGCGTCGCCCCCGCCGGATCGGCCTTGATCCCGGCGGGGGCGCGTGTATTCAGGGGCCTCGACGCCACGAGAGAGAGGGGCCGCGATGTCGCCGCTCAACATCAAGCAAGGCTCGACGAGCCACTCCGCCTACAACCTCCGCCCGACCTTCTCGGACGTGCAGGAGCGCCACACCCTCGCCGTGGTGGTCGAGAACGAGGCCGGCGTGCTGGCGCGCGTCATCGGCCTGTTCTCCGGGCGCGGCTACAACATCGAAAGCCTCACCGTGGCCGAGGTGGACCACAAGGGCCACCGCTCGCGGATCACCGTCGTCACCACCGGCACCCCGCAGGTGATCGAACAGATCAAGGCCCAGCTCGACCGCATGGTGCCGGTCCACGAGGTCCATGACCTGACCGTGGAAGGCCCCGCCGTCGAGCGGGAACTGGCGCTCTTCAAGGTCGCGGGCACCGGCAACGAGCGGATCGAGGCGCTGCGGCTGGCCGAGATCTTCCGCGCCAACGTGGTCGACTCGACGCTGGACAGCTTCATCTTCGAGATCACCGGCACCAGCCAGAAGGTCGATGCCTTCGGCGACCTGATGCGCCCGCTGGGCCTGAAGGAAATCGCCCGCACCGGCATCGCCGCCCTCTCGCGCGGGGCCTGACGGCCGCCCGCAAGGGCGAATTCGCGTCATCCGAGGTCGCAACCGGGCGCGTCCCGGCCTCCGCCCGCGGGCAGGCTCTCCCCCGATACCCAAGGGGGAGGCCCGCGCGATGACCCGTGACCTGACCACCGTGCGCCGCGAGATCTCGCGCGCCAACGGCCTGCCGAACGCCCATTACACCGACCCCGCCACTATCGCCGCCGAGAACGAGGCGGTGCTGGCGCGGCAATGGGCCGGGCTCGACGTGGCCTCCGCCGTGCCCGAGCCGGGCGACGCCAAGCCGCTGAGCTTCCTCGGCAATCCGCTCCTGCTGCTGCGCGACCGCGAGGGCGTCGTGAGGGTGTTCCAGAACATCTGCCGCCACCGCGGCATGATCCTCGTCGAGGAGCCGCGCAAGATCGAGGGCGCGCTGCGGTGTCCCTATCACTCGTGGTGCTACGGCCTCGACGGGCGGCTGGTGGCGACCCCGCATGTCGGCGGGCCGGGCCAAAACAGCCACCCCGACATGGACCGCACGACGCTGGGCCTGATCGAGGTGCGCAGCCATGTCTGGCGCGACGTGGTGTTCGTGAACCTGTCGGGCGACGCCGCCCCCTTCGAAGAGATCCACGCCGACCTGATCGCCCGCTGGGCCGAGTTCGACCAGCCGCTCTGGCACGGTGGCCCGGAAAGTGCCTTCACGCTGGACGTGGCGACGAACTGGAAACTCGCGGTCGAAAACTACTGTGAAAGCTACCACCTGCCCTGGGTCCATCCCGGCCTGAACAGCTACTCGCGGCTGGAGGACCACTACCATATCGAGGCGCCCGGCCGATATTCCGGCCAGGGCACGCTGGTCTACCGCCAGCTGCGCGGCGCGGACGAAGCCACCTTCCCCGACTTTCCGGGCCTCTCCGCCAAGTGGGACACCGCGGCGGAATACGTCTCGGTCTTTCCGAACGTGCTGCTGGGGGTTCACCGCGACCACGCCTTCGCGATCATCCTCGAGGCGGTCGAGGCGAACCGCACCCGCGAGCACATCCATCTCTACTACGCCCGTCCCGATACCGACGAGATGCTGCGCGCCAAGAACGCGCAACTCTGGAAGACCGTGTTCCTCGAGGACATCTTCGTGGTCGAGGGCATGCAGCGCGGTCGCCACGCGCGCCATTTCGACGGCGGGCGGTTCAGCCCGGCGATGGACGGGCCGACGCACCTGTTCCACGACTGGGTCGCCGCCCTGATGCTGGGCGAGGACCCCGTCCCGCCCGCGCAACACGCGGCGGAATGAGCACGGCCCTCGACGCGGCCCTTCTTGCCGCCCACGCGGCGGACGACCGCGCGGCGCTGGTCGCGCTCTACACGCAGGCCGCCGCGAGCGCCGCGACCGAAACCGCCGCGGCCTTCTACCTGACCCATGCCTGGATCTTCGCGCTCGACGCCGGGGACCCGGCCGCCGCGACCCTGCACGCCCGGCTGGTGGCCATGGGCCGCGACACCGCCTGAGCCCGCAAGCCCCCTATACAAGCGCGGACGAACCGGCTATGTGCCGCCTCTGATCCTGCGGGCGAGTCCCTTTCCCGCCCGCCCCTAGACCATGGCTTTCCCAAACATGCACCAGACCCTTGCCGATGCGCTCGCCGAGCGCGGCTACGACACGCTGACCCCGGTTCAGACCGCTGTCGGAGACGAAGCGCTCACCGGGCGCGACCTGCTCGTCTCGGCGCAGACCGGGTCGGGCAAGACGGTGGGCTTCGGCCTCGCCATCGCGCCGTCGATCCTCGACGACGAGGGCCGCATCGCCGGGACCGGCCTGCCGCTGGCGCTGGTCATCGCGCCGACGCGGGAACTGGCGCTGCAGGTCAAGCGCGAGCTGGGCTGGCTTTACGCCGGGACCGGGGCGCGCATGGCGTCCTGCGTGGGCGGCATGGACGTCCGCGACGAGCGCCGCGCGCTCGAACGCGGGGCCGAGATCGTCGTCGCCACGCCGGGCCGCCTGCGCGATCACCTGACGCGCGGCGCGATCGACCTGAGCCAGGCGCGCGCCGTGGTGCTGGACGAGGCCGACGAGATGCTCGACCTCGGGTTCCGGGAAGACCTCGAATTCATCCTCTCCGAGGCCCCCGCCGACCGTCGCACGCTGATGTTCTCGGCCACCGTGCCCGCCGAGATCGAGCGCCTTGCGCAGACCTTCATGACCGATCCCGAGCGCGTGGACCTGCGCGGCGCCGGCGAGGCGCATTCCGACATCGCCTACCAGGCGCTTCAGGTCGCCCCGCAGGACGAGGAACACGCGGTCCTCAACGTGCTGCGCTACCACGAGGCGCGCACCGCAATCGTCTTCGCCAACACCCGCGCCGTGGTGGCCCGCCTCACCGCGCGGCTGTCGAACCGGGGCTTCTCGGTCGTCTCGCTGTCGGGCGAACTGACCCAGCCCGAGCGCGCCCATGCGCTGCAGGCGCTGCGCGACGGCCGCGCCCGGGTGTGCGTGGCGACCGACGTCGCCGCGCGCGGACTGGACCTGCCGGGTCTCGACCTCGTCGTGCATGCCGAACTGCCGTCCTCCTCCGAGACGCTGCTGCACCGCTCGGGCCGCACCGGCCGTGCCGGCGCCAAGGGGCTGTCGGCGCTGATCGTGCCGCCGAAGCGGCAGGCCAAGGCGTCGCGCCTGCTGCGCGAGGCCGGGATCGAGGCCGAATGGCTGGCCGCCCCCAGTGCCGACGCGGTGCTGGCCCGCGACGCCGAGCGGCTGGTGGATGATCCGGTCTGGGACGAACCGATGGCCGAGAGCGAAGCCGATCTCGTGGCACGGCTGGTCGAAACTAAGACACCCGAACAGATTTCTGTTGCCTATCTTCGTTTGTGGCGGGCCAGCCATGCCGCGCCCGAGGACCTGTCCGATCCGAAGTCGCCGCCCCCGAAGAAAGGGCCGCGCGCGGCCTTCGGACCTGCAACCTGGGTCGCCCTGTCGGTCGGTCGCCTCGACCGGGCCGAGCCGCGCTGGGTGCTGCCGATGCTGTGCAACGCCGGCGGCATCGACAAGAGCGCCATTGGCGCCATCCGGATCGAGGACAAGCAAACCTATATTGAAGTCCTGTCCGAGACGCTGCCCGGCCTGCTGGGCAGCCTCGACGGCGAGGGCGTGATCGACAAGGGGATCCGCCTGACCGTGGTCGAAGGCACCCCCGAGCTGACGCCGCGACCGCCGCGCGAAGAACGCCCGGCCCGGGACGACCGGCCGCCGCGCAAACCCCGGGCTCCGCGTGCCGACGGCGATGCCCCGCGCCCGGCGCGGCCGCGCCGCGAGGACGGAGACCGCCCGCACACCAGCTACGGCGACAGTCGCCCGCCGCGTCCCGAGGGCGACGACCGTCCGTCCCGACCCTACACCAGGCGCGACGACGGCGACCGCCCGAAGAAACCCTTCGTCAAGCGCGAGGACGGCGACCGGCCCGCGAAGCCCTACGCGAAACGCGACGGGGACGACCGGCCGCGGAAACCCTACGTTCCGCGCGACGGCGACGACCGCCCGAAGAAGCCCTTTGCCAAGCGTGAGGACGGTGACCGCCCGAAGAAGCCTTTCGTCAAACGCGAGGACGGCGACCGTCCGAAGAAGCCCTTCGCCAAGCGCGACGGCGATGACCGCCCGAAGAAGCCCTTTGCGAAGCGCGACGGCGACGACCGCCCTAAGAAACCCTTCGGCAAGCGTGACGGCGACGACCGCCCGAAGAAACCCTTCGGCAAGCGCGACGAGGGCGACCAGCCGCCGCGCAAGCCGCGCGCGGAAAAGCCGAAAGCGGATGCGCGCGACACCTCGAAGCGCTTCGTGCCGCCCGGCGGCAAGGCCCGCCCGCCCCGCAAGCGCGACAGCTAAGCCCCTGCCCTGACAAAAGAAATGGCCGCCCTTGGGCGGCCAGTTTCGCTGATCAGGCTCTGTCTGTTAACCGCCCGAGTTTCTGCCTGCGGCCTGACCCGCGTCTGGGGTGAACGCATCCACCCCGGAACTTGACCTCCGGGGGACCACTCGGGCCGGGTCCCCCGGAGTGTCTCCTCAGCTACACCCGGACGTGCCGCCGCAGGTGTTGCACTTCATGCAGGTGCCGTTGCGCACCAGCGTGTAGTTGCCGCATTCGCCGCAGGCCTCGCCTTCGTAGCCCTGCATCTTGGCCTTGGCGCGCGCGTCCATCGACACGGCCCCGATCGCCGTCGACGTCGTGCTGGTGACGGCCATCGTCGCCACCGCGGCCCCGTCGGTCCCGGTCATCGGGCCGCCCTGGAACACCATCAGTTCCTGTGGCAGACGCTTGCGCAGGTAGCCGGTGGACGAGATCTGCTTCAGCACCTCCAGCGAGCGCGACGCGGCGGTTTCGCTGAGCTCGGTCACGTTGGCGACGCCCTCTTCCTGGCCCCGGCCCAGATCGTCGAAGCTGGCCCCTTCCGGCGCGACATGCGCGAGGTCGGTCCGGTCGAGATAGCTGACCGCCAGTTCCCGGAAGATGTAGTCGAGGATCGAGGTCGCGTTCTTGATCGAGTCGTTGCCCTGCACCATCCCGGCCGGTTCGAACTTGGTGAAGGTGAAGGCGTCGACGAACTCCTCCAGCGGCACGCCGTATTGCAGGCCGACCGAGACCGCGATGGCGAAGTTGTTCATCATCGCCCGGAAGCCCGCGCCTTCCTTGTGCATGTCGATGAAGATTTCGCCCAGCTTTCCATCGCCGTACTCGCCGGTCCTCAGGTAGACCTTGTGGCCGCCCACGATGGCTTTCTGGGTGTAGCCCTTGCGGCGCTCGGGCAGCTTCTCGCGGTGGGCGCGGATGACCTCCTTGACCACGATCTTCTCGACGATCTTCTCGGCGAGAACCTGCGCCTTCTCCGACGCGGTGCCGCTTTCCAGCACCTCGGCGGCCTCGTCGTCATCTTCGACGAGCGCAGAGGCCAGCGGCTGCGACAGTTTCGAGCCGTCCCGATAGAGTGCGTTGGCCTTCACCCCCAGCGACCAGCTGAGTTCATAGGCTTTCTGGCAGTCCTCGATGGTGGCCGAGTTCGGCATGTTGATCGTCTTCGAGATCGCACCCGAGATGAAGGACTGCGCTGCCGCCATCATGGTGATGTGGCTGTTCACCGACAGGAACCGCTTGCCCTTCTTGCCGCAGGCGTTGGCACAGTCGAAGACCGGGTAGTGCTCGGTCTTCAGGTGCGGCGCGCCTTCCAGCGTCATCGTCCCGCAGACGTGGTCGTTGGCCGCGTCGATCTCCTTCTTCGAGAAGCCGAGGTGGCGCAGCAGGTCGAAGGTCGGATCGTTCAGCTTCGCCGCCGGGATGCCCAGCGTCTTGAGGCAGAACTCCTCGCCCAGCGTCCACTGGTTGAAGACGAAGCGGATGTCGAAGGCCTGCGGCAGCGCCGCCTCGACCTTGGCGATTTCCGCCGGGCCGAAGCCGTGCCCGATCAGGGCGGTGTGGCTGATCCCCGGGGCATTGCCGAGCGTGCCATGACCGACCGCGTAGGCGACGATTTCCTCGATCTGGGCCGAGGAATAGCCGAGCCCCTCCAGTGCCGCGGGCACCGAGCGGTTGATGATCTTGAAGTAGCCGCCTCCGGCGAGCTTCTTGAACTTCACCAGCGCGAAGTCCGGCTCGATCCCGGTGGTGTCGCAATCCATCACCAGACCAATGGTGCCGGTCGGCGCGATCACGGTGGCCTGCGCGTTGCGATAGCCGTGCGCCTCGCCCAGTTTGACGGCCTGGTCCCAGGCCTCGACGGCCAGCTTGACGAGATGCGGCTGCGGGCAGTTGGCGTGGTCGAGCGGCACCGGCTTCACGGTCAGCCCCTCGTAGCCCTCGGTCAGGCCCTGCGCGGCGCGGGCATGGTTACGCATGACGCGCAACATGGGTTCGGCGTTGCGGGCATAGCCCGGGAACGCCCCGACCTCGGAGGCGATCTCGGCCGAGGTCGCGTAGGACACGCCGGTCATCAGCGCGGTCAGCGCCCCGCACATCGCGCGGCCCGCGTCGGAGTCGTAGCTGATCCCCATCGTCATCAGCAGGCCGCCGATGTTGGCATAGCCGAGGCCCAGCGTGCGGTAGTCATAGCTGCGCTGCGCGATTTCCTTCGAGGGGAACTGCGCCATCAGGACGCTGATCTCCAGCGTCAGGGTCCAGATGCGGACCGCGTGCATGTAGGCCTCGGCGTCGAACCCGCCCTTCTTCCAGAAGGTCAGCAGGTTCATCGACGCCAGGTTGCAGGCGGTGTCGTCGAGGAACATGTACTCCGAGCACGGGTTTGAGCCGCGGATGTCCCCGTCGTTCGGGCAGGTGTGCCACTCGTTGACGGTGTCGTGGAACTGGATGCCCGGGTCGGCACAGGCCCAGGCCGCGTGACCGACCGACTCCCACAGGTCGCGGGCCTTGATCGTCTTGGCGGTCTTGCCGTCCTTGCGGTTCACGAGGTTCCAGTCGCCGTCGGTGCGCACCGCGTCGAGGAAGGCGTTGGTCACCCGGATCGAGTTGTTCGAGTTCTGGCCCGAGACGCTGGCATAGGCCTCGCTGTCCCAGTCGGTGTCATAGGTCGGGAACTCGATCGCGGTGTAGCCCTGCCGCGCGTAGTCGAGCACGCGCTTGATGTAGGTCTCGGGGATCGCGGCCTTTTTCGCGGCGCGGATCGCGCTCTTCAGGCCCTCGTTCGCCGCCGGATCGGTGGCGTCATCGAGGCTGCCGTCCCAGGTGCGGATCGCGGCGAAGATGTCGTTCAGCCGGGCCTCGTGCATCTTGGAGCCCGCGACGAGCGAAGCGACCTTCTGCTCTTCCTTGACCTTCCAGTTGACGAATTCCTCGATGTCCGGGTGGTCGGCATCGACGATGACCATCTTGGCCGCGCGACGCGTGGTGCCGCCCGACTTGATCGCGCCGGCCGCCCGGTCGCCGATCTTGAGGAAGCCCATCAGGCCCGACGACTTGCCGCCGCCCGACAGTTTCTCACCCTCGGCGCGCAGGCTGGAGAAGTTGGTGCCGGTGCCCGAGCCGTACTTGAACAGGCGCGCCTCGCGGACCCACAGGTCCATGATCCCGCCCTCGTTCACCAGGTCGTCGGCGACGGACTGGATGAAGCAGGCATGCGGCTGCGGATGCTCGTAGGCCGACTTCGACTTCACCAGCTTGCCGGTGACGTGATCGACGTAGAAGTGGCCCTGGCTCGGACCGTCAATGCCGTAGGCCCAGTGCAGACCGGTGTTGAACCACTGCGGGCTGTTCGGCGCGCCCATCTGGCGGGCGAGCGTGTAGCGCATCTCGTCGTAATAGGCGCGGGCATCGGCCTCGGTCGAGAAATAGCCGCCCTTCCAGCCCCAGTAGCTCCACGCCCCCGCGAGGCGGTCAAAGACCTGCCGGCACGAGGTCTCGCCGCCGTAGCGCTGATCCTCGGGCAGTTCCGCCAGCGCGGCCTCGTCGGCGACCGAGCGCCACAGGAACTCGGGCACGCCCTTTTCCTTCACGCGCTTCAGCCGCGCCGGGACGCCCGCCTTGCGGAAGTACTTCTGCGCGAGGACGTCCGACGCGACCTGGCTCCAGCCCGCCGGCACCTCGACCTCGTCCAGCCGGAACACGACGGTCCCGTCCGGATTGCGGATCTCGGACGTCGTGGTCGAGAAGTCGAGGGCCCCGTAGGCTCCGGATTCGGCGGTAGTGAACTTGCGTTCGATTTTCATGGCGCTGCCCCGTCGGCTTCAGTGTCATTCCCTGGTTGTCCCGGTGTCGTCAGGGTGTGGACGCACCGGTGGCCGGCGACGGGGGCTACACGCACCGCTGGGACGCATTTGGAGAACGCGGTTGCCTGCACCACGGCCCAAGACTGCTCGACAATGTGGTCTGTCCCTGCGGCGAGGTTCTATATGTAGTGGCCCCGCTTTCGACAGGCCCAATCTGTCCCAAAGGTGGGGGGAGGGTCAACTCGATTATTACCGTATGTGACAGGTTTTTAAACTTGACCCACAACATATAGCGTTTTCCCGGATCTGTCCCCAACTCAACCCACAGTTGCCACGCGAAGGGCGAAGCCCTGTGGATAAGCCCCCGGTTTCCGGTCGCTTTCAGGGTCTCGCAAGTTGCGAATCGACAGGCGCCCCGGCCCGGCGCAGCATCCCGAAGAGGTCCTTCGGATCATCCGGGTCGGCCAGCATGTCGAGGGGCTGGAAGAATCCCGTCTCCGCCGCCGCCGCGGCCAGCCAGGTGAGCGCGCTGAAATCCTCGGTCGCGAATCCCACCGAGTCGAAGAGCGTGGTCTCCGACGCGCTCCGTCGCCCCGGCACCTCGCCAGCGATCACACGCCAGATCTCGGTCACCGGGTGGTCCGGCGCCAACTGCTGGATCTCGCCCTCGATCCGGGTCTGGGGCGGGTATTCGACGAAGATCGAGGACCGGTGCAGGATGCCCGGTGCCAGCTCGGTCTTGCCGGGACAGTCCCCGCCGATCGCGTTCAGATGCACCCCCTGCCCCACCATGTTGTCGGACAGGATCACCGCCTGCCGCTTGTCCGCCGTGCAGGTGGTCAGGATCTGCGCCCCGGCAATCGCCGCTTCGGCACCTGACGCGCGCAGGATCTCGAGGCCACTATCGCGCAGGTTGTAGGCGACCTTGTCCATCGCTGCCGGATCGATGTCCCAAAGCCGGACCCGGGCAATGCCCGCGCATTCCGCCATCGCCAAGCACTGGAACTCGGCCTGCGCCCCGCAGCCGATCATCGCCATCACCCGCGCATCCTTCGGCGCAAGGTGCCGCGCCGCCACCGCGCTGGTCGCCGCCGTTCGCAGCGCCGTCAGCAGGGTCATCTCGCTCAGCAGCACCGGATAGCCGGTATCGACCCGCGCCAGCACCCCGAAGGCGGTGACCGTCTGCGCGCCGTGGCGCGGGTTGCCGGGGTGGCCGTTCACGTACTTGAACCCGTAGCGCACCCCGTCCGAGGTCGGCATCAGCTCGATCACGCCCCCGGCCGAATGGCTGGCCACGCGGGGCGTCTTGTCGAAGCTCTCCCAGCGCCGGAAGTCGGCCTCGATCGCGTCGGCCATCTCGGCCAGCACGCGGCGGACCCCCTTGGCGTTCACGATCCGCATCATGTCGGCGACGCTCACGAAGGGCACCAGCGCGAGGGCGGAGGGGGCAGATCCAGCCATGTCAGAAACTCCGGGTCGGACGGTCGAGAACGGTGCGACCGAAGAGCGAGGCCGCCAGGTCCACCAGCAGCCGCGCCGTGCGGCCCCGGTCGTCGAGGAACGGGTTCAGTTCCACGAGATCCAGCGCCGCCACCCGGCCCGCGTCGCAGAGCATCTCCATGATCAGGTGCGCCTCGCGGAACGTGGCCCCGCCCGGCACCGTGGTGCCGACCGCCGGCGCGATGCCGGGATCTAGGAAATCGACGTCGAGCGAGACGTGGATCAGGCCGTCCTCGGCTTCGACCCGGTCCAGGAAGTCGCGCAGGCAGGCCACGACGCCCCGCTCGTCGAGCGCGCGCATGTCGTGGGTCGAGACCGGCAGCCGCGCCAGCGCGGCCCGTTCCGGCGGATCGACGGAACGCAACCCGATCATGCCCACCCGCCCGGGCGGCACCACGGCGGGCGGCGGCGGATAGAGCCCCGCGAACCCCTCCTGCCCGGTGAAATAGGCGACCGGACAGCCGTGCAGGTTGCCCGACACGGTCGTGGCGGGCGTGTTCAGGTCGGCATGGGCGTCGAGCCACAGCACGAACAGCGGCCGCCCCCGCGCCGCCACGGCACGCGCCACCCCCGGCACCGTGCCGCCCGACAGCGCATGATCGCCGCCGAGGAACACCGGAACCGTGTCCCGCGCAGCCGCCTCGGCCGCCTCCGCGATCGCCGCCGTCCACGCCACCACGCCGGGCAGGTCGTGCAGGTGAGGGGGCGCGCCCGCCACCTCGGCCCCAGCCCCCGGCACGACATTGCCGAGGTCGCGCACCCGGTGCCCCAGCCCGGCGAGGCTCTGCTCCAGCCCCGCGGTGCGCAGCGCGTCCGGCCCCATCAGGCAGCCGCGCACCCTCGTGCCCGCCTGCATGGGAATGCCAACGAGGGAAATGTCGCGCCGGTCCATCGGGGTCTCCTGTCGCCTGTTGGGGCGCAGTCTGCCGATCTGTCTGTCAGGCGGGATGCCGCGGATTGCACAAACTGCGTGCCCGATCCATCTTTTCGCCAACCTGACCCGACAGATTGCCAATGCCATGACCGACCTCGACGACACCGACCGCGCGCTGATCGCGCTCCTGACCCGCGACGCGCGCCAGCCCGTGACCTCGCTCGCGGCCAGCCTCGGCATCGCGCGGGCCACGGTGCAGGCCCGCCTCGACCGGCTGCGCGCGCGCGGCATCATCCGGCGCTTCACCGTCGAGCTGGCCGAGGGCCCCGGCACGCCCCCCGTCGCCGCCATCATGCTGATCGAGTTGAAGGGCGCGATGTCCCGGCAGGTGATCCGCGCGCTCGGCCGGATGCCCGAGGTGGTCTCGCTGCACTCCACCAACGGCGCCTGGGACCTCGTCGCCCGGATCGAGACCGACACTCTCCCCGCCTTCGACCGCGTCCTCCGCCAGGTCCGCGAGGTGCCGGGCGTCACCAACAGCCAGACCTGCCTGCTGCTGGACGAGGCAAGGGGGTGATCCTTGACCTTTGCCCGCCCAAGCCTCGGGGGGCGACGGAGTAAGAGCTGTCGGCGCGGCGGGTAGAGCTTGCTGCGTGGGAACGGTGTTGGCACACCGCTGCCCCACCATGTTCGACGGGCTGCGCCTCGGACCGCCTCAAGGACAGTGTCTTAAATTTTACAGTTATTTAATCCCGGCCGTCGCATGTGGCTCCGACACCGCGCCGCAATCACGATGCTGGATTACACACTTCTGTGACTTCCACATTTATGTGTAATGGACTACTTGAATGAATAGTCAGGAACTGAAGCGCTGGCTGAAGAAGCAAGGCTGCACCTTCGAGAACCATAAGGGTGGAAGCGGGCACCTCACTGTGTCGCTTGGGGACAAGCGCACTCAGTTGCCGATGCATGGTGCTCACAAGGAGCTTGGGACTGGGCTCGTAGAGAAAATCAAGAAAGACCTTGGTCTGAAATAAGACCGGGCACCACGGAGTGAGAGATGGACTATCGTGTAGAGTTGGTCCCGGATGACAACGGGACCTTTCTTGTGACCTGTCCGGCACTGCCGGAAGTGACAACTTTTGGCGAAACGGTTGAAGAAGCATTGGAGAACGCCGGAAACGCGATCGAGGAAGCTCTTGCCGCCAGAATGGAAGAGTTCAGGCCGGTTCCAGAGCCTGATGTCGTTGCAGCGGGGGGGTATGGTGCGAGAGTCCGCCTGCCAATCGCGTTCAAAGTTATCCTGCACCATAGCCTTGTTAAGTCTGGATGGACGCGGGCAGACCTGACCCGGGCGCTCGGATGGCATCGCACACAAATTGATCGTCTGTTCAATCCTCGTCACGCAAGCAGGTTGGACCAGGTCGATGCTGCATTAGCGGCGCTCAACCAGCGTGTCGAGTTGCACACACGCTGACATCGCTCGCCCTGCTGCACCACCTGCTCGTAGGCCGCCAAGGCATCAGGCGGCTTTCCCCGGTATGCTAACAGGTCATCGCCGAGGCGACCGGCCAAGATCCATAAGTCCTGTGCGCTCAAAGGGAGATACCGGTACGGGATCGAAGCAGGACGCGGGTCAATCCGCAGCTCAGCAGCTTTGTAAAAAAACCACTCAGCTGCTGGTCGGGGCGAGAGGATTCGAACCTCCGACCTACGGTACCCAAAACCGTCGCGCTACCAGGCTGCGCTACGCCCCGACAGGACGGGCTTAGCGGGCTGCGCGGGGAAAGGGAAGCCTCAGCGGCACGGCCAGGCGGCGGTCTCGCCCAGGGCGGGGTGGCGCAGTTCCGAGCCGGGGACGATCCCGATCCGCTCGGCCATGCCGCCATTGATCTCCAGCACATAGGCGATCTCGGCCCCGCCGTAGATCGGGGTCTCGTCCAGCGGGCGCGCGTTGGCATGCACCGTCTGCACCACCCCCGCCCCGTCGGCGAAGATCATGTCGAGCGGGATCAGCGTGTTGCGCATCCAGAACGACACCGGCTGCGGCATGTCATAGACGAAGAGCATCCCGGCATCGGGGGCCATCCGCTCGCGGAACATCAGGCCCTGCGCCCGCTCGCGGGCATCGTCGGCCACCTCGACCCGGAACTCGGCCTTGCCCCAGTCGCCGCGCAGCGCCACGCGGTCCTCGCGGCAGGCGGTCGGCGCGCTCTCGGCCCAGACCGGCGCGGCAATCAGCAGCGCCAGTGCGGCCCCGGTCCATGGCTTCATGTCGATCAGTCCTCGACGGCGGCGTCCCAGCTCTTGACGACCACGGCCATCTCGCCCCGGTCGCTTTCGCCGATCAGGATGGACACACCCTCGCCCGGCTGCAAGTCGGCAAAGCCCCAGCGGCGCAGCACATCCATGTGAACGAAGATGTCGCCCGCCCGCCCGTGCACGTTGACGAAGCCAAATCCCTTCACCTTGTCGAACCATTTCACCCGCGCGGGCAGCAGCGGCCCGTCGGGAATCGGCAGGTCGTCCTGCGGCTGCGCCTCGGGGTCCTCGACCGGCTGCGGCCGCACGTCGACCACCTCGACCGCCTGCACGCCGCGCGGGGTCTCCTGCACGCGCACCGTGATCGGCGTGCCTTCGGCGACCGAGCTCTGTCCGTAGTTCCTCAGCACGTTGGCGTGCAGCAGGATATCCGGTCCGCCGTCGCAGGCGACGATGAAGCCGAAGCCCCGCCGCACGTCGAACCACTTCACGCGTCCTTCAACGGAAGGAAACATGGCAACCGGCTTCTGCATGGTGACTGGCACCCCCGTAGGTTTGTCCGCGGACCTGAACCGCCCGCGTCCATGACCTAGGGTATATAACGGGTCCGTGCTTGGCAAATTGCAAAAAACGACCTTTCCTGCTCGGTTCCGCCTCGTCCCGGGAGCCCCTTCCCGGGGGTCCTGGCGGGTCGCGCCCGCACCTGACCTTTGTGATGTACCGTGCCGAAAAACTGGAGTATGCGCAACACCTTACCATTCACGAAGCGTGAACGTTACGTCGCTTCAGGCGCTGCCGTTGCCGTTTCGCGGATGAATCAGGGGCTTGGCGAGAAAATGCCACCGCCCCTCGGGCGCGTTGGAAACAATCCCGCCGCCCGGCCGCCGCCGTGTCGCGGATGGCCGGTCCCGGGACGCCTGCCCCGGCCAACGGGTCGGTAGGATCAGGGATTGAGGCGCGTGATGTCCCAGGGCGCGTCCGGCGTCGCCCGCCGCCAGCGGAACCGGTCGTGCAGGCGAAACGCCCCGTCGGCCCAGAACTCGATCTCCAGCGGGCGGATGCGGAACCCGCCCCAGAACGGCGGCCGCTTCGGGTGCAGCCCGTGAAGCGCGCCCTGCCGCGCGGCCTCGGCCACCAGCGCGGCGCGGCCCGCCAGCGGCTGCGACTGGCGCGAGGCCCAGGCCCCGATCCGGCTCTGCAGCGCGCGGCTGTCGTAATAGGCATCCGCCTGCGGCCCGTCCTCGCGGGTGACGAGGCCCCGCACCCGCACCTGCCGCCGCAGCGACTTCCAGTGCAGCACGAAGGCGGCCTTGCCGGAGGCGGTGATCTCCTGTCCCTTGGCGCTCTCGTAGTTGGTGTAGAACACGAAAGCGTCGGCCTCGATCTCCTTCAGCAGCACCATGCGCACGTTCGGCAGGCCGTCGGTGTCGACGGTGGCCAGCGCAATCGCGTTGGGGTCGTTGATCTCGGTCTTTTCCGCCTCGTCCAGCCAGCTCTGCGCCAGCCGGAACGGGTCGTCTCCGGCGAATATGCCGCTGCGGTCACTCATGATCCTGCCCCCGGTCGTCCTCGCCTTGATGCCCCCCCGCCAATCGCCTAAAGGGAGCCAGCACCGGAGAACATGGCGAGGATGGGCAGATGTCAACGGGTCTGATGCACGGAAAACGCGGCCTGATCATGGGCCTTGCCAATGACAAGTCGATCGCCTGGGGCATCGCCAAGGCGCTCTACGACCAGGGTGCCGAACTGGCCCTGACCTATCAGGGCGACGCCTTCCGCAAGCGCGCGCTGCCGCTGGCCGAGAAGCTGGGCGTGACCCATGTCATGGATTGCGACGTCTCCGACGAGGCGTCGATGGACGCCTGCTTCGCGGAACTGGGCGCGGCCTGGGGCAGCATGGACTTCATCGTCCACGCCATCGGCTTCTCCGACAAGGAGCAGCTGCGCGGCCGCTACGTCGACACCACGCGCGACAACTTCACCATGACGATGGACATCTCGGTCTACTCGTTCACCGCCGTCATGCAGCGGGCCGAGAAGCTGATGACCTCGGGCGGGTCGGCGCTGACGCTGACCTATTACGGCGCCGAGAAGGTGATGCCGCATTACAACGTCATGGGCGTCGCGAAGGCCGCGCTCGAAGCCTCGGTCCACTACCTGGCCGAGGACCTTGGCAAGGACAACATCCGCGTCAACGCGATCTCGGCCGGGCCGATCAAGACGCTGGCGGCTTCGGGCATCGGCGACTTTCGCTACATCATGAAGTGGAACGAGCTGAACTCGCCGCTGCGCCGGAACGTCACGATCGAGGATGTCGGCAAGTCCGCCCTCTACCTGCTGTCGGATCTCGGCTCCGGGACCACCGGCGAAGTGCTGCACGTCGATGCCGGGTACCATGTCGTCGGCATGAAGGCCGTCGATGCCCCGGATATCGACGCCGTGACCGGGAAGAAGTAAGCCGGACCCAAACCGCCCGTTCGAGGAGACCGCCCGATGGCCGACCGCCTGCCCCACGAGAAAGGCTTCCACGTCAGCTGGGACCAGATCCACCGCGACAGCCGTGCGCTGGCGTGGCGGCTCGACAAGCACGGTCCGGGCGAGGCCGGCGCCTGGCGCGCCGTGGTGGCGATCACGCGGGGCGGCATGGCGCCCGCGATGATCATCGCCCGCGAACTGGGCATCCGGATGGTCGACACGATCAGCGTCAAGTCCTACGACCACCAGAGCCAGGCCGAACCCGTCGTGCTGAACAAGCCCGACGACGCGCTGATGGGCGACGGCGAAGGCATCCTCGTCATCGACGACCTCGTGGACACCGGCAAGACGCTGGAAGTGGTGCGCACGCTCTACCCGAAGGCGCATTTCGCGACCGTCTATGCCAAGCCGAAGGGCGAGCCGCTGGTCGATACCTTCATCACCGGCGTCAGCCAGGACACGTGGATCTTCTTCCCGTGGGACATGGCCCTGCAGTACGTCGAGCCCTATCGCGGCCGCGACTGAGCCTCACCGACGCCCGGCCCTGTCCCGGCGGTCTCCGGGCGTGGCCCGCCTCTGACCGACCGGGATATTGATGCGCACCAACCCTGCCTTCCTCGCCACCTTCCCGCCGCCCGTGATGGAGGCCCGCCGCTGGCTGGCCGAAACCCCGCCGCCCGCGGGCCTGCCGCTGATCAACGTCAGCCAGGCGGCCCCGGTCGACCCGCCGCCGCCGCCGCTGCTGCAGGCGCTGGCCGACGCGGTCCTGCACGACCCCGGCGCACATCTCTATGGCCCGGTCCTCGGCCTGCCCGAGCTGCGCGCGCAGATCGCCGCCGACTGGACCGCCAGCTACGGCGGCGCGGTGGCGCCCGCGCAGGTCGCGATCACCTCCGGCTGCAACCAGGCCTATACCAGCGTGCTCTCGACGCTCGCGGGCGCGGGCGACGCGGTGATGCTGCCGACGCCGTGGTACTTCAACCACCGCATGTGGCACGACATGATGGGGATCGACACGATCCCCCTGCCCACCGGCGACAGCCTGCTGCCCGACCCCGAACAGGCGGCCGCGCTCCTGACCGACCGCACCCGCGCCATCGTCCTCGTCAGCCCGAACAACCCCGGCGGCGTCGAGTACCCGCCCGCCCTGCTCGCGGCCTTCCGCGACCTGGCCCGGGCCCGCGGCCTCGCGCTGATCCTCGACGAGACCTACCGCGACTTCCACAGCCAGGACGGCGCGCCGCATGACCTGTTCACCGACCCGGACTGGTCCGACACGCTGATCCAGCTCTATTCCTTCTCCAAGGCCTACCGCCTGACCGGCCACCGCGTCGGCGCGATCGTCGCCGCCGCCGACCGGCTGGCCGAGGTCGAGAAGTTCCTCGACACCGTCGCCATCTGCCCGCCGCAGGTCGGCCAGCGCGGCGCGCTCTGGGGCATGCGCCACCTCGGCGACTGGCTCGCGGGCGAACGGCAGGAGATCCTCGCCCGCCGCGCCGCGATGGAGGCCGCGTTCCAGCGCCTGCCCGGCTGGAGGCTGCTGGGTTGCGGCGCCTACTTCGCCTATGCCGAGCAGCCCTTCGCGGACGAGGCCTCGGATGCGCTGGCGCAGCGCCTCGTGCGCGACCATGGCATCCTCCTGCTGCCCGGCACGATGTTCGCCCCGACGCGGGCCGAAGGCGGCGACGGCTTCGCCGAGCGCACCCTGCGCATCGCCTTCGCCAACGTGGACGCCGGGGGCATCGGACAGCTTGCGGACCGCCTCGCCGCCGTGGCGGCGCGCGCCTGAGCGCCCTGCCCTTGTTCCCGCCCGGCTGCGGACGTATTGAAGCCGGAGCCGCTACCGACCGGAGGACCCGATGAAGGGCAAAACCGCGAATGTCTTCGTCTACATCCTGCTCGGGATGCTGATCCTCGGCCTTGCCGGGTTCGGCATCGGCAACTTCGGCGGCGGCATCACCTCGATGGGCCGAGTCGGCGAGACCGAGATCGACGTGAACGACTATGCCCGCGCCCTGCAGCAGCGCCTGCGCAGCGCTTCGCAGCAGGCCGGACGCACCGTGTCGGTGGCCGAGGCACGCGAGACCGGCCTCGACCGGCAGGTGCTGGTGCAGGTCGTGGCGAGCGCCGCCCTCGACGAGGAGGCCCGCAAGCGCGGCATCTCGGTCGGCGACGCCCGCGTGGCGCAGGCGATCCGCGACATGCCTGCCTTCCAGGGCCTCTCGGGCGGCTTTGACCGCCAGGCCTACGAATTCACGCTGGAGCAGAACGGCCTCAACCCCGAGGGCTTCGAACGCGACGTGCGCGAAGGCGCCGCGCGTGACCTGCTGCAGGGGGCCGTGATCGGCGGCGTGGCCGCCCCCGCGACCTTTGCCGACACGCTGATCGGCTTCCTCGCCGAGCGCCGCAGCTTCGTCTGGACCCCGATCACCGCCTCGGCGCTGGCCGCAGCCCCCGCCGATCCCGGCACCGAGACCCTGCGCGCCTTCTACGACGCGAACCCGGACCAGTTCGAGGCCCCCGAGACCCGCGCGATCACCTACGTGCTGCTCTCGCCCGAAATGATGCGCGCCGAGATCACCCTGCCCGAAGAGACCCTGCGCCGCGCCTACGAGGACCGCATCGACGAGTATGTCCAGCCCGAGCGCCGGATCGTCTACCGCCTCGTGATGCCGACGCAGGAGGCCGCCGATCAGGCGATGGCCGACCTTGCCAGCGGCGCGACCACCTTCGACGACCTGCTGGCCGCGCGCGGCCTCGACCTCGAGGACATCGGCCTCGGCGAAGTGGCCCGCGATGACCTGCCCGCCGCGGCGGCGGACGCGGTCTTCGGGCTGGAGGACACCGGCGATGTCGGCCCGATCGAAACCGACCTCGGCCCGGCGATCTACCGCGTCGCCGCGATCCTGAACCCGCGCGAAGTGCCCTTCGAGGACGTGCGCGACGACCTGTTCGAGGAGCTTGCCCTCGACGAGGCCCGCCGCGCGGTCGCGGACGAGATCGAACCGCTGAACGACCTCGTGGCGAGCGGCGCGACGCTGGAAGAGATCGCCGCCGAGACCCCCGCCGTGCTGGACACCGCCGAGATCACCCCGGACCTGGCCGAGGGCATCGCTGCCTATCCGGCCTTCCGCGAAGCCGTGCAGGCGCAGGACGTGGGCGATTTCCCCGAACTGATCGAACTGGATGACGGCGGCGTGGCCGCGCTGCGCGTGGACGAGATCCGCCCGCCGCAGGTGCACCCCTTCGAGGAGATCGAGGCCGACGTGCGCGACGCCTGGATCGCGGATGCCACCCAGAAGGCCGTGCAGGCGCAGGCCGAGACGGTCAAGGCGCTGCTCGACGGCGGCACCCGCCCGGCCTCGCTGGGGCTGTCGCTGCAATCCGAGGAACTGACCCGCGATGCCTTCATCGCCGGGGTGCCGCAGTTCTTCCTGCCCTCGGTCTTCGAGATGCAGGCGGATGGCGTCTGGCAGATCATCGAGGGGCCGGAGGCCTCGTATCTCGTGCGGCTCGACGCGATCCTGCCGCCCGACGAGACCGATCCCGACGTGGACTTCCTGACCGGGCTGCTGCAGCGCGAGGCGGACCAGGGCTTCGCGCAGGACATCTTCGACGCCTACGCCACCGCCGTGCAGGCCGAGGCCGGGCTGCAACTCGACCAGGCGGCGGTCAACGCCGTGCTGTCCCAGCTACAGTAAGGCCCGGTCGCATGGCGCTCTTTCCCGAGTTCGCTCAGTTCGAGGCCGGGTTCGCGCGCGGCGAAAACCAGGTGGTCTACACGCGGCTTGCCGCCGACCTCGACACGCCCGTTTCGGTGATGCTGAAGCTCGCCCGGGCCCGCACCGACAGCTTCGTGCTCGAGTCGGTGACCGGCGGCGAGGTGCGCGGACGCTACTCGGTGGTCGGGCTGAAACCCGACCTGATCTGGCGCTGCCGGGGCACCACGTCCGAGCTGAACCGCGACGCCCGCTTCGACCCGGAGGCGTTCCGCCCGGTCGAGGCCGACCCGCTGACCGCCCTGCGCGGCCTGATCGCGGAAAGCCGGATCGACATGCCCGACGACCTGCCGCCGATCGCGGCGGGTCTCTTCGGCTATCTCGGCTACGACATGGTGCGGCTTGTCGAGCGGCTGCCGAACGTCAATCCCGATCCCCTCGGCCTGCCCGACGCGGTGCTGATGCGCCCCTCGGTCGTCGCGGTGCTCGACGGGGTCAAGGGCGAGGTGACCGTGGTCTCGCCCGCCTGGGCCGGGTCCGGGCTGACCGCCCGCGCCGCCTATGCGCAGGCGGCCGAACGGGTGATGGACGCCGTGCGCGACCTCGAACGCCCCGCCGAGGGCGAGACCCGCGATCTCGGCGAGGCCGCCCCGGTCGGCGAGGCGGTGTCGAACTTCGCCCATGACGCCTACCTGCAGGCGGTCGAGAAGGCCAAGGACTACATCCGCGCGGGCGACATCTTTCAGGTCGTGCCCTCGCAACGCTGGGCGCAGCACTTTCCCTACCCGCCCTTCGCGCTCTACCGCTCGCTGCGGCGCACCAACCCGTCGCCCTTCATGTTCTTCTTCAACTTCGGCGGCTTCCAGGTCATAGGCGCCTCGCCCGAGATCCTCGTCCGCGTGTTCGGGCGCGAGGTGACGATCCGGCCGATCGCGGGCACCCGCAAGCGCGGCGCGACCCCGGTCGAGGACAAGGCGCTGGAACTGGACCTGCTCGCCGACCCCAAGGAACTGGCCGAACACCTGATGCTGCTCGATCTCGGGCGCAACGACGTCGGCCGGGTCTCGAAGATCGGCACGGTCCGCCCGACCGAGGAATTCATCGTCGAGCGCTATTCCCACGTCATGCACATCGTCTCGAACGTGGTGGGCGAACTCAGCGAGGATCACGACGCCCTGTCGGCCCTGCTGGCGGGGATGCCCGCGGGCACCGTCTCGGGCGCGCCCAAGGTCCGCGCGATGGAGATCATCGACGAACTGGAGCCGGAAAAGCGCGGCGTCTACGGCGGCGGTGTCGGCTATTTCGCGGCGAACGGCGACATGGACATGTGCATCGCCCTGCGCACCGCCGTGCTGAAGGACCAGACGCTCTACATCCAGGCCGGCGGCGGCGTCGTCTACGACAGCGACCCCGAGGCCGAGTTCCAGGAAACCGTCAACAAGTCCCGCGCCATCCGCCGCGCGGCCGAGGAAGCAGGCCTCTTCGCCAAGTCGGACCGGAACGGCTGAGGCGGACGGTCCCGCCGCCTCAGAACTCGTCGAGCATCAGCGCGGAAATCGGCGCGACCGCCATCCCGGCGGCGCGGCGGCCCCCAATCCAGTTGGTCAGCGCCTCCAGCGTCTCGGGACGCACCGTCCCCAGCACCGCCACCGCGGCCGCGCGGTCTGCCTCGAAGGCGGCGCGGTCGAGATAGCGCTCGATCAGCGGCGCGGCCTCGTCGCCCGAATCCAGCACGCTGAACAGCTTGGCCTCGGGAACGCCCGCCGCCTCGGCAACCTGCCCCAGCGTGTCGAGGCCCTGCGGCAGCGCCACGAGGCCATGCCCGGTCCGCGCCAAGAGCCCCGTCACCGCCGTCATCCGCGCCCGGTCGCGCAGGATCGGGCTTTCGGGCGGGATCAGCACGCCCACCGCGCTCGGCAGCGCGGCCAGCAGGTCGGCCATCAGCGCGCTCAACTCGGACGGCGTCGCCTCGGCGGGCAGCGCGTCGGCCAGCACCAGAACCTCGTGCCCGGTCGCCCGATAGCCCTCGGCCGCCGCCGCCGCCCCGGAGGTGCGCGGGTCGAGCGCCACCGTCAGCGGCGCGGGAAAGCCTGCGACCGCGGCCTGCGGCAGGGCATCGCCGGTCCGGTCGATCAGCACGATGGAATAGACCGGCAACCCGGGGCTGAGCGGCAGACGCAGCGCGTTGCGCTCCAGCGCCCCCTCCGCCTGCGTGGCGGGCTCTACCGCGGCAACCTCGGGCGCGACGGGGGTCTCGGTCCCGATGCTGGGCAGGCGTCCGGTCACCACGGCGGCGCGCGCCGCCTCGGCGGGCGTCGGCGCGGCCTCCGCCTCGTCGGTCGCGACCGGTTCCGGCTCAACCACCGGCGCCGCCTCCGGCTCCGGCGCAGGCTCCGCAACCGGCTCCGGGTCCGGCGCGACCTCGGCGTCCTCGGTCACCGGCAGGCCCTCCGGCGCATCGCGCAACAGCGGCGCGGCGGGCGGGGCGACCGGCACGTCCGGGGCGGTCTCGGCGCGGGCCACCTCGACCGGGTCCGCGCTGGTCTCCGGGGTCTCGGGCAGCACCGGTCCTTCCGGCACCTCGGGCAGACGCACGCCCGGCGCGGGGGCGGTGTCGGCACCGCCCGGCGTCTCGGGCGCCTCGGGCACCTCGGCGCGCGGCGCGGCCTCGGTCCCCGGCGCGATCGGATCGGCGGTTCCCGGCGTCCGCATCCCCGGGGCCACCGTCGCGGCGTCGAACCCGCTGCCGCGCGGCACCTCGACAGGCTCGGCGCGCGGGCCCAGCAGCGGCGCGTTCAGCGACGCCCCGACCACCACGAGGGTCGAGACCAGCGCGCCCCAGATCAGCCCGGAGAGTAAACCCTTCAGCATGTCGCCTGCCCTGCTCCTTGTCGGTTCGGTCTTCGGCCCGGTCCGCCGCCGCACCGGCCTGCGCATCCCGCAGCCTTGACCCCGGCCTTTGCCTTGGCCCATCTATACCGCGACCGGCGCGCAGGGTGCACCCCCCTTGAAGCAGGCGCAAGGCAGGAGAGGCGCGCAATGCTATTGCTCATCGACAATTATGACAGCTTCACCTTCAACCTTGTCCATTATCTGGGCGAGCTTGGGGCCGATGTCACCGTGCGCCGCAACGATGCGCTCGACGTGCAGGAGGCGCTTGCCCTGAAACCGGCGGGCATCGTGCTGTCGCCCGGCCCCTGCGACCCGGACCAGGCCGGAATCTGCCTTGCCCTGACCGAGGCCGCCGCCGAGACCCGCACGCCGCTCCTCGGCGTCTGCCTCGGGCACCAGACCATCGGGCAGGCCTTCGGCGGCAAGGTCGTCCGCTGCCACGAGATCGTCCACGGCAAGATGGGCACCATGCACCACGCCGGCAAAGGCCTGTTCGAGGGCCTGCCCTCGCCCTTTGCCGCCACCCGCTACCACTCGCTGGTGGTGGATCGCGACAGCCTGCCCGACTGCCTCGACGTTACCGCCTGGCTTGAGGACGGCACCATCATGGGCCTGCAGCACCGGACGCTGCCGGTCCACGGCGTGCAGTTCCACCCGGAATCGATCCGCTCCGAGCACGGCCATGCGATGCTCGGCAACTTCCTGAAGACCCTGAAGGTGCCCGCATGAGTGATGCCCTGAAGCCGCTGATCGGCACGGCCGCCGAGCGTCCCCTGACCCGCGCCGAGGCCGAATCCGCCTTCAACGCGCTGTTCGAGGGCGAGGCGACCCCCAGCCAGATGGGCGGCTTCCTGATGGCGCTGCGCACGCGGGGCGAAACGGTCGACGAATACGCCGCCGCCGCTGCCGTGATGCGCGCCAAGTGCAACCCGGTGAAGGCTCCGGAAGGCGCGATGGACATCGTCGGCACCGGCGGCGACGGCAAGGGCACGCTCAACATCTCGACCGCCACCGCCTTCGTTGTCGCGGGCGCGGGCGTGCCGGTCGCCAAGCACGGCAACCGCAACCTGAGTTCCAAGTCCGGCGCCGCCGACGTGCTGACCCAGATGGGGATCGAGGTGATGGTCGGCCCGCCCGTCGTCGAGGCCGCGCTGGCCGAGGTCGGCATCGCCTTCATGATGGCCCCGATGCACCACCCGGCGATCCGTCACGTCATGCCGACGCGCGCCGAACTGGGCACCCGGACGATCTTCAACATCCTCGGCCCGCTGACCAACCCGGCGGGCGTCAAGCGCCAGCTGACCGGGGCCTTCGCCCGTCCGCTGATCCGCCCGATGGCCGAGACCCTCGCCCAGCTCGGGTCCGAGACCGCCTGGATCGTCCACGGTTCGGACGGCACCGACGAGCTCAGCATCGCGGGCGTCTCCTGGGTCGCGGCGCTGGAAAACGGCGCGGTGACCGAGCGCGAGCTCCACCCGGAGGACGCGGGCCTCCCCGTCCACCCGTTCGAGGCCATCCTCGGCGGAACCCCGGCCGAGAACGGGGCGGCCTTCCGGGCGCTGCTCGACGGGGCGCCCTCGGCCTACCGGGACGCGGTCTGCCTGAACGCGGCGGCAGCGCTGATGGTGTCGGGCACGGTCGGCTCGCTGCGCGACGGCGCGGTGCTGGCCGCCGAGAGCCTCGACAGCGGCGCGGCCAAGGCCAAGGTCGAGGCGCTCGCCCGCCTGACCTCCGCCGCCGCGCCGGGCTGAGGCGTGCACCGACAGGCGCACCGACAGGCGCACCGACACGATACCGACGTGATACCGACGTTGCACCGACGTGGCTTTTCCCGCGTTTCCAGGGACTTGCCCGGCGACGGACCGCCAGCACGACCGCGCCCCCGCAACGCCGCTTTTCATCACCGCGCGCAACGGGTATTTCAACGCCATGAGTGACATTCTCGACCGCATCAGGGCCTACAAGCTCGACGAGATCGCCGCCGCCAAGGCCGAGCGCCCGCTGGCCAGCCTGGAGGCCGACGCCGCCGAAGCTGGCCCGACCCGTGGCTTCGCCGACGCCCTCGCCCGCGCCAGCGCAACCGGCTACGGGCTGATCGCCGAGATCAAGAAAGCCAGCCCGTCCAAGGGGTTGATCCGCGCAGACTTCGATCCGCCCGCGCTCGCCCGCGCCTATGCCGAGGGCGGCGCGACTTGCCTGTCGGTGCTGACCGACGGTCCCAGCTTCCAGGGCGCGCCCGAGTACCTGACCGCCGCCCGCGCCTCGGTGGACCTGCCCGCGTTGCGCAAGGATTTCCTTTACGACCCCTACCAGGTCGTCGAGGCCCGCGCCTGGGGCGCCGACTGCATCCTGATCATCATGGCCAGCGTCTCGGACGCCCAGGCCGCCGAACTGGAAGCCGCCGCCACCGAGTGGAACATGGACGTCCTCGTCGAGGTTCACGACGCCGACGAACTGACCCGGGCCAGCGCGCTGAAGTCGCCGCTTCTCGGCATAAACAACCGCAATCTCAAGACCTTCGAGACCACGCTTGAGACGACGAAACACCTCGCGCGGCGGGCCGAGCCGGACAGGCTTCTGGTCTCGGAATCGGGGCTTTCGACCCCCGCGGACCTGGCCGAGATGGCCCGCTACGGCGCGCGCTGCTTCCTGATCGGCGAGAGCCTGATGCGGCAGGCGGACGTCGCCGCCGCGACCCGGGCGCTGCTGGCCAACCCGCTGACCTCGCAGGGGAACTGATGGCCGAACTGACCCATTTCGACGGCAGCGGCCATGCCCACATGGTCGATGTCTCGGGCAAGCCCGTCACCGACCGCATCGCGGTCGCCGAGGGCGCGGTGCGCATGGCCCCCGAGACGCTCGCGCTGATCACCGAGGGCCGCGCCAAGAAGGGCGACGTGCTCGCCGTGGCCCGCCTCGCCGGGATCATGGGCGCGAAGAAGACCGCCGACCTGATCCCGCTCTGTCACCCCCTCCCGATCACCAAGGTCGCGCTCGACCTGACCCCGGACGCGGAGCTGCCCGGCATCCGGATCGCCGCGACAGTCCGGACCTCGGGCCAGACCGGCGTCGAGATGGAGGCCCTGACCGCCGTCAGCACCGCGGCGCTCACGCTCTACGACATGGTCAAGGCCGCCGACCGCGCGATGACCATCGAAAGCATCCGCCTGCGGCTGAAGGACGGCGGCAAGTCCGGCCGCTACGAGGCGGAATGATCCCGGTTTCCGAGGCGCTGGCGCAGCTCTTCGCGCTGATGACGCCGACCCCGACCGAGCGCGTGGGCCTCGCCGAGGCCCGCGGCCGCGTGCTGGCGGTCCCGGTAACCGCCCGCCGCGACCAGCCGCCCTTCGCCGCCTCCGCCATGGACGGCTACGCGGTGCCCGAGGGCGCGGTTCCGGCAGCCGTCTTCACCGTGATCGGCGAGGCCCGCGCGGGCGAGCGCTTCGCGGGCCGGGTCAGCCCCGGACAGGCGGTGCGCATCTTCACCGGGGCCCCGATCCCCGATGGGGCCGTCCGCGTCGTCATCCAGGAGGACGTGACCCGCGACGGCGACCGGATCACCCTGTCCGACGGCCTCGATGCCGGGCCGCACATCCGCCCCGCGGGCGGCGACTTCCGCACCGGGGAGGTCTTCGCGGCCCCCCGGCGTCTCGGCCCCGGCGAGATCGCCCTGCTGGCCGCGATGAACTGCCCCGAGGTGACCGTGCACCGACGTCCCGAGGTCGCGCTGATCGCCACTGGCGACGAGTTGGTGCAGCCCGGCGAGACGCCCGGCCCGGACCAGATCGTGGCCTCGAACAGCTACGGGCTGAAGGCGCTGGTCGAGGACGCGGGCTGCATCGCCCGCCTGCTGCCGATCGCCCGCGACACGATGGAGAGCCTCGACACCGTGCTCGGTCTGGCCGAGGGCGCGGACCTGATCGTGACCATCGGCGGGGCCTCGGTCGGCGACCATGACCTCGTGGCCAAGGCACTGGCCGCGCGCGGCGCCGACATGGCCTTTCACAAGGTCGCCATGCGCCCCGGCAAGCCGCTGATGGCGGGCAAGCTGCCGGAGGGTGTGCTGGGCAGCGCGGCGCTGATCGGGCTGCCGGGCAACCCGGTTTCGGCGCTGGTCTGCGGGCACGTGTTCCTGCGCCCGGCCCTCGACGCGCTGCACGGGCTGCCGCCCCGTCCCGCTGCGCGCGGCCGTGCAATCCTGGGCGAACCAATCGCCGCGAACGGCCCGCGCGAACACTACCTGCGCGCCCGGACCGACGCGGACGGCCGGGTCGCCGCCGCCACGCGTCAGGACAGTGCCCTGCTGTCGGTGCTGGCCGATGCCGACTGCCTGATCGTGCGCCCGCCGCATGCCCCGGCGGCCACGCCCGGCGAAACGGTCGAGACCCTGCCGCTCTGACCCAAGATTTCGCGTTATGCGGGATTCTTGACACAAAACGGGAACAGCGATAGAACATCCCGTAACAGGCCCTGTGGATAAGTCCCCCCGGGCCGCGCTGGTCAGGGAGTGCCGCCGATGTTGACGCGCAAGCAGATCGACCTTCTGGAATTCATCCACAAGCGCATCCAGCGCGACGGGGTGCCGCCGAGCTTCGACGAGATGAAGGATCACCTCGACCTGCGCTCGAAATCCGGCATCCACCGCCTGATCACCGCCCTCGAGGAGCGCGGCTTCATCGAGCGCCTGCCCCACAAGGCCCGGGCGCTGGAGATCAAGAAGCTGCCCGAGGTGCTGCAGGACCGCGCCGCGCCGCGCCCCCAGCGGTTCAACCCGCAGGTCATCGACGGCGACCGCAGCGACACCCCGCCGCCCGCCGCAGCGCAGCCCGTCGACCAGGAGCGCGTGATCGACGTGCCGCTGATGGGCCGGATCGCCGCCGGCACCCCGATCGCCGCCATCGCGCACCGCGAACGCGGGGTCTCGGTGCCCTCGTCCCTGCTCTCGACCACCGGCCATCACTACGCGCTGGAGGTGAAGGGCGACTCGATGATCGAGGCCGGGATCAACCAGGGCGACATCGTCGTGATCCGGGAACAGAACACCGCCCAGAGCGGCGAGATCGTCGTGGCCCTCGTCGACGGACAGGAAGCGACGCTGAAGATCTTCAAGCGGTTCGGCGACAAGATCGCGCTGGAAGCGGCCAACCCCGCCTACCCGACCCGCGTCTACCCCTCCGACCAGGTCGAGGTGCAGGGACGCCTCGTCGGGCTGATCCGCAGCTACTGACGCGCGGTCCACGGACGGCGCGCGCCTTCGGCTGCCGTCATCCTGAGGCCGTCGCCGTCGCGGGACAGGGCAACCGACCCCGTGCGCCGGAAAAGCGCCCCATCGAGCACCGTGCAGGGCCCGAGGTCCCGTGGCAGCCGCTCGGGTGTGACCACGACGACTCCCGGCATGCAGGCGCCGCGGGCCACCTCCGCCGCCGCCTTGCCCCGGACATGGACGATCCGCCAGCCGTTCACGTCCAGATCGCTGCGCGCGCGGGACTGCGTCACGCCTGGCCGAGCGGCGGCGACCTCCTGCGGGACGGCGTCGCCATCGTTCTGCAACCAGCTTTCGGCGGCAAAGCCGTCGCCGCGCGGCTTCGACAGCACGCGCCCCGCCTCCGAGGCGACCCCGACCAGCGTGCCGCCGGGCGAGATCAGGACCTCTGGCCGGGTCGCGCCGGTCCAGAGCCCCAGCGCCAGCCCCAGCGGCAGGACGGCCCCGACCCGCAGCGCGCGCCACGGCCCCAGCGTCAGCATCAGCCCGCCTGCCGTGATCAGCGGCAGGACCCATGGCCCCGGGGAAACGACGCTGCGCACCGCCCCGGGCTGGGCCGCGACGAGGTGCGCGACCCCGAGGATCCAGGCGATGCCCTGTTCCATCGCCCAGAGGCCCGCGCCCTCCAGCCCGAGCGGCCAGAGCACCGCCGCCACAAGCGCCCCGGGCATGACGACCAGCCCCATGACCGGCACGGCGGCCAGGTTCGCAAAGAACCCGTAGGCAGCCCAGATGTTGAAGATCGCGGCGGCGAACGGGGCCGTGGCGGCCCCCGCCACCAGCGACGAGACCCCGACGGCGGCACTGCCCCGGCTCCAGCGCGGCAGGCGGTGCCAGCCCGCGTCGCGCAGCCCGGCGAAGGCAGCGACAAGCGCGATGGTGGCGGCGAAGGACATCTGGAATCCCGCCTGCGTCACCGCCTCGGGCCGCAGCACCACGACGACCAGCGCGGCATAGGCGACGTTGCGCAACGACAGGGCACGCCGGTCGACCAAAAGCGCGCCCAGCATGAAGGCGGCCATCACGAAGGCGCGCTCGGTGGCGACGCTGGCCCCCGACAGCCCGAGGTAGAGCACCCCCACCAGCAGCGCGCCGGCGGCAGCGGGCTTGCGGGTATCGAGACGCAGCGCGAGCCAGGGCACCAGCGACAGCGCGGCGCGCAGGGCGAAGAACACCGCCCCGGTCAGCAGGCCCATGTGCAGGCCCGAGATCGCCAGCAGATGCGCGAGGTTCGACCGGCGCAGGTCCTCGACCCGGTCGGCGTCGAGACCTGATCGGTCGCCGGTGACGATGGCCACAGCGAACCCGCCCATCGGGGCCGCGATCCGCTCCTGCAAGCCCTGCGACAGCGCCCTCCGGGCGGCATAGAGGCGAAGCGCCAGCCCCTCCGGCGGGGCGTCCCGCCACAGCATCAGCGGCGTGCGGGTGTAGCCGACCGCCCCCAGCTGCTCGAACCAGGCGAGGCGGCGGAAGTCGAAGCCGCCGGGCTCGACCGGGCCTTCGGGCGGCGACAGGTGGGCCGTGGCCATCACGGTCTGGCCCGGTGCGGGGGTGAACACGGGCGGCGGGCCGTGCAGCGAGAGGCGCACCCGCGCCGGGGTGCGTTCCGGCGGGATGTCGGCCATCCAGACCCGGTCGAGGGTCAGCCGCACGGCGTCAGAGCCGGAGCGGTCGATCTCGACGATCCGCCCCATGACCGGGCCATAGGCGCGCCAGCCCAGCACCGGGGCCGCGACCGCCTGCGTTCTGAGTGCCGCCAGCACCAGACCCAGCAACAGCGCGGCGCAGGTCCAGAACGCGGGCCGCAGGGTCCACGGCCCGGCGATTGCCACGCCGACCGCAAGCAGGCCCGAGACCCCGAGCGTCAGCACCAGCGCGCGCGGCGGCTCGACCGGCAGGGCGAAGTAGAGTGCCGCCCCCGCGCCGAAGGCGACCGCCAGCCACGGGAACAGCGCGCGGCGCGAGACCGGCGGTCCGCGCAGCAGGCGCGTGGCTTGTTCTCGGAAGCGCGATTGCCTAGACACCCGGCAACGCTCACCGAGCATGGTTTCCAGAGGGTTAATCCGACCCGGAAAGGGGCTTCCCGATGGCCGACGCGCCTGCCAAGATCGTTACCCGTTTCGCGCCCTCGCCGACCGGCTACCTGCATATCGGCGGCGGTCGCACGGCGCTGTTCAACTGGCTCTACGCGCGCGGGCGCGGCGGCAAGTTCCTGCTGCGGATCGAGGACACCGACCGGGCGCGCTCGACCCCCGAGGCGACCGAGGCGATCTTCCGGGGTCTGCGCTGGCTCGGGCTCGACTGGGACGGCGAGCCGATCAGCCAGTTCGACCGCGCCCCGCGCCATGCCGAGGTGGCCCGCGCGATGCTGGAGAACGGCACCGCCTACAAGTGCTTCGCCACCCAGGACGAGATCGAGGCATTCCGCGAGGCCGCCCGCGCCGAGGGCCGCTCGACCCTCTACCAGAGCCCGTGGCGCGACGCCGATCCCGCCAGCCATCCCGATGCGCCGTACGTCATCCGCCTGAAGGCCCCGCGCGAGGGCGTGACGGTGACCGAGGACGCGGTGCAGGGCACGGTCACGGTCCGCAACGACCAGCTCGACGACATGGTGCTGCTGCGGTCGGACGGGACGCCGACCTACATGCTGGCGGTCGTCGTCGATGACCACGACATGGGTGTGACTCACGTGATCCGGGGCGACGACCACCTGAACAACGCCGCGCGGCAGGCGCAGATCTACCACGCGATGGGCTGGCCGGTGCCGGTCATGGCGCATATCCCGCTGATCCACGGCGAGGACGGCAAGAAGCTGTCGAAGCGCCACGGCGCGGTCGGGGTCGAGGAGTACCAGAAGCTGGGCTACCCGGCGCAGGCGATGCGCAACTATCTCGCCCGCCTCGGCTGGAGCCACGGCGACGACGAGGTGTTCACCGACGCGCAGGCGCTCGCATGGTTCGACCTGTCGGGGATCGGCCGCTCGCCCGCGCGGCTCGACTTCAAGAAACTCGATCACGTCGCGGGCCAGCACATCGCGATGATGCAGGATGCGGCACTCGTGGAGGAAATCACCGCCTTCCTCGCGGCCACCGGGCAGGCCCCTTTGTCGCAGGCGCAGCAGGACGGGCTGGGGCGTGCGATGTATTGCCTCAAAGACCGGGCAAGATCGTTTCCCGAACTGCTTGAAAAGGCTTATTTTGTTTTGTCGGCCCGCCCGATCGTGCCGGACGAGAAGTCCGAGAAGGCCCTTGATCCGGTATCCCGTGGTATACTGGCAGAATTGACGCCGCACCTGCAAACTGCTAGGTGGACGCGCGAGGCGCTGGAGGAACTCGTCGCCACCCAAGCCGAGGCCCGCGGCCTCAAGCTGGGCAAACTGGCGCAGCCGCTTCGTGCCGCATTGGCGGGGCGCTCCGTCTCGCCCAGCGTGTTTGACATGATGCTCGTGCTCAGCCGCGATGAGACCATCGCGCGGCTTGAGGAAGCGGGCCAGGGACCGACCGGCAGGTGATCCTGTCGGCCGCTCCGTTCCGAGAACGGCCACCCGGCCGGCCACACGACCGCTGCCGGGCCCCGGCGCGGCCCGAGACAGAGGGACCCTCATGGTGATGAGCAACAAGAAGGCCACGCTGAGTTTCGATGACAAGACCATCGAACTGCCGATGCACGCGGGGACCGTCGGTCCGGACGTGATCGACATCCGCAAGCTCTACGCGGAAGGCGGTGTCTTCACCTACGATCCGGGCTTCACCTCGACGGCCGCCTGCGAGTCGACCATCACCTATATCGACGGCGACAAGGGCGAACTGCTGCACCGCGGCTACCCGATCGACCAGCTCGCGGAGAAGTCGCACTACCTCGAGGTCTGCTACCTGCTGCTTTACGGGGAACTGCCCTCGGCCGCGCAGCTCGAGGACTTCGAGACCCGCGTGACGCGGCACACGATGCTGCACGAGCAGATGATGAACTTCTTCCGCGGCTTCCGCCGCGACGCGCACCCGATGGCCGTCATGGTCGGCGTGGTCGGCGCGATGTCGGCGTTCTACCACGACTCGACCGACATCAACGACGCCTGGCAGCGCGAGGTCGCCTCGATACGCCTGATCGCCAAGATGCCGACGATCGCGGCCTGGGCCTACAAGTACTCGGTGGGCCAGCCCTTCGTCTATCCGCGCAACGACCTCGACTACGCGTCGAACTTCCTGCGCATGTGCTTCGCGGTGCCCTGTGAGGAATACGTGGTGAACCCGATCCTGAGCCGCGCGATGGACCGGATCTTCACCCTGCACGCGGACCACGAGCAGAACGCGTCCACCTCGACGGTGCGCCTCGCCTCGTCGTCGGGCGCCAACCCGTTCGCCTGCATCGCGGCCGGCATCGCCTGCCTCTGGGGACCGGCCCACGGCGGCGCGAACCAGGCCTGCCTCGAGATGCTGAAGGAAATCGGCACTGTCGACCGCATTCCCGAGTTCATCGCGCGGGCGAAGGACAAGGACGACCCGTTCCGCCTGATGGGCTTCGGCCACCGGGTCTACAAGAACTTCGATCCGCGGGCGACCGTGATGAAGCAGTCGGCCGACGAGGTGCTCGACCTGCTCGGCGTCGAGGACAACCCGCTGCTGCAGGTCGCCAAGGAACTGGAGCGCATCGCGCTGCAGGACAGCTATTTCGCCGAGAAGAAGCTGTTCCCGAACGTGGACTTCTACTCGGGCATCATCCTCGAGGCGATGGGCTTCCCCACCTCGATGTTCACCCCGATCTTCGCGGTCTCGCGCACCGTCGGCTGGGTCAGCCAGTGGAAAGAGATGATCGTGGACCCGGTGCAGAAGATCGGCCGCCCGCGCCAGCTCTACTCCGGCGCGACCGCCCGCGACTATGTCGAGGTCGAGAACCGCTGATCCCCGGCAACGGGACCAAAAGACGCCTGCAACGCCGCCCCCGCCCGGGGCGGCGTTCTGCATTCGGGGCCCGCGCACTATGCCGCAGCGGCCCGCCCGTGCCGCGGCGCGGCGCAATCCTAGATTTGCCGCATAGCAATTCGGGAGATCGCCATGAAACAGGACCACCCGTTCCCGCCCGTCGCCCCGCCGGTGACCGCGCACCATGCACCGCGCGACATCCACGACCGGATCGCCCTGCGCATCGTGAAGATGATGCGTGTGGTGGCCGACAGCTTCTTCGCCAAGCGCTACGGCCACCGGGCCGTGGTGCTGGAAACCGTCGCCGCCGTTCCGGGCATGGTCGGCGGGCTGCTCCAGCACCTCAAGGCCCTGCGCCACATCCGGGACGACCGGGGCTGGATCAAGGTGCTGATCGACGAGGCCGACAACGAGCGGATGCACCTGATGACCTTCATCCAGATCGCCGAGCCGAGCCGCGTGGAACGGCTGATCATCATGACCACGCAGGCGGTGTTCTACAACGTCTACTTCTGGCTCTACCTCTTCGCGCCGCGCACCGCGCACCGGATCGTCGGCTACCTCGAGGAAGAAGCCGTGGTCAGCTACACGCACTACCTCGCCGAGATCGACGCCGGCCGGATCGAGAACGTCCCGGCCCCGCAGATCGCCAAGGACTACTGGAACCTTCCGGACGACGCGCGGCTGCGCGACGTGGTGCTGGTGATCCGGGCCGACGAGGAAGGCCACCGCGACGTGAACCACGACTTTGCCAACCAGATCGCCAGCGGCGACCACAACTAGGGTCGGTTCAGAGGCCGCAGGCCCGCGTGATGGCGTCGGCCGACGCGCGGACCATGCGGCGCCCCTCGGCGATGGCGTCTTCGGCCCGGTGCATCTCGAGCACCGACATCTCCTCGAGCCGGGCGTCCAGCAGCACCTGCGGCGGGTCGCCCGCCAGCCGGGCCCGACGCACGCGATCGGTCAGGATGTCGATCGACGCGTTGACGACCTCGAAGTAATCGGGGGCGTCCGGGCCGGGATCCTCGCCCGGGGTCAGGCCGCGCAGCGCGCCCCGCAGACCCTCGGGCAAACGCGCCAGCCCCTCGGCCAGGAAGCCGGTCCCTGCCCCGTCGTCCGGATCCTCCGGGGTCCAGAAGGTGCCCAGCATCCGCGCGTTCGGGTTGACGGCGATCACCACCTCCGCCCCAAGCGCGCGCGCCCCGCTGACCGGCACCGGGTCGGTCAGCCCCCCGTCCACCAGCCAGCGCCCGTCGAGGCAGTGCGGCGCGATCACGCCCGGGATCGCCACCGAGGCCCGGACGGCCCCGTGCAGGTCGCCCGACCTGAGCCAGAGCTCGCGGCCGGACGTCAGGTCGGTGGCGACCGCGAGGAACGGCAGCGACAGGCCGTCGAACGCCTCCGGCAGGCCAAGCGCCTGCATCTGGTCGAGGATCGCCTTGCCGAAGACCAGCCCGCCGCCGCGCAGCCGCGGGTCGAGCAGGCGCGCCAGCCCGGCCGGGGTCAGCGAGAGCGCCCAGTCCGTGACCGCGTCCAGCTTGCCGGCGGCCGCAAAGGCCCCGACCAGCGCGCCCATCGAACAGCCCGCGATGACCTGCGGCCGCACGCCGAGCGCGTCCAGTTCGCGCAGCACCCCGATGTGGCACCAGCCGCGCGCGCCCCCGGAACCGAGGGCCAGACCGACAACGGGGTTACGCGACATGTCCGGACCCTTTCCAAGATGACCCCGGCAGCCTAGCCCGCGCCCCGCCGCGGGGGAAGCGGCAGCGCCTTGCCAAGGCGCGAGGATCGCGCAAAGACTCGGGCGTCATGGGAGAGGAAACGCCCTGTGAGTTGGATCGACCTGCTCGGCTGGATCGCTGCGGGCTTCACGCTCCTCGCCTACGGCATGCGCACGATGCTGCCGCTGCGGATCGCCGGCATCGGGGCGAACGTGTTCTTCATCGCCTACTCGGTCTTCGCGGGCATCGTGCCGACGCTGGCCCTGCACGTGGTGCTGCTGCCGTTCAACCTGTACCGGCTCTGGGAAATCCTGCGCACGCGGCGGGACCTGAAGGCGGTCAGCGCCGACCGCAGCGCGCTCGAGATCCTCGGCCCCTACCTGTCGATCACCCGCTACGGGGCAGGAGAACCGGTCTTCGCCAAGGGCGATCCGCCCGACCACCTCTACCTGCTGAAGTCCGGCCGGGTGCTGCTGGAGGAGATCAACGTCGAGCTTGGTCCGGACGAGATCTTCGGCGAGATCGCCTTTTTCACGGATGCGCGCGAGCGGACCGTCTCGGCCCGCTGCATCGGCCCCTGCGAGATCGCGCGGATCAACGAGGAGACCTTCCTCAAGCTCTACTACCAGAACCCGGCCTTCGGCCTCTATATCATGAAGCTCGCCACACGGCGGCTGATGGAGGGCATGGCGAAACGCCCGCTCGCCTATCAGCCGGTGAAGGGCAGCTGACCAGCTACTCCGCCGCCACCCGTTTCTTCGGGGTCAGCATCGGCTTCAGGTAGCGCCCGGTGTGGCTGGCCTCGACCAGCGCGACCTCTTCCGGGGTGCCGGTCGCCACCACCGTTCCGCCGCCGTCGCCGCCTTCGGGACCGATGTCGATCAGCCAGTCCGCGGTCTTGATGACGTCGAGGTTGTGCTCGATCACCACGACCGTGTTTCCCTGCTCGACCAGCTCGTGCAGCACCTCGAGCAGCTTGCGGACGTCCTCGAAATGCAGCCCCGTTGTGGGCTCGTCGAGGATGTAGAGCGTCCGGCCCGTGGAGCGTTTCGCCAGTTCCTTGGACAGCTTGACGCGCTGCGCCTCGCCGCCCGAGAGCGTGGTCGCCTGCTGGCCGACCTTGATGTAGCCGAGGCCGACCCGCATCAGCGCGTCCATCTTCTCGCGGATCGCTGGCACGGCGGCGAAGAACTCCTGCGCGTCTTCCACCGTCATATCAAGCACATCCGCGATGGACCTACCCTTGAACGTGACCTCCAGCGTCTCCCGGTTGTAGCGCTTGCCCTTGCAGGTCTCGCATTCGACGTAGACGTCCGGCAGGAAGTGCATCTCGATCTTGATGACGCCGTCGCCCTGGCAGGCCTCGCAGCGGCCGCCCTTCACGTTGAAGCTGAAGCGACCGGGCTTGTAGCCCCGCGCTTTCGCCTCCGGCAGCCCGGCGAACCAGTCGCGGATCGGCGTGAAGGCCCCGGTATAGGTCGCGGGGTTCGAGCGCGGCGTGCGCCCAATCGGCCTCTGGTCGATGTCGATGACCTTGTCGAGATGCTCCAGCCCCTTGATCGTCTCGCAGGGGGCCGGGGTCTGCCGCGCCCCGTTCAAGCGCATGGAGGCGGTCTTGAACAGGGTCTCGATGGTCAGTGTGGACTTGCCGCCGCCCGACACGCCGGTGACACAGACGAACTTGCCCAGCGGGAAATCCACCGTCACCGACTTGAGATTGTTCCCCACCGCGTTGACAACGCTCAGCTTCTTCTTGTTGCCCTTGCGCCGCTCGGCGGGCACCGCGATCTCGCGCCGCCCGGCGAGGTAATCGCCGGTCACGCTGGCCGGGTTCTTCGCCAGGTCCGCGGGCACGCCATGCGCCACCACCTGCCCGCCATGCACCCCGGCGCCGGGCCCGATGTCGAAGACGTAATCCGCCTCGCGGATCGCTTCCTCGTCATGCTCGACCACCAGCACAGTGTTGCCCTGGTCGCGCAGATTCTTGAGCGTGGTCAGCAGGCGGTCGTTGTCGCGCTGGTGCAGGCCGATCGACGGCTCGTCGAGCACGTAGAGCACGCCCGTTAGACCGCTGCCGATCTGGCTGGCCAGCCGGATACGCTGGCTCTCGCCGCCCGACAGCGTCCCCGCCGCCCGGCTGAGGGTCAGGTAGTCGAGCCCGACGTTGACGAGGAACCCGAGCCGCTCGCGGATTTCCTTGAGGATGGCGCGGGCGATCTCGTTCTTCTGCGCGGTCAGGCGGTCGGGCACGGTTTCGCACCATGCGAGCGCCTCACGGATCGACATCTCGACCACCTGGCCGACGTGCAGACCAGCGATCTTCACCGCCAGCGCCTCGGGACGCAGGCGGTAGCCCTCGCAACTGCCGCAGGGACGGTTGTTCTGGAAGCGCTCGAACTCCTCGCGGACCCAGTTCGAGTCCGTCTCGCGGTAGCGCCGTTCCATGTTCGGGATCACGCCTTCGAAGACGCGCGTGACCTGGTAGACGCGGCCGCCCTCGTCATAGCGGAAGGCGATCTCGTCATCGCCCGAGCCGTGCAGCATGACCTGCTGCACATGGGCGGGCAGGTCCTTCCACGGCAGGCGCTTGTCGAACTCGTAATGCCGCGCGATGGCGTCGATGGTTTGCAGGAAATAGGGCGACTTGCCCTTGTTCCACGGCGCGAGCGCACCCTTCGGCAGGCTCAGCGTCTGGTCCGGCACCACGAGGCGCTCGTCGAAGAACAGCTCGACCCCGAGGCCGTCGCAGGCCGGACAGGCCCCGAACGGCGCGTTGAACGAGAACAGGCGCGGTTCGATCTCGGGGATGGTGAAGCCAGAGACCGGGCAGGCGAATTTCTCCGAGAAGGTGATGCGCTCGGGGTCGGGCGTGGTGCCGTCCTCGGCAGGCGCGGGCGCGGTCTCGAGGATCGCGATACCGTCCGCGAGGTCCAGCGCCGTGCGGAAACTGTCGGCCAGCCGCGTCTCGATCCCCGACCGCACCACGATCCGGTCCACGACCACGTCGATGTCGTGGCGGAACTTCTTGTCGAGCGTCGGCGGATCGTCGAGGTCATGGAACGCCCCGTCCACCTTGACGCGCTGGAAGCCCTGCTTGCGCAGCTCCAGCATCTCCTTGCGATACTCGCCCTTCCGGTCGCGCACGATGGGGGCCAGCAGGTAGCCGCGGGTGCCCTCCTCCATCGCCATGACGCGGTCGACCATGTCCTGCACCTGCTGCGCCTCGATCGGCAGGCCGGTCGCGGGCGAATGCGGCGTGCCGACCCGTGCGAACAGGAGGCGCATGTAGTCGTAGATCTCGGTCACCGTGCCGACGGTCGAGCGCGGGTTCTTCGAGGTCGTCTTCTGCTCGATGCTGATCGCCGGGCTGAGACCGCTGATGTGGTCCACGTCCGGCTTCTGCATCATGTCGAGGAACTGCCGGGCATAGGCGCTCAGGCTCTCGACATAGCGGCGCTGGCCCTCGGCGTAGATCGTGTCGAAGGCGAGCGAGGACTTGCCCGAGCCGGAAAGCCCCGTGATCACCACGAGCTGGTCCCGCGGGATATCGACGTCGATGGACTTGAGGTTGTGCTCGCGCGCGCCGCGCACCTCGATGAACTTCTGCTCAGGCATCCGCGCCCTCCGGGGTTACCCGCGGAACATAGGCGGACGCAGCCGAGTCTCCAATCGAAAGTTGTGAACGGAGGGTGAACAGATCCGTGCGTGCGCGCAGGTCCCCGCCGCGGCTCAGACCGGCGCGGCCCTGAGGGCGAGACGTGACAGCGCCTGCACCACCACGATGCCGGTCAGCGAGAAGCCGACCACCAGCCAAAGCATCGCCGGAACGCCGCCCCAGGTCAGTGCCAGCGCGAAGATCGGCGTGCCGGTGACCGTGCCGAGATTGCCCAGCTGCGCGATGGCCCCGGTGGCGCGCGCCTGCCCGTCGGTGTCGGGGTTCAGCACCGGGATAAGGCCGAAGCTGGCCGAGGGCACGACGCCCATCGCGAAGAACATCGGCCAGACCGCGAGCTCCTGCCCGGCGAGCAGTGCCAGCGCGGAGGCGACCGCCAGCACGAAGCCGCCGGTGGCCATGGTCGCGGGCGGCACCCGGTGCCCGAGTTGCCCCGCCCCGAGATTGCCGAGCAGCGACACCAGCGGCAGCCAGATCCCCAGCGCGGGCTGGCCAAGCGTGGTCGGCAGCAGGGTCAGCAGCGCGACGTAGCAGATCGTGTAGAAGACGAAGCCGAGGCCCGGCGCGGCCGTGCGCACGCTGCGATAGGTGCGCAGATGGGCGGTCAGCGGGTTCAGATCCAGCGGCACGCGGACGCTGCGCGCCACGCGCGGCGCCAGCAGCAGCGCCAGAACGGCGAACCCGGCGCCATGGGCGACGAACACCAGCGGCACCCCGCCCAGGCTGAGAAGGGATGGAAAGATCATCGCCGACAGGGCGAAGGAGACGCCGAAGAACATCGCCCAGATGCTCATCACCATCGGCCGGTCCCGGTCGGTGGCGGCCCGCGCCATCAGCGGCGGGGCCGCGACGACCAGCCCGAGATGGGAGAAGCCCTCGATCACCCGCAGACCGAACAACACCGGGAACGGCGGCAGCAGCGCCTGCACCAGCGACAGCGCCGCCCCCAGCCAGAGACAGGCGAGCAGCACCCGGCGCGGTCCCAGCCCCGCCACCAGCGCCCCGGCCATCACCCCGCCGAGGAGGCCGACGAGGCCAACGACCGAAACCAGCAGCGCCAGCGTGGTCAGTGGGAGGGCAAAGATTGCCTCCAGCTCCGGCAGCGTCAGCGAGATCTTCCCGAACTGCGCCGCCGCGAAGAGCCCCGCCACGAACAGCAGGGCAACCAGCACCCAGTCGGTCCGGGCAGGAGGGGAAATCTGGGCCATGCCGACCTCGTGCCGCCTTTCGCCCGCCCGGTCAATCTGCGCCGCCGCACAGGATCCGTGGCGCGGACGGCGCGCGGTTCCGGATGCACCGCCGGAAGTTACCGCTTTGATTTTCCGGAACCCCCTTTAAAGTCGGGGTATTCCGTCCTTTGACCTTTCCGGTGCCCCATGATCCATCTCTTTCGCCGCCTTGCCGCCGCGCTCGTTCTTGTCGTCCTGTCCCTGCCCGCCGCCGCGCAGGACCGGCCCAACACGATCCTCGTTCTCGACGGGTCCGGCTCGATGTGGGGCCAGATCGACGGCGTGAACAAGATCGTCATCGCACGGCAGGTCGTCGGCGACCTTCTGGGGACGCTGCCCGAGGACCTGAACCTCGGGCTGACGGTCTACGGGCACCGCCGCAAGGGCGACTGTTCGGACATCGAGACCGTGGTGCCCCCCGGCCCCGGGACCCGCGCCGCGATCAGCAGCGCCGTCAACACGATCCGCCCGCTGGGCAAGACCCCGATGACCGACGCCGTCATCGCCGCGGCGCAGGCGTTGCGCTACACCGAAGAGGCCGCGACGGTGATCCTCGTCTCGGACGGGGTCGAGACCTGCAATCCCGATCCCTGCGCGGCCGCCCGCGCGCTGGAAGAGGCGGGCGTGAACTTCACCGCCCATGTCGTGGGCTTCGACGTCAGCGACCCGGCGGCCCTGCTGCAGATGCAATGCGTGGCGGATGCCACCGGGGGCCAGTTCCTGACCGCCGCCGATGCCGCGGCGCTGGCCGAGGCGCTGACCCGGGTCGCCACCGCGATGGTGCCGCCCGCCCCCGCGGCGCCGCCTGCCCCGCCCGCCGAGATGCGCGCCCGGATCGCGGTGACCGAGACCTTCGGCGAGGCGAGCCGCACCGTCGAGGGCGGCATCCGCATCGAGATCCTCGCCGACGGCGGGCTCGCGACAGCCCCCGACACGGATGGCAGCCGGGCCGAGGCGGTGCTGCCCGCGGGCGACTATGTCCTGCGGGTGCTGCGCCTGTCCGACGAGGCGGTGATCGAGCGCCCCTTCACCATGGAGGACGCCGACGTGGCGCTGGCGGTGGTCTTCGACGCGCCGCTGCCGCCCGCCACGGTGGAGGCCCCCGCCGCGGCCCCGGCCGGGGCGACGGTGGCAGTGACCTGGACCGGACCGAATGCCGAGGGCGACTACATCGACACGGCGCGGCCCGATGCGCCCTCGCTCGAATACGAGACCTATGCCTACACCGCCGACGGCACGCCCGCGCAACTGCGGATGCCCGCCCAGCCGGGGGACTACGTGATCCGCTACATCCTCGCCGAGGGCTACCAGGAACTGGCCTCGATCCCGGTGACGGTCACCCCGGTCGAGCAGGGCCTGACCGCACCGGACGAAGGTGTGATCGGCGAGACGATCCCGGTCGGCTGGCAGGGCGGCGGCTTTGACGAGGACTACATCGCCGTGGCCCCGGCCGGCTCGGACGCCGGAACCTATGTCACCTACAGCTACGTCAGCGGCGGCAACCCGGTGCCGGTGAAACTGCCGCTGACCCCGGGGGCGTACGAGGTGCGATACATAACCGGGCAGGACACCACGATTGCCGAGGCACGCTCGATCACCGTCGCCGATGCGCCGGTCACGCTGGAGGCCGCCGACCGGGTGGCCGCGGGGTCCGACCTGACGGTAACCTGGACCGGTCCCGGCTATCCCGAGGATTACCTGACCATCGCGGACCCGGCGGACGGCGACCTCGGCTACGTCACCTATGCCTATACCGAGGGCGGCTCGCCGCTGGTGATGACGGCGCCCGAGACCCCCGGCACCTACGAGCTGCGCTACGTCGCGTCCGGTGCGGACAGCCGCGCGCTGGCGCGGCGGGTGCTGGTGGTGGAATAAGGCTCAGCGGGCCGCGCGGACACCCGTTCCGTGCGGCCCGTAGATCAGAAGTGGATCGCCCGGCCGTAGGCGTCGAGCACCGCTTCGTGCATCCAAGAGTGCGCCGCAGGCGCGCCCGTCGGCGGGACAGAGCGGGTTTCCGCAGGAAACCTGCGGAGTCTCCCGCTATGCCCAAAAATCAGAAGTGGATCGCGCGACCGTAGGCGTCGAGCACAGCCTCGTGCATCATCTCCGACAGGGTCGGATGCGGGAAGACGGTCTCCATCAGGTCCTGCTCGGTGGTCTCCAGCTGGCGGCCCACCACGTAGCCCTGGATCAGTTCGGTCACTTCCGCGCCGACCATGTGGGCACCCAGCAACTCGCCGGTCTTGGCGTCGAACACGGTCTTGATCATCCCTTCCGGCTCGCCGAGCGCGATGGCCTTGCCGTTGCCGATGAAGGGGAACTTGCCGACCTTCACCTCGTAGCCCTGCTCCTTGGCCTTCGCCTCGGTCAGGCCGACGCTGGCGACCTGCGGGTGGCAGTAGGTGCAACCGGCAATCGAGTTCGGCTTGATCGGGTGCGGGTGCCCGCCCGCGATCAGTTCGGCCACCATGACGCCCTCGTGGCTGGCCTTGTGCGCGAGCCACGGCGCGCCCGCGATGTCGCCGATGGCATAGACGCCCGGAACCCCGGTGCGGCAGTACTCGTCGGTCACGACATGGGTGCGGTCGACTGTGACGCCGAGCGCCTCCAGTCCCAGCCCCTCGACGTTGCCGACGATGCCGACCGCCGAGATGACGGTGTCGAACTCCTGCGTCTCGGTCTTGCCGCCGATCTCGATATGCGCGGTGACCTTGCCCTTGGCGCGGTCGAGCTTCTTCACCGTCGTCTTTTCGAGGATCTTCATCCCCTGCTTGACGAAGGCCTTCTTGGCGAAGGCGCTGATCTCGGCGTCCTCGACCGGCAGGATGCGGTCCATCACTTCGACCACGGTCGTGTCGCAGCCGAGCGTGTTGTAGAAACTGGCGAATTCGATGCCGATGGCGCCCGACCCGATGACCAGCAGTTTCTTCGGCATACGAACGGGTTGCAGGGCGTGCTTGTAGGTCCAGACGAGGTCGCCATCGGCCTCGAGGCCCGGCAGTTCGCGGGCGCGGGCGCCGGTCGCGACGACGATGGCGGGGGCGGTCAGCGTCTCGGTTCCCTTGTCGGTCTTGACCGTGACCGTGTTCGCGGCGCTCAGCGTCGCCTCGCCCATCACCACGTTGACCTTGTTCTTCTTGAACAGGTGACCGATGCCGCCGGACAGTTGCTTGGCCACCCCGCGCGAGCGCTTCACCACGGCGTCGAGGTCATAGCCGATCCCCTCGGCCTTGAGCCCGAATTCCTTGGCGCGGTGCATCAGGTGGAACACCTCGGACGAGCGCAGCATGGCCTTGGTCGGGATGCAGCCCCAGTTCAGGCAGATCCCCCCGAGGTGCTCGCGTTCGACACAGACCACGTTGAGGCCGAGCTGCGCGCCCCGGATCGCGGCAACATAGCCCCCCGGCCCGGCCCCGATCACGATCATGTCAAAGGATTTCGCCGCCATTCTGTTCCCCTCGGGTGCTGTGCGCAGGGATCGCCGGACGACCCCCGGAAAATTGGTTTACCCTTAAACCATCTGCCGCGTTCAGGGCAACACCCCGAACGCGCGTTGAAAGGACGCAAGGACACGGACCCGCCCCGGGCCCTGTCGCGGGTCAGGCGGCCGCCTTCAGCGCCTCGACGGTGCTGCCGTAGCCGCCGCCCTCGAGATAGGCCTGTTCCTCGGCCCGGCTGTCCCGGCCGAGGGCCGCGTTGCGGTACGGGAAGCGACCGAAGCGGCGGATCACCTCGCGGTGCGCCTTGGCATGGAGCAGGCTGCTGTCCGCCCCGGGCATCCGGGTCGCGATCAGCCGCACGCAGCGGTCCTGGTCGACGAGGCATTCGGAATGCATCAGGGGAAGATAGAAGAACTGCCGCGCAGCCCCCTCGATCCGGGTGTCCCAGCCGAGGTCGATTGCCCGCTTGGCGGCGGTCCGGGCGACGGCGTCGGTGGCGAAACTGTCGGCGTGGCCGCGCCACATGTTGCGCGGGAACTGGTCGGTCAGGATGAGATAGGCCAGCACGTTGCGGGGCGACGTCTCCCACCCGTCGAGCCGCCCTGCCCGCGCCTGCTGCCACAGGTCCGCGAACCTGTCGCGGATGCGGGCGTCGAGCGCCTCGCCGCCGACATACCAGTCCTTTTCCTCCAGCTCTTCGAGCCAGAAGCCGAGCACGTGATCCGGATCCTCCATCGGAAACCGCTCCTTCGCTGTCTTTCACGCCGCCCCAGGCCCGGCGAGGGTTGCAGGAAAACCCGCACAGGAAAAGCCGGAAAACCCGCTGCACTGCCGCATGGGATCAGCCGGCGCTGCGCACGGCCTCCGCCTCGGCCTCGGCTTCCGCGGTCTCGGAGGCCTCGATCCAGACCTCCTGCGCGAGGTCGAGGACCACCGGCGTGGTGGTCGGCGGCAGCGGCGTGAAGGTCCCGGAATCCGCGACGCCCGGCGAGGCCCGGCGCGTCATCCGCCACAGGCCGTAGACCGACATCACCGCCATCAGGGCCCCGATGAACAGGAAGAACCCGGCCGGACCGATCCGGTCCATCAGCGCGCCCAGCACCAGCGGACCGGCGATGGCGCCGAGCCCGTTCAGGAACATCAGCCGCGCCGAGGCCGCCGCCATGTCGTCGTTGTCGAGGTAGTCGTTGATGTAGGCCAGCAGCAGCGCGTACATCGGGTTCGCCATCCCGCCGATCAGGAAGCCCGACACGAGGATGCCGGGAAACCCGCCCATCCCCGTCATGCCGAAGCCGCAGGCCGCCACGGTGATCATGGCCACCGCGATGATGAGCCCGCGCCGGTCGGCCCGGTCCGACATCCAGCCGATGGGGTACTGCAGCAGCATGCCACCAAGGTAGATGGCCCCGACGAAGGTCGAGATCTGCGCGACGTTCAATCCGGCCTGTGTGCCGTAGACGCCCGACATCCCGAACATGGCCGAGTAGACGCCGCCCATGATGACGATGCCGACAACGCCGAGCGGCGAAGTCTGGTAGACCTGCCGCAGGCTCATCGGCTTGGTCGAGTCGAAAGCCGGGGTCGGCGCGATCGACAGCAGGATCGGCGCGAAGGCGATCGAGACCAGCACCGAGGGGATGATGAACAGGATGAACCCGGACGGGTCTCCCACCCCGACGAGAACCTGCGCGAGGATGATGCCCACCATCTGCACCATCACGTAGAGCGACAGCGCCTGCCCCCGGGTCTCGTTCGTGGTGGCGTTGTTCAGCCAGCTTTCGGCGGTGATGTAGACCCCCGAGAAGCAGAAGCCGACCGCCACCCGCAGAAGCGTCCAGGCAATCGGATCGGTGATCGCCGGGAACAGGATCAGGCAGGCCGAGACGAACGAGCCGAGCGCCGCGAAGACGCGGACGTGCCCGACCCGGCGGATCATGCCGGGGGCCAGTTGCGAGCCGAACAGGAAGCCCACGAAATAGGCGGACATGATGACGGACATCTCGACGGTTGAGAATCCCTCGAGTGCGCCGCGCACACCGAGCAGCGTGCCCTGCAGGCCGTTTCCGACCATCAGCAGCATGAGGCCGAGCAGCAGCGCCCAGCTGGAACGGAGGACAGGCAGCATCGCGGAGTATCCTTGCTTTCGGCGCGTCATGGCGCGCCACGGTCGCCCGGTCTGTGCCGGAGGCGACACTTTGCGTCGCGCAGCGTCTAGGACGCCGCGCGGTCGGGCACCAGCAGGGAGGAGTCGCCGTAGGAGAAGAAGCGGTATTCCGCCGCAATCGCATGGGCATAGATGCGGTCGATCCGCGACTTTCCCATCAGCGCCGACACCAGCATCATCAGCGTCGATTTCGGCAGGTGAAAGTTCGTCATCAGGGCATCCGCGACGCGGAACCGGAAGCCGGGATAGATGAAGATGTCGGTCTCGCCCTCCCAGGGCGCCAGCGACCCGTCTTCGGCCGCCGCCGACTCGAGCAGCCGGAGCGCGGTCGTGCCGACCGGGATGATCCGGCCGCCCGCGGCGCGGGTGGCATTGATCTCGGCCGCGGCCTCGGGCGAGATCTGCCCCCACTCGGCGTGCATCCGGTGGGTGGTGACGTCCTCGACCTTGACCGGCAGGAAAGTGCCCGCGCCGACATGCAGCGTGACATGGGTCATGCCGATGCCGCGCTCGGCCAGGGCGGCCAGCAGGGGCGCATCGAAGTGCAGCGACGCCGTCGGCGCCGCGACCGCGCCGGGCCGCTTTGCCCAGACCGTCTGGTAGTCGTCCTTGTCCTGCTCGTCGGCGGCGCGCTTGCCGGCGATGTAGGGCGGCAGCGGCATCGCCCCGGCGCGGTTCAGCGCCTCCTGGAACGCGTCGCCTTCAAGGTCGAAGCGCAGGCTGACCCGGTCGTCCCCCCTGTCGGCCACCTCGGCCCCGAGCCCCGCGTCGAACGCCAGACGGTCGCCGGGGGCGAGCTTGCGCAGCGGTTTCGCCATCGCCGCCCAGGTACCGCCCGCCTCGGGCTCCATCAGCGTGACCTCGATCTTCGCCACCGCGTCGCCGCGCGTCCGGGTGCCGAAGAGCCGCGCCGGGATCACCCGCGTGTCGTTCAGCACCAGCCGGTCGCCGGGACGCAGGATGTCGGGCAGGTCGAAGACGTGCCGGTCCGCGATCCCGTCGCCCTCCGCCAGCAGCAGCCGCGCCGAAGACCGCGGCCGCGCGGGCCGGGTGGCGATCAGCCGCTCGGGCAGGTCGAAGTCGAAGTCGTCGAGTTTCATGCGGCTCATTCGAGGCGGGGAGGATCGCGGCGGAACAAGTCGCGGAACACGCCCGGTGTCAAGATCGACAGCGGGTTGACCTCGATCCGGGGCGAGCGCAGCGCACCCGACATCATGTAGTTGAACCCGAAGAGCCCTTCGCCCCGGCGGGCAAACAGCGCGCCCGGCATGGCGTTCAGCGCGTAGATCGGCGAGACGACCCCCTGCAACTGCATGCGGTCGGCGGCGGGCAGGATAAGGCCTTCCATCGTGATCCCCATCGAGGGGCCGAACACGCGGCCCTCGCGGATCTCGATCCCGGCATCGGACAGGGTCAGGTCGGCCTGCGCCTCCGAAAAGCTGATGCCGCCCCCCGCCATCTGCTCCAGCAATCCCACGACCGACAGCGCCGAGAGCAGTTCGGCCAGCACCGGCGCGTCCACGACCCGGAACGCGTCGATCCGCAACTCGCCGTCCCAGCGTCCCGGGCCTGCCCCCGCCTCGGTCTGCTGCAGCACGAGACCAAGCGCCCCGCCCCGCGCGGTGCGCAGGACCCCGAGCGCGGCCAGCACGGCCCCGGCGTCGGCACTCGACGCCCGCAGCGCCAGGCGGCCGCCCTGCCGGACAAGGTCCACCGCAATCGGGGCGCGCCCGTTGACGCGTCCCTCGAACCGGCCGTCGAGTGCCTGCCCCTCGGCCAGCGCCCCGCCGAACGGCTCCAGCGTCAGCCCCTCGGCCAGGACCAGCCGGTCGAGCGAGACACTGATCGGCGGGCGCGCGCCACCGGTCGCCTGCCCTGCCACCGCGCCCAGCCGCCGGATATCGAGCGTGCCGCCGGAAAGCGCGACCGCCGGGGGACGTCCGGGCCCGCGCCCGGCCAGCACCGCCGCCCCGTCGAACCAGTCGCCGACCTTCAGGGTGTCGAAGCGGGCCTCGTCCAGCCGACCGCCCTCCCCCAGGACGACATTGCCCGCGAGGGACAGACCCGGCGCGGACAAGGTGATCTCGGGCACCTGCATCGGCTGCGACAGCCGCGCGGTCACCGCCAAGGTCCCGGTCGCCGCTGCCGGTTTCGCCCAGGCAAGCGGCGCATAGCGCAGCGCCAGCCCGGCCAGGTCCGAGGTCAATAGCAGGCGCGGCGGACCGCCTGGACCCACGTCGAGGGTGAAGCGGGCGGGCGCTTCGCCATCGAGGTCCAGCCCCGGCAACGCGATCCCGAGACCGTCCAGCGCCGTCTGCCGCAGCGCGAGCCGTCCCTCGATGGAGACCCCGGGCGGGGCCTCCGGACCCAGCGCCCGCTCCAGCGTGATGCTGACCGGCACGCCATCGACCCGGACGGCGCCGCCCAGCGTCAGGCCTTCCGGAACCACGGTCAGCGCCAGCCGCTCGGCGGTCAGCTTGCGGCCGCGCATCAGCTGGTCGCTCGACATCTCCTCCAGCGTGCCCTCGGCGGACCATTCGGCCTCGCCCGGCGCAACCGGGCGGCCTGTCGGGAACGCGATCCTCGCGGCGATTCTGGCACGTCCCTCAACGGGAAGCGCGCCGATCTTCAGGTTGACCGGCGGCAGCGCCAGCGTTTCGAGCAGCGGCACCACCGGCGCGTCGAGCCGCAGCGCCACCTCTGCATGACCCGGCCGCAGGGACGTGTCGGCGACCGTGAAGGTGGTCCCGGCCACCGAGATGTCCGCCGCCGCCACGGGGACCCCGTCTCGCGCGCCGACCCGGCCGGAGTCGAGGCTGAGCGAGAGCCGCCGGTCGAACAGCGACACCGTCCCCTCGGCCGCGTCGAGCGGCGGCATCTCGGGCAGGAACCGCAGGGTGCCGTCCGTGAAGTCGGCACTGAACGCAACCTGCGGCCGTTCGCCGGGATGGATGCGGAGGGCGGCGTCGAGCCCGGTCAGGCGGCCCCGGCTGAGGTTTTCGGACAGGAACTGCCGGGTCTTCGGGATCGCCTCCAACGGCCAGAACGCCAACGCGCGGGGCATGTCGAGGCCCGCGCTGGCAAGGTCGAGGTCGAGCGCGATGCCCTCAGCCCCGGCGACGGCGGAGCCGGTTGCGGTGACCCGGTCCCCGCCGGTCTCCAGCACCGCCTGCCCCAGGTCGACACGGCCGAGACCGGGCCGAACCCGCAGGTCCGCCGTGATCTGGTCGATGGCCAACGGGTCCTGCAGCACGCCGGGCAGGTCGAGCCGGAGGTCGCTCAGCCGGACCTGTCCCAGAATGCGGTCCCAGACCTCGCCCGATCCGTCCGGCGGGGTCGTGATCTGTGCATGGCCCGCCGCTCGCAGCGACAGCGCGTCCGAGGTGACGTCAAGGCTTTCCAGCGTGACGCGACGGCGGACCGGTTCATAGCGCAGGTAGGCCTTCGCCTCGTCGATCGCGATGGGTCCGGCCAGCCCCGGCACCGGCAAGGACAGCCGCCCTGCCCCAAGCTCGACCGTTCCGGCCACTGGGCCGAGCGCCCCTTCGGCATCGAGCGCGCCCCGGAAGGACGCGGAGACCGGCACATCGAGCACCCGCAGCCAGTCGAGCGACGGGCTCTGCGCCGCGATGACCCGCAGGGGCAGGGCGCTGACGCTGGCCGAAACCTCGGTCTCGGTCGAGCCGCGCGCGGTGTCGATCCGGACCACCGCCTGCGCCGGGGCCGAGGTCAGCGCGGCAAAGGCTTCCCGCGAGTTCGGCCGCAGCAGAAGCCCTTCGGCCAGATCGACGGCCAGCCGCAGGCCCAGCCGGTCCGGGCCCTGCTCGATGGACAGCGTCCCGTTGTCGAGCCGGTATTCCCGGTCGGCCCGCGCGTCGCGCAGCATCAGCCGCAGGCCGCGCAGGTCCACCGTCTCGATCCCCGACAGCGGCGGGCGGGCGAAGAGCCCGTCGAGCAGCCGCACGAGGTCCCCGAGCGACGTGATCTCGGGCAGCGGTGCGGCCTGTCCGAAGGACAACAGGAAACTGCCGTCCAGCGCGCGGTCGGCCCGCAGGGTGACATCGTCGATCCGCACCCGCTTGACGTCCACCTCGCCGCGCAGGAGGCCGCCCCGCCCGAGCCAGATCCGGGTCACCGGAAGGTCGGCCACGCTGCGCCCGTCGGCATCGCGCAGGCGCACCGCGCTCATCGCCAGTTCGAGCCGGCCGTTCCCCGCGAGGCGCAGCCGCGCGCGGGCCATGTCCACGCTCGCCCCGGGCGGCAGGGCCCGGGTCAGGGCCTGCGAGACCTGCCCGACCGCCATCTGCGGCAGCGCGACGCCCTCGGGCCGGGCCAGCATCGCCCCGATGCCGAGCACGACAGCGGCCAGGCCGATGACGGCAGAGGCCCAGAGCCGCAACCGCTGCCCCCGCCGGGCGAGCCGACGCGCACGCCGGGCCTCGCGCCTGGCTTTGCGATCTTCCTTCGGGACCAACCTTTAACTCCCTGCGCCCGGCCCTAGAACTGCCGGGACACACCTGCGCCTCTTCGA
>JAUIAU010000197.1 GCA_030425185.1 Alphaproteobacteria bacterium
CGGCGCCCATCACCTCCAAAGCCTGTGCAACGGCCGTTTGCGTGCCCTTGATCGCATGAAACGGCAGCGACCGGGCCGTTTGCACGCGCTGCTTTTCCTCCGGCCACGTGTCGCGCCAAAGATCGACCGACAGGCCCCACGACAGCCATGGCAGGTGCGTGCTCGGGATGTCGAATGGCTTGACTAGATCACGCAGCCCGTCGCGCAGCGTGGAGGCGCGGGCGCCGGTTAGGTCGGCGGCCTCCTCAAAAGCGGTCCGGTTGTCCGGGAGCAGCGTTTCTTGGGCCATTACAGGTGTCCTATTCGTCCCGCAAGGCCGCCACCGTCACGGTGATCGCGTCGATCGCGTAGACCTCGGTTGGACCCAGCACGATGTCCTCTGCCGGCGACGCAAACTCGACGGAATGCACGCCCTCTTGGTGCAGCTTCGCAAAGAGTGCCGATCGGCGCAGGTTCATGCCCAGTATGCGGTTCGCTTCGACCCATTCCGAAACGGCCGCCAGCGCGCGCTCGCGCACCACGGAGCCATCGGGGCCCGGGTAGAGGGTCAGGGTGGCGGTGATCTCGGTGCGGCGGACCTCTGGGCCCAGCACCTCCACCATATCGGTCAGCGGGCGCACGTCGTTCTCGATGAGCGACAAACGAACAGCTTCGCGCTCCGCAAGGTTCGGGATCGGGTCGGCCCCCTCGCGCAGGAGGGTGACCCGCACCCGGCCGGGCTGTGTCATGATCGCTGTCGCGTCCCGCGCCCATGGGGCAGCAGAGAGCGCATGGTAGATATAGGCGCCCTCGGGGCCGGCTACCGAGAAGGCCTCCGGAGCCAGCTGCACACGCCGGCGCAGGCGCGCGTCATCTTCCGCAACCAGCGCGCCGGTTGCGTCCTCGATCTGCATCCGGGCCGTGGCAAAGAGCGCAGCCAGATGGTCGAGATTGGACCCGTAGGAGGACGCCAGCAGGACGGAGCGCGCCGCGTCGTTGATCCGGGCGCGCAGCAGCATCTCGCGATAGGCGAACGCCTCAATCAGCTTGCGCGCCGGTTCGCTTTCGAGGTCGATCACGCCCTCAATGGCCGGGAACCGTGCCACGAGGTCATCGCGCATCTCCGAGACGATCGCTTCATAGTCCAGCGTCTCGATCACGTCCGGCGGCGTCAGGCCCGACAGGTTGATGGCGGTGAAGCGGCTCATGCTAGGGTCTCGCGTTCCTCGATCAGCACCCCGTCCGGGTTCGTATAGGCGTCGATGCGTC
>JAUIAU010000198.1 GCA_030425185.1 Alphaproteobacteria bacterium
CCGCGGGCTGGCCCGGATCGCCCGTGGCGGCAATGCCCCCATCCAGCTGGGCAATCTGAGCGCCCGGCGCGACTGGGGTTTTGCCGGCGATTATGTCGAGGGCATGTGGCGGATGCTGCAACAGGACACGCCGGGCGACTATGTGCTGGCCACCGGGATCACCACGCCGATCCGCGATTTCGTCAGTTTCGCCGCCGAGGCACTGGACATGCCGCTCGACTGGCGCGGTGACGGGATCGACGAGGTGGCCACCGACCGGCGCACCGGACGCCGCGTGGTCGAGGTCAATCCGGCCTTCTTCCGCCCTGCCGAGGTGGAGTTGCTGGTGGGCGATGCCAGCCGCGCCCGGCGACAGCTGGGCTGGCGACCACGGGTGGATGTGCGCGGGCTGGCCACGATGATGGCGCGCGCGGATTACGATGCGGTGGCGTGATGCGACACTCTGTCGGTAATCCCCAACCGACATATGAAGCTCTGAGGGCAGATCGCGACCGCGGGCGGGGGAGAAGCCCCCGCCCATGGGGGCGGTCGGGGGCTGCCCGGTGGTATCCACCGGGCGGCGGCAAAATTTCAGCCGCACACTCAGGACCCGCAATAGGCCAATCACTTTCAATACTCTGCCGCAACCGGCACTCAACCCGATGTTCTCCAAGCTCCTCCGCCGCCTGACCGGACGGCGCGATCACCTCGACGGGATTCGCGATGGGCGCCTGCATGGATGGGCTCTGCCCAAACAGGCCGCAGGCCCGGTGCCGGTGGCGCTCTATGACGGTGACAGGCGGATCGCCGACACGCTGGCCAGCCAGTTCCGCGCCGATCTGCGCGATGCCGGGCTGGCGGGCGGCAACTGTGGATTCTCCTTTGCCATAGAGACCAATAAAGGGCTTTTGCGGGTCTGCCGTCTTGACCGCGCGCGTCCGGTGGAGATCGGGCGGATCGATCTGGATGGGGCGTGCCGGGCTGACGCCCGACCTACGGTTGATCGGCTCGGAAAGCTGCGGAGGCCGGGCGTCGGCCCGGCACCCGCACACCATGATCCGCTGGCCCCTGGCCTTGCCGCCTTGCGCACCGCCCCCCGCGCTGCACCGGATCGCCCGGCACGGCTTACCCCCCGTCAGGTCCGGCTGTTTGAGGCCACAGATCCCGCGACAGGCCATCCGCTCCCCGATCCGCTCTGCGCCTACATGGCCTATCTGCGCCCGCGCCACCGGCAGGAGATGCAGTTCGACTGGGACACC
>JAUIAU010000199.1 GCA_030425185.1 Alphaproteobacteria bacterium
CGGGCGACGGCCTCGGCATTGGCCGGCGAGACGGCAAAGGCGTCCCGGCCCAGGGCTGCGCGCACGGGCAGATCGAGGGGAAGCTGCGCCGGCATGTCAGGCCTCGCCATCCCCGTCGCGCCGGGACAGACCGTGGTAGAGGCGGCTGTCGAGATACTGCTCGACGCCGAAGCGGGTCAGCACGCCGAACGCGGCGGCCACCGGGACGGCGATCAGCATGCCGACAAAGCCGAAGAGCGTGCCGAAGGCCGACAGCGCGAAGAGCAGCCAGACCGGGTGCAGGCCGACCGATCCGCCGACCAGCTTGGGGGTGAGGAAGTTGCCCTCGACGAACTGCCCGGCGAGGAAGATCGCCGCCACCACGCCGATCCAGAGCGGGTCGCCCCAGAACTGCGCCAGCGCCAGCCCGATCGACAGCGCGCCGCCGACCAGCGAGCCGACGTAGGGGATGAAGGTCAGAAGCCCGGCTATCGCCCCGACGACGAGGCCGAATTGCAGCCCCACGGTAATCAGCGCCGCCGAGTAGAACACGCCGAGGATCAGGCAGACCGTCAGTTGTCCCCGCACGAACCCGGCCAGCACCCGGTCCACGTCGGCAGCCAGTCGGCGCACCACGGCGGCATGGTCGCGCGGCAGAAGCGCATCGATCCGCGCCACCATGTTGTCCCAGTCGAGCAGCAGGTAGAAGGTCACCACCGGCACGACGACGATGAAGACGGCCGCCGAGATCACCGAGATCGCCCCGGCCAGCACCTGCTGGACCAGCGTGCCGCCTTTCGAGGCGATCACCTCGCCGACCGCGGCCAGCGACTTGCGCAGGGTCGAGCTGGGATCTGCCAGGGTCGGGAACCGCTCGGACAGGAGCTCGTAGAGCGCCTTCACCGCCGCAGGGGTCGCGTTGGCCATGGCCACGATCTGGTCGACCATCAGCGGGATCACCACCAGCGCGGCGAGAACCACGACCACCAGCGCCAGGAGCGAGATCACGACGGTCGCCGCGGTCCGGTTCAGGCCGAGGCGTTCGAGCGCGTCTGCGACGGGATCGAGGAAATAGGCCAGAGCGCCGCCGACGACGAAGGGCAGGATCACGTCCCCGAGCCCGCGCAGCGCGAGCAGGAACACGATCGCCGCCGCGCCCCAGTAGATCGCTTGCTGCCGCACCGGCAGGGCCATGTCTCGCCGCCTTTCCTGTCCGGGCCGCGCGCGGGCGCTCCCGGCACGGC
>JAUIAU010000020.1 GCA_030425185.1 Alphaproteobacteria bacterium
CATGACCGGGCCTGAGAGTCTGGGACGCGATTTCCGGGCGCCCCGCGGCAAGTCCCCTCCTAGGGGTTGTGGCGGGAGATAGGTCAAAACACCATCCGAGTCAATCGGCGCGCCGCGCCGCGGCGAGCGGGGCGAGCACGGGACGGTATCCCGCGCCGAGCGCCCGCCGGCTGAGGGCCGGGGTGAGCACCGGGAGAGGGTGTTCGGGCAGGGGCAGCGCGGGGCCATACCCCTCAGGCGCGTAGGGGTGCAGCGCCTCGCCCTGCACGAGGTGTGGCGTCGTGCCCGCCAGAACGAAGGTGCCATCCGGCAGATCGGCGGGCCGGGCGCTGTCGCGGGGACCCAGCCGCTGGGCATGCAGACGGCCGTCGATCTCGGGGGCCCGCGCTCCGGGGACGGCGGCGTCGCGGTAGGCAGTGAAGGCAGCGCGGCGGCACTCGGCGCAGGGCCGGTGCCCGGCGGCCAGCGCCACCGCCTCGTCTAGGAAGAACAGTTCGGTATAGCGCCCGGGGGCCATGATCGGGCGGTGGCGGTCCTTGAAGGACAGCAGGCAGCAGATCCACGCCCGGGACCGCCAGCGCGCGCGTCCGAGCTGCCCCTCGACATCGTGCAGGCACCCGCCGCGGTTGCCCATCATCAGGCCCCGTGCAGGGTGGGCGACGATCTCGCCCGTGGGCAGGACACGGTTCTGGCGCGGCATGGGGGCAGCGAAGCGTGCGCCCCGGCGCAGGTCAAGGGGCAGGGGGCGTGCCCTCAGGCGGCCCGGCGCGGCCGCCCTAACACTTCGGCGAAGCTTTCGGGCGGCACGGTCAGGTCGAAGACGCCATCCGGCCCGGTCAGCCGGAGCGCCAGTCCGTCACGGGCGGCGCGGGCGAAATCGTCCTCCGACAGGAGGACCGTGCCGATCAGCGGGCTGAGGCAGTCGGGGCCGAGGCACATCTTCTCGCCCCGCGCGGCGGGCCGGAAGGCGAGGGCGCGCCCGCCGCGCCACGCCCCGGTTACGCGCAGGCGCGGGTGGACCCCGTCGAAGCGCAGCGCCAGCCGCACGGCATGAACGACCTGACCGCCATGCGCGACGATGCTGGTGCGGGCGACGATGACGTGATGCGGCCCGTGCCGTACCGTCACAGGGGCCGACACCGCCCCGCTGAGGCCGCTGACCGCCCGCGCATCCGGCGGCGGCGCAGCAGGCGGTGAACAGGCGGCTAGCGCGGTGCTGAGCATGAGGGCCATCCCGGACAGGCGAAGGAGCATGCCCCAGCCTGCCCGGCAACCGTGACCGAAGGGTTAACGCCCTTGGTCGGCCCCCATCAGACCATCATCTCCTTCGTCGCCGACAGCGTCAGGTCGGGATAGTCGCGCACGACGCGGTCGATGTCCCACTGCAGGCGGGTCAGGAAGACCGGGTCGCCATCGTTGTCATAGGCGATGTGCTGCTTGTTGACGTTCACCAGCTTCTCGAGCGCGGCCTTGGGGCCGGTGATCCAGCGGGCCGAGGTGAACTGCGACGGCTCGAACCGCACGGGCAGGCCGTACTCCTGCTCGATCCGGCTGGCGAGGACCTCGAACTGCAGCGCGCCGACCACGCCGACGATGAAGCCTGAGCCCATCATCGGCTTGAAGACCTTCGCGGCGCCTTCCTCGGCGAACTGCATCAGGGCCTTTTCCATGTGCTTGGCCTTCATCGGGTCGCCCGCCCGGCAGCTTTGCAGCAATTCGGGCGCGAAGGACGGGATGCCGGTAATGCGCAGGGTTTCGCCCTCGGTCAGCGCGTCGCCGATGCGCAATTGCCCGTGGTTCGGGATGCCGATGATGTCGCCGGCCCAGGCTTCCTCCGCCAGCTCGCGGTCGGCGGCGAGGAACATCACCGGGTTGGAAATCGCCATCTGCTTCTTGGCGCGGACATGGGTCAGCTTCATGCCGCGTTCGAAATGCCCCGAGCAGAGCCGCACGAAGGCCACGCGGTCGCGGTGCTTGGGGTCCATGTTGGCCTGCACCTTGAAGACGAAGCCGGTGACCTTGCCCTCGTCGGGCGCGATCTGGCGCGGCTCGGCGGCCTGCGGCTGCGGCTCGGGACCGTAGGTGGCGATGCCGTCCATCAGTTCCTTGACGCCGAACGAGTTGATCGCGCTGCCGAACCAGATCGGGGTCATGTGCCCTTCGAGAACCGCCGCCGGGTCGAGCGCGGGCAGAAGCTCGCGCGCCATCTCGACGTCCTCGCGCAGCTTCTCCAGCAGGTGCGCGGGCACGTGCTGCGCCAGCTTCGGGTCGTCGAGCCCCTCGATGGCGATGCTCTCGGCGACCTTGTTGCGGTCCTTGCGGTCCATCAGTTCCAGCCTGTCGCGCAGCAGGTCGTAGCAGCCGAGGAACTCGGATCCCATGCCGATCGGCCAGCTTGCCGGGGTGACATGGATGGCCAGCGTTTCCTGGATCTCGTCGATGATCTCGAAAGTGTCGCGGCTCTCGCGGTCCATCTTGTTGCAGAAGGTCAGGATCGGCAGGTCGCGCATCCGGCAGACCTCGAACAGTTTCTGCGTCTGGCTCTCGACGCCCTTCGCCCCGTCGATCACCATGACCGCCGCATCGACCGCCGTCAGGGTGCGGTAGGTGTCCTCGGAAAAGTCCGAGTGGCCGGGGGTGTCGACGAGGTTGTAGCGATACTGGCGATAGTCGAAGGACATCGCCGAGGCCGAGACCGAGATGCCCCGGTCCTGTTCCATCTTCATGAAGTCGGACCGCGTGCGCCGGGCCTCGCCCTTGGCGCGGACCTGGCCCGCCATCTGGATCGCGCCCCCGTAGAGCAGGAATTTTTCGGTCAGCGTCGTCTTGCCCGCGTCCGGGTGGCTGATGATGGCAAAGGTCCGGCGCCGGGCGATCTCCGGCGGCAGGGCGGGGCGGTTCGGGCGGGCGGCATCGAGCATGGCCGCGGATATAGAGAGGGACCCGCCGCCGCGCAATCGGGCTTGCGGACGCGTGCGGAGCGGGGATGGGACACCGGCCGGGGTTTGACAGGGAGGACACGCATCCCCGGCCGGTGTGCACCGCAGACCGCTACCCCCGGGAGGGAGGGGCGATCAGCAGGTCGGTGGGCGGGTCGCGCATCATGTCGTTGGCGAAGCTGCCCAGAAGCCACGGCACCGGCAGTGCCCGGCCATGCGCGCCGAGGGCGATCAGGTCGGGGTGCAGCCGGTCCATCGCGCCGCGCAGGACGGCGTGGATCGATCCCTCGCCGATCTCGACGCTGAGGCCCGGCAGGTCGGCATGGCTGTCGAGAAAGACGTCACGGCTGGTGCGCGCCTCGGCCAGGAACGGTTCGGCCGAGATGACGGGCGGGATCTCTCCGGCGATGCCCGGCGCGGCGACCATGGTCTGGTAGGGGATATGCACCGCGTGCACGCCGTGCAGCGCGGCCTCCGGGGCCAGCCGGTGCGCCAGCCGCAGCGCGCGGCCGGAGGCCGGGGCGAAGTCGAGCGCGGCCAGCACGGTCCCGTAGGGCGCTTGCGAGGCCGTCCGCACGATCAGCACCGGGCAATCAGCCAGCTTCACGAGGCGTTCCATCGTGGTTTCGCGCAGCAAGTCCATGAAGGGCCGGTGCCGGTGCAGGCCGACCACCAGCAGGTCGATGCCATGCGCCCCGATCGCCTGCGCAAGCGCGGTATCGGGCGTGCCGCAGAGCACCGTCACGGACCACTCGAGCGTGTCGGCCCCGGGCTGAGCGGCGGCGGCCTTTTCCAGCCGCACGCGGGTGCCTTCGGCCATCGTTTCCTGCATGTCCTCGGGCAGGTGGTCGTCGACGACGCTGAAGATCATCAGCCGGGCCCCCTGGGCCGCGGCCAGACGGAAGGCGCGATCGAAGGCGCGGTCGCCGCGCTCGGACAGGTCAGTGGCGATGGCGATGGTGCGGAAGGTGTCGGGCACGTCAGGTCTCCGGGGTCGTCTCTGACCGGAGCCTAGGTCGCCGCTCAAAAGATGTATTTGATCAGGATCAAACTGCCTGCGCGGTGCCCGAGGCGGGCCGGGCCGGACCGGGGCGCGCCGGGCGCAGGTCGGGCGGCACGCTGGCGGGATGCGGCGTGTGCACGAGATCGGGGGCAGCGGCCTCCACCAGCGCACGCAGGTGCGGCGCGAGGCCGGCCCGGCTGGCGCCGGTCAGAAGGAAGCTCTCGCAGGGGATGCCCTCGGCATAGATCACGTCGTGCCGGTCGAGCAGGACATGGAACACCTCGATCCGGCCGCCCGGATCGGCGGTGATCGTCAGCCCGTTCACCAGCTTGCGCGCCGGTTCCATCCGGTCGGGCGCGTGCGGGTCGATCTCGGAGCGGCGGCCGGGCACGAAGAGCCGGTGATCGGCGGTCACCACCAGTTCGGTCTCGTTGTTGAAGGCCTCGGCCCGGATCACGACGCGGGTGGCGCGCCCGATGGCGGGCACGCTGTCGCCGAGCAGGGCCAGCACCGGCGCGGCGCGGCCGTCGCGGGTCAGCAGGCGGGTCCCGGGGGACAGGTCCTCGATCGGGACGAGGTGACCTTCCGCGGTGGTCAGCCGGGTGCCGCGCGCGAAGGCGAGGCAGGTCGGATCGGCCAGCGGCAGCGGGGCGGGCGTGGTGTCGAGCGCGATCAGGGTCTGCGCGGCGAAGAGGTCAACCTCGCCCAGCGGCAGGACATAGGTTTCGCCCTCGATCAGCAGGCTGCGCACCCGGGCCGTGGCCCCGGTTCCGGTCATCACGGTCAGCGTCGGCCCGGGCGTCACGGTGCGGCCCGGCTCCATTCCCGGAGGCGCGACCACGCGGTAGCTGTCCGTCTCGGTGCCCGGTTCCAGTTCGAGGCGGATCGGGTCGGCCTTCGGGTCGAGGCGGTAGCTGTCCCCGAGGCAGAGCGTCTCGGCCACCGCCAGCGCCTCGCCATGGTTGACGCCCGCGACGCAGCGGAAGGCCTGCGCGTCGTAGACGGTCAGCACGTGACGGGCTGGTACCGGGGCGTCCTCGAAAGGCATCGAAACGGGTCCTCGCACTCTGCGTCCGGACCGCACCCGCGGCATGATCCGAACCTTCCTTGTCCCCGGCGGCCAGCGTAGCAGGCCCCGCGAACAGTCCCAAAGCTACGCCCCGATTCCGGCAGCATTGTCTTTCCCATTAGGACAATTCATGGCGACAGGCGCGCAATGTCACCGCGAACGCCTGTCCCCGCGCCCGCACGGGCCGGCCGCTTCTGCCGCCAAGTCCTTGTATGACAGCCGATTCGGCATGGCAGAGGGCGGACCGGGGTGCTAATCGGGGCGAAACCAAGGCAACAAGGGAGAGCTTTCATGGATCTCGGTATTCGCGGCAAACGGGCGCTGGTCTGCGCCTCGTCCAAGGGCCTCGGCAAGGGCTGCGCGCTGAAACTGGCCGAAGCCGGTGTCGATCTGGTCCTGAACGCGCGCGGCGCCGAGGCGCTGGAGGCGACCGCCGCCGAGCTGCGCGCGCACGGCGTGTCGGTGACCGCCGTGGCCGCCGACATCACCAGCCCGGAGGGCCGGGGGCAGGTTCTGGAGGCCGCGGGCGAGATCGACATCCTCGTCACCAACGCGGGCGGCCCGCCCCCCGGCCTGTGGTCGGACTGGAGCCGCGACGACTTCATCAAGGCGCTGGACGGCAACATGCTGACCCCGATCGCGCTGATGCAGGCAGCGCTGCCGGGCATGATGGCGCGCGGCTGGGGCCGGATCGTCAACATCACCAGCCAGTCGGTGAAGGCGCCGATCCCGGCGCTCGGCCTGTCGAACTCGGCCCGCGCCGGTCTGACCGGCTTCGTCGCCGGCACCGCGCGGCAGGTCGCCGGCTCCGGCGTCACGATCAACAACCTGCTGCCGGGCATCCATGCCACCGACCGGGCGGTCTCGCTCGATGGCGGCGTGGCCAAGGCGCAGGGCATCTCGGTCGAGGAGGCCAAGGCCAACCGCTGCAAGACCATTCCCGCCGGGCGCTACGGCACCGCCGAGGAATTCGGGGCCGCCTGCGCGTTCCTGTGCTCGCAGCACGCGGGCTTCATCGTCGGTCAGAACATCCTGCTCGACGGCGGCGGCGTGAACACCACGCTCTGAGTGCGCGCCCGCGACAGGTCCCGGGGGCGCTGCCCCCGGACCCCCGGAGTATTTCTGCCAAGAAGAAGACGGCGGCTCAGCGCGCCGGGAAGACGTAGCAGCGGTCGCGCCGGATCGACAGCCACAGCGCCATGCCGGGTTTCGGCAGGAAGACGGCGGGCACCGTCGCCTTGAGCACCGAACCATCGGCGTCCATGCGGAACTCGACGAGGCTTTCGCGGCCCATGAAGCGCGCGCGCTGGACGACCCCGCGCGCGGGCGTGCCGTCGGTCGGCGTCGGGCGCGGGCCCTTGCCGCCGCGGTCGAAGTCGATGCGGATGTGCTGCGGGCGGATGATGATCTCGACCGGCTGGCCGTCCGGGACCCCGGGGGCGAGGAAGTGGCCGAACGGCGTTTCGGTCAGCGCGCCCCGGACGACGCCCTGCACCACGTTGATTTCGCTGAAGAAGGCAGCCGCGGCCTTGTCCACCGGGGCGTTGTAGACGTTGTAGGGGGCCCCCTGCTGGACGATCCGGCCGCCGCGCATCAGGGCGATCTGGTCGGCCATGCGCATCGCCTCGTCGGGCTCGTGGGTGACCAGCAGGACCGCCGTGCCTTCGTCCTTGAGCACCGCGAGCGTCTCGTCGCGGATGCCGTCGCGCAGGCGGTTGTCGAGGCCGGAGAACGGCTCGTCCATCAGCATGATCTTCGGACGGGGCGCCACGGCCCGGGCGAGCGCAACGCGCTGCTGCTCGCCGCCCGACAGCATGTGGGGGTACTTGGCCTGGTAGCCGGCGAGGCCGACCCGTTCGAGCAACTCGCCGACGCGGGCCTTCTTCGCGGCCTTGTCGCCGGTCAGCCCGAAGCCCACGTTGCCCTCGACCGTCAGGTGCGGGAAGAGCGCGAAGTCCTGGAACATCAGTCCGACCGAGCGCGCTTCCGGGGGCACCGCGTGGCCGCGGCCCGCGACCTCGACCCCGTCCACCAGCACGCGGCCGGCATCGGGCGTCTCGACCCCGGCGATGATGCGCAGGGTGGTGGACTTGCCGCAGCCGGAGGGGCCGAGCAGGCAGGTCACCGCGCCCGCGGGCACCCGCAGCGACACGTCCGAGACCACCGGCCGCCCGTCGAAGCTGCGCGACACGCCCTCGATCTCGAGGCGGGCGCGGGGAGGGGCGGCGTCAGGCACGGGGGCGGGGTATCCGATGACTTTTCTCAGGCTTGGCGCAGGTAACAGCGGACCGCTCCGGGATGCAAGGCGGGGCGCTCAGGGCGCGCCGATCCCGGCCTGCGGCAACAGCGTCGCCACCTTGTCGAGCAGGCTGCGGGCCGCGCGCGCCTTCACCGCGTCCCCGTCGGTCATCACGTGGCGCAGCCCGTCCTCCAGCGCCGCGATCTCGTCCGGGGTCAGCATGGTGGGCGGCAGCACGAGGGCCGAGCGCAGGATGTAGCCCAGCCCGCGCTCGCCCTCGACCGGGATGCCGCTGTCGGCCATCGCCGCCATGTCGCGCCAGATCGTGCGTTCGGACACCCCGAGGCGCGCCGCCAGTTCGGCGGCGGTGTGCAACTGCCCGTCGCACATGACCTGCACGAGATCGTAGAGCCTGCGGTCGCGTTTCATCGGCCGCAAGCCTGACCGCGGGCGGCCGGACAGGTCAAGCGCAACTGACAAAATACTGTCAGTTGCGAGCAGGCGGGACGCAAACAGCCTTTGAATGCGGCCCGGAACGCGGCTAGGTCAAGGACCGACAGCGCGCCGGACGCGCGCCTTCCACAAGGAGTTCCGAGATATGGGAATCGGTAACATCGGCCTGCCCGGCCTCCTGCTCATCGCCATCGTCGTGCTCGTGCTCTTCGGCCGCGGCAAGATCAGCTCGCTGATGGGCGAGGTCGGCAAGGGCATCACTGCCTTCAAGAAGGGCGTGAGCGAGAGCAAGGACGAGATCGAGAACGAGGCCTCCGACGTTGCGCGCGACGTGACGCCGTCGGCGACCGACAAGGACAAGGCCTGATAGACCGCGATGTTTGACCTGGGCTGGGCCGAACTGCTCGTCATCGGCGTGGTGGCGCTGATCGTGGTGGGTCCGAAGGACCTGCCGAAGCTGTTCCGCACGCTGGGGCAGTTCACCGGCAAGGCCCGCCGGATGGCACGCGAGTTCACCAGCGCGATGAACGCCGCCGCCGACGAGGCGGGGGTGAAGGACCTCAAGGACATCGGCGGCGACATCCGCAAGGCGACCTCGCCGCGCGCGATGGGGCTCGACGGGCTCGAGAAGGCCGCCAACGCCTTTGACAAGTGGGACCCGAACAGTGCCACCGGGCGGCTGTCGAAGGAGCGGGCCGAGGCCGCGCAGAAGATCCGCGACGCCGCCGCGAAGAAGGCCGAGGAACGGATGGCCCGCGAGCGCGCCGAGGCGCAGGCGGCCGCCGAAGCCGCCGCCGAGGCCGAGACCGCGGGCTGGGACGACGAGGGCGCCGTGGCAAGCCCGCCGCCGCGCCCGGCCGCGGCTGCACCGGCCGAGACCCGGCCTGAAACGCCCCCCAAGAAGGCAGACCCGGCATGACGACCGGCAACGATGAGATCGACGACACCTCCGCCCCGCTGATCGAGCATCTGGCGGAATTGCGCACCCGGCTGATCCGCTCGGTGCTGGCGCTGCTCGTCGCGGTCAGCGTCTTCTTCATCCCGATCAACGGCGACTTCATCGCGGCGCATGTGCTGGAATTCCTGCTCCGCCCGATCGAGGTGACCCTGCGCTCCTTGGGAGACCCGTCGCCGACGCTGCAATACACCTCGCCGCAGGAATACCTGTTCACGCTGTTCCGGGTCTCGATGGTGTTCGGCTTCGCGCTGGCCTTCCCGGTGATCGGCTACCAGCTGTGGCGCTTCGTGGCGCCGGGCCTCTACCGCAGCGAGAAGAGCGCCTTCCTGCCGTTCCTGATCGCCTCGCCGGTGATGTTCCTGCTGGGCGCCTCCTTCGCGCACCTCGTGGTGACGCCGCTGGCGATGTCCTTCTTCCTCGGCTTCGCGGACGTGTCGTCGATCTTCGCCAACCTGCTCGGCGGGCAGGCCCCGAACCTGCCCGATGTCGCCGCCGTGGTGCCCGAGACGCAGGAGGGCCTGCGCATCACCTTCTTCGGCAAGGTCAACGAGTCGCTGGCGATCTCGCTGGCCTTCATCATGGCCTTCGGGCTGTGCTTCCAGCTGCCGGTGCTGCTGACGCTGCTGGGCAAGGCGGGCCTTGTGACCGCGCGCGGCCTCGCCGGGGTGCGCAAGTACGCCATGGTGGGCATCCTCGTTCTGGCCGCGCTGGTGACGCCGCCCGACGTGGTGACCCAGCTGATCCTCTTCACCGTGGTCTACGGGCTCTACGAGGTGTCGATCTTCCTCGTGCGGCGGGTCGAGAAGAGCCGCACCGAACAGCTGCGCCGCGAAGGCGTGCTGGGCGAGGACGAGGACCTCTACGACTACGACGACGACGCGGCGGACGATCGGAAGGCATGACCGGGACCGATCCGCTTCTCCGCATCGCGGCGGCGCTGGAGCGTCTTGCGCCGCCGCCCGCCCCGGCCCCGGACCTGTCTGCGGCCGACGCATTCCTGTGGGAAACCGGCCCCGACCGGCTGCGCCCGGTGCCGCGCGTCTCGCGGGTGGCGCTCGACCTGCTGGTCGGCGTCGACCGCGCCCGGGACACCCTCCTTGCCAACACCCGGCAGTTCGCACGCGGCCTGCCCGCGAACAACGCGCTCCTGTGGGGCGCGCGGGGGATGGGGAAATCCTCGCTGGTCAAGGCGGTGCACGGCCAGGTTCTTTCCGAAGGACTAGCGCTGAAGATCGTCGAACTCAGCCGGGAGGACCTGCCCTCGGTCACGCGGCTGTTGACCCACCTGCGCGCCGCCCCGGCCGAGCGCTTCATCCTGTTCTGTGACGACCTGTCGTTCAGCCACGATGACCAGCACTACAAGTCGCTGAAGGCGGTTCTGGACGGCGGGATCGAGGGCCGGCCGGAGAACGTGCTGTTCTACGCCACCTCCAACCGCCGCCACCTGATGCCGCGCGACATGATCGAGAACGAGCGGGGCAGCGCCATCAACCCGGCCGAGGCGGTCGAGGAAAAGGTCTCGCTCTCGGACCGCTTCGGCCTCTGGCTGGGCTTCCACGCCTGCGACCAGGACCAGTTCCTTGCGATGATCCGGGGCTACTGCACCGCGCACGGGCTGGAGATCGCCGAGGACGAGCTGCGCGCCGAGGCCATCGAGTGGCAGCAGACCCGCGGCTCGCGCTCGGGCCGCGTGGCCTGGCAGTTCTTCACCGACCTGGCCGGACGCCGGGGGGTGACGGTCGGGTAGGGCGGATGCCGCTTGCACGCGGCATCGCGGCCCTGCAAGGCCGCGCCCGCCCCGACCGCAGGTCTCACTCCAGGTAGGGCACCGGGTCGACCGGCGTGGTGCCGTCGCGGACCTCGAAATGCAGGAAGGCCGGATCGCTGGCGGCGACCGCCGCCAGGCGCTGGCCCCGCCGGACGCGGTCGCCCTGTGCCACCCGGATGTCCGTGACGTTGCCGTAGATGGTCAGCAGGCCATTCGGGTGCCTGAGCAGCAGGATCTGGACCTGGTCGGTGTCGCGCGTGATCCGAAGGACCTCGCCCGCTTCTGCCGCCAGCACCGGGCTGCCCGCCGAGGCCCCGATCCGGATGCCGTCCGAGCGGCCGCGCCGGAAGCTCTGCACGATGGGGCCGGAGGTGGGCATCTGCAGCGCCGCGCTCCCCGAGACGGCCGTCGTCGTCGCGCCGAGGTTGGGCGATGCCGGAACGGTGGCCGTGGCGACCTCGCTTGCCGGGGGCAACGGAGTGGCGGCGGAGGGCGGCAGCGGCGTGGGCGTCCCTGTGCCGGGCGGCACGGCATCGGCCGCGTCCGCGCGGGTCTGCGAGACCGCGACCGGGATCAGCAGGTACTGCCCTTCGCGCACCGCGAGGTCCGGCCCGAGGCCGTTCCAGTCCGCCAGCGCGCGCGGCGACACGTCATAGAGCCGCGCCACGGTATAGGCCGTCTCGCCGCGCCCGACGCGATGCCGCACGGGCTCCACGCCCGGCGGCGGGGCGGGCGTCAGCACCGGCACCGTCGTGGCATCGGCCCGGTCGATGGCCTGTCCGGCAATCGCCGCGATGTCGAGCCCGGAGCCCGCACCGGCTTCCGGCACCCGGCGCGGCAGGGCCACGATCTCGTCTGCGCGCAGGGTGGCCCCGGGTTGCAGCCCGTTGAACCGGGCGATCTCGGCGGCTGGCAGGCCGACCCGCGCCGCGAGGGTCTCGACGGTATCGCCGCGCCGCGCGACCGCGACCTGGTAGCCGGGATAGGAGATCACCCCGCGCTGGTCCGGCTCCGGGCGCGGCGCGGTCGCCGTCTGCACCCCGCCCGCGGTGTTCATCCCGCCAAGGCCGCCCCGCATGTCGAAGTCGAGCTGGTCGGTGCATCCGGCCAGCGCCACCGCCAGCCCGAGCACGGCGATCCCGCCCCGTCGTGTCGTCGTCCAACGCATCGCGTTCAATCCCGTTCCGAAAACCCAAAATCTGCCCCCGATATGGGGCATGTTCAGTCCGAGCCCAACCCCTCGACGAGCGGCACGAAGCGAACCTCGCGCAACTCCTCGTAGTCGAACTGGCCGCTCTCGGACTTGGTGACCTTGATCAGAGACTGGACCGAGTCCGACTGGCCCACCGGCACCACCATGATCCCGCCCGGCTTCAGCTGGGCCAGCAGCGGACCCGGCGGGTCCTCGGCCGCGGCCGTGACCATGATGCGGTCGAAGGGGGCCTGGTCCGGCAGCCCGTGGCTGCCGTCGCCGGTCATCACCGTGACGTTGGTCAGCCCCAGCGCCTCGATCCGCTCCTGCGCGGTGCGGGTCAGCCGCCGGTGCCGGTCGATGGTGTAGATGCGCCGCCCGAGATGGCTGAGGATCGCGGCCTGGTAGCCCGAGCCGGTGCCGACCTCGAGCACCTTGTCGCGCGGATGCACCGCCAGCGCCTGCGTCATCAGCCCGACCACCGAGGGCTGCGAGATTGTCTGGCCCGAGGCGATCGGCAGCGGCACATCCTGGTAGGCGCGGTCGGCGAAGATGCCGTCGACGAAGAGGCCCCGGTCGGTGCGCTCCATCGCGGTCAGCACGCGCGGGTCGGTCACGCCGCGCGTCCGCAGCGTGTAGAGGAACTGCATCTGCTGTTCCGCGTCGGGCGGCATCCTCAGCGCTCCAGCGCGGCGGCGAGCGCGCCGATCTGGTCATGCGCGGTCAGGTCGGCGGTCATCGGGGTCACGCTGACATGCCCGTCGAGATTGGCCTCGACATCGGTGCCCGCCCCGGTGCGGACTGCCTGCGCGCCGCCCTTGATCCACAGGAACCGCCGCCCCGAGGGCGCGGTCGCGGGCTCGGTCCGGAAGCTCGGCACCGGGCGCAGGCCCTGCCGGACGACCCGAACGCCCTGCACCGCGGCGGCGGGCACCGGCGGGAAGTTGACGTTGAAGAAGGTCTTGTAGCCCGACGGCGCGGCGTCCCAGTCGGCATGGGCCACGAGGTCGCGCAGGACGGCGGCGCCATGCACGCGCGCCGCCTCGAAGGGATCGTCGAGACCGGCGTTCTCCGGCCCGTAGAACTGCGACAGCGCGACGGCGCGCAGGCCCTGCAGCGCACCCTCCATCGCCCCGCCCAGCGTGCCTGAATAGAGCGCGTTCTCGCCCGCGTTGTTGCCCCGGTTCACGCCCGACAGGACAAGGTCCGGCGGCGCGTCGGCCATCACCTCGTGCAGCGCGGCCAGCACGCAATCGGCGGGCGCGCCCTCGGCGGCCCAGCGACGCGGCCCGAGCTCGGCGATCATCGTGGGATGGGTGTAGCTGATGCAGTGCCCGACGCCCGACTGCTCGAAGGCCGGGGCGACGGTCCAGACCTCGCCCGCGTCCCCGGCCAGCTCGGTGGCGATCGCGTGAAGCGCCTCCAGCCCCGGTGCGTTGATGCCGTCGTCGTTGGTGATCAGAATGCGCATGTCGGCCCCGTCGTCTGCCGGGCCTTGTTAGGGGAAGGGGCAGGGCGCGACAAGGCGGCCCCGACGCAGTCTCCGGGCCTGTGGCCCCGGAGACTCGCGCGAAGCCCGCGGCCGGCCTCAGGCGCTCAGGAGGGCGAGGACCTTCGCCGCCTCGTCGGCGGGGCTGGCGAGCTTGGCCGCGTCCTGCCCCGGATAGAAGCGCGCCCGCGTGGCGGTCGGCATCTCGGCGGGCGTGTGCACCAGCACGCGCGGCCCGAGCCGGGCGCTTTCGGCCTGCCACGACCGGGCGAGCGCGACCTGCGCAGCCTTCGTCGCCCCGTAATGCCCGAAGAACGGCTTGCCCGCGCGCGGGTCGTCAAAGAAGACCGCCGTGCCCGCCTCGCCCAGCAGCGGCGCCACCATCGTGATGACGGTTTGCGTCGCCATCACGTTGTGCTCGAGCGACCGCGCCAGTTCCTTGTCTGCCGAATGCGCGACCGGGCTCAGCGGCGCGGCATGGATCGCGGCATGCACCAGGAGGTCGATCCGGCCCCAGCGGTCATGGATCGCCCGGCAGATCCCGGCGACCGCGTCCTTCTTCGTCAGGTCGATGGGGGCCAGCGTGGCGCTGCCGCCCTTTTCCCGGATGCGGTCGTCGAGGGCTTCGAGCGCGCCCGAGGTGCGGGCGAGCGCGATGACGTGATACTCCGGCGCGAGACCGAGGGCGACGGAGAAGCCGAGCCCGCGCGAGGCTCCGGTGACGAGGGCAATCTTCTGATCCATGGCGCGCTCTCTGGCCCGGGGGTCGGGCAAGGTCAAGCGTCCCCGCGCCGCAGCGGGCAGCGCCCCTGCCTTTCTTCTTGGGGAAAATACTCCGGGGGGCGCGCGCCCGCACGGGCGCGCGGCGGGGGGCAGAGCCCCCCGGTCCGGCCTGCGGCCGGAGCGCTCCGCGCGGGAGTATTTGGGCCAAGAAGAAGCAGGAGGCGCGCTCAGCCCGTCTCGGGCAGGCGCAGAACCTCGGCCACGCCGCCGCGGACCAGCACCAGTTCGCCGATGCCGATCGCCTCGACCCGGCCGCCGTCGAGCGGGTCGCCGGGGCTGACGGTCACCCGGTCCCGGCGTCCGAGCCGGACCAGCGCGCGCGGCGCGGCCTCGGTGCCGAAGGTGCCGAGCAGGGCGAGGCCGCGCCGGGGCAGGTCGGCGGCCTGGGTCGCCAGGCGGGCAACGGTCTCGGGGGTGGGGTCGGACATGGCGCGGCGGCTCCGGAGTGCGGGAAGGGCGGGCCTACTCCCGATGCTGCGGCGCGGAAAGACCCGCCGTCCGGACCGCGCGGGAGTTCGCCGATGCTGCGCCTGCACGCAGCCTGCCCGGTCTCCGGGCAGCGCCGCAAAGAGGTACGCCCGGTGTCGCAATTCCATGGACAAACCGGGCTAAGACCTTCTTTCGTCTGGGGTGGATCACCCGGACCAGCCAAAAGGAGGGGCGATCATGGCCCTGAGAGTCTTCACCTGTCGCGAATGTGGGCACCGGATGCGCTACGGGGCGCGGCGGTGCGGCAATTGCTACGCGCCGACCCCCGGCAGCAACCGGGTCCGCACCCTGATTCTCGGGTTGGGACTGCTGGCGGTGGCCGCAGGCGTGCTGGTCGTGGCCTGAGCTACTCGGCGGCTTTCAGGGTGAAACCCTTGTTGAGCATGTCCGAGGGCGCTACCGGGTAGTCCCCGGAGAAGCACGCATCGCAATAGCGCGGGGCAGCCGGGTCGCGGCCGGCCGCCTCGCCCACGGCGCGGTAGAGCCCGTCGAGCGAGATGAACTTCAGCGAATCAACCCCGAGATGGTGGCGCATCTCGTCCTCGCTCATCGTCGCGGCGAGCAGTTTCTCGCGCTGCGGCGTGTCCACGCCGTAGAAACAGGGCCACGCGGTGGGCGGCGAGGCGATGCGGAAATGCACTTCGCGCGCGCCGGCGTCGAGGATCATTTCCTTGATCTTGCGCGAGGTCGTGCCGCGCACCACCGAGTCGTCGACGAGGATCACACGCTTGCCGCGGATCAGCGCCCGGTTCACGTTCAGCTTGAGCCGCACGCCCATGTTCCGGATCTGCTCGGTCGGTTCGATGAAGGTCCGGCCCATGTACTGGTTGCGGATGATCCCCATGCCGTAGGGAATGCCCGACTCGAAGGAGAAGCCGATGGCGGCGGGGGTGCCGCTGTCCGGCACCGGGCAGACGAGATCCGCGTCGACCGGCGCTTCGCGGGCCAGCTCGATCCCGATCTGGCGGCGGGTCTCGTAGACCGACCGTCCCCCGAGGATCGAGTCGGGGCGCGAGAAGTAGACGTGCTCGAAGATGCAGAAGCGCGAGGCGCGCTGCTCGAAGGGGCGGAAGCTCTCGACCTTGCCGTGCGAGATCACGACCATCTCGCCCGGGTCGATCTCGCGCAGGAACTCCGCGCCGACGATGTCGAGGCCGCAGGTCTCGGAACTCAGCACGAAGGCGCCGTCCGACAGTGCCCCCAGCACCAGCGGGCGCACGCCCAGCGGGTCACGCACGCCGATCAGCTTTGTGCGGGTCATCGCGACGACCGAGAAGGCCCCTTCGACCCGGCGCAGCGCGTCCTTCATCCGCTCGGGAATGGTCTTCTGCAGCGAGCGCGCCATCAGGTGGATGATGCATTCGCTGTCCGACGAGGACTGGAAGATCGAGCCGCGCTCGATCAGCTCGCGGCGCAGTTCCTCGGCGTTGGTGATGTTGCCGTTATGGGCGATCGCCGCGCCGCCCATGGCGAACTCGCCGAAGAAGGGCTGCACGTCGCGGATCGCCGTGGTGCCCTTGGAGCCGGCGGTGGAGTAGCGCACGTGCCCGATGGCCAGCGGGCCGGGCAGGGTCTCCATCAGCGAGGCGGAGGTGAAGTTGTCGCGGACATAGCCGAAGCGGCGGGCAGAGTTGAACCCCTGCTCCGGATCGTGGGCGACGATGCCGCCAGCTTCCTGTCCCCGGTGTTGCAGGGCGTGCAGGCCGAGGGCCACGAAATTGGCGGCGTCCTTGACCCCGATGACACCGAAGACGCCGCACTCTTCGTGCAGCTTGTCGTCGAGCCCGGCATCGCGCAGGGCGGAGGTGTCGAAGGGGGTGGCCGGGGGCATCTGGCGCATGGCGGTGGATCCGATTCCCGTCTCTCGCGCCTCCACCTAGTGCGTCGGGCCGCGTCTGTCACGGCCCGACTGTCATGCGGCTGTCATGTCGCTGCCGATCAGCGCCCGAAAAGACCCGGACGGCGCGGCTGCTCGGCCTGCTGGCGGATCTGGGTGACCGGGTTCAGCGGGCGCGGCGTGTCGGGTGTGGGCGCGCTGGTGCTCTCGTCCGGACCGGCGTCGGCGGCGCTGTCGTCGCCTGCGGTGTCGGTCGCGCCGCTCTCGCTGGCGGCCGTGTCGGTCTCGTCCGCGGCGGCCTCCGGGGTGCTGTCCTCGGCCTTGCTCGCCTCGGGCGCGCTGTCTTCGGCCGGGGTCGCGTCGGCGGGGGCTTCCGGTGCGGCTTCCGACCCGGCCAGCGACAGCGGGGCGGGGGCCGCGGCCGGCGCGGGCGCCGGGGTTGCGGGCTCGGTGCCTGCGCCCGGGGCGGTCTTCAGGCGGGGCAGGATGCCTTCGGCCTGCAGGGCGTCGAGATGCGCCTTCAGCAGCGTCAGCGCCGCCTCGTCCCGGGTGACGCGCGGAAAGGCCAGCATCAGCGCGGCGCGCTCGATGTCGTCCTCGGTCACGCCGTCCTCGTCGGTCTTGTGGCGGGCTTCCAGATAGGCGCCGACCTCCTTCAGGCCGGACAGGTAGCTCTGCATCGCGCGGGTCAGGCCCGGCGCGTCGGGGTCGAGCCCCTGGCCGAGGTCGATCAGCTTCTCTGTGTCACCGTCCGCCAGGAGGGCGACGGAGGCGGTGCCGCCCGCGGGCGTTCTGGCCCCGAACAGCAGCGCCACGCGCAGAAGGCCGGGAACCGTATCGGAAATCGAAGCGAGCAAGGTCATGGAGGTCTCCCTGAGTCGGTTGCGCGGAGCCTACCACATCTGCGCGATTGTCCACAGGTTTTCCACAAGACCTGCGCCGGAATGGCGCGCCGATGCGGCTTGGAAACCGCATGGCGCGGTTTTCAAACCGCGCGCCCGCGCCCGGCCCGGCCTGTCGTGAAAAAGGACTGTCTGGACGGGCCGCCGCGCGCCGTCAGTTCCGGACGGTGCCGTCGCCCGCGCGGACGTCGCCGCCGCCCGGGGCGCAGTCGCCGACCAGCGTCTCGTAGCGGGCGAGGATCCAGCCGGTCGCATCTTCCGGCACCTGCTGTTCCAGCGAGTCCGAGAAGCCGCCGAAGATCTGCAGCGAGCGCGAGTCCTCGACCATGGCGATGGCGTCGTTCACCATCACCTGCTGGTAGACAATCAGCGCGATGGCCACGAGCAGGATGCCGCGGAAGGCCCCGAACAGGAAGCCCATGCCCTGGTCGATGCCGCCGATGGCCGAGCGCTTGACGAGCCCGGCGAAGAGCGGCGTGAAGAGCGACACGACGACCAACGCCAGCGCGAAGACCACGGCGAAGGAGGCGATGATCGCCAGCTCGCAGCTTTCCGACAGGAACGGACCGACGACCGGGATTTCCTTGACGAGGGGCTGAACCGAGTTGGCGAAGGCATAGGCGACGACGGCGGCGGCGATCCAGCCGACGATCGACATGATTTCGCGCACGAAGCCGCGCGCGAAGGCCAGGAAGGCCGAGATCAGGATCACGCCCGCAACGATGGCGTCCACGAGAGTAAAGCCGTCCATGTCGTCCTCGCCTCAGGCGGGCGGGTCTCAGCCCGCGCCGAACACGTCCCCGACCAGCGCGGCGAGGTCCGGCAGTGCCGTCACCCCGAGCCCCGCGTCCGGCCCCAGTTTGCTGCGCTCGGGCAGCAGCGCCTGTGTGAAACCAAGTTTCGCGGCCTCTTTCAACCGGTTTTCGGTCTGCGAGACGGGCCGCAGCGCGCCGGAAAGGCTGAGTTCCCCAAATACCACGGTTTCCGGCGGCAGCGCGTGGTCCTCGCGCGCCGACAGCAGGGCGGCGGCCACCGCGAGGTCGGCGGCAGGCTCGCTGACCCGCATGCCGCCCGCCACGTTGAGGTAGACGTCGAGCCCCGCGAAAGGGATGCCGCAGCGCGCTTCCAGCACGGCGAGGATCATCGCCAGCCGCCCGCCGTCCCAGCCGACGACCGTGCGGCGGGGCTGGGCGTGCGGGGTCGGGGCCACGAGGGCCTGGAATTCGACCAGAACGGGCCGGGTGCCCTCGATCCCCGAAAAGACGACCGATCCCGGCGCGGGACGGTCCCGGTCGGACAGAAACAGGGCGGAGGGGTTCTCGACCTCGGCCAGCCCGTCCCCGGTCATCTCGAAGACGCCGATCTCGGCGGCTGGGCCGAAGCGGTTCTTGACCGCGCGCAGGATCCGGAACTGGTGGCCGCGCTCGCCCTCGAAGTAGAGCACCGTGTCCACCATGTGCTCGACCACCCGGGGGCCCGCGATCTGGCCTTCCTTGGTGACATGGCCCACCAGCACGACCGAGACGCCGTGCCGCTTGGCGAAGGTGGTCAGCTCGTGCGCGGCGGCGCGGACCTGCGCGACCGAGCCCGGCGCGCTCTCGACGGTGTCGAGCCACATGGTCTGGATCGAGTCGATCACCGCGATGTCCGGCTTCTCGGCCTCCAGCGTCGTCAGGATGTCGCGCAGGTTGGTCTCGGTGCCCAGCTTCACCGGGCTGTCGCCGAGGCCGAGCCGCTGCGCCCGGAGCCGCACCTGCGCGCTGGCCTCCTCGCCCGAGATGTAGACCGCCTTCATGCCCTTGCGGGCGAAGCTGGCCGCGGCTTGGAGCAGCAGCGTGGACTTGCCGATGCCCGGATCGCCACCCACCAGGATGGCCGAGGCGGGGACGAGCCCGCCGCCCAGCACCCGGTCGAGCTCGCCGAGGCCCGAGGCCGCACGTGGCGGCGGGGCCTCGTCCTGCCCGAGATCGGTCAGCCGCATCCTGCGGCCGCGCGCGCCGCCAAGCGCCTGCTTGCCCGGTCCCTGCGCCAGCGGCGCTTCCTCGGAAATCGAGTTCCACGCCCCGCAACTGTCGCACTGGCCGGACCACTTGGTGGTGACGGCCCCGCACTCGGAACAGACGAAGCGGCTGGCGGCCTTGGCCATTACCAGATCAGCGCCGCGACGCGGGGCAGCAGGGTGCGCATCAGCCCGGCCGCCGGGATGAAGGTGAAGAGCGTCAGGAAGAACAGCCAGATGTCGAGGCGCTTCCACGGCACGCCGACGCCGCTGCGCGCGAAGAGGATCAGCCCCATCGGCATTAGCCAGGCGACCGACCAGGCAAAGGCCTCGGCGGGATCCCGGCTGCCCATCGCGCGGGTATAGCCGAGGAACACGAGCACCGCCGCGCAGACCGCCGCGATCGTCCAGATCTGAGGCTTGCCGCCGGTCCGGAAGATCCGGGCCACCGTCAGCGGCATCCAGATCAGCGTGGCCCAGAACAGGAACACGCCGGTCAGTGCGACGAGATTTTCCATCGGTCAGCCCTCCCCGGCCACAGGTCCGGACTGTCTGCCCGAGACCGCCCGCGCCGTCCAGTGCCCCAGTCCGATCCCGGCCAGGACCGCGCCGGTAAAGACATAGAGGCCCCAGGCGGTCTCGACGGTCGCGAGACCGACGCCCTTCACCAGCACCACATAGAGCGCGATCAGGAACACGTCGGCCATCGCGAGCTTCCCCAGCCCTTCCAGCGCGGGCAGCATCCGCGGCGAGGCGAGGCGGTACTGCACGAGGAGCAGCCCCAGGAGCTTCACCAGCGGGGCGACCAGCGCAAGGAAGGTGACCAGCACCGCCAGCGGCACGTCGGTGCGCCAGAGGCTCTGCACGCCCGAGAGCACCGAGATTTCCGACAGCCCGAACAGCGGCAGCAGCCCCGCCCGCATCAGCGGCGTGACCCAGGTCGCCGGAAAGGCGACCAGCAGCGCGATCGTGGCGAGGCGCAGGGCAAGCGGAAGGGGCGGACGCTGATCCATGCGCCGATATGGGGGCAGGGGGTCGGCTATCGCAAGCCGCGCGTGGCGACGACCGCGACCGCGAGCGCCAGCGCGATCAGCAGCCGTCCCTGCTCGCGGCGCGCGCCGGTCCGGCCCCGGTCGACCAGCGACGCCCGGAACGCGTAGACGAGGCCGCCCGGCACCACGACCGCGAGGAACACCACGACCGACGGCAGGCCCAGCACGTGACCGGCCAGCACCAGCAGCACGTAGGCGGCTGCCGCGGGCAGCAGCCCGGTGACGAGGTCGAAGACCAGGGTGACATGTTCGCGCCGTTCGGACCGCCACAGCATCCGCGCCCACTCGGCACCGACGACGGCGGCGTAGCTCCACAGGATCGTGGCGGCCAGGACGATCAGGCGGATCAGGTCCTCGGGTCCCATCGCCGCCCGCCCGCCTCAGCGCAGGGTTTCGATCGGGCCGTCCGCGCTGCCCGAGATGAACTGCGTCAGGTAAGGGTCTGTCGCCCCGTCCATGTCGCCGACCGGACCTTCCCAGCGGATCTTGCCGGCGTGCAGCATGGCGACGCGGTCGGCGATGGCCCGCACGCTCGACATGTCATGGGTGATGGTCAGGGCGGTCGCACCCATCTCGGTGACGATCTCGCGGATCAGCCGGTTGATCACGCCCGACATGATCGGGTCGAGGCCGGTGGTCGGCTCGTCGAAGAAGATGATCTGCGGTTCGGCCGCGATGGCGCGGGCGAGGCTGACGCGCTTCTGCATGCCGCCCGACAGCTCGGCCGGGTAGAGGTCCGCCACCTCGGGCCCGAGGCCGACGCGGCGCAACTTGTCGAGCGCCACCTCGCGGGCCGCCGCGCGCGGCATCTTCAGCGTGCCGCGCAGCAGGCGGAAGGCGACGTTCTGCCAGACCGGCATCGAATCGAAGAGCGCGCCGCCCTGGAACAGCATCCCGAACTTGGTGAGGAACGCATCCCGGTCGCCTTGCCGCGCGGGCCGCCCGTCCACCGTGATGGTGCCCGCGTCCGGCTCGACCAGCCCGAGGATGCACTTCAGCAGCACCGACTTGCCGGTGCCCGACCCGCCGATGATGACGGTCGAGGTGCCCTTGGGCACGCTGAGGTCCACCCCGCGCAGCACGGCCTTGGGGCCGAAGGACTTGTGAAGGCCTGCGAGCTCGATCATGCCGAGAAGAACGCTTCGGTCAGCAGGTAGTTCGACGCGAGGATCAGCACGCTCGCCGAGACCACCGCGTTCGTCGTCGCCCGGCCCACGCCCTGCGCGCCCCGGCCCGAGTTCATGCCGTGGTAGCAGCCCATCAGGGCCACGAGGAAACCGAAGACGGCCCCCTTCACGAGGCCCGAACCGACGTCCCAGACCTGCAGGAAGTCAGCTGTATTCTGCAGGTATACCGCCGAGTTGAAGCCCAGACGCGAGGTGCTGACCAGCCAGCCGCCCATGATGCCGATGGCATCGCCAACCGCGACCAGCAGCGGCACGGTCAGGGTCGCCGCCAGCACGCGCGGTGCGGCGAGGAATTTCATCGGGTTGGTCGACAAGGTTGTCAGCGCGTCGATCTGCTCGGTCACCTTCATGGTGCCCAGCTCCGCCGCGATGGCCGCCGCGACCCGCCCCGCGACCATCAGGCCGCCCAAGACGGGGCCCAGCTCCCGCGCCATGCCGATCGCCACGATCGACGGCACGACCGCCTCGGCATTGAAGCGCGCGCCGCCCGCGTAGATCTGCAGCGCCAGCGCTCCCCCGGTGAAAAGCGCGGTCAGCCCGACGACGGGCAGAGAATACCAGCCGATAGCCAGAAGCTGGGTCAGAAGCTCGCGCGGATAGTAGGGCGGGCGCAGCATGTGGCCGAGCACCCGCAGGGCGAAGCCGGTCACCCGGCCGATGGCGGCCAGCGTGCCCAGAACCTGCCGGCCGAGCGTGCCGAAGGACGCGGTCAGAACGCTCATGCGCCCACACCGGTGTAGCGGCGGGCATAGCGCGTCCCGAGCGAGGTCAGGATCTCGTAGCCGATGGTGCCCGCGCGGTCGGCGACCTGGTCGACGGTCTGCATCGGGCCGAGCAGGTCCAACTCCTGCGGGTCGTGGTCGAGGTCGCTGACATCCACCGTGATCAGGTCCATCGAGACCCGCCCGACCACCGGGCAGGGCTTGATCCCGGAATGGAAGGTGGCCCGGTTCGACAGCGACCGCAGCAGGCCGTCGGCATAGCCCGCCGACACCGTCGCGAGGCGCGTCGGCCGGTCGGCGCTCCAGGAATTGCCGTAGCCCACGGTCTCGCCCGGATCGAGGTCGCGGATCTGCACCACCGGCACGCGCAGGGCGATCACCGGCGTCGCCTCGACGAAGGGCTCGCCGCCATAGAGGCCGATCCCCGGCCGCGTCAGGTCGAAGTGGAACTGCGGTCCGAGCAGGATGCCCCCGGTCGCCGCCAGCGAGCGCGGCACGCCGGTCCCGTCGGTCATCTCGCGGAAGCTGCGCAGCTGTTGCAGGTTCATCGGGTGGCTCGGCTCGTCCGAGCAGGCGAGGTGGCTCATCAGCAGCCGCGGCTTCAGGTCGAGCACGAGGTCATGCACCGCCGCCCATTCGCCGGGCTCCATCCCGAGCCGGTTCATCCCGGTGTCGAGCTGCACGCCGAACGGATGGCCGGGCAGGGCCTCAAGGTGCCGGGCCAGCTGCTCGGTCGAGTTCAGCATCGGCGTCATCCGGTAGTCCCGGATCAGCGCCGTATCGCCGTCCATGTGACCGGAGAAGACCGCGATTTCCGGGCCCGGTCCCAGCGCCTGCCGGACCTTTGCCCCTTCTTCCGCCACGGCGACGAAGAATCTCCGCGCGCCCGCCGTCGCCAGCGCCCGCGCAACCTTGTCCGCGCCCAGGCCGTAGGCATCCGCCTTCACCACCGCTGCCGTCTGCGTCGAAGGCGGCGACGCGGCATCGAGCGCCCGCCAGTTGGCGGCGATGGCATCAAGGTCGATGGAGAGGGTCGCAGTGGCCATGTCCGGGGGTTTCCTTCGCCGCCGCGCGCCCGTCAAGGCCTAAGGCGGCTCAGCGCGTGTCGAGGCGGAACGGAGGTCCCCACAGTGGCAAATAGCTTACCGCCATTGTGTCACCATCGAATTCGGCAAGCACCTTGCCGTCCTCCGTCGGCAGCGCGCACCAGGTCACTTGCCCGTCGGAATAGCGCATCAGGTCGACCCCGAACCGGGTCGTCACGCCGGTCAGGCGCTCGGTGTCCGGGGCGCCGCCCGCGGTCCGCGCGAAGGTCAGGTGGTAGTAGCCGATCTTCGTCATCGGCGCGCCGCGCACGGTCTCGGTCCAGTCGCTGACCGCCCGCGCCTCGGACCGGGCCGAGCGCAGCAGGGCCGCCGCCCGGGTCTCGCACAGCGACCGGACGGCCCGCGCGGTGCCCGCGCCCCAGACCCCGTCCACCCGCGCGTCGTAGAGGCGCAGCCGCTTCAGTTCTTCCTGCAGGCCGCGGCGGATGTCCTGCGCGCCGCTGTTCGACAGGGCAAGCTTCGGCATCGGCACGTAGACCGCGACGGGCGCATCGCTGGCGCCGTCGAGCCGGTCGATCAGGTCGCGCGTGCCGAACCGGAAGTAGCCGGTCCGCAGCGCTTCCGGTTCCGCCACGAGCGAGGCCACCACCCGCATCACCTGCCCGGCCTGCGACGGCGGGCAGTTCAGGTAGGCGGCCCAGGGCAGGGACCGCCCGAGCGCATCGCGCCGCGCGGTGTCGGTGTCGAGCCGTCCCATCGTCGTGTCCGCCATCAGCCGCACCGCGAGGTCGCAGCGCCGCCGGTCGAACAGGTAATGCAGCATCAGGGTCTGGTCCGACGCGCCGTAAACCCCGACCGAGGCGAAGCTGAGCGGATCGGTGTCGCCCGATTGCGTCAGCCGGGTCAGCCGGGCCGCTGCCAGCCCGGCCTTGACGTCGTAGCTGGAGAAATTGCCGATCCCGAAGGGCAGGAAGAAGCTCTCGCCCTTCAGGTCGAAGAGGGCGCTGACGGTCGCGAAGGCTTCCGCCGCCTCGGGCTGGACGGTATCGGCGCGCTCCGGGTCGTAGCGTCCCGCCAGCGCCACGAGGGCGGTGTCGCCGATCCGGGAATCCCGCAGGTCCACCGGGTCTTGGATCGCCGCCACCCGCCGGGCGACCGGCTCGGGCAGGCCCAGCGAGGCGAGGTCGGGCGTGGCCTCCGGCGTGGCCGCGTCGATCATCTGCCGGGCGGTGGCGGCGAAGCGGCCGTCAGGGAACGCCTCGAGGTAGCCCTGAAGCCCGGCGATGTCGCCCGCGAGGCTGGCCGCCGACCAGGCTTCGAGGTCGGGATCGCGTGCGGGCACCGGGGCGGGGGCCGGCGCCGGGGTCGGGGCAGGACGGTCAAGCAGTGCCAGCATCCGGGTCGCGGCGGCCGCGAACCGCCCGTCCGGGTAGGCATCGAGGAAGCCGCGCAGCGCTTCCGCCTCGCCTGCGGCCGAGGCTTCGGCCCAGGCCTGCGCCTCGGTCTCGACTGGGTCAATCACCGCGACCGCCGGGTGCAGGTAGATCTCTTCGGCCGACAGCGAGCCATAGACGAACGGCTCCTGTCGACGGCCGGTCGCGGCGAGGACCCGGTCACGGACGCGGCGGAAGACCTGCCCGATCTCGACGCCCGGCTCGTTCAGGCTGTCGATCAGCGCGCGGGCGTAGGGGCTGTTCCGCCCGTCTCCGTCCTGCGCCACGGTCCCGTCCCGGGCCGCATAGGCCACCAGCGTGTCGCCGCGCGGCTCGACAGGGCGCAGGCCCCGGGTCAGCGAGCGGGTGTCGCCCGCCCAGCCCTCGGCCCCGGCGAAGGGGTTGTTGCGGCAGGCATCCACGATCACGAGGCTGAGCCGCCCCGCGCCCTCGGCGGCGCGCACGGCGGTGTTGAGGCGCAGCGCCTCGAAGTCGACGGCATCCGGGGTCGACAGCCGGGCATCGACGGGAATCAGGTAGTTCTGCCCCTCCACCTCGATCCCGTGACCGGCGTAGTAGATCAGGGCGATCTCGGCCTCGGCGGCGCGCGCCCGGAACCCGCCGAGCGCCCGGATCATCCCGACCTGGTCCAGATCGGTGACGGTCTCGACCTCGAAGCCGAGCCCTTCCAGCGTGGTGCCGATGTCGGCGGCGTCGTTCAGAGGGTTTTCGAGCGGCGTCACCGCCTGGTAGGCGCTGTTGCCGATGACGAGCGCCACGCGGTCGGCGGCGGCCAGCGCCGCCTGCGCCCAGACGAGCGCGACCAGACCGCAGAGGAGCGGACGGAGGGCTTGCGCCCCCCGCATCAGGCCGCGGACGAGCCGCGCAGCATCCCCTTCACGCGGGTGATGATGCCCCGGCGGCCTTCTTCGCGGCGCAGCGCCGCCTCGTCGGTCAGCCAGTTGATCTGGATCGCGCGGCGCGGCCCCTCGAACGGGTGGTGGCCGTGCCACGAGTTGTCGGCGCGCTTGAAGACCAGCAGCGTGCCGCCCTTCGGCTCGACCTCGGCGAAATAGTCCTCGAGGTTGTCGCCCGAGTTCAGCAGCCGCAGCCGCCCGCCGTCGTTCTTCCAGTTCAGGTCATTCAGGTAGAGCAGGACGGTGAAGATCTTGGTCTTCGAATCGGTATGGATCGAGCCATCCTTGGCCCGGCAGTAGCCGCGCACGGTATAGGTGATCGGCCGGTCCGAGAGGTCGAAGTCGAACTTCTCTTCCATCGCCTTCTGGAAGGCGGGGCCCTGCATCTCGTCCATCAGCGCCTTGAAGCGGCCCTTGATGTTCAGCGTCGAGCCGTAGTGCGACCCGCCGCCCGGCACGTCCGGGTAATCCTTGACCACCTCGGCGAGGGTCTCGGGCGTGATGAACTCTTCCACCACAAGGTGCTGGAACGGCTCGCGGACGAGCGGCGTGGCGTTGAACTTCTCGATGTCGATCATCATGGGCGTGTCCCCTCGGCAGGAATTGCCCCGTTCTAGCGCATCCTGCCCGGCCGGGGCCAGAGGCAACCGTCAGGGCAGGCCGCGCCCGAAGCGGTCGGCCCATATCTTTTCCCCGATCAGACAGTCGTATCCCTGTGCCGGGATCACGCCCGCCTCCTCGCGCAGCGGAAGCCCGGCGATTTCCAGCACCAGCTTGCGACGGATCGCGGCGGCGAACTCGGTCCAGTCGCGGACCGGGATCACGAAGGCCCCGGGCCCGCCGATCACGCAGTTCAGGTAGTAGAGGTCGAGGTCCCGGATATGCCAGCTCTGGTAGGCGCCGTCCTGCGTCATCAGGGGCAGCCCGTTGATGGTGACGCCCGAGGCCAGTGCCTCGGACCGCGCGGCCAGCACCGGCAGGCCCGCGTTGTTCGGCCCGTCGCCCGAGATGTCGATGACCCGGCGCAGCCCCTCGTAGCCGTTCCCGTCGATCTGCCGCAGCGCGGTCCGGATCGCGCCCGAGATCGAGGTCCGCGACAGCGCGTAGACCGGGGTCGAGATCAGGGTCGCGGCAAAGGCCTCGGCCTCCTCCACGGTGCGGATCAGGGTCCAGTCCACCACCACCCGCTGCGCGCCGTCCCCGGCCCATTCGATGTAGGTGACCGCGATCTGGCCCAGCAGGCCCGCCGCGACCGCCTCGATCACCGGCGCGCTGACGAGGGCCTCGGCATAGCCGCGCCGCTGCAGGATCAGTTCGCTGGGCGCGATCGAGCGGGACACGTCCACCGCCAGCACAAGCTCGACGTCGACCTCGACGGGACGCGCGCTCTCCTGCGCCGCCAGCGTCAGGGGAAAAAGACCGAGAACCAGGAAAAGGAGCGCGCGCATGCCCCATCGGGCCGCGCCCCCGGCTTTCGGTCAAGTCGCGTTCGCGTGAAGCGGCTCAGAACTCGCGGTCGGGGCTGGTCCATTGCTTGGCGAGGTTGCCGAAGCGGGTGAACTGGCCCTCGAAGCTCAGCTCGACGGTGCCGATCGGACCGTGGCGCTGCTTGCCGATGATGACCTCGGCCTTGCCGTGGCAGGCCTCCATCATCTCGGTCCATTTCGCCATCGCCTCCAGGTCATGGTCGGCGGGCTTCTCGCGTTCGCGGTAATACTCCTCGCGGAACACGAACATCACCACGTCGGCGTCCTGCTCGATCGAGCCCGATTCGCGCAGGTCCGACAGCTGCGGGCGCTTGTCCTCGCGGTTCTCGACCTGGCGCGAGAGCTGGGACAGGGCGATGACCGGGATGTTCAGTTCCTTGGCGATGGCCTTCAGGCCCTGCGTGATCTCCGAGACCTCGTTCACCCGGCTATCCTTGGCCGTGGCCGGGCGCACCAGCTGAAGGTAGTCGATCATCAGCACGTCCAGCCCGTGCTCGCGCTTCAGCCGCCGCGCGCGGGCCGCGAGCTGCGAGATCGGCAGCGCGGGCGTGTCGTCGATATGCAGCGGGCAGGATTCGATGACCCGCGCCGCCTCGACGAAGCGGCGGAACTCGTCGGTCGACATCTCGCCGCGCCGGATCAGTTCGCTCGGGACCTCGGCGGCCTCCGAGAGCACCCGCATCGCCAGCTGTTCGGCGCTCATTTCGAGCGAGAAGAAGCCCACGACCCCGCCCGAGACCGCCCCGGTCGAGCCGTCGGGCAGCTTGCCCTTCTGATAGGCCTTGGCGATGTTGAAGGCGATGTTGGTCGCCAGCGAGGTCTTGCCCATCGAGGGCCGCCCCGCGAGGATCAGCAGGTCCGACTTGTGCAGGCCGCCCAGCTTCTTGTCGAGATCGACAAGCCCGGTGGAAATCCCCGCCAGCTTTCCCTTGCGCAGGTTCGCCGCCTCGGCGGATTCCACCGCCAGCGTGGTGGCGCGCAGGAACGAGACGAAGCCGCTCGAGACGGTGCCGGTCTCGGCCATCGCGTAGAGGCGCTGTTCGGCCTCGGTGATCAGCCCGCCGGTATCGGTGCGCGCATCGGCGGCGGCGGCCTGCGCGGTGATGTCCTGCCCCAGCGCCATCAGTTCACGCCGCACCCACAGGTCATGGACAAGCTGCGCGAAGTCCTTGACGGCGTAGGCCGCGACGGCCGACCCGGCGAGCAGCGCGAGATAGCGCGCCGCGCCGCCCTCGGGCATGTCGGGGTCGTCCTCGAAATAGCTCTTGAGGGTGACCGGCGAGGCCAGCGCGTTCTTCTGGATGCGCGCTTCGGCCGCCTCGTAGATGCGCCGGTGCAGGGGCAGGGCGAAGTGCCGGGCCTGAATGATCGAGGCGATCCCGTCGTAGACCTCGTTCCGCGTCAGGATCGCCCCGAGAAGTTGCTGCTCGGCCTCGATGTTCTGCGTGGGGTCGGCGACCTGCACCGCCCCCTCCCCGCGGGGCACTTCTGTCCCGTCGGCGAAGCTGCTGTAGTCGTTCATGGCTGCCCTCTTGCCCCTGTCCGTCGATCTTCACGATCCGCGCGGGGCGTTCAATCTGGATATCCTGTTAGCACATTCGCCCGCAGAACGACACCGCCGATGGGGTGGGCGGGTCTGATGCCGTCCAGATGTTGGGGCAGCCCGCTGAAACCCTCGGCGGTCCGGCGCCGATGGCCGGCCGCGGTCCGGTCATGCACAGATTCGTCCCCAGCCCCGCCGTGGACAACATCGGGCGGACCGCCGCCTCAGCCCCTGTCGCGCGCCGCCTGCCAGCCGCGGGGATCGTTCAGGAAGGCTTCAACCTCGGTCAGCTGGTCCTCGGGGAAAAGCGCCCGCGCCTTGGCCACCGCCAGCACGTCGCGCCAGGTGCAGAGGTAATGCAGCGCCACGCCGTGATCGCCCAGCGTCGTCTCGGTCTCGGGGAAGATGCCGTAGTAGAAGATCACCGCGGTGTGGGCGCAGGTCGCGCCGGTCTCGCGGATCGCGTCGACGAAGGACAGCTTCGAGCCGCCATCGGTCGTCAGGTCCTCGACCAGCAGCACGCGCTGGCCCTCGGTCATCACGCCCTCGATCCGGGCGTTGCGGCCATAGCCCTTCGGCTTCTTGCGGACATAGGTCATCGGCAGCGCCATCCGCTCGGCCACGAGCGCGGCGAAGGGGATGCCCGCCGTCTCGCCGCCCGCGACGTTGTCGAAGGCCTCCAGCCCGGCGTTCCGCATCACGGTGCAGGTCAGGAAGTCCATCAGGGTCGACCGGATGCGGGGGTAGGAGATCAGCTTGCGGCAGTCGATGTAGGTCGGCGAGGGCAGGCCGGAGGCCAGCGTGAACGGGTCCTCGGGACGGAAATGCACCGCGCCGATGTCCCACAGCATCTCCGCGGTCAGGCGTGCGATGGTCGGGGCGTCGGGATAGCTGGAGGGGATCATGGGCGGGAACCTCGGGTCAGGGCAGCGGCAGGGCAGGGGATCAGGCGACGACCGACCAGTAGACCGGGCGGCCGGGGTCGAACACGGTGACGGGGCCGGTCGCCGTGGCGACCTTGGCCGGGAACCGGACCGGCGTGGCATGGCGCACCAGCGTGATCGTGTCGTCGTTCGGCGGCAGGCCGTAATGCGCGGGGCCGTTGAGGCTGGTGAAGGCCTCGAGCCTGTCGAGCGCGCCTTCCTCCTCGAAGACCTGCGCGAGGCAGGCCAACGTGTTGGTGGCCGAGAAGATGCCCGCGCAGCCGCAGGCGCTCTCCTTGTCGTGGTCGAGATGCGGCGCGCTGTCGGTGCCGAGGAAGACGCGCGGATGGCCGGAGGCCGCGACCTTGCGCAGCGCCTCCATGTGGGTCCGGCGCTTGGCGACGGGCAGGCAGTAGTAGTGCGGTTTGATCCCGCCCACGAGGATATGGTTCCGGTCGATCATCAGGTGATGCGTGGTGATCGTCGCGCCGATCGCACCGTCCGCGCCGGTCACGTAATCCACCGCGTCCGAGGTGGTGATGTGTTCCATCGTCACCTTCAGCCCCGGTGTCGCCCGGCGGATCGGGTCGAGCACGGTCTCGATGAACACCGCCTCCCGGTCGAAGATGTCGACGTCATGGGTCGTCACCTCGCCATGCACGCAGAGCGGGCAGCCGATCTCGGCCATCGTCTCCAGCACGGCGCGGACCTTGTCGAAGTCCCGCACGCCCGAGGCCGAGTTCGTCGTCGCCCCCGCCGGGTAGAGCTTCACCGCCGTCACGAGGCCGCTCTCGTAGGCATGGCGCAGGTCCGCCGGATCGGTCTCCTCGGTCAGGTAGAGGGTCATCAGCGGGGTGAAGGCCATCCCTTCGGGCAGCGCCTCGGTGATCCGCGCCTGGTAGCCCCCGGCCTGCGCCGCCGTCACCACCGGCGGCACGAGGTTCGGCATCACGATCGCCCGCGCGAAGTGGCGCGCGGTTTCGGGCAGCACCGCCTTCAGCATCGCGCCGTCGCGCAGGTGCAGGTGCCAGTCGTCCGGGCGGCGGATCGTCAGCGTCTGGAGCGGGGCTGGGTCGGTCATGGCGTCCTCGGTCGCGGCCTGTCCGGGCGCACCCGGGTCCGGCCCGTCCTACATCGCGGCGCGAGGGCAGGGAACCCCCCGGAGACGCCCGTCCGGGCCCAACATCACCCTTGCGTTCTGCCCGGATTTTGGTCATGCTGCACCGCAGAAAGCTGCCGTTCCCGGCGGCCCGCACGTGATTTTTGCCCGGCCCGGCCTGCAAGGGTTGTCCGTCGGGTCCTGCCGTGTAGCGTCGGGACGGGGAGACCGTGATGCTCGACGCGACCGACACACTGCCGCTGATGCAGCGCACCCGGGGCGAGGCCCGCGCGGCGCTTGTCGCGGGACCGTCAGGCGCGCGTCTGAGTGACCTGCGGCAGGCGGGCAGCGCCAAGGCGATGCTGCCGCGCACCCACGGCCCGGCCCCGGAGGTCGTGTTCCTGAACACCTCGGGCGGCATCACCGGCGGCGACCGGCTGTCCTACACGCTCGACGTCGGGCCGGGGGCCCGCGTCACCGGCACCACCCAGACTGCCGAACGCGCCTATCGCGCCAGCAGCGGGTCGGTGCCCGGCCGCCTCGACACCCGCCTGTCGCTGGGCGCGGGGACGCGGCTCGACTGGCTGCCGCAGGAGGTGATCCTCTTTCAGGGCTGCAACCTCGCGCGCACGACCGAGGTCGAGATGGCCGCCGACGCGCAGCTGACCTTCCTCGAAACGCTGGTGCCCGGCCGCGCGGCGATGGGCGAGACCCTGTCTGCGCTCGACCTCACCGATCACCGCCGCATCCGGCGCGGCGGCCGGCTGGTGTTCTGGGAGCCGCTCGCCCTCGCCGGACCCGACCTGACGCACCCGGCCTGCCTCGCGGGCGCGCGGGCCGTCGCGACGCTCGTCGTCGTGGCCCCCGATGCCGCCGACCGCCTCGCCCCGCTGCGCGAGCGCCTTGCCGGGCTCGACGGCGTCACCGGGGCCGCCTCGGCCTGGGACGGTCGCCTCGTCGCCCGGCTTTCGGCCGCCGACGCCTGGCCGATGCGCCGCGCGCTCCATGCCCTCGTTCCCGCCGTGACCGGGGCGCCGCTGCCCCGCGTCTGGCAAAGCTGATGACTGCCGAAGGACACTACGGATGAACCTCACGCCCCGCGAAAAGGACAAGCTCCTCGTCAGCCTCGCCGCGATGGTGGCGCGCAACCGCCTGGAGCGCGGCGTCAAGCTGAACCACCCCGAGGCCATCGCGCTGATCACCGACTTCGTGGTCGAGGGCGCGCGCGACGGGCGCTCGGTCGCCGACCTGATGGAAGCGGGCGCGCATGTCGTGACCGCCGAACAGTGCATGTCCGGCATCCCCGAGATGATCCACGACGTGCAGGTCGAGGCGACCTTCCCCGACGGCACCAAGCTCGTGACCGTCCACCACCCGATCCGGTCGGGGGCCGCGTCCTGATGTTTACCTTCGTGATCGCCCTCATCGCCGGGCTGGCGACGCCCTTCGCCGAGCCGCACATCAAGACCGCGCTGGAAAGCCTGACCCTCGACGACCTGAAGATCGAGCCGGGCGAGTTCCGCACCTTCGCCTTCGCCGTGATGATGGTCGCCGCCGCGCTGCTGTCCGCGCTGGGCGGCGGCGGGTCGGCCATCGCGCTGGCGGTTGGCGGCCTGCTGGGCCTGTTCGGCAAGCGCCTGTTTGACGCCATCCGCACCAAGACCTGACCCGCGAAGGAGACCGCATGCAACTGACCCGCCTCACCGCCGCCTACCGCATCGCCGCCGAGGCGCATGCGCGTCAGTTGCGGCGCGGTCAGGCGGGCGTTGTCTATGTCGATCATCCCTGCGAGGTGGCCGATCTCGTCGCCCGCGACGGCGGCACCGAGTCCGACGTGATCGCGGCGCTGCTGCACTACCTCGTCAACGAGGAGGCGCTGGGCCTCGACGAGATCGAGCGCCAGTTCGGCGCAGAAGTGGCGACCCTGACCGCGGGCCTTGTCCGCGATCCCCGCTGGGCCGATCTCGACCTGAAGGCCCGCAAGGCCGCGCACCTCGAGCGCCAGCCCGCCGCGGTCAAGCGCATCAAGATCGCCGACCAGACCTGCAACCTGCGCGACCTCGCCCGGGATCCGCAGGCCTGGGACGTGGCGCGGGCGCGGGCCTATGTCGCCGGGGCTACCCGCGTCGTGGCCGCGATCCGCGAGGCCAGCCCGACGCTGGCCGCCAAGTTCGACGACGCCCGCGACCGCGCGCTGGCCGCGCTCGCCGGGTCCATGGATGCCAGCGCAGAGGACCGTGAATGATCCCCGGAGAATATTTCATCGCCGAGGGCGACATCACCCTCAACGCTGGCGCCGAGGCCATCACGCTGATGGTCGCCAACACGGGCGACCGGCCGGTTCAGGTCGGCAGCCACTACCATTTCGCGGAAACCAATTCTGGCCTCTCCTTCGACCGCGACGCGGCGCGGGGGATGCGTCTGGACATTGCCGCCGGGACCGCTGTCCGGTTCGAACCCGGACAGAGCCGCGAGGTCCGCCTTGTGCCGTTGGGAGGCACGCGCAGGGTTTTCGGCTTCAACCAAAAGGTCATGGGAGACCTCTGATGTTTGAACCCAAAACACCGATCGATATCTGGCTCACGAGCCTCTCTTTCTGGAAGGCCTCCGTGGACATGCAGGCCCGCATGGCCAGCCAGATGCTGCGATACAGCGGCGTCACCCCGTTCTTCGGGGCCCAGTTGCACGGCGAGACCGGCGAGGCCGTGACGCCTGCGCCGAAAGCCCCGCCGCGCGCCCCGGCGACCGTCACGCCGCTGACCCCGAAGGCGAAACCGGTCGACGAAGTGAAGCCTGCGGCGGAGGTCAAACCGGCCGCGGCGGCGAAACCTGCGGTGGAGGTCAAACCGGCTGCCGCGGCGAAACCCGCGACCGAGGTCAAACCGGCCGCCAAGGCTACCCCGCCCGCGAAGGCGAAACCGGCCGCGAAAGCCAAGCCCGCCGTGACGGCGAAACCTGCCGCTCCGGCAAAGCCGGCCGCCAAGGCTGCCCCGGTGACCAAGGCGGACCCCGCCCCGACCCCGGCCCCGAAGGCCGAGGCAAAACCGGCCCCCGCTCCGGCTCCGAAAGCCGAGGCAAAACCGGCACCCGCCCCGGCCCCCAAGGCCGAAGCGGCCCCGGCCCCCATGGCCGAAGCGGCCCCCGCGCCGAAGCCGACCCCGGCGCCCGTCGCCGCGACCCCGGCGCCTGCGCCTGCCGCCGCCACCGCGCCCGAGGCGCCGAAGGCCGCCGCGCCTGTGCAACCCGCGCCCGCCCCGGTAACAGCCGCTCCGGCGAAGCCCGAGCCGGTGAAGGCCGAAAGCACGGCGCCCGCGCCCGCCAAGGTCAGTGCGCCCGCGCCCAAGGCCCCGGAGGCCCCCAAGGCCGCGGCGAAACCGGCCTCGCGCCGCCGCACCCCGCCGCGCAAGAAGGAAGTCTCGCTCGCCCCGGTCCCCGGGATCGGCGGCGACAAGGCCTCGTCCTGACCTGACCCTTCGGTCCCGCCCGCACTCAGGGCGGGGCCGCCCCCGACCAACCGGAAGCCCCCACATGCGCCGCGCCCTCGTCCCCGCTCTCGTCCTGTCCGCCCTCGCCGCCGCGCTGCCTGCCCGCGCCCAGCAGGTCGACTGTTCCGCCGCCCAGACCCAGATGGACCTGACCTTCTGCGCCCAGCAGGCCTGGATGGCCGCCGACGAGGACCTGAACCTCGCATGGGGCCTTGCCATGGCCGCCGCCCGCGCGCAGGACGCGTCCTACCTGCCGCCCGGCCAGCCCCCCGCCGCCGACATGCTGCGCGCGGCGCAGCGGACCTGGATCACCTTCCGCGACCAGGCCTGCGCGGCCGAGAGCAATCTTGCCCGGGGCGGCTCGATGCAGCCGATGCTCGACTTCTCCTGCCGCGAGCGCCTGACCCGCCAGCGCACCGAGGACCTGCGCTATTACGGCGAGATGAACTGATGCCGCATCGTCCGGCCACGCCCTTCGATCTCGCCGCCGCCGGGTTCCGGGCTGCCCACCTCTGGATCGAGGCCGGCGGCGTCGTCGCCATGCGCGCCATGGGCGGCGCAGGCCTCTGGAACACGCCCTTCGATGAGCACTGGCGCATGGTGGCCGAGAAGCACGCCGCCTTCCTCGATGCCTCCTCCAGGATGATGCAGGCCGCCGCCGACGGGCACGCGCCGCTGCGCCTCTGGGAAGCCGGGATCGCGCCGCTCGACGCCGCCGCCACCGACAACCGCCAGCGCCTCGCCGCCCGCGGCCTGCGCAAGCCGGGTCTCTGACCCGTGCCCCGCCGCCCCTGATCCGACCCGAAAGGACCGCCGATGCCCGCAAAGATCTCCCGCGCCGCCTATGCCGACATGTATGGCCCGACCACGGGCGATCGGGTGCGGCTGGCCGACACCGACCTCATCATCGAGGTCGAGCGCGACCTGACCGCCGAGGCGGTGGGGGCCGCGCTGTCCGGCGGGACCGGCGGCAACGCCGCGATCTACGGCGAGGAGGTCAAGTTCGGCGGCGGCAAGGTGATCCGCGACGGCATGGGCCAGTCCCAGATGACGCGCGCCGAGGGGGCGGTGGACACCGTCATCACCAACGCGCTCGTGCTCGACGTGACCGGCATCTACAAGGCCGACATCGGCCTGAAGGACGGGCGCATCGCGGCCATCGGCAAGGCGGGCAACCCCGACACCCAGCCGGGCGTCAACATCATCGTCGGCCCCGGCACCGAGGCCATCGCGGGCGAGGGCCGCATCCTGACGGCCGGCGGTTTCGACAGCCACATCCACTTCATCTGCCCGCAGCAGATCGACGACGCGCTGCACTCGGGGCTCACCACCATGCTGGGCGGCGGCACCGGTCCCGCGCACGGCACGCTGGCGACCACCTGCACGCCGGGCCCGTGGCACCTCGGGCGGATGCTGCAGGCGGCGGATGCCTTCCCGATGAACCTCGCCTTCGCGGGCAAGGGCAACGCCTCGCTGCCCGCCGCGCTGGAGGAACAGATCCGCGCCGGGGCCTGTGCCCTGAAGCTGCACGAGGACTGGGGCACCACCCCCGGTGCCATCGACTGCTGCCTGTCGGTCGCCGACGCCTTCGACGTGCAGGTGATGATCCACACCGACACCCTGAACGAAAGCGGCTTCGTCGAGAACACGCTGGCCGCCATGAAGGGCCGCACCATCCACGCCTTCCACACCGAGGGCGCGGGCGGCGGCCATGCCCCGGACATCATCAAGGTCTGCGGCGAGGCCCATGTCCTGCCGTCCTCGACCAACCCGACCCGGCCCTACACCGTGAACACGATCGAGGAACACCTCGACATGCTCATGGTCTGCCACCACCTCGACAAGGCGATCCCCGAAGACGTCGCCTTCGCCGAAAGCCGCATCCGGCGCGAGACCATCGCCGCCGAGGACATCCTGCACGACATGGGTGCCTTCTCGATCATCGCCTCGGACAGCCAGGCGATGGGCCGGGTGGGCGAGGTGATCATCCGGACCTGGCAGACCGCCCACAAGATGAAGGTCCAGCGCGGCCGCCTGCCCGAGGAGCAGGGCGCCAACGACAACGTCCGCGTGAAGCGCTACGTCGCCAAGTACACGATCAACCCCGCCATCGCGCATGGCCTGTCGCAGCACATCGGCTCGATCGAGGTCGGCAAGCGCGCGGACCTCGTGCTCTGGTCCCCGGCCTTCTTCGGGGTGAAGCCCGAGATGGTCCTGCTCGGCGGGACCATCGCGGTCGCGCAGATGGGCGACCCGAACGCCTCGATCCCGACGCCGCAGCCGGTCTACACGCGCCCGATGTGGGGCGCCTACGGCCGCTCGGTCGAGCATTCCGCCGTCACCTTCGTCTCGGCCGCCGCCCAGTCCGAAGGCCTCCGCGCCGCCCTCGGCCTCGCCAAGGAGACGGTCGCCGTGACGAACACCCGCGCGATCGGCAAGCGCGACATGGTGATGAACGCCGAAACCCCGGTGATCGAGGTGCATCCGGAAACCTACGAGGTCCGGGCCAACGGCGAACTCCTCACCTGCGCCCCCGCCACCGAACTGCCGATGGCCCAGCGGTACTTCATGTTCTGAATGGATGCCGGGGATTTTGAGCGAACGCTTCCCTGGAAGCTTTGGGTGAAGTCACGCCAATTCAGCCATATCGTGAGAAACAGCTATGAGTATGGCGACCGGCCTTCCGCATTGTTTGCAGGACACCTTCATGTTTTAGCGCAAAGCTATGAGGTCCTGTTCAAGGCGATACTCGCACTCGACGGGGTCTCTGAAGGTCATCTCAAGGAAGACTACGGACACTCCCTGGGAAAGCTCTGGCATGCGATCACTGAGAGGCAGCACTTCTCCCTTTTTGCATCCTGCGCGGATGAGGAATTTGAGTCGGCACGGGAGAAAGATCTGTTGAGTGCTGAAGAAAGTCTCCGCTCGGGTTCTGACCTATTCACGGAACACCTTGAAGCCCTCAGCAAGCTTCATGGATCTGAAAGCAACTTTGCCCTTCGCTACTATGCAAGCGATGGTGAGAAAGGCCCGAATCTCCCTCTGCTGCTTGGGACTTTGGGGAGGGCCCATCAGAAGATCGAAGCAGAGGTGGCACTCGGTCGATTCTTTGGGCGCCCACTCAGCGAGCTCAGTGGGCAATAGTCTCTAGTTCCGTAAGACGTCCAGCTTCGAAGACAGCCGCCCCCGCATTCTTCTTTGCCCAAATACTCCCGCCGGAGGCATCGCGCCGCAGGCGCGACCCCGGTCCCGCGGCCGGGGGCGTCGCCTCCACCGACACCCGCACCGACACGATACCGACGTCGTACCGACGCGATACCGACGTGACCTGCGCGGCCCCGTGCCGCCGACGGTTGAGCCTGCTGCGCTGCCGCAACACCGTTGGTTCGGGCGCGGCGCGGCAGGCTCGTTCGGCCCGATTCCGTGCTAGGGTGTTCTCGAGGGAGGAGACCCCCGTCCGTGGAGGCTCCGTCATGGATCACAGGTTCGACCCCACCCCCGGCCCCGAAATCGTTGCCGTCCCCTCCGGCCTGCACGCCCGCGTCGATGCCTTCTTCGCGGGGCTGGGGCAGGGGGTGAATGCCGCCGGGCTGAAGCGCGCCCGGCTGCGGGCCATCGTCCGGCTCGAGGCGCGCAGCGACGCCGAGCTGGCGCGGATCGGGCTGACCCGCGAGGGCATCGCGGCGCATGTGTTCCGGGACCTCTTCGGCTGAGCCAAAGCCTTGCAATTCCTGCAATCCTGTCCTGCGGCGGTTGTTCTTGCGCGGGCCGCGTGGCGCCGCCAGAAGGCCGGGCAGGGCGGGGCCGGATCCCCGCCGCCGACCGGACGGGACCGATGATCGCGAAACTCTGTTCCCTTGTCGCGCGGGTGCGCCGCGACCGCGCCGAAGCCCGCGAGATCGCCCGCCTGACCGCGCTCTCGACCCGCGAGCTGGCGGCGCTCGGTCTGACCCGGGCCGCCCTGCGCCGCCACGTCCGCCAGCGCCATGCCCGCCGCGCATGACGGCCTTGCGCGCGCGCGACTGGCGCGTCATGCTGCGACGCGGCAGATAGAGGAACAGGGAGGACACCCCGGAATGCCACTCAGGGACCTGTCCAATGGCGAATACCTTTCTTCTCGACGACGCCCGTCCGTCCATTCTGGCCCGCCTGATGCAGGGCGCGGGCGACTGGCTCGATCTGCTGGCCCAGGGCCATCGCGTCAGCCGCCGTGTCAGCGAACTGACCGGCCTGTCGGACGCGCAGCTTGCCGCACGCGGCCTGACCCGCGACGACATCCCGCGCCTGATCGCGCAGGAATTCTCGGCCTACTGATAGGGACCGCGGCATGAGCGCGCCGGATCTCGGGCGCGCGGTCGCCGTCCTGCGCCACGGGGCCGAGGGCGCTGTGGATCGCGTGGCGCTGGGCTATGACGCCCGACTTCTGCGCCGCAAGCGGCTGGAGACGGTCGCCGGGGCCTCGGTCCTCGTCGACCTGCCGGAGACCGTGTCGCTCGACGCGGGCGACGCGCTGGAACTCGACGACGGGCGGCGGATCGCGGTCGAGGCCGCGCCCGAGCCGCTGTTGCGGATCGAGGGCGATCTGCCGCGCCTCGCCTGGCACATCGGCAACCGCCACACCCCCTGCGCCGTGCATCCCGATCACCTGCTGATCCGGGACGACCACGTTCTGGCCCGGATGCTGCAGGGGCTGGGCGCGCGGCTGAGCCCGGTCACCGGCCCCTTCACCCCGGAGGGCGGGGCCTACGGCCACGGCCGCACGATGGGCCACGACCACGGCCCGGTGCAGGGCCATGCCCACGATCACGACCACGGGCACGATCACGACCACGGGCACGACCACCACCACCACCACCCCCCGCACGACCATCCTCATCCCCATTCGCATGACTGAGGCCGAAGCGCGCCTGACGCTGCTGCAATGGCTTTCGCCCGCGTTCCCCGTGTCGGGCTTTGCCTATTCGCACGGGCTGGAGACGGCCGTCGCGGACGGGCGCATTGCCTCGGCCCTCGATCTCGAGGCCTGGCTCGATGCGCTGCTCATGCGGGGCAGCGGGCGGGCTGACGCGATCCTGCTGGCCCGGGTCCTGGCCGGGGATGGGCCCGAAGACCTCGCCGAGATCGCCGCCGCGCTGGCCGCGTCGCGCGAACGCTGGGACGAGACCGCCGCGATGGGCCGGGCCTTCCTCGACACGACCGCCGCCCTGGGCGCGGCCCCGAGCTTGGCGCTGCCTTACCCGGTGGCCTTCGGGCTGCGTGCCCGGGCCTTGGGACTGCCCACCGCCGAGGTGATCGGCGCGTTCCTTCATGCCTTTGCCGCCAACCTGACCGCGGTCGCCGTGCGCTTCGTGCCGCTGGGCCAGACCGAGGGGCAGGCCGTCCTCGCCCGCCTCGCGCCCCGCCTCGCGCGGCTGGCCGGGGACCTCGCGGGCGCCGGGCTTGACGATCTGTCGAGCGCCACGTTCCATGCCGATCTGGCCGCGATGCAGCACGAGACGCTGCAACCGCGCCTCTTCAAGACCTGAAGGAGCCTGCCCATGCCCAGCCCCAACGGACCCCTGCGCGTCGGGATCGGCGGCCCGGTGGGCGCGGGAAAGACCACGCTGACCGAGCAGCTGTGCCGGGCGCTGCGCGACCGGTACTCGGTCGCCGTGATCACCAACGACATCTACACCAGCGAGGATGCCGAGTACCTGATGCGGGCGCAGGCGCTGCCGCTGGAGCGGATCCGGGGGGTCGAGACCGGCGGTTGCCCGCACACGGCGATCCGCGAGGATGCCTCGATCAACCTCGCCGCCGTGGCCGAATTGCGGGGGGCGATTCCCGACCTCGACGTGATCTTCATCGAGTCGGGGGGCGACAACCTCGCGGCGACCTTCTCGCCGGAACTGGCCGACCTGACGCTCTACGTGATCGACACGGCGGCCGGGCAGGACATCCCGCGCAAGAAGGGGCCGGGGGTGACGCGCTCGGACCTGCTGATCGTGAACAAGCTGGACCTCGCGCCCCATGTCGGGGTGGACCGCGACCTGCTCGAGTCCGACACGAGGGCCGCGCGCGGGCCGCGCCCCTTCGTCCTGGCGGAACTGAAGCAGGGCCGGGGGGTGGACGCGGTGGTCGACTTCCTGATCCGAGAAGGCGGTCTCTGAGCCCTACTTCTTTCGTTTGCCGGGTTTCGGCGGGGCACGCAGGGCGCGCAGCCGCTCGATCGGCGTCTGCTTCGGACCGGTGGCGGCCGCCGCCCGAACCGGGCGCGGCGCGGCCGGGAGGGGCATGTCCTCTGAAAGTGCGCCGTCGGCAGGTGTGTTATCGGCGGGGCCCGGGGCTGCAGGCGACAGATCGGTGTGGGCCGGACCGGTCTCCGGGGAAGGCGGGGTAGCTTGGTCCGGCATGTAGTCCGGAACCGGCTGGGTCTCGGTGTCCGGGGAGCGTTCGGACTCGGGCCCGTCGTTCACAAGCGCCGGGACGTCGAACGGCGTCTCGTCGGCGGGGGCTTCGTCTTCGGGTGACAGGTCGCCGGGGGCCAGCATGGTCTCCGGGATGGGCGGGGTAGCCTCGTTCGGCGAGGGCGCTGCGGTGTGGTCCTCGACCGGCTGGCTCGTGGTGTCCGAGGTGGCGGAGCCGTCGTTTGCAGGGACCGAAGCCGGGACGTCGAACGGCGTCACATCGGCAGAGGCTTCGCCTTCTCGGGATAGGTCGGCGGGGAACGGCGCGGTCTCCGGGACCGGCACAGCCTCGGCCTCCATCACAGGTGCCGGGGTCTGTTCCGCGACCAGCGAGGTTTCGGCTTCAGGCGCACCAATGCTCTCGGGACCGTCTTCGGTCACGAGGTCCGGCTCCGGGCCTGTCTGCGACACCGTCTCGACCGGGACCGCCGCGACCGGCTGGGTCTCGGCAACCGCGCCCATCTCGTCCGGCTCGGGCTCGGCGACGGGCGACGACAGCAGGATCTCCGGCTCCGGCGTGTCCTCGCCGGAGGTCGTGGCATCTCCCGAGTCTACCAGCCCGTCAGCCAGTGCCACAGGCGTCTCAGCCGCCGGAAAGCTGTCGGGTGCGGGAGCCTCCCCGACTCCCGCGTCGGGCGGCGTGGCGGCGTCCTCGGGCGGTGCGGCCGGTGCGGTCTCGGCCGTCTCCAGTGTTTCGGGCAGCCACGGGGCCGGGGCCTCGGCGGCGGCGAGGCGCGGCTCTTCCGGTGCGGGGGTCCAGAGGCCCTGCACCGGCGGTCCGGACACGACGGTCGCCGGGGCAACCGGCTCCGGCTCGGGTGTCGGGGCCTCGGAAGGCTCCGTCGCGGTGACGTCGGATGCCGCGACGGGCGCGGTGTCCGCTGCCGCCGTCACGGTCGGCGCGTCTGCCGCCGCCGTTTTGGCCACGCCCGGGCTGTCGCCCGCAACGGTGCTGTCCCCGCGGCTCAGCGCGGCCCCGAGCGCCAGCGCCACCGCGGCGGCACTCCGGCCCGGGCGCGGCGGCGCTGCGCGGCGCGGGGGCAGGTCGCGCCCCTCGGCCAGCAGTTTCGCGCGGGCGGTCTCCATCGCCACGTCGAAGCGCTCCTGCCCGGTCAGGGCGAGGATGTGCCGGGCCGCGACGGCGGTCCGCCACGGGTGGCTGCCGCGTTCGAGAATCGACAGGACCCGATTCTGGTGGGTCGAATGGGTGCGCCGCTTGCGCAGCAGCGCGGCCACCGCCTGCACCGTGGCCTGACCCGACACCGCGAGGTCGAGCAGCGGCGCCAGCAGGCCCATGGCGTCGAGGCGGGCCTCGACCTCCGGGCCGAGGTGGCGCACGCGGACGAGATCGGTGCGCGGCTGGTGGAACAGGCTGGCGTGCATCGCGTCCTCGGCGACGCCGGGATCATAGAGGACGAGGCCGCGCCCGGCGGTCTCCATCATCGCGGGGGCGAAGCCGTAGCGATGGCTGAAGTCCACCCGCCGCGTTCCCGCGAACCGGAGGTCCCAACCGGCCAGCAGCGGCGTCAGCGTCGCCTGCGGTTGCAGGAGCAGCACCTCCGCCCCCGGGGCGCAGACCGAGAAGGCGGCGGCGGCATAGCCCTGCGCGCCCGCCCCGTAGAAGACGACGCGCTCGAACCCGTCGAAGAACCCGTCGTCGATCAGGCCGTCGAAGAAGGCGAAGACGCGCTCGCTCCGGAACCAGGTCGGGCGGTCCGCGACGAGGGTCAGTTGCGCGCAATCGGTCCGGTTCTGGACCCCGCGCGCCAGCGGCAGCATCCGCCGCCCGCTGCGCAGCAGGGCTGTCGTCTGCTCGAAGACCACGAGCAGCGTGTCGGCGCCATCGGTGAACTGGGCGCTGTGCTGCGGGTCGATCCGTTCGTAGAATCCGTCCGCCCCGGCATCGGCGCGCAAGGCGGCATGCAGGCGATCGAGGGCCTCGGGTCCACCGCCGTTCTCGGATGGATAGAGATCCTGCATCGCCCTGCACTCCTTACGCAGGTCACGTCCTAGCCTTTATTGCGCCATTTTTCCACTGACCCACGTCTGATTCGGTCGTCCGGAAGCGGAAACGCACCGTTTCCGGACGGGGACATTCGGGCGGCTCAGAAGAAGGCCTGCAGCCCGGTCTGGGCCCGTCCGAGGATCAGGGCATGCACGTCGTGGGTGCCCTCGTAGGTGTTCACCGTTTCGAGGTTCACCATGTGCCGCATGACCGGGAAGCTGTCGGAAATGCCGTTCCCGCCATGCATGTCGCGGGACATGCGGGCGATGTCGAGCGCCTTGCCGCAGTTGTTGCGCTTGATCAGCGAGATCATCTCCGGCGCGGCGTTGGCCTGTTCCAGCAGCCGCCCGACGCGCAGCGCGCCCTGCAGGCCGAAGGCGATCTCGGTCTGCATGTCCGCAAGCTTCTTCTGGAAGAGCTGGGTCTGCGCCAGCGGGCGCTTGAACTGGTGCCGGTCGAGCCCGTACTGCCGGGCCGCGTGCCAGCAGGCTTCGGCGGCCCCCATCACGCCCCAGGCGATTCCGTAGCGGGCGCGGTTCAGGCAGCCGAACGGACCCTTCAGCCCCTCGACGCCGGGCAGCAGGGCATCCTCGCCGACCTCGACGCCGTCCATCACGATCTCGCCCGTCACCGAGGCGCGCAGGCTCAGCTTGCCGCCGATCTTCGGCGCGCTCAGGCCCTTCATGCCCTTCTCAAGCACGAAGCCGCGAATCTTGCCGCCGTGGGCCTCGGACTTGGCCCAGACGACGAACACATCCGCGATCGGCGCGTTCGAGATCCACATCTTCGATCCGCTCAGCCGGTAGCCGCCGTCGGTCTTCTCGGCGCGGGTCTTCATGCCCGCGGGGTCCGACCCGGCATCCGGTTCGGTCAGGCCGAAACAGCCGATCAGCGTGCCGGCGGCGAGGCCGGGCAGGTATTTCCGGCGCTGTTCTTCCGAGCCGTAGGCGTAGATCGGGTACATCGCGAGGCTCGACTGCACGCTCATCATCGAACGGTAGCCCGAGTCGATGCGCTCGATCTCGCGCGCCACGAGGCCGTAGGTCACGTAGCCCGCGCCAAGCCCGCCATAGGTTTCGGGCACGGTGACGCCGAGCAGACCCGCCTCGCCCATCGCGGCGAAGATCGAGGGATCGACGGTTTCCTCGCGGTAGGCATCGCGGACCTTGGGGGCCAGCACGTCGGCGGCAAAGGCGGCGGCCGCGTCGCGGAAGGCGCGCTCGTCGGCGTCGAGCTGGTCCTCCAGCCGGAACGGGTCGGCCCAGTCGAAACGGCCCAGGTCGGGGGCATCCTTGGCGGAAATCTGGCTCGGCGCGTTCATGGCTGTCTCCTCGGTCGCTGTCGCCGTGGTTCTAGCCCGGCGGGCAGGGGGCGGCAATCGGGGGTGCCACAACGAAAAACGCCCCCGTCACTGCGGGGGCGTCCTGAACCGTGGCGATGCCGACCGGGGTTACTTGGTGACCGGGCCGATCATCATGACCATCTGGCGGCCTTCGAGCTTGGGCATGTTCTCGATCTTGCCGAGGCCCTCGACGTCCGCCGCGACCCGATGCAGCAGTTCCATCCCAAGGTTCTGGTGCGCCATCTCGCGGCCGCGGAACCGGAGGGTGACCTTCACCTTGTCCCCGCCTTCGAGGAACTTGGTCACGCTGCGCATCTTCACATCGTAGTCATGGGTGTCGGTGTTCGGGCGGAACTTGACCTCCTTGATCTCGATGATCTTCTGCTTCTTGCGGGCCTCCGCCTCTTTCTTCTGCGTTTCGTACTTGAACTTGCCGAAGTCCATGATCTTGCAGACCGGGGGGGTGGCGTTGGGGGAAATCTCGACGAGATCGAGCCCCACCTCCTCGGCCATGCGCATGGCATCGCGGGGGTGGACAACGCCGAGGTTCTCACCTTCGGCACCGATCAGGCGGATTTCAGGGGCACGGATGCGATCATTGACACGAGGGCCAGTGTCGCGCGTCGGCGGCGCATTGTGGGGTCTGCGGGCTATGGGTCGGTTCCTTCAATGGTTGTAGGACTTTGAGGGCTGAAAATACAGGCAGTTCCCGGGGCGTTCAAGCGGTGTCTCGCCGGGCGGGCGGACCTGTTGCACAAGGGCTTGTTGCAGCGCAGCGCGCGGCGCATATGACGGGCAGCAAATCCTCCTTCTCACCGACATTCCGGAGTTCCCGATGCGTGCCCTGCCGCTGACCCTGACCGCGCTGCTTCTGCTTTCCGCCTGCTGGGGCGAGGACGAAACCGCCGAGACCGGCACCGAAACCGGCGAGGCCGGGACGATCACCGCGCCCGAGGCGGTGACGGCCGATGCCCCCGCCGTGCCCGCGCCGGTCGTGATCGCCACGCCCGATCCGGTCCCCGCCGCCGCCCCGGAGGCACCCGCTGACGCCGCAGCCCCGGTTGCCGAGGCCCCGGCCAACCCGGCACCGGTGACCGAGACCGCCCCCGCGACGGCCAGCACCCGGAACCAGAGCGGTCTCAGCACCGGCGCGGCCGTTGCCATCGGCGCCGCGGCCCTGGCGGTGGGTGCCGCCGTGATCGCCGAGCGCAACCAGCAGGCCGAGGAAGAAGCGGCCGCTGCGGCCGCGGCTTCGGCCGGGGACGCCCCGGCTGCGGACGCGACACCCGCGCCGGACGCGGCCGCGCCTGAAGCGGCCCCCGCAGTGGAAGAGACCGTGACCGAGACCCCGGCTGCCGAAGCGCCTGCGACCGAGACCGCTGAGACCCCGGCCGCCGAGGCACCCGCGACCGAGACCGCTAAGACCCCGGCCGCCGACGCGCCTGCGACCGAGGCCGCTGAAACCCCGGCCGCCGAAGCGCCTGCGACCGAGACCGCCGAGACCCCGGCTGCCGAGGCACCCGCGACCGAGACCGCCGAAACCCCGGCCGCCGAAGCACCCGCGACCGAGACCGCCGAGACCCCGGCTGCCGAAGTGCCCGCGACCGAAACCGCCGAGGCCCCGGCCGACCTGAACACCATCTTCAGCGTCGACGGGTTCGACTACGACAAGGCCGTGGCCGCCATCGAGGCGTCCAGCCTCGGCGCCGAGGACAAGGCCGCCGCCCTCGTCGCGCTGGAGTTCGCGAACACGAACCCGGACCTGCTCGACGCCGTTCTGGTCGAGACGCGCGCGCGCCTCGGTCTCTGACCGGGGGCTTTCCATTGCCCGGCCGCTGACCTAGCGTGCCGGGCAAATCCTGACCCCCGGAGACGACCATGACCGACGACGACCTGCGCGCAGCCGCCCTCCTGCACCTGCGGGCCCGGACGGCGGCCAAGGGCGATCCCGTGCCCGAACCGCTGGTCATGGCGGCGATGTATCACCTGCCCGGCGACCCGCGCGGGGTGAACGGCTACGGGCGCTCGGAGAACCCGACCTGGGAGGGGCTGGAGGCCGCGCTCGGTCACCTCGAGGACGCGCCCTGCGTGGCGTTCCCGTCGGGGATGGGGGCGATCTCGGCGGCGCTGATGGCGACGCTGCGGGCCGGTGACCGGCTGATCCTGCCCTCGGATGGCTACTACACCGTGCGCAACCTCGTCGGGCAATTCCTCGAAGGGCTGGGCGTGACGGTCGAGACCCGGCCCACCGTGCATTTCCTCGACGCGGGCTTCGAGGGGGCGGCGGTCGTCTATGTCGAGACGCCGTCGAACCCGGGCCTCGACCTGTGCGATCTCGGTGCCATCGTCCGGGCCGCCCACGCGGCGGGGGCCCGGGTGATCGTCGACAACACGACGATGACGCCCTTTGGCCAGCGCCCGCTCGACCTCGGCGCCGATCTGGTCGTGGCCGCCGACACCAAGGCCCCGAACGGCCATTCGGACGTGCTGATGGGACATGTTGCCAGCCGCGACGCGGACCTGCTGGCCCGGGTGAAGGACTGGCGCAAGGTCTCGGGCGCGATCCCGGGGCCGATGGAGGCGTGGCTGGCGCTGCGCGGGCTGGAAACGCTGGAACTGCGCTTCGACCGCATGTGCCGCTCGGCCCAGGTCATCGCCGAACGGCTGGCGGATCACCCCAAGGTGCAGGCGGTCCGGTTTCCGGGCCTGCCGGAAGATCCCGCGCATGCGCTGGCGCGGCAACAGATGACCCGCTTCGGCTTCCTGATCGGGCTGACACTCGCGGACGAGGCCACCGCCGAGCGCTTCATTGACGGATGCGCCCTGCTGCAACCGGCGACGTCCTTCGGCGGGGTTCACTCCTCGGCCGAACGCCGGGCGCGCTGGGGCGACGCGGTGCCGGCGGGGTTCGTGCGGCTGTCGATCGGGATCGAGCCGGTCGAGGCGCTGTGGCAGTCCCTCGCGGCGGCGCTCGACGCCGCCTGAGGCGCCGCGCGCGGCTCAGCCGACGAAGGCCTTTTCCACCACGTAATGCGCTGGCTCGGAGTTCGCGCCCTCGGTCAGGCCGTAGCTTTCCATCAGCGCCTTGATGTCGAGGTTGAAGGCGAGGCTGCCGCAGACCATCGCGCGGTCCGTCGCCGGGTCGATGCCCGGCAGCCCCAGGTCGCGGAACACCGTGCCGTCCTGCATCAGCGTGGTGATGCGGCCCATCTTCGGGCTCGGCTCGCGGGTAGTGGTCGGGTAATAGGTCAGCTTGGCGAGATGCTCCTCGCCGAGCAGTTCCTGCATCATCTCGTCCGTCCGCAGGCTGTCGATCAGGCGGCGGCCATACTCCAGTTCGGCCACTTCGCGGCAGGTGTGGGTGACGATGACCTGGTCGAATTTCTCGTAGGTTTCCGGGTCGCGCAGCAGCGAGGCGAAGGGTGCAAACCCGGTCCCGGTGGCGAAGAACCAGACCCGCTTGCCGGGCAGCAGCGCGTCATGCACCAGCGTGCCCACGGGTTTCGGACGCAGGATGATCTCGTCACCGGGCTGGATGTGTTGCAGCCGCGAGGTCAGCGGGCCGTCCTGCACCTTGATCGAGTAGAACTCCAGCTCGTCCGCCCAGGCGGGCGAGGCGATGGAATAGGCCCGCAGCAGCGGCTTGCCGTCGTCCTTGAGCAGACCGATCATCACGAACTCGCCGGACCGGAACCGCAGGGTGCGCGGGCGCTCGACCTTGAAACTGAAGAGCCGGTCGGTCCAGTGCGTGACCTCCGTCACCACGGCGGCATCGGGAAGATGCGCGGGTTTCGCGGCGGGCACCGTCACTTGCGTCTGTTCGTTCATCTGTCAACTCCGCCTTACAGGCTCTCGCTCTTACATACGCGGAATTCCTCCCGCGTCCAATCGTGTGTCAGCCGCGCAGGCGCGACTGATGGTCGTGGGCCCGCCAGTCCGCCCGGAACCGCCACTGGTCCTCGGGCTGGCGGCGGGCGATGTCGGCCGGGATCTCGACCTCGTCGAAGCCCGCGCGGCGCGCCATCGCGTACTGGTCGGCCACCAGCGGCCCGGCCGCGCGCAGCCGCCCGGTAAAGCCCGCAAGCCGCAGTTGCCGCCCCAGCGTGAAGCCGCGTCCATCCGCGAAGGACGCGAAGCACACCCGGATCGCGTCCCGGCCCGACAGGTCGCAGGGCAGGGCATCGCCGCCGTCGAGGTCGTGAAAGACCGTGCCGTCGTCCGGGCCGAAGCCCGCATCGGTGACGATCACCGGGGCGATGTCGTTCGCCAGTGTGTCGATCACGCTCATGCGGCGTCCTCCTCGCTGCGGCGGATCACGCCGTTTGCGCCGAAATGAATGCCGCACTCGGTCTTGGCGCTGCCGCGCCAGCGCCCGGCGCGCGGGTCCTCGCCCGCCGCGACCCGGCTGGTGCAGGGCGCGCAGCCGATCGACGGGAAACCCTGCGCCACCAGGGGATGGCGCGGCAGGCGGTTGTTGACGATGTAGTCCTGCACGTCGCCCCGGTCCCAGTGGGCGAGCGGGTTGATCTTGATCCGGTTGCCGTCCGGGTCCGGCTCGAAAAAGTCGAGCGTGGCACGGGCGCCGCCCTGGAACCGCTTGCGACCGGTGATCCAGCCGTCGAAGGGCGCGAGCGCCGCCGCCAGCGGGCGGGTCTTGCGCAGGGCGCAGCAGGCGTCCGGGTCGGACTGGTGCAGCACACCGTCCGGGTCCTGCGCCAGCACCTCGGCCCGGTCCGGAGAGAGGCGCCGCACATCGGTCAGCCCGAGGCGTCCGGCAAGGTCTTCCTGGTATTTGATGGTTTCAGGAAACAGCATTTCGGTGTCCAGAAACACCACCGGCAGCGACGGCTCCATGATCGAGATCAAGTGCAGAAGCACCACCGACTCGGCCCCGAAGGACGACACCAGCGCCAGCTCGCCCGACAGCGGGTCCTTCAGCGCATGTTCCAGCACCGCCACCGCCCCGTGATGGCGGTAGCGGGCGTTCAGGTCGGCGGCGCGCTGGTGCGGGGACAGGTCAAGCGGCATCGCGCTGGCCCTCCGCACCGTAGAGCGCCGCCTTGAAGGGCGCGGGTCCGAGCCGGCGGTAAGCGGCAAGGAAGCTCTCGTCGCGGCCGTGGCGCAGGTCGAGATAGGCCAGCAGCAGCCGCTCCAGCGCGGGGATCAGCGCTTCGGCCGAGAAGCCGGGCCCGGCGCGTTCGCCGATGGCGGCGGTCTCGGTGTGGTCGCCGCCGAGCGTGACCTGGTAGTTTTCCACCCCCGCCCGGTCGAGGCCGAGAATGCCGATATGCCCCACATGGTGATGGCCGCAGGCGTTGATGCAGCCCGAGATCTTGATCTTCAGGGGGCCGAGATCGTGCTCGATCTTCAGCGCCTCGACCCGCTCCGCGATCTCCTGCGCAATAGGGATCGAGCGGGCGGTGGCCAGCGCACAGTAATCCATCCCGGGGCAGGCGATGATGTCCGAGGCGAGGCCCACGTTCGCGGTCGCCAGCCCCGCGTTCCTGAGTGCGCGGTGCAGCGCGGGCAGGTCGGCGCGGGCGACATGGGGCAGGACGATGTTCTGCTCGTGGCTGACGCGCAGCTCGTCGTGGCCGTAGCGCGCCGCCAGGTCCGCGAGAACCCGCATCTGCCCGGCACTCGCGTCCCCGGGCACCGCGCCGTGCGCCTTCAGGCTGACTGTGACGATGGCGTGATCGGCGCGCCGGTGGGCCGTCAGGTTGGTGTCGGCGAAGCTGCGGAACATGGGGTCGGTGGCATAGGCGGCGTCGAACGGCCCGGTGTCGCGGGCGGGCAGGGCAGGCGGCGCGAACTGCGCCTCGATCCCGGCGAGCACCTGCTGGTCGATGCCCGAAAAGGCGGCGCGGCGGGCCGGGAACTCGGCCTCGACCAGGTCGCGGATGGTGCCGATGCCGTGCTCATGGACGGTGATCTTGATCCGGGCCTTGTACTTGTTGTCCCGCCGTCCGAGACGGTTGTAGACCGCCACGATCGCTTCGAGATAGGGCAGCAGGTCGGCGCGGGGCAGGAAGTCGCGGATCACCTTCCCGATCATCGGTGTCCGTCCAAGGCCGCCGCCCACGATCACCTCGAACCCGGTCTCGCCCCCCCGCGCCACCATCCGCAGGCCGATGTCATGCGCCCGCGTCACGGCGCGGTCGTTGGGCGACCCGGTGACGGCGATCTTGAACTTGCGCGGCAGGAACTGGAACTCCGGGTGATCGGTGGACCATTGCCGGATCAGTTCGGCCACCGGGCGCGGGTCGGCCAGCTCGTCCGCGGCCGCCCCGGCGAAGTGGTCTGCGGTCACGTTCCGGATGGTGTTGCCGCTCGTCTGGATCGCGTGCAGCCCGACCTCGGCCAGCGCGTCCAGCATGTCGGGCACGTCCTCAAGCTTCGGCCAGTTGAACTGGATGTTCTGCCGGGTGGTGAAGTGGCCATAGCCGCGATCCCAACGCTCCGCGATCTCGGCCAGCTTGCGCATCTGCCCGGAGGACAGCGTGCCATAGGGGATGGCGACCCGCAGCATGTAGGCGTGCAGTTGCAGGTAGAGCCCGTTCATCAGGCGGAACGGCTTGAACTCGTCCTCGGTCAGCGACCCGTCGAGGCGGCGGGCCACCTGCTGGCGGAACTGCCGATTGCGCTCGGCGAGATAGGCGTGATCGGCGTCGGAGTATGTATACATCAGGTCTTTCTCCTGCGGATCAATGGAGTTGCGGCGCGTAGCTGCGTGTGGCGGCGAGCGACGGCCCGTCGGCGCGGAAGCGCTCGCGGAAATGCACGGGCTCCGGGCCCTGCGGACCTTGCGCGATGTCGGCGAGATAGACGCCGACCACCTCGGTGGTTTCCCGCGCCGCGTCGATCAGCTCGATCTGCGCGGCGGCCTCGTCGTCCCACAGATGGGCGTCGGCGAGGTGCTGTGACCATCTGCCGGACGCGGTGCGCCAGACGACATGGCCGCCGCGCAGGTCGTTGGCGGTGACGGCTTTCAGGGCGGGACGGCGGGTCATGACGCGGTCTCCTGTCGGACGGGGGTCTCGGGAAGGGACAGGGTGTCGGCCGCGCGCGGGGCGAGGCCGTAGAGGATCACGGCCGCGCCCCGGCAGGCCTGCGCGGCCTCGGGCAGGGTGGCCAGCGTGGCGGGATGGCGTCGTTCGTCGGGGCGGCTGGTGTGCTCGACCAGCGTCACCGGGGTGGCGGGATCGGCCCCGTGCATCATCAGGCGGCCTTGCAGGAAGCGCGCGCCCTTGCGGCCCATGTAGATCGCGGCGACCGTGCCGGGCCGGGCGAGGCCGCGCCAGTCCTGCTCGGTGAAGCCGTCGGTGTCATGCCCGGTCAGCAGGCGCAGCGCCGAGTTGCGGCCGCGCTTCGTCAGGCTCTGCCCGAGGCCGGCGGCGGCGGCGCTGGCGGCGGTGATCCCCGGCACGATGGACCACGGAACTCCCGCCTCGCTCAGGGCGTCGAGTTCCTCGTCCAGCCGCCCATAGACGCCCGGATCGCCCGCCTTCAGCCGCACGACCTGCGCCCCGGCCTGCGCATGGGCGACCATCAGGCGGTTGATCTCGGTCTGCGGCACGCTCGGACCGAAGCCGGTCTTGCCGGCGTGGATCAGCGTGGCCTCGCGGCGGGCGAGCTCGAGGATGGCCTGCGGCACGAGGCTGTCGTGGATCACCACGTCCGCCTGGTCCAGCAGGCGGCGCGCCTTCAGCGTCAGAAGCTGGGGGTCACCGGGACCGGCCCCCACCAGCGCTACGGAGCCAACGCGGGGGGCTGCGGACAGGTGCCGGTCGAGCAGGGTGTCGAGGGCGGCTTCGGCCCCCTCCGGCCCGGCCTCGGGACCGGCGCGGAAGTAATAGTCGGCCCAGAAGTCGCGCCGCGCGCGGCCCTGCGGCAGCGCCGCGGCACGGGGCCGGAAGGCCTTGCCGATCCGCGCAAGCGTGCCGAGCACCGGTGACAGCCGCTCTTCCAGGTCCCGCTTGATCGCCCGGGCAAGGACTGGTGCGGCTCCCTCGGTGCCGATCGCCACCACCACCGGGTCGCGGTCCACCAGCGCGGGCGTGAGGAAAGAACTGTCCTCGAGGTTGTCGACCAGGTTCACCAGCGCGCCGTCGGCCCGCGCCAGACGCGCCACTCGGGCGTCCTCGGCGGCGTCGTCGCTGGCGGCATAGGCGAGGGCGGCGCAGAGCGCGTCGCCGGGACCGAAGGGACGCCGGCGCAGGGTCAGGCGGCCCGCTGCGGCCCAGTCGGCAATCTCGGGGGCGGGGTCGGGCGCGAAGACGGTCACGCGCGCTTCGGTCCGCAGCAGAAGCCGGAGCTTGGCCAGCGCGGTCTCGCCGCCCCCGGCCAGGGCGATCCGCCGTCCGGCGGTGTCGAGAAAGATCGGGAAATGCCGCATCGCCGCCTCCGGGGGTAGTTTCTTGCCCGGAATATAGAACAAAGTCCCGGTTGACCGGGAGGTGCAGGCGGGAATAAGGAATACTGTCCCTCTGACCGCGAGGGTGCGGGACACCGTCCGGGATCAGGAGGAGATGCAGAATGGCTGTCCGTCTGGACGCGCTCGACCGGAAAATCCTTGCCGAGGTGCAGCGCGACACGACCCGGTCGCTCGATGAACTGGCGAGGATCGTCGGCAGTTCCAAGACGCCGGTCTGGAACCGGATTCGCAAGCTGCGCGAGGCCGGGGTGATCCGGTCCGAGGTCGCTGTCCTCGACCCCGAGGCCCTCGGCTTCGACGCCTGCTTCTTCGTGCTGATCCGCACCTCCGAGCACGAGGCCGAGTGGCAGAACCGCTTCCTCGCCGCGCTGCGCGCCCGGCCCGAGGTGCTGGAAGCGCACCGCCTTGCGGGCGAGATCGACTATATCCTGAAGGTGCGCGTCGAGAACGCCCGCGCCTATGACCGGTTCTACCAGGCGCTGATCGCCGAGGTGAAGATCTACAACGTGACCGCGCTCTTGAGCATGGAAGAGATCAAGGCGACCACGGCGCTGCCGGTCTGACCCGTCTCAGCCGCGCGTCACCACCAGCCGCTCCAGCCCGTGGAAGTGGTAGAGGTTGGCGTAGCGCGGGGTTTCGGCCAGCCGCAGACCCGGCAGGCGTCGGAACAGCACCGGCAGCGCCTGCGCCAGTTCCAGCCGGGCCAGCGGCGCGCCGACGCAGAAATGCAGCCCGGCGCCGAAGCTCGCGTTGGCGCGGACCGGGCGGGCCGGGTCGAAGCGGTGCGGATCGGCGGCGAAGGCCGGGTCCCGGTTGGCGGCGGCCAACAGCAGCCCGACCTGATCGCCGCGCGCGAAGCGATGCCCGAAGACCTCGACCGGCTCGTAGGCGTGCCGCGTGAACAGGTGCAGCGGCGGGTCGTAGCGCAGGATTTCCTCGACCGTGCCCTCTATCCGGTCCGGGGTCAGCACCTCCGGTCCCATCCCGTGTTCCAGAAGGGCCTTCACGCCGTTGCCCAGCGTGTGGACGGTCGCCTCGTGCCCGGCGTTCAGCAACAGGATGCAGGTCGTGACCAGTTCGTCGGAGGTCAGGCGCTCGCCGTCCTCCTCGGCCGCGATCAGGTGGCTGATCAGGTCGTCGCGCGGCTGGCCCCGGCGGCGGGCGACATAGGCACGGATGAACCCGGCGAACTCGCTGGCGGCCCGGTTCGCGGCATCCTCGTCGTCGCGGGTGCGGCTGGCCTGATACACCTTCACCATCGCGTTCGACCAGGTCAGCAGCTGGTCGGCCATCGATTCCGGAACGCCCAGCAGGCGGGCGATCACGATGACCGGGATCGGGCGGCAGAAGGCGTCGAGCAGGTCGAAGGGCGTGCCATCCTGGGGCACCGCGTCGAGCAGGCTGTCGGCCAGCGCGGCGATCTCGGGGCCGAGCGCGGCGATGCGGCGGGTGGTGAAGGCGCGCAGCACCAATCCGCGCAGCCGGGTGTGCCGGGGCGGTTCCAGCTCCAGCATGGAATGGGCCTCGACCGCGTAGAAGCTTTCGAGATGCCCCGGAACCTCGGTCGCCAGTTCGGCCGGGGCCTCGCGCCCGAAGCGGCGGTCCCGCAACAGGGCATTGACGGCCTCGGCGGTGGTGGCGACGGGCATCCCGTAATCGCCCCACCACACGATGGGACCCGCGGCGCGGGCGCGGTCATAGAACGGGTAGGGGTCCTGCACGAAGGCGGGATCGGTCGGTGACTGGTGCAGCACGGGGTCCATGCCTCGGAGTGTGCCCGCAGCCGGGCGGGCGGTCAGTGGCGCAAAATGTCCCGCGCGGAGGCCGCGCGGGACTGTTTCTGTCAGGTCGGGGCAGGGGGGCTCAGTCGGCGCCCTTCACCTCGAACGGGGTGTCGGGGTCGGGCCGGACCACCTTCTGGACGAAGTAGAGGCCGACGCAGAGGCCGATGCCGATCAGGTCGGTGTAGAGCCCACCCTCGATCATCGAGAGCGCGGCGACCACGAGGCCGACCCGGATGAACCACGCGGCACGTCCGCCCATGAACCAGCCCTGCACACCGCCCGAGAGCAGGAACACCCCGAAGGTGGCCGTCAGGCCGGCGCGGATCACCTCGACCCAGGTGCCGTCCATCAGGATCGCGCTGTTGTAGAAGAACATGAACGGCACGATGAAGGCGGCGATGCCGATGCGGAACGAGGCGACGCTCGTCTCCATCG